>NZ_QHCP01000008.1:209443-293073 GCF_003182415.1 Actinokineospora spheciospongiae | reverse complement strand
CGGGGGTGGGGGTGCCGGGGGTGGCGGGGGTGGCGGTGGCGGTGCCGGGGGTGGCGGCAGTGGTCGGGGCGGCGGTGTCGGTGCCGGTGATGCCGGGGGCGGGGGTGCGGGCGATCCTCGGCACGAGGTGGTGTCCGCCGCGCACGGCCACCTGCGGCTCGTCGCCCGCGCACGCCGCCAGGTCGGCCGGGGTCGGGGCGGCGTCGGTGTCGGGGTCGAGGTCGAGCAGGGCGAAGCGGCCGGGGTGTTCGGTCTGGGCTGAGCGCACCAGGCCCCACGCGGCGGCCAGGGCGGGTGTGGTCGCGCCGGGACCGACCGCGCCCCGGGTGGTGATGACCAGGCGTTCGGGGCGGTCCTGGGCCAGCCAGTCCCCGACCAGTTCCAGCGCGCGCCGGGCGGCCTCGTGGGCGCCTTCGGCGAACCCGGCTGCCGCGGTGGTCAGCGGGGCCACGACGACCTCGGCCGCCGGGGTGTCCTGGGTGGGGGCGGGCACCCAGTCCAGGTGGAACAGTGGGGCGGTGGGGCTGCCGAACTGGTCAGGTTCGGCGGTGCGCAGGGCCAGCGATCCGGCGGTGAGCAGTGCGGCGCCGGACTCGTCGTGCAGGGTCAGGGTCACCGACCGGTCGCCTGCCCTGGTGATGGTGACCCGGGCGGAACGGGCGCCGGTGGCGTGCAGCGACACGTCCGACCAGGCGAACGGCAGGGCGGGGGCGTCGGTGGCGGGCAGGGCGCCCAGCTCGACGGCGTGCAGGGCGGCGTCGAGCAGGGCCGGGTGCAGGCCGAACCGGGCGGGCTCCACCCCGTCGGGCAGGGTCACCTCGGCGAAGACCTGTTCGCCGCGCCGCCACGCGCGGCGCAGGCCGAGGAAGGCGGGGCCGTAGGCCAGGCCGGTGGCGGCCAGGCGGGCGTGGGTGGTGCTGGTGTCGACCGGTTCGGCGCCCTTGGGCGGCCAGGTGCCCTCGGCGGGCGCGGGGGCCGGGGCGGTGGGGGCGAGCACACCGGAGGCGTGGTGCTGCCAGTCGCCATCGGCGGCGGGATCGCGCTTGGCGTCGGTGCGGGAGTGGACGGCCAGGTCGCGCCTGCCGTGGGTGTCGGCGTCGCCGACCAGGACGCGCAGTTCCACGCCGCCGGATTCGGGCAGGGTGAGGGGGGCGTGCAGGGTCAGTTCCTCGACGTGGGCGCAGCCGACCTCGTCGCCTGCGCGCACCGCCAGTTCCACGAACGCGGTGCCGGGCAGCACGGTGGCTCCCAGGACGACGTGGTCGGCCAGCCAGGGGTGGGTGGTGGTGCTGAGGCGGCCGGTGAGCAGGGCCCCGTCGGTGCCGGGGCGGTCGACCGAGGCGGCCAGCAGCGGGTGGTCGGGGGTGGACAGGCCCGCGGCGGTGACGTCGGTGCCGGGGCGGTCGTGGGCGAGCCAGAAGCTCTCGCGCTGGAACGGGTAGTTCGGCAGCGGCACGCGCCGCCCACCCGCGCCCCCGGCGACGGCCGACCAGTCCACCGCGGCGCCCCGGGTGTGGGCGGTGGCCACGGCGGTGAGCAGGGTGGCGACCTCGGGGCGGTCGCGGCGCAGCAGGGGGACGCAGGCGCCGGGCGGCAGTTCCGGCTGCGCCAGGGCGGTCAGCGCGGCGTCCGGCCCGACCTCGACGAAGGTGGTGGCGCCCGCGTCGGCCAGGGCGCGCACGGCGTCGTGGAAGCGGACGGCCTCGCGGACGTGGCTGGTCCAGTAGTCGGGTGAACCCAGTTCGGCGGCGGTGGCGAGCGCGCCGGTGAGGGTGGAGACCACGGGGGTGGTCGGCTCGGCGTAGTCGAGCACGCGGGCGTACCGGCGGAACTCGGCCAGCACCGGGTCCACCAGCGGCGAGTGGAAGGCGTGCGACACCCGCAGCGCCGTGGTGCGCCTGCCCAGGGCGGCGAAGTGCGCGGCGACCGCCCCCACCTCGCCCGCGACCCCGGAAACCACCACCGACGTCGGCCCGTTGACCGCCGCGACGGCCACACCGGCGGTCAGCACCGGCTCGACCTCCGCCGCCGCGGCCTCGACGGCGGCCATCGCCCCACCGGGCGGCAGCGCGTGCATGAGCCTGCCCCGGGCGGTGACCAGGATCGCCGCGTCCTGCACCGACAACACCCCGGCGACGTGCGCGGCGGCGACCTCGCCGACGGAGTGGCCCGCCACCAGGTCCGGGTGCAGCCCCCAGGACCCCAGCAGCCGCACCAGGGCGACCTCGACGGCGAACAGCGCGGGCTGGGTGTACCGGGTCTCGTGCACCCGGGGGTCACCGGAGAGGACGACCTCGCGCACCCCGGGGTCGAGGTGGCGGTCCAGGTGCGCGCACACCTCGTCGAAGGCGGCGGCGAACGCGGGGAACGCCGCGTGCAACTCGCGCCCCATCCCCACGCGCTGGGCGCCCTGACCGGTGAACAGGAACGCCACCCGCCCACCCGGCTCGGGGATACCGGTGACCGCGTTCGCCGCACTGGTGCCCCCGGCGACGGCGGTGAGGCCCGCGCGGGCCGCGACGCGGTCGGCGGCCACGACGACGGCGCGGTGCTCCAGGCGGGTCGTCCGGGTGGCCGCCAGGGTCGCGGCCAGGTCAGCGGGATCGGCATCGATGTCGCCCAGCCGCCGGGCCAACTCGCGCAGCGCGGCCTCCGAACGCGCCGACAACACCAGCGCGGCCGGGCGCCCGGCACCAGCGCCCGCGGCGGCGAAGTCGGCGCCACCGGTAGCGGCACCGGTGCCGATGGCGGCAGCAGAAGCGGTGGCGGCAGCGCTGGGGGCGCCGGGATCGGGGGTGGGCGGGGCCTGTTCCAGGATGACGTGGGCGTTGGTGCCGCTCATGCCGAACGACGACACCCCGGCCCGGCGGGGCCGGTCCAGTTCCGGCCACGGCCGGGCCTCGCCGAGCAGCGACACCGCGCTCGAGGTCCAGTCCACCTTCGGGGTCGGTTCGTCGGCGTGCAGGGAGCGGGGCAGCACCCCGTGCCGCAGCGCCAGCACGGACTTGATCACCCCGGCGACGCCCGCCGCGGCCTGGGTGTGGCCGAGGTTGGACTTCACCGAGCCCAGCCACAGCGGTTGTTCCCGGTCGCGGCCGTAGGCGGCGAGCAGGGCGTTGGCCTCCACCGGGTCGCCCAGCGCGGTGCCGGTCCCGTGCGCCTCGACCATGTCCACATCGGACGGTCGTAGGCCCGCGTCGGCCAGTGCGGCGTGGATGACCCGGCGCTGCGCCCGGCCGTTCGGGGCGGTCAGGCCGTTGCTGGCGCCGTCGGAGTTGATCGCGGTTCCGCGCACCACGGCCAGGACCGGGTGGCCGAGGCGGGTGGCCTCGGAGAGCCGTTGCAGCACCAGGACGCCCGCGCCCTCGGACCAGCCGGTGCCGTCGGCGGAGGCCGAGAACGGCTTGCAACGACCGTCGGCCGACAGGCCGCGTTGGCGGCTGAACGCCAGGAACCCGCCCGGGGACGCCATCACCGCCGCGCCGCCCGCCACCGCCAGGCCGCACTCGCCGCGGCGCAGTGCCCGCACGGCCAGGTGCAGCGCCACCAGCGACGAGGAGCAGGCGGTGTCCACGGTGACGGTGGGGCCCTCGAACCCGAACGCGTAGGCGATCCGGCCGGAGGCGACGCTGCTCGCGGTGCCGGTGAGCAGGTAGCCCTCGGCGCCGTCGGCGGCGTGGGCCAGGCCGGGGCCGTACTCGTGCGACTCGATGCCGACGAACACCCCGGTGTCGCCGCCGCGCAGGCCCAGCGGGTCGATGCCCGCGTTCTCCAGCGCCTCCCAGGTGGTTTCCAGCAGCAGCCGCTGCTGGGGGTCCATCGCGGTGGCCTCGCGCGGGGAGATGCCGAAGAACGCCGCGTCGAAGCGGTCGGCGTCGTGCAGGAAGCCGCCGCGGCGGGTGTAGGTGGTGCCGGGGGTGTCGGGGTCGGGGTCGTGGAGGGCGTCGAGGTCCCAGCCGCGGTTCGACGGGAAGTCGGAGGTGGCGTCGCGGCCCTCGGCGACCAGGTCCCACAGGTCGTCCGGGGACGCCACGCCGCCGGGGAAGCGGCAGCCCGCGGCGACGATGGCGATCGGGTCGTCCTCGTCGACGGAGCGGGTGACCGGACCGGGGGTGGTGTCCTCGGTGCCGGTGAGCACGGTGTGCAGGTGCGCGGCCAGCGCGGCCGGGGTGGGGTGGTCGTAGACCAGGGTCACCGGCAGCGCCACCCCCAGTTCGGCCACCAGCCGCCGGTGCAGGTCGACCGCGGCCAGGGAGTCGAACCCGAGGTCGAGGAACGCCGCGTCGGGGGCGGGGGCGGCCGGGGCCTGCGGGTCCTTGGCCAGCAGCACCTCCCCCACGCGCGTGCGGACGAGGTCGAGCAGGGCCGCGACACCACCGAGATCGCTCATCAAAGCTCCACAACGCGAGTGGGGGGAGGCGGGCGGAGGCGCCCGCGCCCGACGCTAACAACGGACCGGGGTGCCACGACCCCCTAGCGCGACCGCCCGGACCCGGAAACCGCGGCGGGGTCCCCCAGCACGGCGCGCAGCGCACCCTTGGGGTCCACCTTGACCAATTTGAAGGCCCGGCTGCACCGGACCCGGGTGAACGGGCTCTCCGGGCCGGGGAACCACGCGGTGCCGACACCCAGGCCCGCCAGCGCGGCGGCGGCGGCGGGCCAGTCCAGGGGCCGGTCGAACGTGCCCAGCAGCATCGCGCGCAGCGCGTCCGCCGTGGTCACCAGCGAACCGTCCACATCGGACACGACGGGCAGCAGCGGGTCGGCGAGGGCGAACCCGTCGAGCACCCGTTCGGCGCGCTCGCGCAGCGGTCGCAGCACCGGGGCGTGCACCGGCGGCCACATGGTCTGCATGTTGTACCCGCCCACCGCGCTGACCGCCGCCTTGAGCGCGTCGAGGCCGTCGCGGGGCAGGGTGAGCAGGTGGAAGTCGTGGTCGAGCGCCCCGGAGGGCGCGGTCTCGTGGCCCGCCTCGGCCAGCTCGGCCCGCAGGTCGGCCACCTCGTCGACGCCCACCCGCACGAACGAGTGGGTGACCAGGTCCCCCTGCCGTTCGGCGAAGTACTCGTGCTCGCACACCGCCAGCGCCGAGGTCAGCCGCACGGCGTCACCGAACGGCAGCGCCCCCGTGAACGCGACGGCGGCCTTGTGCCCGAAGCTCGGCGCGGCGCACACGTCGGGCACCAGCCCGCCCTCGGTCACCGCCCGGTCCGCCAGCGCCGTCGAGGCGACCATGAACGCCACCTGCGCCTGCACCGAGTAGTCGCCGCCGTCGTCCCAGTACCGGTCGAGCAGGCTGTACCCCAGGGCGTCGTCGGCTTCGGCCACCCGCGCCCCGGCGAACGGGTCGAGGGTGAGGAAGCGCCCCAGCACGGGGAACCCGGCCTGCGCCATGCCGGGGAACACGACCGCGGTCCTGACCGTCGCCGGGCTATTGGCCACCGAGCCGTTGGTTCCCACCTGTGTTCTCCCCCGCGTCCACGGCACCGACCTGGTCGACGTCGGTCGACCCTGGCGAGGCTATGCGCGGGAATGGGGAGGGAAGCCCCCTACCCGGCCCCCCTAGGACCTGTTCTCGGTCCGTCGGGAAAGGCGATCCGGGGGAACTCGGCCCGGTACCGGTACCGAATGCCGGATAAGCGCAAGGGGGCTGTCCGGAACCGGACAGCCCCCTTCCGACGAGCGAAAGGACTACGGCGCGACCGAGGTGCACAGTTCGGCGGGCAACCCGTCCCGCCCCCTCACGTTCAGCTTCCGGTAGACCCGGGTCAGGTGCTGTTCGACCGTGCTCACGGTGATGTAGAGCCGCCCGGCGATCTCGCGGTTGGTCAGCCCGGCGGCGGCCAGCTTGGCCACGCGGAACTCCGCGTCGCTGAGCAGCGTGGGCGGCAGGGCCGGGGCCGGGTCGGCGGTGTGGTCGTCGGGGTACTCGGCGGCCAGGGCGCGCAGGAGGGTCTCGGCGCCCGCGTCCTCGGCGAGGGTGGCGGCCACCCGGAACACCGTGCGGGCCCGGCGGTGGTCGCCGCAGGCGCGGTGGGCCTCGCCGAGGGCGGCCTGGGCTCCCGCCAGCTCGTACTGGTCGCCGCTCTCCTGGAGTTCGTCCACCGCCCGGCGCAGCAGGTGGGGGCGGTCGGCGACCTCGGCGGTGGCGGCGCGCAGCCGCATGGCCGCGCCCCGGACCCGGGGGTGGCGGTGGCGCAGGGCGGTGAGCTGCTCGTCGATGAGCTTGCGGGCCTTCTCGCGCTTGCCCAGGGCGTGGTAGGCGTCGGCGGCGCGCAGCCGCCACGGGGCCAGGCCCGGCGCGTCGACGCCCCAGGCCACCATGAGCTGGCCGACCACCAGGAAGTCGCCGAGCGCGGCGTGCACGTGGCCGCGGGCGCGGTGGTACTCGCCGCGGGCGCACAGGTAGCGCAGGCCGTGGCGGGTGTCGAAGACCTCGTCCGGCACCGGCTCGGCGAGGGCCGCGGCGGCGGCGTCGAGGTCGCCCCTGGCGGTGGTGGCGGCCACCAGGACCCCGAGGGGTTCGGCGATGGCCGTGCCCCACACCTGCCGGTGGACGGCGGTGAGGGCGGCGCGGGCGGCGGTCTCCGCCCCGGCCAGGTCGCCCCGGCGCAGGGCGATCTCCGCGCGCCAGGACAGCAGCCTGGCCCGCCAGGTGTCGGCGCCCTGCGCCTCGGCCTCGGCCAGCAGCGCCGCGCACACCTCGGCGGGGGCGTCGAGGCGCTCGGCGTAGACCAGGGCCAGCAGGGCGCTCTCCACCTGCTCGAAGGACTCGGCCGACAGCCTGGCCTCGCGCAGCACCTCCTCGGCCACGGCCAGGGAGTCCGGGTCGGCCCAGTTGGCCAGCACGTCGGCCAGGGCGTCGGCGGCCCGGCCCAGCGGGTCGGCGGGCACGGCGGTGGCCGGGTCCCGGCGCCGGGGCGGCACCGGGCCGCCGGGCAGGGCGGTCGGGTGGGAGCAGGCGGTGAGCAGCCGGGTCACGGCCAGGTCGGCGGCGGCGCGGCCCCGGGCGGGGACGGCGTCGACCGCCGCCCACGCCTCGGTCAGCTCGGCGCCCGCGCCGTAGCGCATGAGGTAGCGCAGCATGGCCGCGGTGTGCCTGCCGCCGGAGCGGGCGTGGGACAGGGCGGCGGCCACGTGCTCGGCGCGGCGGGCCGGGGTGGGTGTCCCGGACTGCCACTCCAGGCCGAGCAGGCGCACGGCGGCCTCGGCGCGCTCGCGCTCGTCGCCGGTGCGGTCGTGGGCCAGTCGCAGGTAGTCGTGGGCGCGGGCCCGGTCCCCGCTGCTCTGGGCCTGCTGGGCGGCCTCGCGCAGCAGGCCGGTCATCCACGGCTCGGAGGCGTCGCCGAGGGCGACGAGGTGGTCGGCGACGGCCACCGCGGGGGCGCCCCGGTCGTTGAGCAGGGCGGCGGCCCTGGCGCGCAGCCCGGCCAGGTCGGCGGCCGGGTCGGCCAGCACGGCCGCGCGCAGCGCCGGGTGGGCCAGGGCGCCGTCGCGCACCAGGTGGGCGGCGGTCAGGTCGCGCAGGGCGGTGGCCGCGGTGTCGGCGTCGGCGCCGACCAGGTCGCCGAGCAGGATGTGGTCGGCGGGCCCGTCGACCACGGCCAGGCCCCCGGCGACGCGGGCGGCGGGGTCGCCGAGGCGGCGCAGGGTGTCGGCGACGGCGCGGGCGTAGGCGGGGCCGTCCCCGGGGGCGGCACCGCAGGCGGCGTCGGCGAGCAGGGCCAGCAGCAGCCGGGGCAGGCCGAGGCAGGCGGCCAGTCCGTCGACCGGTGCGGGTCCGGCCACGGCGGCGACCTCGTCGGCCGTCAGCGGCGCGAGGTCGACGGGCACCGCGTGCGGCTGGTCGGCCACCAGCTCGCGCAGGCACTCGGCGCGGCGGTCGTCGGCACCGGCGGGCGCGTGGCGGTCGTGGGCGAGGACGACGACGACCCCGGCGGCGCGCAGGCGGCGCGAGAGCAGCAGCAGGCACCGCAGGGACGCGGTGTCGGCGTGGTGCACGTCGTCCACGGTCACCAGCAGGGGTGCGCCCCGGCGGGCGGTGAGGACGAGGCAGAGGTCCAGCACGGACGCCACCGGCGGTTCACCGCCCGCGGGCGCCGCCCGCAGCGCGGCGCCGACCCGCTCGATCTCGGCCGGGGTGAGGTCCACCCCGGCCAAGAGCTGACCGACGAGGCCGAAGGGCAGGTCCCGCTCGGCGCGGCCGCCCTCGGCTTCGAGCACGTGGAAACCCCGCTCGCGGGCCAGGTCCCGCACCCGCTCCAGGAACCGGGTCTTGCCGCCCCCGACGGCCCCCGACACCACGGCTAGCCCACCGCGGCCCGTCTCGGCGGAGTCCAACAGGTCCCCGACGACCGGGACCGCGTGCTCGACCGACACACTCGCTGATGCCACCCGTACTTCCCCCCACCCCGAATGAACGACTTCGTCATGCACTGAGTTCAGGCGTTCAATTGCGGAGAGTCACCTCTATGCTGCAAAGCGTGCCTGAATACGGTGACCGTATCAGGGTCGAACGGTGCTGGTCAGGGAATTGGCCACTATAGGAACTGTTTGTAGGGGTTGACCTGATCACCCCGATTAACCCCGATAACCCTTACCCGCCAACCCCGATCGCACGCGGCCCCGGCACGGGCGGTAATGAGTCCGCAGCGGTCGGTGAATAGCCCCCGGAAAACCGAAGTGCCCGGTGGGAACATCCCACACCGAGTCCTGACGGTGTCACCACCGGGGCGTGTTCCAGGTGTGGCACGGCTGGACGTCGACGACCCGACACTGGTCGGAATGGCGGTATGCGGATAGTAGCGTTATCCGGATGATCGGGTGCACTGATCTGATCGTCAGGGAGGAGTTCTGGTGCGCAGAGCGATCACGCTCGCCGTCGTGGCGGGTGTTGTGCTGGTGGGGGCGTCCCCCGCCGCGGCGGCGGGCCGCGTCCAGGAGCTGCCGGTGCCCGCGGGCACGTCCACGTTGGGCAGCCCGCGGGTGAACGGGGGCGGCTACGCCTGGACCGTGTCGACTTCGTCGAGCACGCACAAAGCCGTGGTGTGGCACCGGGGGACGCCACGGGTGCTGGAGCCGGACGCGGTGTCGAGCACCGTCCACGACGTGAACGACCGGGGGCTCGCCGCGGGCAGCCACGTGCCGCGGGGCGAGTCGCTCACCCGGGCCGCCGTGTGGCAGGACGGGCGGCGCACCGACGTCGGCGGTCCGTACTCCCAGGCGGTCGCGGTCGGCGAGGACGGCCGGGTACTGGTGACGACCTACGTCCCCGAGCGCAGGGAGCGGCTGGAGGTGTGGCAGCGGGGGCGGTCCGAGGTGCTCTACGAAGGCCCCCAGGGCGGCGGCTACCCCCTGCTGGGCGACGGGGGGCACGTGGTGCACAACGTGGTCGACGCGAACGGCGACACCGTCGTGCGCGAGTGGGACAAGCGCGGCCGGGTCGTGGCCGACCTCAAGGCCCCGGCCGAGTACTACGGGCTCTCGCCGCTCACCGTGAACCGCCGCGGCGACATCGCGTTCCAGACGAGCAAGGGCTACCCGAACTTCCGGGTGCTCGTGTGGCAGGACGGGGTGTTCAGCGACCCGGGCAGCCTCCCGTACGCGCAGCTCACCCACCTGAACTACCTGGACCCGTTCTTCCACACCTTCCTCAACGACCGCGGCGAACTGGCCTACGTCTCCGGCAACCGCGTCTTCCGCTGGCACGCGGGCGTCCTCACCGACCTCACCCCCGACGCGGGCTACGGCGACCTCCCCTACATCGCGGGCATCAACAACCGCGGTGACATCGCCGCCCGCTACACCACCGCCGACGGCACCGCGCGCAGCCGCGTCTTCTCCCGCGACGGCACGGTCGTGGACGTCACCGGCCTGCCCGGGAGCACCCGCTTCCTGATCTCCGGCCTCAACCCCGACCGCAAGGAGGTGGTGGGGATCGACTTCAGCGGCGACACCCGCTTCTTCCTCCAGCGGTTCTGACCCCCGCGGGCCGGCCCGGTACGGGACCAGCACGGTGGGACGCGGAGACCTCCGGGCCCGGTGGATGGCGTCGCGACCACCACCGCACCCGGAGGTCTCCCCCGTTCCAAGCACCAACCTCCCGGCCCGGTGCGCCTAGGCGAGCACGGGCTCCGCCGCGGTGTCGGCGGCCACGACCTCCAGCCGGGCGCGGTCCGGCTTGCCGTTGCGGTTGAGCGGGAAGCGCTCCACCACCACGACCCGGTTCGGCTGCTCGAAGGTGGGCAGCACCTCCGCCAGGAACGAGCGCCAGTGGGCCTCGTCGTGGCCGTCGGGGTCCTCCACGACGAACACGAGCTGCGCCCCCCGGCGCTCGTCGGGCAGCGGCACCACCTTCACCGCGCAGCCCGCGTCTGCCACCCGGCGCTCGATGATCTCCGGGTAGAGGGTGTAGCCCATGCGCGTCACGGCGAACTTGCGGCCCAGCACGACCAGGTTGTCCCGCTCGTCGAGGTAGCCCAGGTCGCCGGTGCGGACCCAGCCGGTGGGGGCGGGCACGGTCGAGCCGTCCTCGCCCAGGTGCCCGGTGAGGCCGTCGGGGGTGTCCACCTCGATCTCCCCCACCTGCCTGGCGGCCACGGGGACACCGTCCTCGTCGACGACGCGCAGCGCGATTCCCGGCATGGCCCGCCCGCACGCCACCGGGTTGTCGGGAGTGGCGAAGGAGATGTTGGCGTACTCGGTGCTGCCGTAGCTGTCCAGCAGCGGCAGGCCGAACCGCTCCACGTACCGGTGCACCAGCCCGCTGTCGAGCGGCGCGGCCCCGGCGCAGAGCATCCGCGCCGACGCCAGGCCACCGGCCAGGGCCGGGCGCTTGCCGATGATGTTGAGCATGCTCAGGTAGGTCGACGGCGTCGCGTCGACCACGGTGACCCCGGTGCCCGCGGCCTGCACCAGCGCCCGGTCCAGCCGGGTGTACGGGGCCACCACCAGCGAGCAGCGGCGCAGCCAGGCGATGAGCACCATGGACAGCCCGTACTGGTGCGGGAACGGCAGCAGCGGCAGCAGCACGTCGGTGGCGGTGTGGCCGACCTGGTCGGCGTTGCGCTCCAGGTTGCGCAGGAACGCGCCGCCGCTCTTGACCACGCCCTTGGGGGTGCCGGTGGAACCCGAGGTCCACATGATCAGCCCGTCCGGGCGCGCGGCCCAGCCGGTCACGTCCAGGTCGGCGGCGACGGGTTCGCGGCCGATGGCGTCGACGATCAGGTCGTAGAGGAACAGCGGGTCCTCGTCGGGCAGCAGCGGTGCGTCGTAGTCGGCGACGACCAGGCGGGCACCCGCCCGCTGCGCCATGCGGCGGGTCTCGGCGGCCTGCTCGCGGTGGTCGACCAGCAGCACCGACGCCTCGGCGTGCATCAGCGCCAGCAGCACCGTGACCCAGGCGGCGCTGTTGCCCGCCTTGAACACCACCCGGTCGCCGGGTGCCAGGCCCCGCTCGCGCAGCACGGCGACCACGCGCAGCGCCTGCCGCTCGACCTCGGGCCAGGTCTGGGCCGACTCGGCCCCGAACACCGCGCCGGTCACCGGGTCACCGCCGAGGAGCGGTTGCCGACCTGGCGGAAGCCGCTGCCGCTCTTGCGGCCCAGGCGGCCCTCGGCCACCAGCCGTTCCAGCGCGGGTTCCGGTGGGGCGGCGCCGTCGCGGCCGGACTCGGCGAGCTTGCGCAGGATCTGCAGGGACACGTCCAGGCCGATGGTGTCCAGCAGGGCGAACGGTCCCATCGGGTGGCCGTAGCCCGCCTCGACGGCGGCGTCGACCTCCTCGATGCCCAGCTCGCTGGTGCCGAGCAGGCGGATGGCGTCGTTGAGGTAGGGGAACAGCAGGTGGTTGACGATGAAACCGGCCCGGTCGGCGCAGTCGACCGGGGTCTTGCCCAGCCGCCGGGCCAGGGCGCGGGCGGTGGCCGCGGCGTCGTCGGCGGTGCCCTCGGCGCGGACCACCTCGACCAGGCCCATCACCGGCGCGGGGTTGAAGAAGTGCGTGCCCACCACGTCGGCGGGGCGGCCGGTGGCGGCGGCGCAGTCGGCCACCGCGAGGCTGGAGGTGCTGGTGGCCAGCACGGCGCCGGGCTTGGCCACCGCGTCCAGGGCGGTGAACACCGCCCGCTTGACCTCCGGGTCCTCGGCCACGGCCTCGACCACGAAGTCGCAATCGGACAGCGCGGTGTAGTCGTGGGCCTCGGTGATCAGGCCCAGGGCGGTGGTACGGGTCGCGGCCGGGATGCGGCCCCGGCGCACACCGCGCGCCAGGGAGGCGTCGATCGCGGTGATCGCGGCGGCGGCCTTCTCGGCGCTGCGGGCGAGCAGGACCGTCGGGATGCCCGCGATCGCGGCCACCTCGGCGATGCCCTGGGCCATGGTGCCGGAGCCGATCACCCCGACGCGGGCCACCGGGCGGCCCGGCGGTTCGGCGGTGCCGGTGCCCGCGGCGGGCTCGATGACCTCGCCCGACTCGTCGTAGTCGTGGAAGCCGCGGCGGGCCACCCGGCCGAGGGCGCCGTCGGCGACCATCCGGTCGAGCACGGGCGCGGGCCGGAAGGCGTCGTCGCCGGTGGCGGCGTGGCGGCGCAGCAGGGCCGAGCGGACCGAGCCGACGCCGATCTCGTCCAGCACGCGCAGCGGGCCAAGCGGCAACCCGCAGCCCAGCCGCATCGCGGCGTCGATGTCGTCGCGGGTGGCGTAGCCCTCGTCCAGCAGGGCCGCGCAGCGGTTGAGGTGGGCGTAGACCAGGTCGGTCGCGGCGTCGGCGGCGCGGCGGCCGGTGTTGACCACCTCGCGGTCGAGCCGCTTGACCAGGGAGCGCACCGCGTCGAACGCCTCCGGGGAGGTCATCGCGGTGGGCACCACCTCCACGGTGCGGCCCAGCGGCGGCGGCAGCGGGAAGCGCAGGCCCAGCAGGCGCGTCGAGCAGCCCGCCGCGATGGCCAGCCACGGCACGGGCACCGAGGCGGTGGTGGTGACCAGGACCGTCTCGGGGGGACAGAGGTCGACCACCGAGCGCAGCACGGCCTCCTTGGTGGCCGCGTCCTCCGGCACGGCCTCCACGACGACGTGGGCGCGCTTGAGGTCGGTGACCTCGGCGCCCAGCGACAGGGCGCGGTCGCCGAGCCGGAGCCGGGCGCGGTCGAGCGCGACCGGGTCGGGGTCGACGCCGACGACCTCGACGCCGGAGGCGAGCAGCGCGGCGGCCAGGCCCTCCCCCAGCGAGCCGAGACCGAGGACGCCGACCACGAGAGCTGATTCGACCATGAGGGCTGCCGCCTTCCTGGTGTGGGTGATGGGTGCGGCACCGGCCGTCCCGACTCGGCCGGGGCGGTGCGCGGCGGTGGCCGCGGCGGGACCGGAACCCCGTGGCCGCAAGCTATCGCGGGACCGGCGGGTCCCGACCCCCTACACGGGCGCCCGGAACCCGGAACCGCGCTTAGGGGTTATCGGGCACCCGGGCCGTGGGTACCGTCCCGCCGCGGACCGGCGTACCGCGCCGGCGCGGAACCCGGCTGCGGGGAGGACCATGGCGACCACGAGCGCGCCCGGGGTGGGGCTGCTGGGATGCGGCGCCCACCTGCCCGACGAGGTGCTGGACAACGAGACCGTGGCCGCGGCGGCCGGGGTGGAACCGGGGTGGATCGAGCGCAAGACCGGGGTGCTGGCCCGCCGCCGCGCCGCCCAGGAGGACGCGTCCTCCGACCTGGCGGCCCGCGCGGCCCGGGAAGCACTGCGCGACAGCGGTGTCCCCGCCGACCGGCTGTCGCTGGTGGTGGTGGCCACGTCCACACCGGACTCGCCGCAGCCGCCGACGGCCAGCCTGGTGCAGCACCTGATCGGTGCCACCGGGGCGGCGGCCTTCGACGTCAACGCCGTGTGCAGCGGCTTCGTGTTCGCGCTGGAGACCGCGCGCGCCATGCTGCGCCCCGGCGGTTACGCGCTGGTGGTGGGGGTGGACATCTACACCCGCATCGTCGACCCCTCTGACCGGCGCACCGCCGCGCTGTTCGGCGACGGGGCGGGCGCGGTGGTGCTCGGCCCGGTCGAACCGGGTCGGGGTGTGCTGGCCACCGGACTGACCAGCCGGGGTGACCTGCACGGGATGATCGGGGTCCCGGCCGGGGGCAGCCGCATCCCGCCGAGCAAGGACTCGCTGCTGGTCGGCGAGCACTGGTTCACCATGGACGGGCGGGGCGTGCGCGAGTTCGTCGCCGCCGAGCTGCCCGCCGCGGTGGCCGGTTTCCTGGCCGAGCACGGTGTCGCGGGGGAGGCCGTCGACCACTTCGTGCCGCACCAGGCGAACCTGCGGATGCTCGACGAGGTGTTCCCCACCCTGGGCCTGCCCAACGCCCGGTCGCACCACACGGTCGCCGAGTACGGCAACACCGGTGCCGCGTCGGTGCCGATCACCCTGGCCGCCGCCCGGGACAGCTTCCGACCGGGCGAGACCGTGCTGCTGGCCGCCTTCGGTGGCGGCATGGCCATCGGTCTGAGCCTGCTGCGCTGGTAACGGCCGCCGACGAGGACCAGCCCCGGGCCGGGCCTGGTCCTCGTGGTCTCAGCGCCTGCCGGGCAGCAGCACGGTCACCCGTTCGGCGTTGCGCAGCACCGCGCCCCGGGAGTAGAGCAGCGGCACCGTTTCCCCCGCCTGCCACCGGTCCGCCAGGTCCCGGTAGTGCGGGCTGCGCGGGTCGCCGGACTGGCCGGGGGTGTTGACGGCGCGGGACCGGTCCCAGCCGCCCACGTCGAGGACCATGCGGAAGGACGCGCCGAGCAGTTGCTGGCGGGTCACCGGGTGGTAGACCGACGCGTCGACCGTGTACCAGGCGCCGCCGCGCGGGAAGGAGCCGACGTTCCATTCGGTGTCACCGCGCACGGCTGACAGGGGGTGGGTGAACGTCGTGGTCTGGAGGGAACCCCAGCGCCAAGCGGCGCGGTCCGGGCCGAGGGTCGTGGCCAGGTCGCGGTGGGCAGCGGCCAGGGTGGCGAGGACGAGTTGATCGCGAACGGCGGTGGAACCGAACCACGGCACCGGGTCCTCGACCGCCGACACCAGCACCGCGTTGTCCGGTTGCAGCACGTGCGGCAGCGCGGTGGGGGCGACCGCGCGCACGAACGCCGGGCCGAGGTGGCGCGACACCCACGTCTCGAACAGCGCGCCCGCCGCGGTGTCCTCGGTCATCACCGCGTCCCAGCCGCGCAGCAGGTCCAGCGCGGCCGCGGCGTCCGGGTCGGTGGCGGTCAGCCCGGCGAGCACGGCGGTCAGCCGCCGCGCCGGGATGGACAGCCGGTCCGATTGCAGGGCGACCGAGTCGGCCACCGACGACTTCCGCTTCCCGCCCAGCACCTCCACGATCCGCTCGTACCGCGATGGGTTGTTCCACTCGTAGGACAGTCCCTCGACCGGGTAGCCCTCGGGCAGGTTGTACTGGTTGGCGCTGGCGACGAAGCCCTGCGGCGGGTTCGCCGTCTGCGGCAGGGCGGCGCCGTCGACGAAGCCGTTCCACTCGTAGCGCCCGTCCCCGGGCACCGGCAGCAGGCCGTCGTAGCCGACCCGCTTGGGTGCCAGGCCGACCGACACCATGCCGATGTCGCCGGCGGTGTCGGCGTAGACCAGGTTCTCCGCCGGGGCGCCCCACGCGCGGGCCTGCTCGACGAACTCCGCGTACCCGCCCGCGCGCAGCAGGCGCAGGCTGCCCAGGTACCCGGCGGTGCCCGGCTCCAGCCACGCCGTGCGCACCGCGTACGCCACGCCCTCGGCCGCGTCGACCCGGATCACCGGGCCGTGCCGGGTGAACGACAGCTCGACGTCGCGGGGGGCCTCGCCGCGCACCGCGATCCGCTCGGTGGTGGTGCGCATGCGCTCCCACCCGTCGCCGTAGCGGTACCGGGTCGGGTCGGCGGGGTCGAGCTGGTAGACGTAGAGGTCCTCCTGGTCGACCGGGAACACCGTGAGGCCGAACGCGGCGGTGCCGTTGTGCCCGGCGGCGATGCCGGGCGCGGCCGGGTCGCCCGCGCCGATCACGTCGAGCCCCGGCGCGGACAGGTGGGTCAGGTACCGGGTGGACGGTGAGCCCAGGGTGCGGTGCGGGTCGTTGGCCAGGATGGGGCGGCCGGTGGTGGTGCGCCCGGGGCCGATGGCCCAGTTGTTGCTGCCCTCGGCCGAGGCCGGGGCGGCGGGCAGCGCGGTGACGCCGGTCCCGGTGAACGCGACCGACCCGGTGGCCAGCTCGTAGGTGGCCAGCACGTCGGCGGGCAGCGAGCACGGGTCGAACCCGTCGGGCACCGCGAGGTCGTGCTCGGGCTGCAACCGCAACCGCACCCGGTCGGCCCGCACCCCGGCGGCGCAGGCCACCCTGGCCCGGGTGACCTCGCTGCTGAGGTTCTGGGTCAGGGCGTGGGTGCGGATGCGCACCACGTCCTCGGCCGACCACCGGGCGGGCCGGTGCCCGAGCAGCCCGAACTCCGGCGGCAGCGCGGCCGGGTTGCGCTCCACCCAGTCGATGTAGGCGTTGATGCCCGCGGCGAACCTGGTGGCCGCGGTCTTGGCCTCGGGCCCATAGGCGGCCCACTCGCGGGCCATGTCCCCCCGGTAGAGGAAGAGCCGGGCGGCGCGGTCGCGCTCGGCGTGCGCGGGGCCCAGCACCTCCGCCAGCGTGCCCAGGCCGCGGCGGCGGCCCAGGTCGAGCTGGAAGAGGCGGTCGGCGGCCACGGCGAACCCCTGGGCCAGGTAGGCGTCGGCGGCGCTGGCGGCGTAGACGTGCGGCACGCCCCAGCGGTCGGTGACCACCTCGACCGGGCGGTCCAGCCCGGTGGCGAGCACCACGGTCCTCGGTGCGGCGGCGGCGTCCACCGGCGCCGCGGCGGCCAGCACCGCGGTGGCGGCGGCCACCAGTGCCGCACCGCGAGTCCTTCTGCGGAACACGGTTGTCCCTCCCCCTGTCGTTCGTCTGTCGTGGACGCCCAATCTCCCAAGGGGAACCGGGCCTGAGAACCCGAGAAGGCCACGGGCCACCGACACCGGTCGGGTAGGGGCCGGATAGGGGGTTCGCCGCCCCCGCACCGCCATACGCTCGCCGCATCCACCGCCCCGGGAGGACACCGAGCCATGAGGATCGCCTGCTGGCAAGCCGAGTCCCCACGGCGGGACGGTCCGGGGCTGCTGGAGCGGATCGCCCGCGCCGCCGCCGACGCCCGCGCGGCCGGGGCGGAGCTGCTGGTGACCCCCGAGATGTCCACTGTGGGCTACCCGGTGCGCGGCGACGTCGCCGAGGACCCGACCGCGGCCGTGGCGGGCATCGCCGCGGACACCGGGGTGGCGATCGTGTTCGGGTGGCCGAGGCGGGCGCACGACGGTGTGCGCAACGCCGCGACCCTGGTGTCCGGGACGGGCGAGGTCCTGGCCACCTACGACAAGGCGCACCTCTACGGCTCGGTGGACCGGTCGGTGTTCACCGCGGGTGGCGAACCGGTGGTGCGCGCCGAACTCGGCGGGCTGTCGGTCGGCCTGCTGGTCTGCTACGACGTCGAGTTCCCCGAGGCGGTGCGCGCGCACGCGCTGGCGGGCACCGAGCTGCTGGTGGTCCCGACCGCGCTGATGCGACCGTGGGAGTTCGTCGCCGAGGTGCTGGTGCCCGCGCGCGCCTTCGAGAGCCAACTGCACATCGCCTACACCAACTGGGTCGGCGCGCGCGGCGGCTTGGACTTCTGCGGCCTGACCCGCGTGGTCGGCCCGCACGGCCGCGTCACCGCCGGGGCGGGCGGTGCCGAGGAGCTGGTCGTCGCCGACGTCGACCCGGCCGAGCTCGCCGCCGCCCGCGCGACGACACCGTACCTGCGGGACCGCCGCCCCGAGCTGTACCGGGGGCTGGTCGAGGCCGCACCGACCGCAGCGGAGAACCGGCCGTGATGCCAGGCGACACCCCGATCACCATGTTCGGGCCCGACTTCCCCTTCCCCTACGACGACTGGCTGGCCCACCCGGCCGGGCTGGGCGCGCTCCCCGAGGACCGGGCGGGCACCCCCGTGGCCGTGGTGGGCGCGGGCGTGGCCGGTCTGGTCGCCGCGCACGAACTGCTGCGCCTGGGCCTGCGCCCGGTGGTGTACGAGGCGGGCGACCTGGGCGGGCGGATGCGCTCGGTGCCCTTCCCCGCCGACCCGACCCGCACCGCCGACATCGGCGCCATGCGCTTCCCCCGCTCGGCGACGGCCCTGTTCCACTACGTCGACGCCCTGGGCCTGCCCACCCGCCCGTTCCCGAACCCGCTGGCCCCTGGCACGCCGAGCACGGTGGTGCACCTGGAGGGCGTGACGCACCGGGCGAAGACCCTGGCCGACCTGCCCGCGGTGTACCGGGAGGTGGCCGACGCGTGGGCCAAGGCGCTGCACGAGCTGGCCGACCTGCCCACCATGGAGCAGGCCATCCGCCGCCGCGACACCGCCCTGATCAAGGCGCTGTGGGACCGGCTGGTGGTCCGCCTGGACGACCAGTCGTTCTACGGGTTCCTGGCGTCGGCGCCCAGCTTCGCCTCGTTCCGGCACCGGGAGCTGTTCGGCCAGGTCGGCTTCGGCGCCGGCGGCTGGGACACCGACTTCCCGAACTCCATCCTGGAGGTCCTGCGGGTCATCTACACCCACGCCGACGACGACCACGTGGGCATCACGGGCGGGGCCCAGCGCCTGCCGGACGGGCTGTGGAACCGCGTCGCCCCCGAGGCGGGCACCTCGCTGGCGCACCTGCACGGCGGCACCCCGAGGGGAGCGGTGACCGCCCTGCGCCGCACGGGCGACACCATCGCGGTCACCGACGCCTCCGGCACCACCGAGCACTACCCCGCCGTGGTCTACACCCCGCACGTGTGGACCCTGCTCAGCCGCGTCGCCTGCGACCCCGACCTGTTCCCCGCTCCACTGTGGACAGCGATCGAACGGACCCACTACATGGGCTCCTCCAAGCTGTTCGTCCTCACCGACCGCCCGTTCTGGCGCGACACCGACCCGACCACCGGCCACGACGCGATGGGCATGACCCTCACCGACCGCTGCCCCCGAGGCGTCTACCTGTTCGACGACGGCCCGGACCAGCCCGGGGTCATGTGCCTGTCCTACACCTGGAACGACGACTCCCTCAAACTGCTGTCCCTGCCCGCCGCCGAACGCCTGGAGGTCCTGCTCACCCGCCTCGCCGAGGTCTACCCCGACGTCGACATCCGCTCGCACGTCGTGGGCCCGCCGGTCGCGGTCACCTGGGAGTCCGAACCGAACTTCATGGGCGCCTTCAAGGCCAACCTCCCCGGCCACTACCGCTACCAGCGCAGGCTCTTCACCCACTTCCGCCAACACGACCTGCCCCCCACCCACCGCGGCCTGTTCCTGGCGGGCGACGACATCTCCTGGACGGCGGGCTTCGCCGAGGGAGCGGTGACGACGGCGCTGAACGCGGTGTGGGGCGTGCTGGACCACCTCGGCGGCAACACCCACCCGGACAACCCCGGCCCGGGCGACGTCTTCGACGACATCGCACCGGTGCTGCTGCCGGAACACTAGGGCCTGTGGACAACTCCCCGGGGTGTCGGAGAAGCGCGGTAGAGTCGCTTGTGCTGGTGGGGTGCCGCAGGGGTTCCGTTCGCGACCGCGCGAATCGGGTTCGTGGTCCTGGTCGGACACGGCCCGACCACCGGGGACGTCGGGCACGGAGGTGGGGCGGGTGGCGGGACTCCAGCGCAGGCTGCGGGTGGACCTGGCGGGCGCGGTGGACCAGGAGCGGCTGGACCGGCTGCGCGAACTGCTCGCCCTGTCCCCGAGGGGGAGGCTGACCGACCACGAGGACGCCTGCTTCGGCACCCGCGACACCGGGGGCGCGGCGCCGCGGTCGCTGGCCCTCTGGCGCGACGACGAGCAGTCGTGGAGCGTGAGCCTCTCCGCACCGAGGGGGTCCGAAGTGGATGGTGCGGAGCTGGACTCGTGGGCGCGCGAGGCGGAGGCCGCCGCGGTGGCGGTGGGGCTGCGCGTGGTGGGCCGCAAGGTGATCGCGCTCAGGCACGACGGGGGGAGCACCGCCGTGTCTGCGGACGGGGTGCGGGAGGCCGCGGCGATCTGGGCCCGCGCGAAGGCGCACCGCGACCGGGACCCGGAGCCCGCCACCGTCGAGGCGACCGCGCCGGGCATCAGGCGCCGCCTCAGCCTCGACGGGGCGAAGCTGCTCCTGGCCCAGCGCGACGGCCGCCCCGCCGGTTTCGCCCTGGTCGCGCCCCGCGAGCGGACGCTGGAGCTGTTCTACCTCGCCGTCGACCCCGACGCGTGGGGCAGCGGCGTGGGAACCCGCCTGCTCCGGGACGTGGAGGAGCACGCGCGGGAGGTCGGCCGCGAGGTGCTGGAGCTGTGGGTGATCGACGACAACGAACGCGCCATCGGCGTCTACGAGCGGGCGGGCTGGGTCGGCACGGACGAGGTCGAACGCGACCCGGCGTCCGGGCGGCTCGAACGGCGGTTCCTGCGACGCGTCGACTAGCGGTGGTCCTGCGCTGCCGGGTGTTCCTCGGCGACCCCGGCTGTCGGCAGGGTCAGGACCGAGGGGTGTGCCGGGTCGTGGAGGATTTCCTGGTCCGCCGGGCGGGTGGTGGTCGCGGTGGCCTGCGGTTCGCCGGTGCCGGTGTTGCGCACCAACCGCGGGTGCGCCCCGCTGCTCACCTGCAACCGCAGGCGGTGCCCGGCCCGGAACCGGTGGGCGGTGGCGACGAGGTCGACGGGGACGACGCGGGTCCCGTCGGGGTCGGCGGGCGGGTCGTCCGGGCGGAGGCGGCGCGCGCCGTCGCAGAGGTTCGTGGAGCGGCCGTTCGGGGCGACGTCGCACAGGCGCAGGACCAGGTCGGTGTGGTCGAGGGTCGAGCGCAGGTGCACCGTGGCCGTGACCGGGCCGATCACGTCGAGGTCGGCGCGCAGGGGGGCGCTGGTGAAGGTGAGCACGTCGGGGCGGGCCTCCAGGGGGCGGTTGTCCTTGGCGCCCGCCGTGCCGTCCCAGTTCTCCACCGCCCCGCCCAGGGCGGGGGTGGGGTCGGCCGGGTCGTAGCGGTAGCGGTCCGGCGGCGACTCCGGCGCGGGGTCCGTCGACAGCCCACCGCCGGGTTGCAGGTGCCAGTCGGTGGGCGGGTGGCCGGGCGGTGGCCAGTCGGGCAGGTCCCGCCACCCGCCGCCGCCGCCGACGTGCACCCGGACCGGCGCGCCGTCCGCTGGGTCGGTGCCGCGGGTCGCGGCGTCCACCCAGGCGTCGACGTCGTCGCGGTAGGCCCGGTCCACCGCGCCGCGGCCGTGGTACCAGGGGCCGACGACCAGGCGCACGCGCTTGCCCGCGGCGCGCAGGGCGGCGTGGTCGGCGAGCGTCGAGGACAGGCAGAAGTCGTGCCAGCCGGTGGCCAGGTGCACCAGGTCGGGCATCCCGGGTGCGCCCGCGCGCAGGTCGAGCCGCTCCCAGTACCCGTCGTCGCCCTCGCGGGCGAGCCACTCCCGGAACCGGGTGGAGCGGCGCCCGAGGAGGCGTTCGTCGGCTGTGCCGAGGGGCAGTTCGGCGAGCACCCGCTTCGACCGGCGCGCACCGCGGACGGAGGCGAGCATGCCGCGCAGCAGCGAGGCCCCCGGGTGGTCGGCCTGCCACTCGACGGTGTGGACGAACCCGAGCACGACCGCGCCCGCGAACACGCCACCGGGGAAGACGAGCCCGTCGCGCAGTTCCGACGGGGTGTCCTGGAGGATCGCCAGCCGCCACTCGGGGATCTCCGCCCCGGCCAGGGACCAACTGGCCCGACCGATCGCGCTGAGCCCCCAGGTGACGATGACCCCCGGGAACCACGCCTGCGCCCGCAGCCAGCCGAGTACGGCGGGCGCGTCCGCCGGGTCGTGGCCCAGTTCGTCGAACGCGCCGCCCGAGCCGTCGGTCCCGCGCGCGGCCTCGATGAGCACGTCCGCGCCCCGGCGGGCGAACCGCTTGGCCGTCGACGCCATCTGCCCGCGCCCGTAGGGAGTCCGAATCCAGACGACCACCCCGCGGCTCGGCCCGGCCGGGTGGACGTGGTCGACGAGCAGGGTGGTGCCGTCGGCGGCGACCACGGGCAGGTCCCGGTCAACGCGCACCGGGACCCCCGCCGAAGATCCGGTCCAGGTGGAGGTCGAGCACGGCCACGGCGAGGTCGGCCTCCACCTGCCCGGTGAGCACCTGGGTCATCAGGCCGTCGGCGAGCGCGGTCAACGTGGCGGCTTCCAGCACCGCGTCGCGCTCCCCCGGCACGGCGCGGATCTTCTCGGCGATGAACCCGCGCAGACCCGCACCGCCCTCGCGCAGGGACTCGGCCAGCGCGGGCTCGACCACCGCCCTGGCGAGGAACGCGGTCAACGCGGGCGCCTCGTCCCTGGCCGCCGTGCTCAGCGGCAGCAGCTCCCCCAGCAGCGCCCGGACCACGTCCCGCGCGCTCGGGTCCGGCCCGAGGGCGGTGACCGCCTCGGCGATGCGCCGCTCCACCCGGTCGCTGATCGCGCGGAACGCGAACAGCAGCATCTCGTCCTTGCCGGCGAAGTAGTGCTGCACCCGCCCCATGGACACCCCGGCCTCGGCCGCGACCTGCCGCAGGGTGACGGCGTCGAGCCCCTGCCTGGCCGCGAGCCCGCAGACCGCCGCCGCGATCTGCTCCCGCCGCTCCTGGTGGTCGACCTTCTTCGGCATCGCGCCCCCTTTCGCAATGCGAGTGTATTGCATTGCGGGCGGAGATCAACTGCGAAGGTGTTCCCCGTGCGGGCGCGGGTTCGCGCCGCGGGTGTCACACGACCCGCGGCGGAGGTGGACCAGGGTCAGTCGCGGGGCTGCTCGGCGAGGAAGCGCTCGAACTCCGCGCCCAGCTCGTCCGCGCTGGGCACCGGCTCGCCCTCGGCGATCAGCAGGTTCTGCGTGCTCTCGGCGTAGGCGTCGTACTGCTGCTCCAGCGCCTCGACCACCTGCACGACCTCCGCGGACTCGGCGACCTGGCGGGTGATCTCCGCGTCGGTCCGCTTGGCCGTCTCGCGGAGGGCGTCGGTGCCCAGGACCAGGCCGGTCGCGGCCGTCACCGCCTCCAGCAGGCCGACGGCCGCGGTGGGGTAGGTGGTCTGGGCGAGGTAGTGCGGCACGTAGGCGGCGAAGCCCAGGGCGTCGTGGCCCGCCTCCCCGAGGCGCAGTTCCAGCAGCGCCGAGAGGTTGCCCGGGACCTGCACGCGGCTGAACGGGGCCTTCTCGGCGACCAGTTCGGGCCGGGTGGCGTGGGAGATGACCGACAGCTCGCGGGTGTGCGGGACGGCCATCGGGATGCCGTGGCCGCCCACGGTCAGCCGGACCCCCCACCGCTCGACCAGGGTGCGCACGGCGGCCACGACGGCCTCCCAGCGGCGGTCCGGTTCCGGGCCGGTCAGCAGCAGGAACGGGGTGCCCGCCGCGTCGTGGACCAGGTGGACCGCCAGTTCGGGGGCGGCGTAGTCCTGCCAGTGGTCGGTGTCGAAGGTCATCGGGGGGCGGCGGGCGCGGTAGTCGATCAGGTCGTCGACGTCGAAGCGGGCGATCACCCGGTGCTCGTGGACCTCCAGGAGGTGTTCGACCAGCGTGGACCCGGCCGAACCGGCGTCCATGAAGCCGTCGAAGTGGTGCAGCAGGACCGTCCCGTCCAGGTCGGGGACGTCGGAGTCGACCTCGAACAGCTCGTCCGGGCTCTGTGCCACCTGGTACCTCCCACGCCATCACCTGCACCTGTCCTGGAAGGTCAGCGCCGCGGGGGCACCCGGTATTCCCGAGGTCGGGCGGAAGATCGGGCGGGCGTGTGGCGTGGGTGACACGGACAGGGGTGGGGTGGGGGCTTAGCCTGGGCGGGTCCGGGGTGTCGGCTCAGCGGGGAGCGTGTCGTGGCGGTCGTGGCGGTCGGTGGGCGTGAGTTGACCTACGTGCGGCGTGGGGCCGGTGAGCCGCTGCTGCTGATCCAGGGGATGGCCGGGCACCACGGGCTGTGGGGCGAGGAGTTCCTGTCCCTGCTCGCCCGGGACTTCGACGTGGTGGCGTTCGACCACCGCGGGGTCGCCGGGGGCGGGCGGGTCGACGAGCCGTTCACCGTGCGCGACCTCGCCGAGGACGCCGTGGGGGTCCTCGACGGGCTGGGCTGGGACTCGGCGCACGTGCTGGGGATCTCCCTCGGCGGGATGGTGGCCCAGGAGCTGGTCGTGGCGCACCCGCAGCGGGTGCGGTCGCTGGTCCTGGGCTGCACCTACGCCGGGCCCGACGGCGGGGCGCTCGACGGGCCGGGGCCGGTTCGGATGATGACCGCCGCCGCCACCCGCGACGTCAGCAAGTCCCTGCGGGCCGGGTACGAGGCGAACCTGTCCCCCGGGTTCCGGGCGGACGAGGCCGAGTTCGAGCGGTTCGTCGAGGCCGTGCTCTCCGAGCAGGTGCCCGCGCCGGTGATCGCCCTGCAGATGCAGGCCGCGTTGCAGCACGACTCGGTGGCGGGGCTGGCCGACGTCCGGGCCTCGACCCTGGTGGTCCACGGGACCGAGGACGAGATGATCACCCCCAAGAACGGCGACCACGTCGCGAGCTTGATCCCGGGGGCCCGGCTGGAGGTCTTCGAGGGGGTCGGGCACCTGTTCTGGTGGGAGCGGCCCGAGCGGACGGCCGAGCTGGTGCGGGAGCACGCGCTGGGCCGGTGAACCGTGACCGCCACCGGCCCAGGAGGCCGGTGGCGGTCGGTGGATCACTTCTTGCGCTGCTTCTTCTCCCGGACGCGGACCGAGATGCGGACCGGGCTGCCGGTGAAGCCGAACTGCTCGCGCAGCTTGCGCTCGATGAACCTGCGGTAGCCCGCCTCCAGGAACCCGCTGGTGAACAGCACGAACGTGGGCGGCCGGGTCTGCGCCTGGGTGGCGAAGAGGATCTTGGGCTGCTTGCCGCCGCGCACCGGGGGCGGGGTGGCGGCGATCAGGTCGGCCAGCCACGAGTTGAGCTGCCCGGTGGAGATGCGGGTGTCCCACGACTCCAGGGCGTTGCGCAGGGCCGGGGCCAGCTTGCGGACCGCCCGGCCGGTCAGCGCCGAGACGTTGACCCGCTCGGCCCACGGGACGCGGACCAGGCCCCGGTCGAGTTCCTTCTCAAGCTGGTTGCGCCGGTCCTCGTCGACCAGGTCCCACTTGTTGAAGGCGAGCACGCACGCGCGACCCGACTCCACCACCATCGTCAGCACCCGCAGGTCCTGCTCGGCGATCGGCTCCGCCGCGTCGAGCAGCACGATCGCCACCTCAGCGGACTCGATGGCGGCCTTGGTGCGCAGCGACGCGTAGTACTCGGTGCCGCTGGCGAAGTTGACCCGCTTGCGCAGGCCCGCGGTGTCGACGAAGCGCCAGAGCTGGTCGTCCAGCTCCACCAGGGAGTCCACCGGGTCCACCGTGGTGCCCGCGACCGAGTCGACCACCGAGCGGTTCTCGCCGGTCAGCCGGTTCATCAGGCTGGACTTGCCCACGTTGGGCTTGCCGACCAGGGCCACCCGACGGGGGCCGCCGACGGCGCCGAAGCGCTCCCGGGGGGTCTCCGGGAGGGCCTTGAGGATCGCGTCGAGGAGGTCGCCGGAGTTGCGGCCGTGCAGGGCGCTGACCGGGAACGGCTCGCCAAGGCCCAGGGACCACAGGGCGGCCGTGTCGGCGAGCAGGCGGTCGTCGTCGACCTTGTTGGCGACCAGGATGACCGGCTGCTTGGAGCGGCGCAGGACCTTGGCCACGGCCTCGTCGGTGGTGGTGGCCCCGACCGTGGCGTCGACCACGACGACCACCGCGTCGGCGTGCTGCATGGCGTACTCGGCCTGGGCGGCGATCGCGCCGGGCAGGCCCTCCAGGCCCGGTTCCCAGCCGCCGGTGTCCAGGACGGTGAAGCGCTTGCCCGCCCACAGCGCGTCGTAGGCGACCCGGTCGCGGGTCACGCCGGGGATGTCCTGCACCACCGCCTCCCGGCGGCCGAGGATGCGGTTGACCAGGGTGGACTTGCCCACGTTCGGTCGTCCGACGATGGCCAGGACGGGCGCGGCCACCGCGTCGTCGGCCGCGCCCTCGTCGAAGGAGTCGGCCAGGGCGGCCCAGTCGGACTCGTCGGACCAGGTGCCGTCGAGCACACCGTCTGGATCAGTCATCGTGTCGCCTTGTTCTGCTGGGACGAGGGCTGGCGCCGCTCGTCGAGTTCGCGCACCAGGTCCGCGAGGCGGCCCCGGATGGTCTCGGTGGCCCGGGTCAGGCCGGTGCGCCCCTTGCCGACCTCCAGGTCGAACGGCTCGCCGACCAGCAGGTCGACGACGGGGCGCAAGCGCCGCGGGGAGCCCGCGGGCCGGTGCGTGCCGCGGCTGGCGACCGGCAGGACGCGCGCCCCCGTGGTGCGCACCAGCCAGGCCGCGCCCTGCTCGGCGGCGGACACGTCGCCCGCCCCGCGGGTGCCCTCGGGGAAGACGCCGACCAGGCCGCCACCGCGCAGCACGCGCACGGCGGACATCAGCGGCGCCCGGTCCGGGGTGCCGCGGCGCACCGGGATCTGCCCGATGCCGCGCAGCGCCCGGCCGAGCGGGCCGCGGAACAGCTCGCTCTTGACCAGGAACACCGAGCGGCGCGGCAGCATTCCGAAGATGAGCTGCGGCTCCAGCAGGGAGCTGTGGTTGGCGACCAGCACGACCGGCCCGGTGCCCGGCACCCGGTCGCGGTGGTGCACCCGGGTGCGGAACGCCGGGCGGTGCAGGTGGCCCGCCGCGAGCCTGGCGAGGTCGTGCAGCCGGGGCAGCGCGTCGGGCGGCAGGTCCGGGGCCTGCTCGCGGCTCACCGCTCGGCCCCGCACAGGCCGCGCTCGCGCACGATCTCCAGCAGTTGGGCCAGCACGGCGTCGATGCCCAGGTCGGTGGTGTCGACCTCGACGGCGTCGACCGCGGGCCGCAGCGGGGACACCGCGCGGGTGGAGTCGAAGGTGTCGCGGCGCTGCACGTCGGCCTTGGTCGCGTCCACAGTGGAGACGCGCCCCTCGGCGGAGTCCTGCGCGGTGCGCCGGGCGGCGCGGGCGTCGGCGGAGGCGGTGAGGTAGACCTTGAGCGGGGCCTCGGGGGCGACGACGGTGCCGATGTCGCGGCCCTCGACGACGATGCCGCCCAGAGTGGCGCGGCTCTCCCCGATGATCCGCCGCTGCCGGGAGACCAGCAGGTCGCGCACCCCGGCGACCGCCGACACCGCGGACACCGCGGCGGTGACCTCGGGCCCGCGGATCTCCGCGTCGACCGGCTCGCCGCCCAGCAGCACCGCCGACCCACCCGGGTCGGTGCCGATGCCCAGGTCGACGCCCTCGGCCACGCGCAGCACGGCCACGCTGTCGGCGGGGTCCACCCCGGCGCGCAGGACGGCCAGCGTCACCACCCGGTACATCGCCCCGGTGTCGAGGTAGCCGGCCCCCAGCGCCCTGGCCAGCCCGCGGGCCACGGTGGACTTGCCGGTGCCCGAGGGTCCGTCCATGGCGACGACCCCGCGCAGTTCACCCTGTCCCACCGCTGCCACTCCCCTCGTCCGACCGGCCACTCCGACTGGCCACGCAGCGCCCCATTCTGCCTGCCCACCCGACCCGGGGGACCCCGCGCCCCTCCCAGCAGGCCGGTCACCGCCCTCCCGACCGGAGCAGACCGGAGACTTCCCGTGCGACGACGGGCATTCCCGCGGGGCGCGGCGGCGGGCGGGACACGGTGTGGTGCGCGCGGCCCAGGACCTGCCCCCAACCTGCTCAGCCACCCCGCCAACCGCCGACCCGGCCACCAGCCACGCAAACCCCACCGGCGCAGCCGCCGACCACCCTCGCAACCGCAGGCCCGGCTACGCCCCTGCCCGGGTGGGTGGATGTGTTTGGTCGGGGGTGGCGATCATGTGCAAGCCTGCCTGGGCGGTGGGGCATCCCTTCAGCCCCACCCTGTCACGCTGGGCCGCATGATCGCCGTAGGGGCCCCGGCCAAGCACATCCACCCAGCCGGGCACCCCACAAAGACCGGCGGGCAGCCGGGCGCGGCAGGCGGACCTGGACTACGACCTGCCCGCGCTGTCGGAGGTGATGGACCGGGCCGGGCGGACCACGGGGTTCCACACGCGCAACCCGTTCCCGCCCGGCGGGGTGGCGGTGACCGGCGCGGTCGTGGCGGTGCGAGCCGCGCCGGTCGCCGGGATCACGCGGTCACGCGCTCCGGGAGGGCGTGTTCGCGGGCGTGCTGGTCGAGGAGGCATTCGAGCTTGCGCCGGGTGTCGGAGTGCCTGCGCGGGATGTGCAGGAACATGCGGATCTGTTCCGGGCCGTCCAACTGCCAGGAGTGGGTGTCGAAGACCAGACGCCCGACGGTGGGATGATTGACCTCTTTGTGGCGCATTCTGGAGTCGAGCACCTCGTGGCTGTACCAGAGCGCGGCGAACTGCGGGCTCTGTTCGCACAGGGTGGTGACCACATTGTTGAAGAGCGGGTCGTCGTAGTGCCCCGCGGCGCTGATGCGGAACTGGGCGACGGCCATTCGGGCCATCAGTTCCGGTTCGGCGTAGCGCGACCAGATCTCCGGGTTGGTGAAGAAGCTGATCAATAGATTGCGGTCTTCGGGGGTGAACCCGAAGACCAGTGCGGCCGAGGCGTTGAACCCGAGCAGGTTCCACAGGCTGTCGACCACCAGCGCCGGGCTGGGCAGGCACTCGTCCACCACGTGCCGCAGGTCGACGGTCGTGCGCTCCCCCACGGCGACCGTCGGCTGCGGTGGGGTGATCCCCAGCAACTGGTACAGGTAGCGAACTTCCGACCGGTCCAGGCACAGCGCCCGGCCGATCGCCCTGGCCACCGATTCCGACACGTTGATGTCGCGACCCTGTTCGAGCCAGGTGTACCAGGACGTGCCGATGCCCGCGAGCACGGCGACCTCCTCGCGGCGCAGGCCGGGCGTGCGCCGCCTGCCCGCTGAAACGGACAATCCGAAATCAGTCGGCGATAATCGTGAACGCCGGGTCTTCAGGAAGTGCCCCAACTCTTCCCGCTGCCGACTGTTTCCCCCACTTTTTGCCATGCGACCGAGCATCACCCCCGGAACGGGTGCTTGTCAAGCCGCAGTGCATCTGGTAATCGGCCGATCACCAGGCGTATTTAAGTTTGTGCAGCAATCACAATCGGCCCAACGACCGCGCGCCGGAGCCCAGGATAAATGACTGTCCGTTCGATTTGTTATTCACGCGTCACAATCGACACACAGCGGTGACGGGAATGTGGTCAACGGGTGCGGCGCAGCGTCTGAATGGCCCAGAGCACGACCGCGGCCAGCGCCAGGACGGCGCCGACGAGGCAGACGGCGGGCCAGCCCGCCGCGGCGTAGGCGGCCCCGGACAGGGCCGAGCCCGCCGCGCCGCCGAGGAAGTAGGTGCCGGTGTAGGCCATGGTGATGCGGCTGCGCGCCTCCGGTCGCAGCGCGTACACGGTGCCCAGGTTCGTCACCTGCACGCCCTGCACGGCCAGGTCGAGCAGCAGCACGCCGACGACCAGCGCCACCGGCCAGGTGCCGCCGCCGAGGGCGAGCACGCCCCAGCTCAGCAGCAGCAGCACCAGCAGCGTCCCGGTGGTGGCCTTCTCCCAGCCGCGGTCGAGGAACCGGCCGGTGACCCTGGCGGCGTAGGCGCCGATCGCGCCGAGCAGCCCGAACGCGCCGATCACCGCTTCGCCGAACCGGTACGGCTCCCCCGCCAGCAGGAACGCCGAGGACGCCCAGAACGCGCTGAACCCGGCGAAGCACAGGAACCCGTAGGCGCAGCGCAGCCGCAGCACCGGTTCCTCGCGGACGATCGACACGACCGAGCGCAGCAGCGCCGGGTACCGCATCCGGGTGGCCACCGGCACGTCCGGCAGGGTCCGGTGCAGCACGGCGGCGAGCACCACCATCAGCACGGCCGCGACCAGGTAGACCGCCCGCCAGTCGCCCGCGACCTCGGCGATGAGCCCGCCGCCGGTGCGCGCCAGCAGGACACCGATGAGGACCCCGCTCATCACCGTCCCGGTGACCCGGCCGCGCTGCCGGTCGTCGGCGAGCGTGGCACCGAAGGCGACCATCAGCGGCGCCACGACCGCGGAGACGCCCAGCACCGCCGAGATCGCCGTCAGCACCCCGACCGACGGGGCGAACGCGGACGCGGCCTGCACGGCGGCGACCACCGAGAGCAGGGTGACGACCAGCCGCCTGCGGTTGAGCACGTCCGCCAACGGCACCACCAGCGCCAACCCGAGGGCGTACCCGGCGGTGGTGACGGTGACCAGCAGCGCGGCGGTCGCGCTGCCCACGCCGAACTCGGCGGCGATGGCGGTGAGCAGCGGCTGGGCGTAGTAGATGTTCGCGACCGCCAGCCCGCCCGCGACGGCGAACAGCGCGACCATCCGCTCCGACATCCCCGCCCCGGGCTCGGCGCGACGGGGTGCGGACGCTGTCTTGGCCACGGGACCTCCACGGGGATGGACTTCACCCCCGATCATCCCGCCCCCGGGTGCCGCCGTGCCAGGCCGCGCCGAACCCCCCACCCGGTGGTACCAGTACCGCCGGGGGCAGTTTGCGCTGCCGGGTGATCCGGCGACCGACAGTGATCAACCCGGTCCGCGATGTCCGAAATGGACCCTCAGACCCGGGGCCGAACGGGCGCGCGCCCACCCGCCGAACGGCGCACCCGCCTGCTGATCGCGCACGTGAGCCGGGCGGTGCAGGTGCGCCGGTCGTCCTCGTCGGTGATGACGACCTCGTAGGTGGCGCTGGAGCGGCCCTCGTGCAGCGCCGTGGCGACCCCGGTCACCAGCCCGGAGGCGACCCAGCGGTGGTGGGTGCACGACAGGTCGAGCCCGACCGCCTGCCCGCCGGGACCGGCGTGCAGCCAGGCCGCGAAGGACCCCAGCGTCTCGGCGAACGCGGCGTTGGCGCCGCCGTGCATGATCCCGACCGGCTGCCGGTTCCCGGTGACCGGCATCGTGCCGACGACCAGGCCGGGGCGGCACTCGACGATGGTGATGCCCAGCTTGGCGATCAGCTGCTCGTCGGCGTAACCGGGTTGCACCTCGACCGGGAACAGTTCTGCGGTCACCGAAACCTCCAAGGGATCTGTCCCAGATCGACGGACGCGTCCGGGGACGCCAGGCTATGTAGGCGCCGCCGCCCGCCCGCCACGGGTTGTGGCGGGGGTCACGGTGGTGCTGGGAGTACCCGTATGGCCTTGCCCCGTACAAACCGACGCAGGCAACGGGGCCGCCGGTCCTGTTAGCGTCGCACCAGCAGCCCGCCGCCGCGGTCCGACACCGGCTCCCGGCCGCTGCCACCACCTCACTTCCCCGACCCACCTAGGCGTTCGCACGCCGTTGGGAGTTCCACCCATGACCAACCCCGCCTTAGCCCACACCACTGTGGACGACCACCTCGGCGACGGCGCCAAGCGCTTCTTCTCCGCCGGGTACAAGCGCGTCGAGTACACCTTCGGCCCGGTCTCGGCGCTGGTCCTCGACCCGGCCGCCGCCTCGGTCGGCACGCACGTCGGCCTGGGCTACCCGGCCGACTGGTCGAAGAAGTCGGCGGGCGTGGACCTGCGCCCGCACCTGAGCACGATCGACGCGATCCTGTTCGGCGTGCAGCTCAGCGAGCTGGTCCTGGTGCGCGCGTTCCTGCCCACCCCGGAGCAGCACCGGGCGATGTGGGTGCGGAAGGTGGCGATCCGGGCCGGGCAGAGCCCGGAGGAGGACCTGCGCGAGCTGGGCCTGGCCGCGCGGCTGGTGTCCACCCGCGAGGAACCGGGTTCGCTGTGCGGCGCGGTGTCCGTGGTGGACTGCGCGGTCGGGTCGATGCGGGTGCGCTGCGAGGTGGAGCACCCCGGCGGCGAGGTCCGCCCCGGCCGCGACACCTACGGCAGCCCGGACGTGCTCCTCGGCCCGGCCGCGAGCCGCTACTACGGCACCGGCTTCACCCGCGGCGGGCACCGCGTCGACGACCTGGCGCTGGACCTGCCCGCGCTGCGCGCCACCGCCGCGGTGGAGCTGACCCCGGCGGGCGCCGAGGAGGGCATCGAGGGCGCCTACCAGCCCGCGGCCACCATGGTCGACGCGTTCGCCACCGGCCTGCAACTGGCCCAGGTGCTGCTCTACGAGCTGGACTCCATGCGCCGCAGCGCGAGCAACACGCTGTGGATGCGCAGCACCACCCTTGAGGTGGCCCACCCCGTCCGCCCGGTCGCCGGGCCGCTGCCGCTGCTGACCGAGCTGCGCGACCCCAACCTGATCGAGATGGGCGGCGGCGTGTGGCGCACCGCCGACGTCGTCGCCGAACTCGGCGGCGTGCGGTTCACCTGCGCGGTCGCGCACTCGCTGCCGCGCGGCGTCTGACAAACCCCCACCAGAAGAGGAAACCCATGAAGCTCGCCATCTCCGGCACGTACTCCTCCGGCAAGACCCTCACCTCCTACGCGCTGTCGCACTACATCGGCATCGAGCGCACCCGGGCGCGCACCATGCGCGAGCTGCTGCCGTTCGCGGTGCCGGGCAAGACCCTGGAGCAGTGCAACGGCGCGGAGCTGATCCAGCTCATCGTGCGCAGGCACGTCGAGCGGGTCACCCACGAGAGCCACCTGGTCAACGGCTTCGTCTCCGACGGCTCCTCGTTGCAGGAGTGGCTCTACGGCGCGGTGCGGGTGATCGTCGGCATCAACCCCAACGACTCGGTGCACCTCAGCGACGTCGAGACCGTGGAGAAGACCCCGGAGATGCTGTTCTTCGAGCAGGTCATGGACCAGCTCGGCGTGGCCATCAAGGAGCACGTGAAGAACACCTACGACGCGTTCGTGCACCTGCCCAACGAGCTGGAGCTGGCCAAGGACGGGCACCGCCCGGTCAACGAGCGGTTCCGGCGGCTGGCCGACGAGGGCATCGCCAAGGCCATCGACGAGCTGGGCATCCCCCGCCACGTCATCGGCGGCACCCTCGTGCAGCGGCTCAACGGCATCGTCGACACCTTCGACTTCACCCCGGTGATGGACGTGCACACCGCCATCGAGAAGGCGCAGCAGGAGTACAAGGCGGTCGACATGACCATCGAGACCGACCGCGCCTGGGCCGTCGGCTCCGCGGTCTGACGCCCCCGCCAGAACCAGCAGCAGAGGAGAACACCGCATGGGGCGCGCCGCAGTCCTCACCGGCATCGGCTCCACCGTGCCCGAGCAGGTCGTCACCAACGACATGCTGGCCGCGCGGATGGACACCTCCGACGAGTGGATTCGCTCGCGGACCGGCATCCGCGAACGCCGCCGGGTCGGGGTCGGCACCGCGACCAGCGACCTGGCCGTGGAGGCCGGGCGCCGGGCGCTGAAGTCGGCGGGCGTGGAGTCCGTCGACGCGCTGGTGCTGGCCACCACCACCCCGGACCACCCGTGCCCGGCGACCGCGCCCACCGTGGCCAGCGGGCTCGGGCTCGGCCCGATCCCGGCGTTCGACGTCGCCGCGGTGTGCTCCGGGTTCCTCTACGCCATGGCCACCGCGGCCGGGCTGATCTCGCTGGGCACCGCGGACCGGGTGCTGGTGGTGGGCGCGGAGGCGTTCACCACCATCATCGACCCGGACGACCGCAACACCGCGCCGATCTTCGGCGACGGCGCCGGTGCGGTCGTGCTCACCGCCGGGCACCAGTCCGACCGGGGCGCGCTGCTGGCGTTCGACCTCGGCGCGGACGGCGACCTGGCCGACCTGATCGTCGTGCCCGCCGGGGGATCGCGGCAGCGCACGTCCGGGGTCGAGCCGGGGCCGACCGACCACTTCATGAAGATGCAGGGCAGGACGGTGTTCGTCAACGCCGTCAACCGGATGACCGAGTCGTCGCGGGCGGTGCTGCGCCGGACCGGTTGGGACCCCGGTTCGGTCGACTGGCTGGTCGGCCACCAGGCCAACGTGCGCATCCTGCACGCGGTGGCCGACCAGCTCGACCTGCCCGGGGAGCGGGCGTTCGTCAACGTCGACAGCGTCGGCAACACCGCCGCCGCCTCCATCCCGCTGGCCCTCGACGACGCCGCGCGCGCCGGGCGGCTGGCCCCCGGCGACCGGGTGGTGCTGACCGCGTTCGGCGGCGGCGCCACCTGGGGCGCCATCGCCCTGGAATGGCCTGACCTGGCCGCCCTGTAAGCAGAAGAACACCAAGGGGAGTCGCACATGGACACAACTGTCAACACCCGGGTCGTCGAGCTGGTCGCGGCGAAGGCCGAGCTGCCGGTCGCCGAGCTGGGGCTGGAGCGCACCTTCGAGGACATCGGCCTCGACTCGCTGCACCTGATGGAGATCGCGCTGTGGATGCAGAAGGAGTACGGGGTCGTCATCCCCGAGGGCGACCTGCGCCACGACCAGCCGCTCGGCGAGGCGCTGGCCTACCTCGACGCCAAGACCCGCTGACCGTGGCGCGCGGCCTGGCCTTCTTCGACGTCGACGGCACGCTGATCACCGTCACCAGCATCTTCCGGTTCCTGGCCTTCGACCTGGCCGAGCGCGGCCACCCGCCGTCGGAGTTCGACGCGCGGCTGGCGGCGCTGGGCGCGCTCAAGGCGGCCGGGGCGTCCCGCGAGGAGGCCAACCGGGCCTTCTTCGCCAACTTCGCGGGGCGCCCGGTGGAGGAGCTGGCGGCGGTGGGCAGGCGGTGGTTCGACGCCGAGCACGCCGCGGGCGGGCTGTTCGTGCCGTCGGTGCTGGCCAGGCTGCGCGCCCACCGGGCGGCGGGCGAGGCGGTGGTGCTGCTGTCCGGCTCGTTCCCGCCGTGCCTGCGCCCGCTGGCCCGGCTCGTCCTCGCCGACGCGGTGCTGTGCACCGAACCGGAGGTGCGCGACGGCCGCTACACCGGCGCGGTCGCGCACCCCGTCGTCGGCGCGCGCAAGGCCGTGGCCGCCCGGGAACTGGCCTGGGAGCGCGGGGTCGACCTGGCCGACTGCACCGCCTACGGCGACCACGACTCCGACCTGCCGGTGCTGGAGCTGGTCGGGCACCCGGTCGTCGTGGGCGACGACCCGGTGCTCGCCGCGCACGCGGACCGGCGCGGCTGGGACCGCCTCCCGCTCGCGGTGCCCGCACCGTGACCCACGACAACACAGACATACGCACAGACACGAGGAAAACCAGATGAGCGAGCGCATGACCGTCATGCGGACCACCGCGGCCGGGGAGGCGGGGGCGGTGTTCGCCGCCGCCGAGGTGGACCGGCCCGTGCCGCTGCCCACCGAGGTGCTGGTGAAGGTGCACGCGGCCGGGGTGAACCCGGTGGACTGGAAGGTCCGCGGCGGGGTGTTCCCGACCGGCGGCCTCGGCGCCCACCCGTTCGTGCAGGGCTGGGACGTGGCGGGCACGGTCGAGGCCGGTCCCCGGGTGACCCGCTTCTCCCCCGGCGACGAGGTGTTCGGCCTGCTGTGGTTCCCCCGGCAGGCCGGGGCCTACGGCGAGTACGTGACCGCCCCGGCCCGGCAGTTCGCCCGCAAACCCGCCGGGCTGAGCATGGTCGAGGCGGGGGCGCTGCCGATGGCGGGGCTGACCGCCTGGCAGACCCTGGTCGACGTGGCCGGGATCGGCGCGGGCAGCAAGGTGCTGGTCACCGCCGCCGCGGGCGGGGTGGGGCACCTGGCCGCGCAGATCGCGCACGCCCGCGGCGCGATCGTCACCGGCACCGCCCGTTCCGCCAAGCACGACTTCCTCGCCTCCCTGGGCGTGGACGACGCGGTCGACTACACGCGGGTCGAGGTGGGGCGGACCGTGCGCGACCAGGACGTCGTGCTCGACCTGCTCGGCGGCCCGCACACCATCCCGCTGCTGGACACCCTGCGCCCCGGGGGGCTGCTGATCCTGACCATCGGCCTGATCAGCCCCGAGCTGGCCGCCGCCGCCGAGGCGCGCGGGGTGCGGGTCAGCCCGTTCCTCGTCGAACCCGACCACCAGGGCCTCGAAGCGCTGGCCCGGATGGTCGACCGCGGCGACCTGCGGGTGCACGTCGACCAGGTCTTCCCGCTGGCCGAGGTGGCCAAGGCGCACGAGGTCGGCGAGTCCGACCGCACCACCGGGAAGCTCGTGCTCAGCGTCGCCCGCTGAGCACCCGGTCTCGTCCGAAACCCTGCCCATCCGAGGAGTTCTCGTGTCCACACCCGCGGCGCGGCGCGCCACACCCCTGATCACCCTCATCGCGGTCTGCGTCTCCTGCGGGCTGCTGCCCGCCTCGCTCACCGGCACCTCCATCGCCCTGCCCGCCATCGGCTCCGACCTCGGCGCCGCCCTGGTCAGCCTCCAGTGGGTCGTCAACGCCTACAACCTGGCCTTCGCCGGGGTCATGCTGGCCGCGGGCGCGCTGGCCGACCTGCTGGGCCGCAAGCGGATGTTCGCCACCGGCCTGGTCGTGTTCGTCGCCTGCACCGCCGGCGTGGGCCTGGTGTCGGACATCGTCACCATCGACGTCCTGCGCGCGGTCGCGGGCATCGGCGCCGCCATGGTGCTGACCGCGGGCTCGGCGCTGCTGGCGCAGGCCTACAGCGGCCCGGCGCAGATGAAGGCGTTCGGCGCGCTCGGGTCCTCCTTCGGCCTCGGCCTGGCGCTCGGCCCGTCCACCTCCGGCATCCTCGTCGACCTGTGGGGTTGGCGGTCGGTGTTCCTCGTGCACGCCGCGATCGCGCTGGCCGTGCTGGTGGCGCTGCCGTCGCTGCGCGAGTCGCGCGACCCGGAGGCCACCGGGGTCGACTGGAAGGGCACCACCACGTTCAGCGGTGGGCTCGTCGCGCTGACCCTGGCGCTGGTGGAGGGCCCCCAGCGCGGCTGGGCCGACCCGCTGGTGCTGGCCCTGTTCGCGGTGTTCGCCGTGCTCATCGCCGGGTTCGTGGTGGTGGAGCGGGCGCAGGTGCGGCCGATGTTCGACCTGAACCTGTTCCGCCAGCCCAGGTTCGTCGCGGTGTGCCTGATGCCGGTGCTGCTGGCGTTCGGGTTCGTCTGCCTGCTGGTGTTCCTGCCGTCGTTCTTCATCGGCATCGCCGGGATGGGCCCGCAGCAGGCCGGGCTGACCATGCTGCTGCTGACCGTGCCGGTGCTGGTGTTCCCGGTGATCGCGGGCGCGGTGGTCAAGGCGGTGCCCACGCACGTGCTGCTCGGCCTGAGCCTGGTCCTGGTCGCCGCCGGTGCCGCCTGGCTGACCACGATCGACCGCGACGCCGCCACCGCCACCCTGATCGGCCCGCTGCTGGTCATCGGCACCGGCGTCGGCATCTCCTTCGGCCTGCTCGACGGCGCCGCGATCGGCACCGTGGACCCGGCCCGGGCGGGCATGGCCGCGGGCATGTTCAACACCATGCGCCTCACCGGTGAGGCGGTGGCCATCGCGGGCATGGGGTCGCTGCTGGTCAGCCTCACCCAGGACAGGCTCGCCGACGGCATCGCCGCCCACCCCGGCACCGGCGAGGTCGGCGAGATCGCCAACGACCTGGCCCAGGGCAAGCTCGGCGAGGTCGCCGCCACCGTCCCGGAGGCCGCCCGCGGCGGGTTCGTCGAGTTCGCCGCCACCGCCTACACCGGCGCCTTCCACACCGTGCTGTGGATTCTGGCCGCGGTCTGCGCCGTCGGCGCCCCGGTGATCGTGCTCATGCTGCGCGAGCGCGCCACCACCCCGTCCCCCGAGGCCGACGCCGCGCTCCCCGCCGCGTCCTGACCTCCCGACCCAGGAGCAAGCCGATGAGACAGTCCCTCCCCGTCCTCGTGGTCGGCGCGGGCCCGGTCGGGCTCACCGCCGCCGCCGAACTGGCCCGCCGCGGCGTCCCGGTCCGACTGGTCGACAAGGCCGACGGGCCCAGCCCGCTGACCAAGGCCCTGATGGTGTGGCCGCGCACCCTGGAGGTCTTCCGCCTCCTCGGCGGCGCCGAGCACATCGAGACCCGCGGCCTGCCGGTCGAGTCGTTCCGCTACTACTCCGACGCCCGGCAGATCTGCCGCATCCCGTTCGGCCGGGAGACCCAGCCCGCGGTCATCACCCAACCGGACGTGGAGGACCTGCTCCGCAAGGCCCTCGCCGACGCGGGCGGCACCATCGAGTGGTCCACCACCCTCTCCACCCTGTCCCAGGACGACGACGGCGTCACCGCCACCCTGCTGGGCCCCGACGGCCAGGAGTCCACCGAGCGCTTCGCCTACCTGGTCGGCGCCGACGGCGCGAGCAGCCTGGTCCGCAAGCAGATCGGCCTGGAGTTCCAGGGCGCCACCTACGCCAACGTCTTCATCCTCGCCGACGTCGCCGTGGACGGCGACCTCCAGCGCGACGCCGTGCACTACTACTGCTCGGGCGCGGGCATCCTGGTCATGGTCCCGCTCTACAACGGCCGCTTCCGCGTCTTCACCGCGGGCCCGCCCGGGATGAAGCCGGAGGACCTCACCGAGGAGGTCCTGCAGGACTACGTCGACCGCCGCGGCCCCGGCGGCCTGCGCCTGCACGACGTGTCCTGGAAGACCACGTTCAACATCCACGCCCGCCACACCGAGAAGTTCCAGGTCGGCCGCGTCTTCCTGGCGGGCGACTCCGCCCACGTGCACAGCCCCGCGGGCGGCCAGGGCCTCAACACCGGCGTCACCGACGCGCACAACCTGGCCTGGAAGCTGGCCCTGGTCCACCGCGGCACGGCCACCCCGGCCCTGTTCGACAGCTACGGCGTCGAACGCGCCGCGGTGGCGGCGGCGGTCGTCAAGCAGGCCGAGGTCCAGACCAAGGCGTGGATGCTCAAGAAGAAGTGGCAGTCGGTCGCCAGGGACGTGGCGGCCGGGCTGGCGCAGAAGCTCGGCCTGTTCGACCGCTACTACTCCCCGTGGCTGGCGGGCCTGACCAACTCCTACCCGGAGAACTTCGCGGTGTCCGGCCCGGTCACCCGCAGCGCGGGCACCGCCCGCGACCGCATCCTCAGCGGCCACCTCCTGCCCGCGCACGACATCCGGGTGGGTTCGGAGGTGGCGGGCCTGCGCGCCTCGATGCCCATCGACCGCTACACCCTCCTGATCTGCCTCCCCGACCCCTCCCTGGGCCGCCAGGCCCAAGCGGCGGTCGACGGCCTGCTGGCCACCCACCCGGACCTCCTGACCACCCGCGTCCTCACCGGCGACGGAGTCCTCTCGGACAACCCCCGGCTGGGCTGGCTTGCGTCGAGCCAGTCGAAGCTGTTCAGCCCCAAGAGCTTCACGGTCGCACTGGTCCGCCCCGACGGCTACGTGGCCGCCGTGGACACCACCCCCGACCTGCCCACCCTGCGCGCCCACCTGACCACCATCGCCGTCCCCGCCGCACCGGCACACAAGGAGAAGACCGCATGACCAGCGTCACCGTCCGCGACACCGCCGCCACCATCCAGGAGTTCTTCACCCGCTTCGGCGCGGGCGACGTCCCCGGCATGGTGGAACTGTTCGCCACCCCCGTGGACTTCGCCGTCGCGGGCGCCGAGGACATCGTCCCGTGGACCGGCCCCCGCACCGACCACCCGTCGGTCACGGAGTTCCTGCGCATCGCCACCGAGGACATCACCACGGAGAAGTTCGACATCACCAAGATCATGGTCGACGGCACCGACGGAGTCGTCCTGGGCGCCTTCGCCCACCGGATCACCCGCACCGGCAAGCTCTTCGAAAGCACCTTCGCCCTGCACATCCAGGTCACCGAAGGCCTGATCACCAAGTACCACATGTTCGAAGACAGCCACCGCGCCGCCCAGGCCTGGAGCTAGTCGGATCTTCCCCTCGGGAACCTCACCGAATCCCCTGGTCTGGGGTTCCCGAGGTGGAGGAAGCGGGCTCTGTTCTCCGAACGCGGAGACCAGAGCCCGCTCTGCTGCGTGCGGGGCCGCCGAGTGAAGGATCTCAGCTTGTCGTTTGAGGTTCCGGTCGGCGGCGTATGCCCCGGTTGGTGATGGAAGCAGTCTTTGGTTGATCGTCGTTCTTGCGGCAGGAAAATGTTCGATCAAGGGCTGCCTGGTCAGTGTGCGTCATCTGGATCGTGAGCGGTCGCTCGGGGCGTTGTCCGGGTTCCGGTGGGTACTCTATCGGTGGCTGACTCGCCGTGCGGACGGGTTGTTCGAGCTGGTCGACGTCGTGTTGTGCGCCGAGGGGCCGGTGCGGGCCCTGGTGGGGTTGTCGCTGGCGCCGGAGCACCGGCTTGGGCACGGCGGCCTCTACGACGCGGTCTACAACGGCCGTGTCGAGGTTGACCGGTTGCGCAACGCACCGGCCGGGATGGCCGTTGTCACGGGCGACCGGTGATCGTCTGGTGCTCGCGGTCGACATCTCCCCGTGGTTGCGACCCGACGGCACGACCTGCCCGGACCGCGGGTTCTGCCACGTCCACGGACGCGGCAAGGGCGAGCACCGCATGATCCCGGGCTGGCCGTACTCGTTCGTGGCCGCGTTGGAGACCGGCGGCACGTCGTGGACCGCGCTGGTGGACGCGGTCCGCCTGTCACCCGGCGTCGACCTCACCGCGGTCGTCGCTCTGGTCACCTCCACTGGAGAGCTCAACGTCTTGTCCACGTACTCGCGCCGCTGCCTGCCGTGATGCTGGTGGTGCAGCACCCTGCAACCCGATCGGTCCAGCATGCTGGCGGCGATACTCGATCGGCGCACCACCCTGGCTGGCCGCGTCGCCGACACCGACGAGCTGATCCCGGGCACCGTCCGGGTAACACCACCGGCACGACAAGCGCACCATCTCGGACTCCGTGGGCGACAACCGGCGCACATCCTCAACCGCAATTACATTGATCAGCAAGCAGGCGATTAATCACTTTCAGCCGAATAATACATTTGGCGCAATCATATGACGACGAACACACTCCTTCGGCAGATCAAGAGCACCCTGCGTAGTGATGTCGCACGTTAGTAGTACCGATTCGCCCTAGCGCGTGAACGACTTACACCCCCTAGTGTGATTTGCGCGCGTCTTCATGAGATGACACGCGAATATTTCTGAGGGGAAAATGAAGATTAACCAAAAGCGCTGGACTGTGCGCGTGATTTCGCTCTGCGCCGCCGTCACAGCCGTCACGACCTTCGCCGCCCTGCCGCAGGCACAGGCTAGCGAGCAGGTGACGTACCAGGTCTTGACCTCGCTTCCAATGACGACAGAATCCTTGGACGAAATCACAGACTCGGCGCCTATCCAGGACACGAAACGACCAATCCCCAACCAACTTCCGTCGCTATCCGAGTTGACGCACCCAACACAGCAGGTCTATGAGGTCGACTCAAGCAAGTATGCGTCGGAGACGATGGTTCCTCTGGCAACTCCTGGTGACCCAATTTCTCCGCAGGAGTGTGTCGACCGCTACCTCGGCGGATTTTCCGGCCCCATCTTGTACAAGAACCGTTTCGCCGCTTGTCACTCAGAGTTTCTTGTTGTAAGGCAATTCGGCTGCAAAGGGTCATTGTGCATCGTCACCGGACAGGCGTCCGCCAAGTGGGCGATGACCTGGAATATGAACTGGAACACCCGAGAAGTCGGCATAACAGCTCGAGTATGGGACTGGAAATTTTCCAACACGGTCAATCTCGGCTCGCAAATTGGAATTGAGTTCCGGTGTGCCGGTGTTGGCATTACCGGATCGACAGCCAAATGCAGCCAACCAACCTACGGGTGGTCAAAGTCAATTGCGGCATGGCAGTCCGCTGACACCTCAACCTACACTGAGACAACTTCGGGGGAAGACCCCCCGAGCTCTACCGAGCCAACCGAGGTCAATGCCGAAAAACGCACTTTGCACGTTGTACAAACATATGCTTACACCTACGGTGGCCCGGGTCCCTACGACCGATACTCGCAGACTGACGTCGTGACCACACCTTTCCGCTGCGATATTGCACGCTCACAAAACCCGAACTACGCCAAAAGCAGTGACTGTGTCTTCCATGCCGCGACTGGCTGGTTCAAACTGAACATCGCCGATCCCGAGATTACCGAGTCTGCGCAGCTCATCTACGATGCGCACAACAACATCGGCAATACCTACCCTGGAAATACCGGAAAATACATTCCAGGCGAAATCGGCGAAACTGAGCCGCTCCAGCGTCTCTTCTACGATTCCAACCTCCGTCAAGCCAATCGCAACAAGTCTATCGCTTCATGCAAGCAGAACTGGGGAACAAATTACACGCAACGTCCCGACGGTCTGACGAATGATTGCGACGAATTCCCTTTCGCTACCACATACGAGGGGTCGTTCACTGTCACCGACGGCATGTTGCGCACCTACGCCGTTCGCCCAGTACTCAGCTCTCACAATCAAAAAGTGGGCAGTCGCTTGAGCCTCTTCGTCGCCGAGGACCACATCCTCGATGGTGACGACTACTACGTGACCGCCTACAACTAGCAGATAATTTCGTGGTGCGGGCAGTCCGGTAAGATGTTCCGGCTACCCGCACCACGACATGCACGGAGGAGCTGTGCCCGAGGCTGACCAGCCGCTCTCAATCATCGAACATCAACCTTCACCCGACTTCAACCAATTCCTACTGTTCGACGCATGGTCAGATCTCTCGTACGGCGATCTTCCGGATTTCACTCCTGGCAGCATAGCGACCACCGGCCCCGGCGGAGGAATTTTCCTGACGCAGGGTGACCTGGCTCGGCCATGCATCCGCCTCGAGGTACAGCGAAAAAACTCTTCCGAAGGACTGACAGATTCCGACACATTTGAGGGGCAACTGACCTGCGAAACAGGAAAGCTGCTCCTCGGAAGCATTTCCGCAAGCCCTGATGACTTGGCGCTTCACCTCGAACCGGGCGCATACGCCATCAAAGCATGGCGATCTCGGGTCCGACGAGAGTACCAACTCGATCCAGAGATCTTCGACGAGGCAGACAACCCCGGGTATTTTTCTGAAGACTGGCTGATTCAGCTCGAGAAGCTCGGCGGCTAACACGCAAATTCTTCCACCGATGTTTGGGCGTAACGAGCCGAAAGGGGCGATCGTCTTCATCATCGGCAGGAGTTCTTCACCCGATTCGGCGCGGGCGACGTCCCCGGCATGGTGGAACTGTTCGCCACCACCGTCGACTTCGCCGTCGCAGGCGCCGAGGACATCGTCCCGTGGACCGGCCCCCGCACCGACCACCCGTCGGTCACGGAATTCCTCCGCATCGCCACCGAAGACATCACCACGGAGAAGTTCGACATCGACAAGATTCTCGTCGACGGCCAGGACGGGGTGGTGCTGGGATCATTCGCCCATCGGATCACCCACACCGGCAAGCTCTTCGAAAGCACCTTCGCCCTCCACATCGTGGTCACCGACGGCCTGATCGCCAAGTACCACATGTTCGAAGACAGCCACGGCGCCGCCCAGGCCTGGAGCTAGGGAACTTCCCCCCGAGAGCTTCACCGAATCCCCTGATCCGGGTTCTCGCAGCGGAGGAAGCGGGCTCTGTTCTCCGTGTTCGGAGACCAGAGCCCGCTCTGCTTTCAGCCGGGGGATCTCAGATCACTGACACCCGCTGAGGCCAGGAGTTCCCGGGTGTGGTCCACGGTGAGCGAGACGGCCTTGGCGTGGTGGAGGAAGGCGGTGTGGGTGGCTGTCGCGGTGGGGTGCTCCATGAGGATGGTGGTGTTGTGGTGTTCGATGTGGACGATCGGTGGGAAGTGGTCGATGTCCAGGACTCGGAAGCTGGGCTCGGGTGGGATCGTCGTGGGCAGCAGTCGGATCTTGTGCGGGTGGGTGTCGCGCAGGTGGTAGAGCTGTTCGCGCGACACAGCCGTGGGCACGCCGGGGTGGTGCAGGGTTTGGGGGTGCAGCAGGAACATGCTGATCCCCGTCGTCTGTGCGGACGCGGCGGTGGGTGTGGGGTGGGCAGCGGTGGTGATCGCGTTGTTGTAGGCGGTGGTGCGCAGCGGTTGGGGGATGAGGTGGGAGGCGAACCAGGTGATGGTTTCCGCGATTGCCTCGATTTGGCCGATTGGGTTCTCCTCGGCATTGGTTGGGAGCAGCCAGTCGGTGAGGTCGGCGTTGGCGGTCAGCCGGTAGAGGTGGTGTCGGCGGGCGGGGTGGATGTCGAGCAGGCTGCACAGGCCGCCGATCTCCAGGGCGGTGGGAACCCGGCGGCCGGTCATGACTCGGTTGAGCATCGCCGGGGACATCGACATCCCTGCCGCCAGAGCGCGGGTGGTGAAGCCTTGCTTCTGCCGGGCGGCGTCGAGTTCGCGGGCCAACAGCAGTCCTCGCAGGGTCTTCGCACGGGCCCCGGGTTCCTCGGCGGTCGCAGAGGCAGTGGTGGTGGGTGTGGACATCGATGTTCCTCGGCTCGTGCTGGTGGTGGAAACGCGGCGGGATCACCCCGGGGCAGGAGGTGATCCCGCCACGGTCGAACAGGTGGGTCACCCGGGTGATGGGGCACCGCACCGGACCTGGTGAGAAGCACATCGCCTGATCTGCCGTCATTCGTGATCGGGCAGGGACGGGGTTCGTGTCAGCTCCGCTTGTCGCTGCTGCGTCATGCTCAGGAGTTCGTCGACATCCACGGGAATCCACGGGGCGGCCGGTTCATCCGGGAAGGCGTCCAGCAGTCGGGTCATCTCCCGGCAGCCGTCGACCTGCCGAATCCAGGTGAGGTTCGAGGCGGCGAACCAGCGGCCACCGAAGACCACACCGTTGCCCTTCTCGCCCGTCACGATGAAGTCGCGGCAACCCGCACCGACGCGGTACGCGCCGATGACCCCCGAACTGTCGGGTGGCTCGACGTGCAGGGTCCAGCCGTCGGCCACCAGTGTGCTGCGCAGGTCCACCGTCGTCGTGCGGTGCCCGGGCCTGGTGCACGTCCTGGGTGTGTTCGTCATGGGTACAGGCCTGCGGTGCGTTCGTGATCGGCGGCGAACCGGGCCAGAAGCCCGGCGCTCTCGGCGGGGGTGGCGGCGATCGAGAGGAGGTCGTCCACCGACTTTTCGATGTCCTCGGTGTGGGATGGGTCGTCGAGCAGCCCGGAGGCTGTGCCGGACCACAGGTGCACCACAGTGGGCTTGTCGGTGATCCGGTACACCGCGCAGTTGCCGGGGCTGCGGTACCCGCCTTCCTTGAACGGGATCACCCGCACCGTGATCGGTCTGCCGTGCACCAAAGCCAGCAGGTGACGCAGTTGCTGTGCCATCGCCGTCGGACCGCCCACCGGGCGACGCAACACCGCCTCATCGAGGATCAGGGTCCGCTGCGGCTGGGTGGGCTCCAACAGGACCTCGCGCCTGCGCGCGGCCCGGGTCAGCGCCGCGTGGGTGTCGACGGGGCGGTTCCAGCACAAGGCCCGCGTGTAGAGGGGGACCTGGGCCACCAGGGGAATCTCGGTGGTGGAGAACTCGACCACTGAACGGGCATCCCGCTCCACCAACCTGACCGCCAGCTCGTGCGAGGGTGACATGTTCGTCGTCTCCCACCACCCGCCGGCCTGCGGCCCGTCCGCGAGCGCCGACACCTGCGCCCGCACGGCTCCCGTGGCCCGGTAGGCGGCCAACGCCGCCCCCACCTCCACCGGCTCAAACCGCCGCCGGGCGTTCTCCGAACGGTTCAGCGACGCCGCAGACATCCCCAACCAGGACGCCGCCTGCCGGGTCGTCAACCCGCGATCACGACGACACCGCGCCAACGTCATGCCCAGAACCCGATGCCGAACACCGACATCCGCCATCATCGCGCACCTCGGGTGGATGCTGCCGCGCTGATCCATGCCCGGGCGATCACGGCCAAACCGTGGTGGTCGAACCACTGCAAGGCCAACGGCTTGGCAATCGTGGCGACGATCGGCTGAGGCCCCTCGATCACCGGCCCGGGAAACCGGCGATCCCGGACGATGAACACACGCTTCTCCTCCACGCACACACCACGCAACACCGCGATCGCACGGTCACCCGCCGCCAAGCGGAACGTGTGACCACCCTCGAAGACCCTGGTGCACGCCGCCCGCCCGATCCGATTGGACGGCGTCACGAACTGCCGCATCACCACCCACCCCCAGGCCACGACGCAGCGACCGGGAACAACAGTGTGACCAACGCGCGTGCGTACCACGAACAGACGTCGGTGAACACCGTCCACAATCTGGCAACCTGACGTGGCGACATCCAGCTCGGCTCCCTGGCTCGGAGGGTGAGGGACGGCCGACACTAGGAGCGACTGTCGGTGACGTGTTGTACAAAATGTGTGACCATCCGGCAGCTAGGCTGGTGCCCAGTGCTTCTTCCATCCGAACGAGTGAGGTGAGCCCCGTGGACCAGGTGGGGAAGGACATTGGCTCACGGGTGCGCTACTGGCGGATCAGACGCAACCTCGGCCGCAAGCAGTTCGCCGACATGGTCGGTCGCTCCGCCTCGTGGCTGGACAAGATCGAGACGGGCGAACGGCTGCTGGCCCGGGTGCCCATCATCGAGCGGGTTGCCGATGCCCTCGGTGTTGACCCGGCTGTGCTGACAGATGCTCAGGTGGCTGACCAAGCCGCGCGCTGTGTCGATCCCAGCGAGGTCCAGGCCATTCGGGTAGCGCTCGGTCGCTATGCCGGCTTGTCGGCTCAGGGCGAGCACCCGGTGAGCATCCCGCAGCTCAGCCGCCAGGCCGGCTATCTGGACCACGCTTGGCTGTCGTCGCGATTCACGGTCGTGGCCCGGTACTTGCCCCAGCTCATGGCTGACGCCCAGACGGCCACCGTTGCCGCTGCACCGGCCGACCAGCTCGCGGCTCATCGCGTGCTGGTTTCCACCTACCGCCTGGCCTCCTCCATGCTGCTGAAATTCCAGGCCAACGACCTGGCCTGGTTGGCTGCGGACCGGGCCTTGAACACGGCCCTGCGCATTGACGACACCTGGTCACTGGCCCGTGCCACGCGCAGTACCGCGCGAGCCATGACGAGTACCCACCAACCCGACCAGGCCATCGCGGTGCTGCTCGACATGGCCGACCGCATGCGCGGCGAGGTCAGCCACGACGAACACAACCTCTTGGCGCTCTACGGCATGTTGTTCCTGGCGGCATCGGTGACGGCTGCCGGCCGCGAAGACAGCGGCCTTGCTGACGAGATGCACGCCCAGGCCACCGCCGCAGCCGCGCGCCTCCGGCCTCAGTACGACACCCACCACACGTACTTCGGTCTCACCAACGTGCTCATCCACCGCGTGGCGGCCCTGGTGCGGCTGCACGAGGCTGGCCGAGCCGTCGAGTTCGCGGCCTCCATCGATCCGGCCGCCATTGCCGCGCTGTCCGCCGAACGCCGCTCCAACTTCCTGCTCGACCTGACCGAAGCGCACACGATGGTTGGCAACTACAAGCAGGCCACGAACTTGCTCCACCAAGCCGAACAGGTCGCCCCCGAAGAAGTCCAGTGCCGCCCGCTGGCACATGGTCTGTTGCGCTCGCTGCTGCACAACACCAGCGGCGAACCGGCCACACTTGTCAAGCAAATGGCCGAAAGGGCAGGAGTCACCACATGAGTAAACCTGTCCTGTACCTCATGATCTGCGGCGCAGGCCCGGCCGACCACATCGAGCGCATGATCCGCTTGGCCCACGATGACGGCTGGGACACCTGGTGTGTAGCCACCCCGGCAGCCATTGAATACTTTCTCGACCTGGATGCCTTGGCTGAGTTGACCGGGCACGTGGTACGCACCGGTCACCAGCGAGCCGGACAACCAGCGCTGCCCAAGGCCACCGCCGTGGTTGTCGCCCCGGCCACCTACAACACCATCAACAAGTGGGCAGCAGGCATTGCGGACACCTACGTCTTGACGCAACTCGCCGAGCTGACCGGTCTTGGTGTCCCGATCGTCGTATTGCCGTTCGTGAATACCGCCTTGGCCGCAAACCGGGTTTTCCAGCGTAGCGTTGACGAGCTGCGCACTTCCGGCGTCACCGTCCTACTCGGTGAAGGTGGCTTTGTACCGCATCCCCCACGAACTGGAGGCCAGGTCATGGAGGGGTATCCGTGGGAAGCGGCGTTGGAGGCGGCACGGAAAAAGATACCTGGAGAAGTATAGTGGGAGCCAGTACAGACCCGCTCCGCACCACGACATGATCGTCCCGGAGCGCGGCGGAAATGACCCTGTGCAAAACAGCCAGCAAGAATGGCGCAAGCTACGGCGAACTCTCAACAACGGCAGGGGCGATCTCGCACGAATCGCGGCGTCGCTGTACTCGCCTGGGCTTCTTGCCACAGGTGTGCCCTTCCTCGCCCCTGACGCTTGGACACCCGCTCACCCCTTGCCTCTCGGAGGCCATCGCCCAAGAACTCACAGGAGCCGCCAGCCGCAAGTCCGAACCCGGTTGGGAAGAACTGCCGCTGCGGGGACTCGTGGGCGATCCATTGACCTTCGCCGACGGGCCGTCATGCCTGCGATCGAAACCCTCACCCTCCGGCGAAACACCGAGACCGGCCAGGCAACCTTCTTCTCACACTGGCGCGACCCGGCGAAGGTGGCCACCGCAGCCGGGATCTACGGACTCATCCCGGCAGGGGAGTTCCAACCGTCGACCATCGCGACCTGGGACCGGGAGAACGACTTCGACCTCTGGCGCAACATCGTCCGGGAGTACTCCGAGGAGTTGCTCGGCGAACCCGAGCGCGACGGTTCACAAGGGGTGCCGCTCGACTACGAGTCCTGGCCGCTGTACCGGGGCCTGCAGACCGCTCGCACCGCAGGGAAAGTCCGCCCCTTCTGCCTGGGGATCGGACTGGACACCCTCACCCTGACCGCCACCATCCTCACCGCCGTGGTCATCGACGACGACGTGTTCGACACCCTCTTCGGCGACTTCGTCGCCGTCAACGCCGAAGGGCACCTCGTCACCGCGTCGGACACCACCGCCGTCACCGACGGCCTGCCCTTCGACGAACCCTGCGTGCACCGGCTCCTCACCGACGAACCGATGGCCTCACCCGGCGCCTGCATCCTCGACCGCGCCTGGCGCCTCCGGCACCACCTCCTCGGCCGCCAAGCGGGCTGAGGGTCAATCGGTGACCGGTTCCTGGTGCGGCTGGGTGCGCTCCGCGGGCGGGGCCGTCCACATCATCAGCAGTTCCAGGGCAGCCGCCGCCGGGCTCGCCGGTTCCGGGGAGAAGGTGACCAGCCGCTGGTCCGTTTCCCCTGGCAGCTCGAAGTTCTCGAACCGCAGCGGCAGTTCGCCGACCACCGGGTGGCGGAAGCGCTTGGTGCCGTGGGTGCGCTGCTTGACGTCGCGGCCCGCCCACAGGGTGCGGAAGACCTCGCTCTTCATCGTCAGTTCCCCCAGCAGGGTGGCCAACGCCTCGTCGTTCGGGTGGCGGCTGGCGGCGAGGCGCAGCGCACCCGCTGTGGCGCGCTGGACGTCGTGCCAGTCGACGAAGCGGTTCTGGCTTTCCGGGGAGAGGAAGCCGAAGCGGGCGAGGTTGCGGTCGCGGGGTGCGGCGGCGGGGAAGTCGAAGAAGAGTTGGCGGGAGAGGTGGTTCCAGGCGAGGACGTCCATGCGGTGGTTGATGACCAGGGCGGGGATGCGGTCCATCATGCCCAGAAGCTGCGCCAGTTCGGTGCGGGCGCGTTCGGCCCTGGGCGCCCTGGGGGTGGACGTCCTGGGGTTGGCCAGGCCCTCCAGGTAGCGGCGTTCGACGTCGTCGAGTTCGAGGGCCCTGGCGAGGGAGTCCAGGACGCCCTCGGAGGGGCGTTGGGCGCGGCCCTGTTCCAGGCGGACGTAGTACTCGACGCTGATGCCCGCCAGGGCGGCGACCTCCTCGCGGCGCAGACCGGCGACCCGGCGGCGGCTGATGACCTCGATGCCCGCGCGGGCGGGGTCGAGGCGGGCGCGTCGGGACTTGAGGAACCGGCCCAGCTCGTTGCGATCGTCCACGCGACCAGTGTGCCGCACCTCCGCAGCCGCAGCGTGGGTCTGCCAGTACCAGTAACGGCAGGGGTCTGGATGGGGGCGCGGCGGGGGACCAGAGTTCACCCCGGGCGCCGGGTCGGCGCCGAACCCCGCACGAAAGGCTCGACCGCATGTGCCACAGCACCGACAGCAGGCCCCCCGCCCTCGACAACCCCGGTGAGGTCGCCGAAGAAGGTCTGCTGGAGCTGACCTCGGCGGACGGCACGGCGTTCTCGGCGTTCCGCGCGATCCCCGCCGCGCCCAACGGGGTCAACATCGTGATCCTGCCGGACATCCGCGGCACGCACCCCTACTACCAGGCGCTGGCGAACCGGTTCGCCCAGGCCGGGTACACCGTCGCGGCGATCGACTACTACGGGCGGACCGCCGGGCCGGGGCTGCGCGACGAGAACTTCGAGTGGAAGCCGCTGCTGCCGCAGGTCAAGTCGGAGGAGGTGGCCGCGGACGTGGCCGCCGCCGCCGAGTACCTGACGAAGTTCAACACCGGTCCGGTGTTCACCGTGGGGTTCTGCTTCGGTGGCGGGCAGTCGTGGCGGATGTCGGCGACCGACCTCGGGGTCACCGGGTCGATCGGCTTCTACGGGCTGCCCCGGTTGGTGGAGGACGTCGTCGACGACATCTCCGCGCCGCTGCTGCTGCTGCTCGCCGGGGAGGACGTGGCGACCTCGCAGGACGAGTTCCAGGCGTTCGCGGGCAAGCTCGACGCCGCGGGCAAGGACTACGACCTGCACGTCTACGAGGGTGCGCCGCACTCCTTCTTCGACGCCACCTACGAGCAGTGGCAGGAGGCGTGCGACGACGCCTGGGCCCGGATGGTCACCTTCATCGAGACCCACTCGGCGAAGGTCCCCGCCTGATCCCGGTGGTGGGGCGGCACCCGCCCCACCACCCCCGGCCGAAGGAGCACCACCGTGAGCACCGAACGCTTCGAGCGCGGCGCCGCCCGCCTGGCCGAGATGGGCGGCGACATCGACAACATCGTCGCCCCGCTGGCCGAGGTGGCCCCGGACCTGGCCCGGTTCGTGGGCGAGTTCGCCTTCGGCGACCTCTACACCCGCCCCGGCCTGGACCTGCGGCAGCGGCAGCTCGCCACCATCGCCGCCCTGGTCACCCTGGGCGACACCGAGCGGCAGTTGCGGTTCCACATCAACGCCGCGCTCACCGTGGGCCTCACGCCCGCGGAGATCGTCGAGACGATCATCCACCTGCTGGCCTTCGCCGGTAACCCGCGCGTGTTCAACGCCATGCTGGTCGCCAAGTCGGTCTTCGCCGACCGCGACCTGCTCCCGGTCGTCGGCTGACCCACTCCCCCCGCCGGGCGCCACCACCCGGACCCGGACCCCGCGACGGGTTCCGGGGGGACCGGTGGTCGCGCCCGGGCGGTCAGCCGACGGGGAAACACCCCGGTGCCCCGCCCTCCCCCGGCGGGGCACCGGGGTTTCCGCTTTCCGCGCGGACCACGGGCGACCGGATCGTGGTGGTGGACCCGCAACCCGGGCACGGGCACACCAGCCCGCCCACCCGGTGCGACCCCTAGTCGCAGACGAGGGTCGAGGTCGAGCGGAAGCGGGCGGTGCCGCGTTCCTGTTGGCGGCGGACGACCCACTCGCCGGGGGCGATGCCGGTGCCGCCGTGTTCGGGGTGGACGAGGTGGACCGGTGCGGTGTTGCGGATGAGCGCGATGGCCAGGCGCAGGGGTTCGTGGACATGGGTGGTCCACTCGCAGGTGCCCGGGTCGGCGGTGAGGGTGTGCGGGTTGGCACCGTTGGCGCCGCGGACGAGTTCCACGCCCGCGCGGGGGACGGGGGACCACCGGGCCCAGGGGTTCTCGGTGACGACGGGGACCAGGGCGCGGGGGATGATGATGAGGTCGCCCTGGGCTTGCAGGCCGTCGATGACGGGGATGGCGACCTGGAGTTCCAGGTGGTCGAGGACGGTCAGGCCGGTGCGGTCGAGAAGCTGTGCGAGTTCCACGTCGGTCACCTCTAGGTTCGTCGTAGGAGTTGGGCGTACTGGGGGCCGGTGAGGCCGTAGGACCAGGCGGCGGCCTCGACCGGGTCGTCCAGCCAGGGCGGGACGCGCAGGCCGTAGCGGCGGCGGGTGCCGTCGCGCTCGACCGAGCCGTTGACCGCCAGCAGGAGGCGGGACGGGCGGTCCCAGCGGGGCAGGTCGTAGAGGAGCAGTTCGCAACCGGGGTTGCCGGGGTCGGGCGCGCGGCCGACGGCGGTCGTGCCCGCGTCGTCGAGGTAGGCCTCCCAGCCGATGTTCTCGATGGCGCAGCGGCGGACCTCGATGTTGGCCTCGGCGCTGATCCGCTCGGCGGTGGGGTCCTCGATCACCCAGGCGGGCACCCGGGTTCCCCGCCAGGCGTGCACCGACCACCCGTCGGGGTAGCGCAGGGCCGGGCCGTCCGCGCTGTGCGGGCGCCAGTCCTCGGTGTGCACGGATTCGGGCCGCTCGGCCACGACGCAGACGCCCTCGCGCGGCCACCACCACCCGCAGGAGCGGGCGAGGGTGGTCCACAGGGTGAGGAAGTGCTCGTCGCGCGGGGACCGGCGGGTGCCCAGCAGCCGCGCGCAGGCGTCGTGCCAGCCGACCCAGTCCGCGTCGTGCTGCCCGTACCAGCGCACCGCCGACCGGCCCGCCTCGGCGGCCACCACCGCCACCACACCCTCGCGGACGACCCGGCGCAGCTCGCCGTGCACCATGTTGTCCACAAAGGATCGCGCGGTGGCCGGGCAGGCGGTGCGCTCACCGGGTTCCCCCGGCAGGCCCCACGGCCGCAGGTCCCGTTCGAGCCTGTCGCGAACCCGCGCGGTCCGGGTGGCGAACTCGACCGCGACCCGATCACCCGCCGCCGAACCGATGTCCGCGCGGACCGCGGCGGGGGACCCCACCCACTCGAACGCGGGCGGCGGTCTGCCGATGATGGCGTAGAACTCGGAGATGACCGCCTCGGCGGTGGACCGGTCCGCGGGTTCGGTGGCGAAGGCGTGTTCCAGCCACTCCCGGCGGACTTCCTCGACTTGGGACACCAGTTCTGAGACCCGGTACCCCCCGGCGCGCGACCTGCGCCGCGCCCGGCGACTCAAGAGATCAGGGCGCACGCGCCCTTTCGACTCGACATGCGGCAATGGTGGCAGCAGGCGGCGGTCGCGCGCAAGTGGTTGTCGCACCGACTCGCCGCGCCGCGTGGTCCACCGCCTCCCGCCCGCCCGAGCTCCGCGCAGGACACGGCTCAGCGGCAGACCACAGTGCCCGGGGTGATCTCGTCCAGCGAAGCCACCCCGGACAACCCCATGGTCAGGTCGAACTCCGCCAGCACGTTGCGCACCACATCAGCCACTCCCCCGCTGCCACCCACGGCGAGACCGTAGATGTGCGGCCGCCCCAAGGTCACCGCGTTCGCCCCCAGCGCCAACGCCTTGAACACGTCCGCCCCCGTGCGGACACCGCTGTCGAGCAACACCGGGTACTCCGCCCCGATCGCCTTCCGAACGGCGACCAGGGCGTCCAGGGACGCGGTGGCGCCGTCGACCTGGCGACCACCGTGGTTGGACACCATGACGGCGTCCACACCGAGGTCGACGGCGGTGCGGGCGTCGTCCGGGTGCAGGATTCCTTTGAGGACGATGGGCAGCTTGGTGCGCTCGCGCAGACCCGCGATGTGGTCCCAGTTGAGCGCGGGGTTGGAGTAGACGTCGAGGAAGGTCTCCACCGCCGCGCGGGGGATGGGCGAGCGGAGGTTGTCCAGGAAGCGGCCGGGGTGCTCGCGGGAGATGGACAGCAGGGTGCGCACGGCGGCGGGGGTGATCTTCACGTCGCGGGCCGGACCGCCGGTGCGGGCGCGGACCAGCTCGCGGAAGCGGGGGTCCGAGGTGTACTGGGCGATGCCGATGCCCTGGGAGAACGGGAGGCTGCCCAGGTTGAGGTCCTGCGGTCGCCAGCCGAGCATGGTGGTGTCGAGGGTGACCACCACCGCGCCCGCCCCGATCGCCGCCGCCCGCGCCAGGAAGCTGTCGACCAGTTCCTCGTCGCGGCTCCAGTAGAGCTGGAACCAGCGCGGGGCGTCGCCCATGGCTGCGGCGGTGCGCTCCATCGGGCTGCTGCCCTGGCAGGAGAAGATGTACGGCACCCCCGCCTCGGCCGCGCCCCGCCCGATCAGCACGTCCGCGTCCCTGGCCACCAGACCCGCCGCCCCGACGGGGGCCAGCAGCAGCGGAGCGGCGAGGTGGGTGCCGAGCAGGGTGGTGGACGTGTCCCGCTCGGCGACGTCGCGCAGCATGCGGGGGACGATCTCGTACCGGTCCAGGGCCGCCCGGTTCGCGGCCATGGTCGCGCCCTCCCCCGCCCCGCCGTCGACGTAGGCCCACGCCTTGCGCGAGCAGCGGCGCCGAGCGGCCGCTCGCAGCGCGGCGGCGTCGGTGGGGACGCGGGGTCGGGTGCCGGACACACCGGCCCGGTAGATCGCCTCTTGCCGAGCCCGACCCGATTCGACCATGCCGCCACTCCCTCACCCTCGCTACCCATCAGTAGCCTACGAGACACCCCCACCCCCGGCACCACCACGCGGCCCGGCCACCGACCATCACCCGATGGGGGCAGCGCGGCGGGGTGGCGGCAACGCGGGGCAGCAGGGCGGGCGGGGCAGCGCGGAACAGCGGTGTGGGCGGCGCGGGGCGGTGGCGGCGGGGCGGGCACCTGCCGGTCAGCGCCGGACACAGCACCCGCCACGCGCACCCGCAACCACCCGCCCGAGCGGGCGGCCCCAAGCGGGCGGCGTTCCGCCTGCCCGCTCTCAACCGGCACCGGTGACCGGAAGCCCTCGTGGCAACGCGGAACCCCGGCCACCGCACCTCGGGCTCAGCAGCCGCTCACGGCTGGTCGAGGCCGAGGTGTTCGCGCAGCGTGGTGCCCGTGTACTCGGCCCGGAAGACCCCCCGTTCCTGCAGGAGTGGGACGACGGTGTCGGCGAACTCGTCGAGGCCGCCGGGGGTCACGTGCGGGACCAGGATGAAGCCGTCGCTGGCGTCTGCCTGGACCAGGTCGTTGATGCGGGTGGCGATCGTCTCGGCGGAGCCGATGAAGTTCTGGCGGCCGGTGACCTCGATGATCAGTTCACGGCTGGTGAGGCCCTTGGCCTCGGCCAGGGCCCGCCACTCGTGGGCGGTGGCCACCGGGTCCCGGTGCATCCGCACGCTGGCCCGGCCCTTGGCGACCGTGTTCTCCCCCACGACCGGGTCGAAGGCGGGCAGTGGGCCGTCCGGGTCGTGGGTGCTGAGGTCGGTGTTCCAGAGCTGTTCCAGGAACTTGATGGCTGTGGCGGGGCTGACCTGCTGCTTGCGCACGACGTCGGCCTTCTCCGCGGCGTCGGCGTCGGTGTCGCCGAGGACGAAGGTGGCCGCCGGAAGGACCTTGAGCTGGTGATCCTGCCTGCCGTACTTGGCCAGCCTGCCCTTGACGTCGGCGTAGAACGCCTGGCCCGCCTCCAGGGTGCCGTGCCTGCTGAAGATGGCGTCGGCGGTGGCGGCGGCGAATTCGCGGCCCTCGTCGGAGTCGCCCGCCTGGAGGATGACCGGGCGGCCCTGGGGGCTGCGCGGGACGGTGAACCGGCCGGAGATGTCGAAGTGCTCGCTGCGGTGGGCGAAGGTGCCCGCCGCCGGGTCGCTGAGGAAGGTGCCGGTGTCCTTGTCGGCCACCACCTCGTCGCCCTTCCACGAGTCGAACAGTTCCCAGGTGGTGCGCAGGAACGTCTCGGCGCGGGAGTAGCGCTGCTCCTGCGGGAGGAACCCGCCGCGGCGGAAGTTCTCCCCGGTGAAGGCGTCCCACGACGTGACCACGTTCCACGCGGCCCGGCCCGCCGAAAGGTGGTCGAGGGAGGCGAACTGGCGGGCCACCTCGTAGGGCTCGTTGAAGGTGGAGTTGATCGTGCCCGCCAGGCCCAGCCGGTCGGTGACCGCGGCGAGGGCGGCCAGCACGGTGAAGGTGTCCGGGCGGCCGACCACGTCCAGGTCGTAGATCTGGCCGCCCTGCTCGCGCAGGCGCAGGCCCTCGGCGAGGAAGAACAGGTCGAACTTGGCCCGTTCGGCGGTCTGCGCCAGGTGGACGAAGGAGCGGAAGTCGATGTGGCTGCCCGCCGCCGGGTCGCTCCACACGGTGGTGTTGTTGACACCGGGGAAGTGCGCGGCGAGGTGGATCTGCTTGCGGGGCTTGCCTTCCGGCGAGACGGTCACCGGTCCTCCTCAGGCGGTCGCGTAGCGGTTGGCGGGGCGCGGCAGGCCGAGCAGCCCGCGCAGGGTGTCGGCCTCGTAGCCGGAGCGGAACGCGCCGCGGGCGCGCAGTTCGGGCACCAGGCCGCGGGTGATGGCGGTCAGGTCGTCGGGGATCGCGCCGGGGCGCAGGCGGAAGCCGGTGAGGCCCGCGGCGTGCCAGTCCAGCAGCAGGTCGGCCAGTTCGGCGGGGGTGCCGGTGAACACGTGCGCGTCGGAGGCGTACGCCTTGCCCGCCGTGTCGTCGAGCCGGGCGAGGCGGTCGGCGGCGGCGCCGGGCTTGTCGTCGAGGAACACGACCAGGTCGGCGAACACGTGCGGCAGACCCTCGAGGCGGGTGACGATCCGCTCGGCGTCGCCGCGGTCGGTCGGGGTGACGTAGGCCAGGTCGGTGGACTGCGCGGCGAACTGAAAAGGAACCTCCGCGTGCGCCAGGGCGGTGACCAGCGGTTGGCCCTGCGGCGGCCGGGGCGTGATCGACGGTCCCTTGACCGAGAACGCGGCGCCCTCGAAGTCGATGTAGTGCAGCCTGTCCCGGTCGACGAACCGGCCGGTGGCCGCGTCGCGGATCTCCGCGTCGTCCTCCCAGCTGTCCCACAGCCTGCGCACGACCTCGACGTAGTCGGCGGCCTCGGTGAACAGGGAGTCGCGGTCCTCGTCGGGGTCGCGGCGGCCGAAGTGCGGGTACTCGTGCGGGCGCCCCACCCGGACCCGGACCCCGGCGCGGCCGGTGCTGACGTAGTCCAGGGTGGCGATGGCCTTGGAGATGTGGAACGGCTCGGTGTGCGTGGTGACCACCGTGGGCACCAGGCCGATGCCCACGGTGAGCGGGGCGACCCTGGCGGCGATGAGCACGGCGTCGAGCCGCCCGCGCACCCGGTCGGTGGCCTCCGGGGACCCGCCGCGCTGCAACGCGAGGGTGTCCTCGAAGGTGACGAAGTCCAGGGCGGCCGACTGCGCCTCGCGGACCAGGTCGGTCCAGTAGCGGGCGGAGAACAGCTCGTCCGGCCGGGCCCGCGGCTCGCGCCAGGCGGCCGGGTGCCAGCCCGCGCCGTCGAGCGCGACGGCGAGGTGGGGTCCGGGGTCAGGGGTCGTCATGCGGGATCTCCTTCCGGTCCGTCCTGGCCGATTGTGCGCCGGTGCGGGCGGCGGGCGCCCCGGCAGCCAGGGGGTGGGACGGTTGCGCGGATCGGGAATAACCTCAGCTCGCGGTGACCCGCGTGCCGGGGATGGCGGCGAGCAGTTCGCGGGTGTGCTCGGCGCTCGGGTCGGTGAGCACCGCGTCGGTGGGGCCGGACTCGACCAGCCGACCGCGCCGCATCACCCCGACCTCGTCGGCGACCTGCCGGACCACGGCCAGGTCGTGGGTGATGAACAGGTAGGTCAACCCGTGCTCGGCTTGCAGGCGCACGAGCAGCCGGAGGATCTGCGCCTGCACGGACACGTCCAGCGCGGACACCGGTTCGTCGAGCACCACCAGGTCCGGGTTGAGCGCGAGCGCGCGGGCGATCGCCACCCGCTGCCGCTGCCCGCCGGACAGCTCGACCGGCCTGCGGCGCAGCGCCGACGCGGGCAGCGCCACCTGTTCCAGCAGCTCGGCGGCCCGCTCGCGCCTGCTCGCCCGGTCGCCGATCCCGAACGCGCGCAGCGGCTCGGCGACGGTGTCGCCGACGGTCATCCTCGGGTTCAGCGAGGCGTACGGGTTCTGGTGGACGAGCTGGAACCGGCGGCGCAGCGCGCGCAGCCGCTCCCCGCGCGCGGCGGTGATGTCCTCCCCGTCGAAGGTGACCGTGCCCGCGTCCGGGGTTTCCAGGCCGACGGCCATCCGGGCGGTGGTGGTCTTGCCGGAGCCGGACTCGCCGACCAGCGCCAGCGTGCGGCCCCTGGTCAGGGTGAAGGACACGTCGTCCACGGCGGCGGTGCCGTCGAAGGAGCGGCGCAGGCCGGTCACCGCGAGCAGCACGTCGGTCCCCGCCGGGCGGCGCGGGCGCAGCGGTTCCCCGGCCAGGGCGGGGGCGGCGGCGAGCAGGTCGCGGGTGTAGGCGTGGGCGGGGGCACCCAGGACCTCGCGGGTGGGTCCCTGCTCGACCACGGTGCCCCCGGACATCACCGCGACGTGCGCGGCGCGGTCGGCGGCCACGCCCAGGTCGTGGGTGATGAGCAGCACCGCGGTGCCGGACTCTGCGGCCAGCTCCTGGAGGTGGTCGAGGATGGCGCGCTGCACGGTGACGTCGAGGGCGCTGGTGGGTTCGTCGGCGATGATCAGCCGCGGTTCCCCGGCCAGGGCGATGGCGATGAGCACCCGCTGGCGCAGGCCACCGGAGAGCTGGTGCGGGTACTGCCGGGCGCGCTGCCCCGGCCGGTCCACCCCGGCGCGGCCCAGCAGCTCCACGGCCTCGGCGGCGAGCCGGGCGCGGGGGGCGAGGCGGTGGATGCGCAGCACCTCGGCCACCTGCTCGCCGACGCGGCGCACCGGGTCGAGGGAGACGGTGGGGTCCTGCGGGACCAGGGCGATGCCGGTGCCGCGCACCGACCGCCACCCCTTCTCCGACAGCCCGGTGAGGTCGCGGCCGTCGAAGGTGATGCTGCCCGCCTCGACCCGGCCGCCCGCGGGCAGCAGCCCGATCGCGGCGTGCGCGGTGGTGGACTTGCCCGACCCGGACTCGCCGACCACGGCCACGATCTGTCCGGGGTGGACGGTCAGGTCCACCCCGCGCACCGCCCGCACCGGCCCGGTGCGGGTCCGGTAGGTCACGTCCAGGCCGTCGATGCGCAGCAACCCCGCGCTCACCCCGGTCATCGTCCACTCCGTTCGCCGTCGAGGGCCCGGCCGAGCCGGTTGGTGGCCAGCACCACCGCGGCGACGGTGAGGCCGGGGAAGGTCGTCATCCACCAGGCGGTGGCCAGGAAGCCGCGCCCGCCCGCGACCAGCGCGCCCCACTCCGGGGTGGGCGGGGTGGCGCCGAAGCCGAGGAAGCTCAGCGCGGACACCTCCAGCACGGCGGTGCCGAAGGTGAGCGTGGCCAGCACCAGGACCGGTCCGAGGGCGTTGGGCAGCACGTGCCTGCCCAGCACCCCGCTCCAGCGGACCCCGCTGGCCCGCGCGGCCTCGACGAACACCCCGGACCGCACGCGCAGCACCTCCGCGCGCATCAGGCGGGCGAACGCGGCGAGGTTCGACACCCCGACGGCGATGGCCACGTTGGTCGTGCCGAAGCCCAGCGCGGTCACCAGCGCGAGCGAGAGCAGGATCGCCGGGACCGCCTGCACCACGTCGATCACGCGCATGACCACCGAGTCCGGCCAGCCGCCGCGGAACCCGGCGAGCAGCCCGAGCGCCGCCCCCGACACCAGCGCCACCAGCACGGCGATCACCGTGGCCCGCAGCGACAGCGCCGCCCCGTGCACGACCCGGGCGAACACGTCGCGGCCGGTCTCGTCGGTGCCGAACAGGTGCGACGGCGACGGCCCCTGCAACCGCTCGACGGGCACCCCGGCGATGGGGTCTTGGCCGGTGAACAGCGCGGGCGCCACCGCGGCCAGCAGCACCAGCGCGATCACCACCCCGGAGAGCACCAGCCCCGGTCTGCGCAGCAGGTGCAGTCCGGTGTCGCGGACGGACAGGTCAGGCATCGGCGGTCACCTTCCCGGTGCGGGCGGCCGGTGCGGCCAGGCGGGGGTCGAGCAGCGGGTAGAGCAGGTCGACGGCCAGGTTGACCGCCACGAAGAAGAACGCGGCCAGCACGATCACCGCCTGCACGACCGGGATGTCCTGCGCGGTCACCGCCGCCGCGGTCACCCGGCCGACGCCGTCGCGGGCGAACACGGTCTCGGTGACCACCGACCCGGCGAGCAGGTTGCCCGCCACCACCCCGACCAGCGTCAGCGCGGGCAGCGCGGCGCCGCGCAGCGCGTGTCCGAAGTGGACCCGGCCGCGACTCGCGCCCTTGGCCAGCACGACCTCCACGTAGGGTTCGGCGAGCTGGGTGCGCAGGCTCTTGGCCAGCACCTGCCCGATGATCGCGCCGGTCGGCAGCGCCAGCGTGACCGCCGGGAGGACGAGCGAGGCGAACCCGGTGGAACCGAGGGCAGGCACCAGGCGGAGCTGGAACGAGAAGACCTGGATGAGCACCAGCCCCACCCAGAACGACGGCAGCGAGATGCCCAGCGGCGGCAGTGACAGCAGGAGCTGCCCCAGCCAGCGCTGCCGGGTGTAGGTGCCCAGCACGGCCACGCCGCCACCGAACAGGACCGCCAGCACCAGCGCCAGGCCGGTCACCGCCAGGGTGGGCGGCAGCGCGGACAACACCAGGTGGGTGGCGTCGTCGCCGGTGCTGACCGAGGTGCCGAAGTCGCCGCGCAGCGCCGCCAGCAGGCGCTTGCCGTACTGCATCGGCAGCGGGTCGTCCAGGCCGTGGGCGGCCCTGGCGGCGGCGACCTCGGCGTCGGAGGCGGTCACCCCGCCCTCGGCGGAGCCGAGCTTGGTCAGCACGGCGTCGCCGGGGAGCAGGTAGAGCACCACGAACGACAGGGTGAACGCCGCCCACAGCACCACGACGGCCTGCGCCAGGCGGCGCGGCACGCTCGTGCGGCTCACGACCCCGACACCCAGGCGTCGAAGAGCCGCAGCCGCGAGGACGCCTCGAACTCGATGCCGTGCGCGGTCGGCCCCACCCCCAGGACCTGGGTCAGCTCGAACACCGGGATGACGTAGGCCTGCTCCACGATCAGCCGCTGGGCCCGCTCGGCGGCGGGGCCGCGGGTCGCCGGGTCGACCGTGGCGGCCTGCTGGTCCAGCGCCTCGTCCAGCGGGCCAGGGGCGAGCTTGCTGCGGTTGGTGGACTTGGTGGAGTAGAGCTGGCGCAGGATGTCCGGGTCGGCGCGGGTGGTGTTGAACCAGAGGAAGTCGTAGTTCCCGGCCTGCTGGATGGCGGTGGTTTCGGCGTTGGTGTGCAGCTCGATGCGCAGGTCGAAACCGATCTTGCGCAGTTGCTGCTGGATCAGCTCCAAGGCGCTCTGGTTCTGGTTGAACACCGCCGAGAACACCACGCTCGCGGTCAACCGCTGCCCGTCCTTGACCCGGATGCCGTCCGGGCCTGGCTGCCACCCGGCGGAGTCGAGCAGCGCCTGGGCGCCCTGCTGGTCGAAGGCCAGTTCCTTCGACAGGTCCGCGTGCAGCGGGGTGGTGGAGCCGAGGACGCTGGTGGCGGCCCTGTAGTTGGACGACAGGACGGTCGAGGTCACCTCGGGGCGGTTGATGCCCTTGGACACGGCCTGGCGCACCTTCGCGTCGGTGAGCACGCCGCGGGTGGTGTTGGCGGTGAGGTTGAACACGATGCCCGGGTTCGGCCGCACCGGCTCGGTGAACCCGTTGCCCGCGAACTGCGGCTCGTCGACCGGCTGCACGTCGGTGATCGCGTCGAGCTGGCCGGAGGCCAGGCTGCCGGTGCGCACCCCGGGCTCGGGGACCACCCGGTAGGAGATCCTGTCCAGGTACGCCTCGCCGGTGTGCCCCCACAGCGGGGAGCCCCAGGCGTAGCCGGGGCGCTTGGCCAGCACGACCTCGCGGTTGGGCTGGAAGCTCTCGAAGACGAACGGGCCGGAGCCGATCAGCCCGGTGCCCTGGCAGCGCTGCTCGGCGGTCTTCGCGTAGGCCGCGGGCGCCAGCACCCCGAGGGACATGGTGGAGCTGGCCTGGAGGAACTGCGCGCTCGGGGCGGAGAACTCGATCTTCACCGTGGCCGGGTCGAGCGCGGTCGAGCCCCGGTAGGCGGCCAGGTACCCGGCGCCGAGCAGGGACTTCGGACCGAGCGCCTTGATGCCGTCGAAGCTGGTCTTGACCGCGGCGGCGTCGACCGGGGTGCCGTCGGCGAAGGTGGCGCCGGAGCGCAGGTGGAAGGTGAACGCGGTCGAGTCGGGTGAGACCTCCCACCTCTCGGCCAGCCAGGGGGTGATCTCGCCGGTCTCGGGGTCCTGGTCGGTCAGCGAGTCGACCAGTTGGCGGCCGACGTTGAGCGCGGCGTTGGTGCCGACCTGCTGCGGGTCGAGGCAGTCGGGGTTGGAGGAGATCCCCAGCCGCAGGGTGCCGCCGGGGCGCGGCGGCCCGGCGTCGGCGCCGGTCGCGGCGGTCCCCTGGGCGCCGCAGGCCGAGAGCAGCAGCGCCGCGCCCAGCAGGGCCGCGGTCCGGGTGGTTCGGGGTCTCGCGTGGCCGGTCACGGCAGGCCTCCAGAAGCGGGGAAAGGGGCGTTTTCCCGCACGCTAACCGCCGTTAGAGCAGGTCCGGGGGCCTTCTCACCCTGCGGTCGCCCTTGACTGGGCCACTGTCGCCCATCATCCGGGAGCGTGGACAACCGCCGCCGGGACGGGCATCCTGGACAGCGGCACATCCCGTCCGAGTGTTCGCTGTGGACGGTCAACGGCGATGAGGGGGGACGCGGTGCAGACTCCGAGCCCGGTGGCGTCGACGCGGATGCGGGAGGTGCTCGGCCACTTCGCCACCGGCATCGTGGTGGTCACCGCCGCCGGACCCGCGGGCCCGGTGGGCTTCACCTGCCAGTCGTTCGCCTCGCTGTCGCTGGACCCGCCGCTGGTCAGCTTCTCCCCCGCCCGCACCTCCAGCACCTGGCCGGTGATCAGGGCGATCGGCCGGTTCGGGATCAACGTGCTCGCCGAGGACCAGGAACCGGTGTCGGCGGCGTTCGCCCGCAGCGGCACCGACAAGTTCGCGGGCATCGCCTGGCGGCCCAGCGCCAACGGCGCCCCCGTCCTCGACGGCGTGTGCGCCTGGCTCGACTGCACGCTGTGGAACGAGTACGACGGCGGCGACCACACGATCGCGCTCGGTCACGTGCACGACCTCGCCGCCGACCCGTCGCGGTCACCGCTGCTCTACCACCGGGGGTCCTACGGCATCGGCTGAGGCGTGGTGAACGCCGCGTCCTCACCCCTGGCGATGCGCAGCGCCTCGGCCACCCGGCCGCGCAGCCGCCGGTCCATGACCCGTTGCGCCAACCCCCGGATCGGCAGCACGGCCCGCGCCCACCCCGGGGCGACGATGGTGCGGCTGCGCCCGGCGATGCCCTCCGCCAGCGCGTCGATCCCCCTGCTCAGCGGGGCGGGCCTGTTGATCGGGCCACCGGTGACCGCCCGCGCGGCCTCGGTGCCGAAGCCCCGGCTGGTCATGTCGGTGTCGAGTTCGGCGAAGTAGGCCACCCCGACCCGGGCCCCGGTCGGGCGCAGTTCGGCCCGGAGGGTGTTGCCGAGGGCTTCCACCGCGGCCTTGGAGGCGCTGTAGGCGCCCAGGAGCGGCAGGTGGACGGCCGCGGCCAGGGAGGAGATGAGCACGGCGTAGCCGCCGGGGTGGGCGATGTGCGGGCCCGCGGCGCGCAGCGTGTAGTAGGCGCCCAGCACGTTGACCTGGAGGGTCCGCTCCATGGCGGCGGGGTCACCGCCGATCAGCGGCAACTGCTTGGCGATCCCGGCGTTGGCCACCACGACGTCGAGACCGCCCAGCTCGCCGACCAGTTCCTCGACCGCGCGGTCGACCTGTTCCCGGTCGGCCACGTCGCAGGGGCGCCAGGGGGCGGCGCAGGACGCGGCCACCTGCTCCAGCAGCTCCGGTTCGAGGCCCGCGAGGGCGACCCGGGCACCGGAGTCGGACAGGCGGGTGGCGAGGGCGGCGCCGATGCCGCGGGCAGCACCGGTGATGAGGACGCGCATCCACCAAGCCTAGTTTGCGAACGTCGATGTTCGCAAACACTGTTCCCCGCGCAGGGGGTGGCGCCTGAAAATGCACCAGGGTTGCCCCACCCGCCTCGTACGCTGCCCGCGTGTGGAGCCGCCGGTCGAACATCGATGACGAGTTGCGGGGCAGGGTGGAGGCCCTGCCCGGCCTGGGCGCGTCCGCGTGGCTGGAGTTCGACGCCGAGATCCGCTCGACCCGGTTCCCCGCCACCTGGAGCACGGCGCTGCGCAGTCGCCTCACCGACGGCACCGCCACCCCGGCGGACGTCCTGCTGGCCGCCTGCCACCGCGACGGGCACCTCCGCGAGGCCGCCCTGCGGATCAGCACCGACCCCCGGATCGCGGCGCTGCGCAGCGGCGACTGGGTCCCGCAGGTGCGCGACCTGGCCCGCGAACGCTGCGCGGCGGCGCTGCCGGACGCCCTGCCCGCGCTGGTCGGGTTAGCCAGGGCGATGCGCGACCGGGCGCACGGCGGCTGGCTCGCCGAGGCGGTGACGGCGGCGCTGACCACCGCCGCACCCGAGGTGCTGGCCGCCGCCAGGGCCGTGGAGGACCGGAAGGCGCGGCGGATGGTCTTCGCCACCACCGCCGCCGCACTGCCCCTGCCGGAGCTGCTGCACCTCGCCCGCACCGACCGGGACCGGGAGGTCCGCCTGATCTGCGGGGCGGCGGCACTGCGCGCGGCCAGGGCGGCGGACGACCCCGGCGCGGTCCACCCGCTGCTCACCGCCCGCACCTCGGCGCTGCGCGCGGACGCCGTGCACACCCTGGCCCTCGCCGGTGACCTGCGGCCCGCCGCGGCGGCGCTGACCGACCGGACCGCCGTCGTCCGCGCCACCGCCCAGGCCGCCCTGCGCCGCGCGGGCGAGGACCCCGCCGCCCACTACCGGCGGGTCGACCCGCCCACCCCGGAGTCGGTGGCGGGCCTGGGCGAGACCGGTTCCCGCGCGGACGCCGACGCCGTGATCCCACTCCTGGCCGCGCCCCTGCCCCGGATGCGCGCCGCCGCGGTCGACGCCGTGCACGCCCTCGGCGCCGGGACCCCGGACCTCCTGGCGACACTGCTCACCGACCCGTCGCCCCGGGTCAGCCGCCGCGCGGTGCGGGCCCTGCGCGCCACCCCGCCGCCCGAGCCGTTCCTGTGGGCGGCGCTGGCGCCGGGGAACCCCACGCACCAGCGCACCGCCGCCTACGCGCTCCTGCGCGCGGCCTCACCCGCCTGCCGCCTGCACACCGACCTGCTGCTGCTCGCCGACCCCGCCGACCCGCTGCACGGCGCGGCGGAGCGCGACATCGCCGAGTGGCTGCGCAGCGGGTCCGCGACGGCCTACCTGCGCCCCGGCGACGCGCCCTGGGCCGACCTGCTCGCCGGGGCCGCACCCACCCTGGGCCAGGAGCGGGTCCGCGTCCTGCGGTTCCACCTCGGCCTGCGTCACTGATAGCCGCGGATCTCGCAGAACGCGGCGGCCAGGCTCTCGGTGCGGGCGTCGACGTACTCGCCGCCGGTGCGGTCGGCCACCGTGCGCATCTCCGACTCGTTGGCCTCCCCGAACAGGATCGGGAACACCGGGACCGGGGGCGCGGTCGTGAGGAAGTCCAGGTAGGCGGGGAGCCCGACACCGTCGGTGTTCTCGCCGTCGGTCATCAGTACCACGCTGGTGAAGCGGTCACCCGCACCGGCGGCGAGCCCGTGCGCGGTGATCAGCGAGTCGTAGACCGCCGTGCCGCCGCCCGCCCGCAGACCGTCCACATCGGACCGGATGGCGGCCAGCGACGGGCCGGGGTCCGCCGCGTCGACGGTGAAGTCGTGCCGAGGCAGCGGGCGGCTGTTGAACGGCAGCAGCACGATCTCCTCCCGCTTGCGGAACCCGCACACCTTCCCCGCCAGTTCGGACCCGGCGCCGGTCAGCTCCTTCAACGCGGCCCTCAACCCGTCGATCCGACCGTCCCGCGCCATGGACCCGGACACGTCGAGCACGTAGACCACCCGCGACGGCCGCCGCAGGTCGTCGTTGTAGGCCTGCAACAGCGCCTCGATCGCCGCCCAGCTATCCGGGAACGGGATCTCGTTGAGCGACCCCGGCACCCCCTGCGGGCGGTCCACCCCGGGCACCGCGGGGCGCCGCGACGTGGTCTCCCCGATCGACCGCTGCACGTCCGGGGTCCGCAGGTACTCGGTCAGCCGCCGGTGCAGGTCGCGCGCCCCGGCGGAGGCGCCCGCGAGCGCGGTCAGCGGGTAGTCGCCGACCACCACGCCGTCGGTCGGGTAGACCAGGGTCAGCGGCTCCGGCAGCCGCCCGGACCGGTTGAGCGCCAGCAGCGACGACTCGTAGCTGACCAGCCCGTCGATCGGCCCGCCCGGCTGCCTGCCCGCGTTGCGCTCCACGTAGGCGTCGGTCAGCCAGTCCGACGACGGGGCGGTCAGCCGGTGCACCGAGAACAGCGCCGCCACCTGCTCGGCCACCTTCCCGATCGCCTCCACGTCGAGCACCCGGCCGCTGCCCTCCAGGGCCGCGGTCATCGCCAGCAGCGCGGAGAAACCGGTGTTGGAGGCGTTCGGGTCGGTCATCGCGAAGGTGAACTGCTCCGCCCTGGCCGCCGCCACCACGTCCGGCCAGCGGACCGGCCTGCCCGCCCAGCCGAGCCGGTCCGCGGTCGACTTCGTCAGCCCCAGCACCACCGGCGAGGCCATGGTCTGCACGGACGTGCCCAGGTGCGACCCGGCACCGGGGAAGGTCCGCAGGTAGTTGGCGGAGGAGAACCACACCGCGTCGTACTTGCCGTCCGCGGTGCCGTCGGCGACCTGCTTCGCCCCGTCCAGGCTGCCGACGAAGGTCAGCTCCACCCGCACGCCGGTCGCCTCGGCGGCCCTGTCCAGCACCGGTTTCATGTCCGCCAGCTCACTGCCCGCCAGCACCCGCAGCGTCCCCGGCTCCCCGGGTCCGACCGCGGGCGTCTCCTGCGTGCACGCGGTCAGGCAGAGCGCCGCGAGCAGCACCGCACCGAGAACCCTCATCCCCCACACCTCTTCCCGGACGCCCGCATGGCCACCAACCGGTCGACCAGCGACCGCATCTCGTCGAACGACGGCGACTCCGCCGCGGTCACCGGCGGGTCGGCCAACCCCTTGGGCTGCACGGTCCGCCCCTGCGGCCGGAACCCGTGCTCGGCCACCAGCCGCGCCAGCTCGTCGTCGTCGCGCAGCACCTGCCCGACCCGCTGCCCCTTCGCGTCGAGCGCGATCAGCGTGTGCACCGAGGCGATCCCCGGGTTCGGGTAGAGCACGTCGTGGCCCTCGGGGAGCACCTTCGCCGACAGGTACTGCGACTCGTAGACGAACGCCATCGAGGTGCGCGGGTTCTGCCCGGCGTACTGGTCGAACAGGTCCTGGCTCTTGATCGGCTTGCTGCCGCCCTGCGCGGCGAACAGCGGGCACACCTGGGCCGCCACCGCCGCCATGTTCTCCGCCCCGATCTCGGCCCGGTTCTGGTTGCGGGTCCACGCGGCGGCGGCCAGCAGCAGGAACCCGGAGTTCGAGGCGTCCGGGTCGGTGGAGTACAGCAGCACCGGGGTCTGGTCGGTGGCGGGGCCGTCCGCGTTCAGCGCGCTCCACGTCGTGCCCGCGCTGACGAGTTCGAGCACCCGCCCGAGGTCGACCACGTCCTGGTCGGCCACCGACCGCACGACGCCGTTGGCCCTGAGCGTGGTGACCGTCTCCGACAGCGTGGCGATGACCATCGGCGAGGAGAAGACCTCGTACGGGTCCAGCGCGGGCAGCTCGTGCCGGATCGCCTGGTCGTCCAGGATCTCCCGGGCGGTGGTGCGGCTGCCGGGGAAGGCGAAGTCGTAGCCGTGCCCCTCCCGCCGCAGCGGGTCCACCATGTCCAGCGACCCCCTGGAGTCCACCACGACCCGCAGCGCCAGGCACCGCAACCGCTCGACGACCCTGGGGTCGCGGAAGAACTCCTCCTTCTCCGACCCGATCACCCCGTGCACCTCGGCCACCGGTTCGTCCACACAGGACCCACCCGCGGCGCCACTCCCACCGCCCTTGGCCACGTAGACCGCGACGACGGCGATGATCGCCACGCCCAGCACCAGCGCCACCAGCCGCGCCGTGCCGCCGCGCCTCCCCGGCGCGGTCACCGGAGCCCGTCCGTGTTGCACCACAACGTCAATCTCCTGTTCCTGTGTCCAGCAGCCGCAGGTCGGGCGGCACGAGGGTGGCGGTGTCGAGCAGCACCCGCAGCAGGTTGCGCTTGATGGCGTCCGGGGGCGCCGAGTCGGCGGTGACCCCCGCAACCCCGGCCGCGGCCAACCGCTTGCGCACCCCGTCCACGGCGTGCTCGGCCCGCCGGTCGGTCCACCCCTGTTGGCGGGGGACCTCGTTGAGCCTGCGGCTGGTCTCGTTCCAGGACAGCGGGTGCGCGTCGTCGGCGCGCAGCAGGTACAACTGGAACAGGGCCACCAGCACCAGCCGCTCCCGCGGCGACAGCGGCCAGGCCAGGTCACGGGTGCCGGTCTCCGGGCGCACCCGGTCCGCACCGCGCCGCCCCGAGCTGACCAGCAGCTCCACCACGTGCAGGCGGCTGCCCTGGATGTAGAGCGGGGCGTAGCCGTGCGGCACGGTGGTCTCGTGCTCGTGCAGCAGCGCGGGCGCGTCGGAGATGCGGATCGGCAGCCTGCCGCCGTTGCGCAGCGTCCACCGCCCGTCCGGGGCACAGCGCAGCGTGGCGTGCTCCCGGCTGACGTACCAGTCCCCGGCCCCGACGGTCACGTGCACGTCGGGGCTGTTGCGGCCGAGCACCAGCGTGCTGTGCGCGCGCGGCGCCGCGGCGTACCCGCCCTCCTCGCCGAGGACGAACAGCGTGCCCACCGGCGCCGGGGCACCGCCGAGCAGCGGCTCGTGCCGCAGCAGGCTCGGCGTCAGCGGTTCGAGGAAGTACATGCCCATCGACGGGGGCTCCTTGGTCGGTGCGGGCCGGTCGTGCCGGTCGGTGCGGGCCGGTCGTGCACGACGTTAGGGCCGCGGTGGCGGGAGCCCTCCCGCGTCGCGGGTGTGGTCGTCCGGCCGCGCGGGCCCCGGCGGCGCGGCGGGCCCGCGCACCCCGAACGCCAACAGCGCGCCCGCCACCGCCAGGGCGAACAGAATCCACACCCCGGCGACCCCGCTGAACACCAGCGCACCGCCGACGATCCCACCGACCGCGCCCCCGGCCACCACCTCGGGCACGCGCACCCCCGCCAAGCGCCCCCCGGCCCGACCGGTCGCGGACTCCCCCGGCCCCCGCGCCCCCGGCTCCACCGCCCCGGTCCCGGCAGGCGCCCGCTCCCCCTCCCCACCGAACAACCACGTCTCCGACCCGATGAACCTCCGCCACCCCGCCCTCGCAGGCGCCCCCTCCGACCCGGCAGGCTCCCGCCCCGCCGAGCCACCAGGCACCCACCTCTCCGACCCCGCAGGCCCCCGACCCTCTGATCCAGCAGGCGCCCACGCCGCCGAACCAGCAGGACCACGCCCCTCCGGCCCATCAGGCACCCACGCCTCCGGTCCCGGAGGCTTCCGACCCTCCGACCCGGCAGGCACCCAACCCTCCGAACCGGCAGGCCCACGTCCCTCCGACTCACCAGGCGCCCATGCCTCCGGCCCCGCAGGCCCCCGCCCCTCCGACCCGGCAGGCACCCAGCCCTCTGAACCAGCAGGCCCCCGGCCCTCCGGCCCAGCAGGTTCCCACCTCTCCGGACCGGCAGGCGTCCGCCCTTCCGGTCCGGCAGGCGGCCAGCCCTCCGAACCAGCGGGCATCCGCCCCTGTGGCCCGGCGGGCGTCCCCCTCCCCGGTTCCCCTGGCTGCCGCCCTTCCGGCCCGGCGGGCGTCCGCCCGTCTGGTTCGGCGGGCGCCGACCGCTTCGGTGCTCCGGTTCCCCGCCCGCGCGGCCACGCCGGTAATCGCTTCTGCGGGGTGGCCGACCGGCCGCGCTTGGGCTTACCGGCCGCCAATTCCCCCGCCAGCGATGCCCGCAGGCGGCTGAGCTGCTCGTCGCGGAGGGCTTCCCGCGCGGCGGCGGCGAGGTCGCCCGCGCTCTGGTAGCGCTCGTCCGGCTTCTTGGCCAGGCCCTTGGCCACCACCGCGCGCAGCCCGTCGCCGATCGACTCCGGGAGCGGTGGGGGCGGGGTCTGCATGTGCGCGACCAGCACGGACATGTCGTCCCCGGCGAACGGCCGCCGCCCGCTGAGGCACTCGTAGAGCACCACGGCGAGGGCGTAGACGTCGGCGCGGTGGTCGGACCTGGTGCCGTCCAGGCGCTCCGGGGCGATGTAGTGCGGGGTGCCGACGATCTGGTTGAGCCCGGTCAGCGGTTGCGCCTCGATCGGCTGCGCGATCCCCCAGTCGAACAGCCAGGCGTGCTCGCCGCCCGCCGCGGAGACCTGCTCCAGCAGGATGTTCGACGGCTTCACGTCCCGGTGCCGCAGGTGCTTGCGGTGCGCGGCGTCGAGCGCCGCGGCGACCTGGGAGACCACGTGCACCGCCCGCTCCGGGTCGAGGCCGCCCGGGTGGGCCTTGATCTCGGTGGAGAGGTCGGTGCCGTCGACGTAGCGCATGGCGATGTAGGGCTTCTCGCCCACGGAGTAGTTGTAGACCGGCAGCACGTTCGGGTGGTCGATCTGCGCGGCCAGTTCGCACTCCTGCCGGAACCGCCGCTCCAGGTCCGGGTCGGTCAGCGCCCCCGCCGAGAGCAGCTTCAACGCCACCTGCCGGTTGTGCAGCATGGTGTCCTCGGCGACGTGCACCTCGCCCATGCCACCGCGGCCGAGCAACCGCACGAGCCGGTAGCGGGTCACTTCGTCGCGCACCATCGAACCTCGCACTCCAGCGTGAGCCCGGTGCGGGGCCCGGGAGTCCGGAGTCTAGGCACGCGGGTGCGGGTGGGCTCCCGAGTTCAACTCCCGGTCACCCACCCGCCGCGCGTTGTTCGCCCAGCCCGGCCCGTTCAGCCGGGCACGGTGCCGGTGGCCGCCCGCAGCGCGACGAGGAGGGGTGGATTCCGTGGCCGGTCCGGCGGGGGTGAACGTCCCGGGCGCGGCACCCGCTCGTGCCGGTCGTCCGGTCAGACGGGCTCGAGCAGGCAGTTCTTCAACCTGAACGCCTCACCCAGGTCTTGGCCGACGTAGTAGCCGTCGGGGACCACACCGCCGCGGAAGTCGGCGCACGCGGGTCCGCCCCAGTAGTCGTTGAGCAGCATCCCGTCCACAACGGCGAAGCGCGTGGTGTAGTACGACGCCCGGTAGAACCAGCCGGTGCTCTTCAAGTCGAGGTGGTAGCCGTCCTTCTTGATCAACCAGCGCGCCCACCCCTGCTCGTCCACCTCTTGCAATTGGAACTGGCAGGCGGAATCGATGTCCTCGTACATGACGATGTAGTCCGCGAACGCCACGTTCGAGGGCCAGTCACTGCGCGGGCCGAGGTACCCGGGGATCATTGTCTTCCCGTTGTTGCTCAGGAAGTCCGCCTTGCAGCGGTACCACGTGTCCGGGCTGACCGCCGCCGCCTCGCCGGGCAGGGTGAGGGGTGGTCCCTTGGGAACGAACGGCTGGTCGTCTGCGGATGGGAATCTCGCCGGGTCCGACATGGCTGCTCTCCTCACGGTAGTCATCGCAGACTGCGTGTTCGGCATCCGACGTGACAACCCGGGAACCCCGGCATCACCTGTCCGGGACGGGCCACACACACCGATCGAAGGAACGTCCCGGCGGTGCGGCAAGCCGGGACGCTGATCGGGTGGGGCGGGGGTTCCGGCAGGCCCCCGACGCCTGCCGGAACCCCCGCCCGGTCCGGTGCCCCGCCCGCGGCCCTCCGGGCGGCGCGGGCGTGACCAGGACTCCCACCGCCCGCGAGGACGGCTCATCCCCCGGGCGCGGAGCCACATCCGACTCAACGAGCCGAGGACGTCCCGGAAACGCCCCGCGCCGGGAAGACCGGCGGCACGCGGGGAGGAACCCGAGGTGCCCCGTCAGGCGCGGCCGGGTGGGTTCGGCACTACGGCGTCACCACCTCGGGGATGAGCTGCCCCCGGCTCACCGCCGCGTCCAACTCCGCCTGCGACAACTTCCAGACGACGGTGTCGCCGCCGGTCGGGCCGGAGAAGGTGAACACCGGCTGGGCGTGCTTCGCCAGCCAGGGCAGCAGGTCCGGCGAGGCGTAGCCGTAGCCCTGGCTCAGTGGGCGGCTCTGCGTGAGCACGTAGTCGGCCCGGTGTTGTTGCAGGGCGCCCAACGACACCCAGGTGCCCACGTGCAGGTCGTTGCCCTCGCCGGAGTGCAGAGCGAACTGCGCCGTCGGGGACGTCAACCCGACCCGCGACCCCGGCGGCACCTGGGTGTCGAGGTAAGCCCGGGCCTGCTGGTAGGCGTTGTCGCGGACGCTGCGGGCGTGGATGGCCGACGCCAACCCCGCCAGCACCACCAGCGCCGCCGCGACGGTGAACACCGGTCGGGCGCGCAGGGTCCACCGGGGCGGTTCGGTGAAGGCGATGCCCACGGCGAGCACGCCCGGCACCACGACGAAGTAGCCCATCTGCTCCTCGAGCGTGCCGAAGGCCAGCGCGAAGAGGCCGAGCAGCCCCATCACCGAGGCGACCAGCCCGACCAGCCGCCGGTCGGCCCGCGTGGACCGCAGCGCCCACAGCCCGGCCGGGACCGCCAGGCCCAGCAGCACGTAGGACGTGCCGAACCGGGTCAACTGCGAGATCAGCGCGTCCAGCAAGCTCGGTGCCTGCGCGGAGTTGAACCCGGTGATCTGGTCCAGCCCGGCCATCCGCCGCACCCCACCGACCTTCGCCGCCCACCAGCCCGGCAGCCGCCCGGTGACACCCAGCGCCACGAGGTAGGCGGCGTAGGGCACGAGCCCGGCCGCGACCACGACCAAACCCTGCCGCACCGGCATCGTCTTGCGCCACACGACCGCCAGCACCAGGGGCAGCAGGGCGGGCACGACCGCGACGTCCTTGGCCACCACGGCGAGGCCCAGCAGCACCCCGCCCAGCACCGCCACCCACCGCCTGCGCGACAGGACGCAGAGCAGCCCGGCGAGCACGAACACGAACGCGGGCGTCTCCAGCATCACCCGGCTGTCGTTGCGCAGCACGAACGGGTCGGCGGCCAGGACGACCGCACCCACCACGGCGATCCACGGCCGGGTGACCCGCAGCAGCAGCGCGTAGGCCAGCCCCACGCCCACCGCCCCCAGCACGGCGTTGACCCACCGCAACTGGAACACCAACGAGGTCGGGTCGGCGGAGAGCCCGAAGACGTCGATCACCGCGCCGTTGATGAGGAAGGTCAGCGGCGGGTGCAGGTGGAACGGCTGCCCGGCCAGGTTCGGCCACTCACCCCGGCTGACCGACAGCGCCAGCCGCGAGTAGGTCACCTCGTCGATGAACAACTCGTTGGCGGTCACCAACCCCCACACCCGCAGGGCCAGCGCCAACACGACCACCGCCGCCCCGGCACCCACCAGCCACCCGGCCCCGGGCGCCCGCCGGTGCGACACCACCACCGGTTCCCCCGCCGGGGGAACAGCCACCGCGGTCACGAACCCACTCCCACACCAGAGCCGACATCCCCCGCCACCGCAGGCCGATCCGCACAGGCAGGACCACCCCGTCCCAGCGCAGGCAGCACCCACCCGGCGCCCGCAGGCACCGCTCGCCCGGCGCCCACGGGCATCACCCGAGCCGTGCTCACACGACCACCTCCGCCACGGTCCGCTCCACCCAGTCCTCCACGTCGTCCACTCCGGACACCGCGGTCGCCCCGGCCGACTCGGCCAGGAACGCGCGGGTCTTCTCCTCCCAGGCGAACCCCGCGCACGGCACCCCCGAGCCGACCGCGAACACCAGCGCGTGCAGCCGCAGCCCCAGCACCGCCGAGGCCCGCCCCACCACCGCCTTCGCCAGTCCCGGCGGCAACTGCGGGCCGACCACCGGGACGTCGGCGCCGAGCCGCTCGGCGAGTTCCCCGGCCAGCACCGAGTCCCGCCGGGCCAGGCCGAGGCCGTAGTCCGCGTGGGTCGACAGCGCCACCGCCGCGACTTCCCCACCATGGTCGCGCCACCGCCGGGCGGCGCGCAAACAACTGTCCACAGCCACCCCCATCCGCTCGTCGGACGGCAGCGCCTTCAACGACAGCAGCAGCAGCGGCCGGTCGCGGTCCACCCCGGCGGCCACCAGTGCCCGGTCCGCCGCCTCGGGCGATTCGGGTTCCAGTCGCAGCGCCAGGTCGCCCACGTTCGGCACCTCGACCCCGAGCGTGCGCACCGACAGTTCGTCGCGCACGGTGATCCGGCCCGCCCGGGCCGCGGCGCGCAGGCCGCGCATGGCCAGCGGGGGCGTGCCCGGGTAGACCCCGATCGCCAGGTAGAAGGTGTCGCGCCCGGCCGCCTCGGCCGCGGCGACGACCGAGGGCAGCAGCCGGACCAGCGGCGGCAGCCCGGCGCCGAACATGCCGCCGCCGACGACCAGCACCGCCTGGCACCAGCGCAGCGCGGCGGCGAAGGACAGCGGGGTCATCGGCCGCGCGGGCACGGCGTGGGTCCACTCGACCATGCGGGGGTTGCGCGAGAGCACGCCCACCTCCGCGGTCGCGGGCAGTTCCTGCAACGCCCGCGCCAGCAGCGCCTCGTCACCGGTGTTGCCGTTGCCGAAGTTCCCCACGACCAGCACCCGACGACCGGACAACCCGCTCAACCCGGTCACCCGAGCCCCCTCTCCACTCCGGACAAGACAGAACCGCACAGACTCACCGGGAACGCCAGGACCGCGTCCGCCACCGGTGGATGCCCTGGTGGGCCAGGCTCGCGGCGGGCACCACCGCCCGAGGGCGGGTGAACTGGAGAATCCACGCCGTGCGCGTCCCCTCCCCCAGGTTCGGGTGCGCGGAGTGCACCGTCTCGAACAGGTGCATCGCCGCCCCGCCCACCGGCAGCGGGCAGTCGACCGCGGCCGACTCGTCCACGCCCACCGTCCGCAGCGCTCCCCGCCGCCCCGGCACCTCCTCGTGCGCCAGCACACCGCCGAGGTGGCTGCGCGGCACGTACCGCATGCAGCCGTCGCGGGCCCCGACGCCGCCCATCGGCACCCACACGTTGAGCCGCCGCTCGGCGAGGCCGGACCGCTTGTGCACCCGGTCCTGGTGCCACACCGTCTCGAACCCGCACCCGGGCGGTTTGCGGATGCTGTGGTCGAACCGGAACCAGGTGCCCGGCCCGAGGACCTGCCTGGCCAGGGCGCGGCTGCGCCGGAACACCGCCGAGCGGCGCAGCGCGGGCGAGAGCACCGACGGGTACAGGATCTCCGGCACGTCGGCGCCGAAGTCGCCGTCCGTCGCCCCCAGGTCCAGCACGCTGGTGGCGGGCAGCGCCGGGAACGACTCGAACAGCCGGTCCAGTTCCGCGGCGACCTCCGCCACCTCGGCCGCGGTGAACAGCGAGGGCACCGCCAGGAAGCCCTGCCCCAGCAGCGCGTCGCGCTCGCGTTCAGCGACCACCGTGTGCGGCATCCGCGCTCCACTCCCGAATCGCCGACAGGTAGCTCTCCTCCTGCCGTTCGGCCAACCAGTCCCACGAGTACGCCCGGGCGAACTCCCGCCCCGCCGCGCCGAGCCGGTCGGCCCGCTCCGGGTCCAGGGCCAGCGACACCAGTGCCGCGCCCAGGGCGTCGGTGTCGAAGCACGGGACCCGCACGCCGACCGCCTCGGGTACGACCTCGCGCAGGCAGTCGATGTCGAAGGCCACCACCGGGCTGCCCGCCGCGGCGGCCTCGACCGCCACCATCCCGAACGTCTCGAACCGCGACGGCACCGCGACCACGGCGGCCCCGGCGAACAGGCGGTACTTGTCCACCCCGGCCACCCACCCGGCGAACCGCACCCGGTCGGCGATCCCAGCCCGCGCCGCCAGCGCGCGCAACCGCTCCTCGTCCGGCCCGGTGCCCGCGAGCACCAGGTCCCCCGGCAGGTCGCCCGCGCGCGCGGCGAACGCGGTGAGCAGCAGGTCCAGGCCCTTCTGGGCGATCTCCAGCCTGCCGACGAACACCACGTCGCACCCGCGCGGTTCGCGCACGTCGAACGCCCGCGCGTCCACGCCGTTGCCGACCACGTCGACCCGGGCGGTGCGGTTGATCCGGCGCAGTTCCCGCGCGATGCCGTCGGACACCGCGACCATCCGCCGGTGCGTGCGCACCCCGGCGCGTTCGACGAGGTGGAACGGCAACCTGTACTGCCGCGCCTTCTCCCTGGCGTTGAGCCACTGCACCATGCCCAGCGTGGGCCGGTTGGTCCACAGTGGAGCCGCCATGGTGGAGATGGGTGCGAAGAAGTCCTCGACCACCAGGTCGGCCCGGTGCCTGCGGGAGACGAACGGCAGCGCCACCGCGTAGCCCGCGATCCGCCCCAGGTAGGTGCGCCCCGACCCGACGCCGACGTGCAGGTAGCGCACGCCGTCCTCGACCCGGTCGACGCAGCCGGGCCAGCGGGTGGTCAGCACGGTGATGTCGTGGTTGCGGGCGAGCCTGCGGTTCATCTCGTGCGTGCGCACCGCCCCGCCGCCGGACCCGGGCAGCGCCGGGTCCTCGAAACCCAGGTGCAGCACCCGCAGCCGCTCACCGGGCGCAGGCTGCGGCCGACCCGACCGCAGCCGCCACAGCGCGAACAGCCCGAGCGCCACCGCCAGCACGGCCCAGGCCGGGGTCCAGGTCCGCGCGAGCCACAACGGCGGCAGCGCGACCAGCGTGGCCAGCACGGCCCCGAGCGGCACCGGCAGCGGCTCGGTGCGCACCGCCACCACGGCCGCGGCCACCGACCCGAGCGCGGTGCCGACGGCCAGCCCCGGCACCCCGCCGAGGAACCAGCCCGCCGCCAGCCCGGCGACCAGCAGTCCGACCGCGACCGCCAGCATCCCGGTGACCTGCCCGAACGCGCCGCGTGCCTGGTGCACGGTGGCCACCAGGGTCACCACGCCGTAGCCGAGACCGGCGACGGCGGTGGCCACCACGAGCCCCCCGACACCGGACAGGTGGGCGGGCACGACCAGGCCGAGGACGTCGGCGGGGGCGGTGACCAGCACAGCGGCGGCGGGCAGGCCGAGCCACCCGTAGGCCGACAGCGCCGAGCGCAGCGCGTCGCGCCGGTCCGGGCCCGCCAGCCTCGGGTACAGCACGACGGCCAGGGCGGTGGCCACGTACAGCGGGGCCCGGCCCAGGGTGCTGGCCAACTGGAAGCCCGCGGTGTCGGTGTCGGCCCCGGCGAGCACGGGGGCGAGCACGATGTCGGTCGCGGTGAACACACCGAGCAGCGCCTGCGCCCTGGTCAGCCCGGCCGTCTCCCGCCACCGCGACCGGTCGCCCAGCAGCCCCGGCCGCCAGCGCAGGTCGCGCCAGGCGGGTTTGGCCGTCCCAGTCGGACCGAGGTCACCGAGCTGCGATCCGGCGGTCTGCGGCACGCCGTCGCCGACCGCCCGCGCGGTCAGGCCGCCGACGAGCAGCACCGCCGAACCGACCACGAACGCGCCCAGCGCCCCGGCCGCGCCGAACCCGGCGACGACCGCCACCGCGCCCAGCGCCACCCGGACGACGACCTCCGCCACCCGCAGCACGGCGAGCCGGGCGAACCGCAGTTCCCCCTGCAACCAACCGATCGCGGTCCCCGGCAGCACCACCGCGGCCACCGCGGCGGCCGTGGCCAGCACCGCGGGCACCGGCGCGTACACCGCGCTGATCCCGCCCAGCACCAGGGCGACGAGCAGGGCGCCGACCAGGCTCAGCGTGACGCTGTGGGCCATGGCCGAGCGGCGCCCCGGGGAGCCGGGCGGGTGCACGCGCACCGCCTTGGCCAGCGCCCACGGGATCGCCGCCGAGGCGGTCCCGGCCAGCAGCAGCATGGTCTGGCCCGCGGCGAACACGGCGTACTGGGCGCCGTCGAGCAGGTGGGCCAGGACGATGCCGTAGCCGTAGCTGACCAGGCTGACCACCATCGTCGCGCCCGCCACCTGCAGGCCCGCGCGGGCCAGCGGCGCACCGCTCACCGGCGCTCCACGGCGGTGGACGAGGTCGCGGGCAGGGGGTTCACCCCGGTCAGCAGGTGTTCCTCGGTGGCCAGTTCGACGCTGACCGGCTCGACGTTCCACCGGGCCAGCACCGACTCGGCGTCGAGCTCGTCGCAGCCGTGCAGCAGCGCCGTGCCGTGCTCACCGTCCACCCGGACCTGGTCGGTCAGCCTGCCCCGGGGGGCCGGGACGTCGCGGGGCACCCGGAAGCGCACGGCGGTCGCCATGTCGGAGCGGGCGTGGCGGCGGCTGCGGCGCGCGGTGCCGCGGCGGGTGATCTCGGCACCGACCACCCCGGCCAGCAGTTCGGCGCTGCGGTCCCAGGTGAACGCGGACGCCCACGCCCGGCAGCGGTCGGACACCGCGGCGGCGGTGTCGTCGTCGGCCAGGGCGGTGAGCGCGTCCACCACGCCCTGGCCGAGCGCGGCGGCGTCCGGCACGACCCAGCCGGTGCGGCCGTCGAGCACCGAGTCGTCGATGCCCGCGGCGGCGATGGCCAGGCACGGCACGCCGAACCTGGCCGCCTCCAGCACCGTGCAGCCCCAGCCCTCGCCCTGGGAGGTGGAGGTGGTGAGCCAGGCGCGCTGCATCAGCTCGTCGCGCTCGGCGTCGGAGAGCCTGCCGCGGAAGCGCAGCGAGCCGCGCAGGCCCAGTTCGCCCGCCAGCAGCTCCAGCGGCCTGCGCAGCGGGCCGTCGCCGATGACCTCCACCCGCAGGTTCGGCACGGCGGTGAGCACCTCGGGCAGCGCGCGCAGCAGCAGGTCGACCCGCTTGTGCGCGACCAGCCTGCTCACCAGCACGATCGTCGGGTCGGGGTCGCGCGGACCGGCGCGCAGCACCGACGGCTCGTTGCCGTTGGGCACGATGAACACCGGGCCCCGCGCGCCCAGCCGGGTGCGCATGTCGCGGCGGGTCGACGGGGAGACCGCGACCATCGCCCGGTCGCGGTAGACGCGCCTGCTGACCGGGCCCTCCAGGAACCGGCCCACGGCGGCCACCGGCTTGCTGAAGTGCGCGCCGAACTGGTCCTGGTGCACGTGGTGCACCACCTGGACGACGGCGGTGGACTTCGGCACGAACGCTGGGGCGAAGAACGGGATGCCGTTCTGGCAGTCCACCACGGCGTCGAACAGCGAGCCGACCCGCAGCAGCGCCGAGGCCGCCGCCGGGTACAGCGAGAACTGCCCGCCCCGGCGCAGGACCTGCACGCCGTCGATCACCTCGCGGGCGGCGGCGCCCTCGGGGCGCGAGGTCAGCCAGGTGACCTTCACCCCCGCGGCGGCCCAGCGGCGGGCGATCTGGTGGGCGTACAGCTCGGCGCCGCCCGCCTGCGGGTGCCTGATGTCACGCCAGTTGACCAGCAGGACCGAGCGACCCCGCAGCGCGTGCAGACCGCTCACCGGTCCGTCCGAACCCGACACGCCGCTCATCCGTTCGTCCCGAGGAGACCGAGGGCCGCGCGGAACGCGGGCAGCCCGTCGCGCAGCGGGCGGAAGGTGGAGCGGGCGTCGTCGGTCCAGTTCACCGGCAGCTCGACGACGGTGCCGCCCTGGGCCTGCACACCGCGCAGCAGCTCGACGTCGAAGGCGAAGCCGGTGACCGCGCAGCCCGACAGCGCGCGCTGCACCGCGCGGCGCTCGAAGAACTTGAAGCCGCATTGGGTGTCCGACACCCCGGGCACGACCCGCCTGGTCAGTGCCCGGAACGCGGCGCCGCCGACGCGCCGGGTGACCGGCTGCCTGCGCACGATGGCCGCGCCGGTGGCGTAGCGGGAGCCGATCACCGCGGTGGCGCCCTGCTCCAGCAGCTCGGCGGCCGGGCCGAGGGCGTCGATGGGGGTGGCCAGGTCTGCGTCGACGAACCCGACGAACCGGGCGGAGCTGGTCATCATGCCGCGCCGGACCGCCGCGCCCTTGCCCGCCGTGGAGCAGCCGATGACCTCCACCGGCACGGCGGCGGAGGCCGCGGTGCGGGCCACCCGGGAGGTCGCGTCGCTGCTGCCGTTGTCCACCACGACGATCCGCGTCGACCACGGCACCCCGGCCAGGTAGTCGGCGGTGGCGGTGAGCGACACCCCCAGCCTGCGCGCCTCGTTGTAGGCCGGGATGACCACCTCGAGGTCCACAGCGGAGCGCCGTGGCCGGGGGATGGCCGGGTCGGACACCTGTGCCCGGAGGGCGCGGGGCGGCAACTGGCTGGCCTGGGTCACACGAGGGCTCCCGTCGTGATTGCGGATTCCTGCGATCTGTTCCTGCCTGCGGTGGCACAGCGGCTCTGACCATAGGACACGGTCGGTTGCGGCGTAACACAGGAGGGGTACCTGTTCACAACACGAAACGGCGAATTCACCGTTACGACGACACCGAGAGTATCGAGTGAGCGGGGTCACGATCCACCATTTCCGCAGGTGGACGCCGGTCCCGGAAATGGTTGAAGGCAGAAACAGTCAACGTTTGCGCAGCTCAGGGGCCCCCGTGGGCAATTGCTCCGTTTGCCACAATGTGTCACACCGCTGTTGTCAGCAAACTCGAACTTCATTCACAGCTTCTGCGGTGGTCCGATTTTTCCGTCCTGACCCGTGCTCCGGAGCGCTACCTGCGAAAGTAGGAAAATGTGGGGAGCGATCAATCCGAAGCCGTCCGGACGAAGCGACCGTCCACTCCAGACGGTGGTTGACCTGCCCGCAGCACCCGCATCGCCACCGCGCCGACCAGCGGGCCGGGGGCGAGCAGCAGGAACGCGTACCGCCAGCCCGCGGCCTCGGCGAACACCGGCACGAGCGCGATGCTGACGGTGGTGAGGGTGAAGCCGAGCGCGGTCTGCGCGGTCAGCGCGGTGCCCACGTACCGCTGGTCGGCGGTCTCGCTGAGGACGGTGGAGAACACCCCCGAGTCGGCGATGACCGCCGCGCCCCACACCACGCACAGGACCGCGAGCGCGGCGGGCCCCGCGGCGAAGGCGATCGGTGACAACAGGCAGCACGCCCCGCTCACCGCCAACGCCCCCACGGCCGCGGACGAGCGCCCGCACCGGTCCGAAGCCCACCCGCCGAGCAGGCACCCGACAACACCGGCGACCCCCAGGGCGAAGAAGACCAGGACCTCCGAGGCCGCGCCCCCGGTCCCGGCGGCGACCAGGAAGGCGGGTAACCAGGTCCACAGCGCGTACAACTCCCACATGTGACCGAAGTAGCCGAAGTTCACCAGCCGCGGCCCCCGTTCCCCGAACATCGCCACGGCGTACCGGGGGTTGCGCGGCGGCGCACCCACCGCGGCGTGCGGCCCCGGCCGCACGGACACGACCGCCACCACCGCCCCCACCACCCCCAACCCGGCCGCGACGGCGAGCACGCCCCGCCACGGCAGGTGCCCGACCCCACCGAGGAGGTGCGGCAGCGCCGACCCCACCGTCAACGCCCCCACCAGGATGCCGAGCGACCGCCCCCGGGTGGCCGACTCCGACCAGGACGCCATCAGCTTCATGCCCACCGGGTACACCCCCGCCAGGCACACCCCGGTCAGGAACCGCAACGGCACCGCACCGGCCATCCCGTCGACGGCCACGGCGAGCACCGCCGTGCACGCGGCGGCGGCGAGGGCGCAGGCGGCGAGCAGCAGGTGCGGCCGGACCCGGTCGGCGAGGGTGAGCGCGGCGGACCCGACCGCGCCCACGACGAACCCCACCTGCACGGCCCCGGTCAGCCACACCGCCTCGGCCGCCCCGATCCCCCACTCCTGCCGCAGGCCCGGCACCACCGCCGACACCGAGAACCAGACGGCCAGCGCCAACACCTGCACCACCGCGATCCGCATCCGCACGCTTCCCCCAACCCTCGTCCGTTCACCGCGGACGAAGATTACGGCGGAACGGTTTCGGGGGCGAAAAGTTGTCCACAGCCCCCTTTGCGGTCCACTGGGGACAGTCAGCCGCGACCGACCACCGCGTACCCGACGACCCCGAGCGCGATCACCAGAATCCCCAACCACGCCACCGCGCCCGGCGCCGCCCCACCCAGCACCAGCGGCTCCGCCACCGCGACGAACACGACCTCCCCCGCCTGCGTCGCCTCCACCGCCGCCAGGTGCACCGGGTCGTCCCGCACCCGCCGGGTCGCGGCGAAGAACAACGCCGTCGCCACCACCCCGGACGACAGCGCGACCAAAGCCGTCCCGGCCACCTGCGTCCCCGACGGCAACCCCGCCCGCACCCCACCCACCACGGCGAGGACAACCCACCCGGGCAGGCTGCCGACCGTCAGCGCCAACACCCGCTGGAACGTGTCCAACCCACCACCGAGGTCCATCGACTTGCGGTTGCCCACCGGATAGGCGACCGCCCCCACCAGCACCGCGACAACCCCCACGACCACGGACCAACCGAGCCCCCCGGGTGCCTCCAGGACGGTCAACGCCACCCCACCCAACACCACCAGCGACAGGACCAGCGCCACCGGGGGAATCCGCCTGCGGGCCGGATCGCGGTAGAGGACGGGGGCCAACACCATGCCGCAGACGATCGTCACCTGCCACACCGCCGCGACCACCCACCCGGGCGCACTGTCGGCGGCGAAGCACAACGGCGCGTAGAACAGCCCGAACCCGACGGTCCCCCACACCAGCCACCGCCCCGGCGCCGCCCGCAGCGCAGCGCCGACCGGACGCAGCCCACCACGCAACCCCACCAGGGCGGCGAAGACGGGCAGGGTGATCAGGTAGCGCAGCGCCGCCGTCCACTCCCACGCCCCACCACCGACGGACAGGCCCCGGTTGGCCACGAAGGACACCGAGAAGAACAGCGCGGAGAGCAACCCGAGCCCCATCGCGGCGGGGAGGCCGGAGAGGGCCAACGGGCGGACGCGGGGCACGCGGAGCGGGAACGGAGTGGACACCCCGCGATTCTGAGCCAGAGACGGCCCACTCCACCAGCAAACCACCCATGACGGACAGCACAGCGAACCACTCCGCACGGCCCGGGGCCTGCCCGCGAAGCCGCTCGGCCACCCCGCACCGGCAGCCAACCGCCCAGAACCCGCCGCTCACCAGCCGCCGGACAACGGGCTTCCGAAGTGGTCGGCGGCTGCACTGACAGGACTCGATGCGGCTGGTGACCGGGGCGGTGTTGGCGGGATGACTGGTTGCCGCCGCACCGGCGGGTTCGCTGTGGCTGGGGGCCACGCCAAATCTCGACGGCACAGCGGCCGACCACCCCAAGAATGGCCGACCCGCCCACACCTCACCCACGCACCGGCAACCAACCGCCCAGACCCCGCCGCCCGCCAGACAACTGGTTTCCGAAGCGGTCGGCGGCTGCACTGACAGGACTCGATGCGGCTGGTGACCGGGGCGGTGTTGGCGGGATGACTGGTTGCCGCCGCACCGGCGGGTTCGCTGTGGCTGGGGGCCACGCCAAATCTCGACGGCACAGCGGCCGACCACCCCAAGAATGGCCGACCCGCCCACACCTCACCCACGCACCGGCAACCAACCGCCCAGACCCCGCCGCCCGCCAGACAACTGGTTTCCGAAGCGGTCGGCGGCTGCACTGACAGGACTCGATGCGGCTGGTGACCGGGC
>NZ_QHCP01000008.1:0-209344 GCF_003182415.1 Actinokineospora spheciospongiae | reverse complement strand
CAACCAACCGCCCAGACCCCGCCGCCCGCCAGACAACTGGTTTCCGAAGCGGTCGGCGGCTGCACTGACAGGACTCGATGCGGCTGGTGACCGGGCCGGTGGTTGGTGGGACAGTTGGTTGCCGCCGTGCCAGCGGGTCCGCTGTGGCCGGGGGTCACGCCGAACTTCGGCGGCACAGCAGCCGACCACCCCAAGCATGGCCGGCCTGGCCACCAGCCACCCCTGCAACCGCCAGCCCGGCGAGCACACGTCTGGGCGGGTGGATGCGCTTGCCACCCGGCCACCCCACGAACCGCCTGCTCGGCCACGGACATGCCCGGGTGGGCGGACGCGATTGGCCAACCAACCACCCCGAAACCGGCAGCCCGGCCACGCCCCTGCCCGGGTGGGTGCATGCGCCTGTCGGTCGACCACCCCCGCAACCGCAGGCCCGGCGAACACACGCCCGGGTGGGTGGACGCGCTTGCCACCCGACCACCCAACAACCGCCAGCTCGGCGAGCGAATGCCCGGGTGGGCGGATGTGCCTGGCCAGCCGACCACCCCGAGAACCGGCGGCCCGGCTGCGCGACTGCCCGGGTGGGTGGATGTGTTTGGCCGGGGGTGGCGATCATGTGACAGCCTCTCCGGGCGGTGGGGCATCTTTCCAGCCCCACCCGGTCACACTGGAGCACATGATCGCCATAGGGGCCCCGGCCAAACACATCCACCCAGCCGGGCACCACCCACAAACAACCGGGCTCGCGAAGGCACGGCCGAGCACACCCACCCAGCCGGACACCCACAACAAAACCCCGGGCTTTGCAGGACACAGGCACGGCTGAGCAGCCGGACCGGCACTCTGCGACACGGACACGGCAAAGCCCACCCGGGCACCACAGCTCGCCGAACGCCCCAGGAGCGCACAGCACCAGGGAATCGGCCATCGGGGTGATCAACCTCCATCCCGCCCGCCCCGCCGGCTAGCCTGGGGGCATGGGTGGGCTGGGGTGGGCCTGGGCGGGAGCGTTCGCGCTGGTCGTCGCCGTCCCGCTGCTCCTGCACGCCCACGACCGCTCCCGAGCGGCCCAGCACGGGGACCGGATCGCCGCCGGGGACGAGTGGAGCGCGTTCTCCGTGGGGTTGCTCACCGGCGGTCCCCGGCGGGCGGTGGACACCGTGATCGTGGGGTTGTTGGAGCGCGGGGTGCTGCGGGCCCGGGGCGGGGTGATCAGCCGGGCGGGTCGGGGCGGGACTCTGTCGGGGATGGAGCGGGCCGTGGTGGACTCGGTGGGGCGTGGGGTGCGGTTGTCGAGTTTGCGGTTGGCGGCTGTGCTGGTGGAGAAGCGGCCGTTCCTGGTGGTGTACCGGACGTTCCAGGAGCGGGGGCTGGTGGTGGGCGGTGGGTGGCGGCGGCACTGGGCGATCCTGCAGTGGGCGGTTCTGCTCTGCGGCACCTCGGTCGCTGTTCTGTACCTTGTGGACAGGCGGGCTCTGGACGGGACGTTCGCCGCGGTGGGGGTGGCTGGGTTGTTCGCGGTGCCGGTGGTCCTGCTGGCCGCGCGGCGCGGCAGGCTCGGGAGCGATCCGAGGACCGCGCTGGGGCACGCGGTGTCGCGGCGGTTGCGGGAGCGGGTGGTGCACACGCGGGCCGACGCGGTGGCCGGTGGTGGGCTCGCCGGGATCGGGGACCGGTTGGTGCGGATGAGCATCCAGGACGTCGAGCCCGACGGGGTGTGGGGGCCGTCGGCGAAGGGGTCCGCGCGCGACCTCACCGAGTTGAACTGGCTGGCCGACGAACTGATCCACAACACGGCCTGACTTCCCGGGCCGTCGCAGAAGAGGGAGGACCCCGGCGCGGTCCGCGCCGGGGTCCTCTTCGTCAGCCCTTTCCTACTTCAGCACGACCGGCACCGGGACCACCTGGTCCGGCACCCCGGGGAAGGTGACCTTGATCGACACGGTCACCGGTCCGGCAGGCTTCTTCGCCGTCTTCCACGGCAGCACGAACGTGTTGGTGGACAGGTCGTACACCGGCTGGGCCGCCGCGAGGGACTGCGCGCCCGACGCCGACACCGTGACCCGGCCGCTGAGCAGCAGCAGGATCGAGGTGAGCGGCAGGGGCCTGCCCGACGCGTCGGTGAGCTGGAAGCGGATCGGCACGACCGCGCCCGCCTGGGCCGTGGCGCCCGGGGCCAGCACCTTCACGCCGACCTGCACGGACTGGGTGAGCGCGCCCGTGCTCGGTGTGGAACCCGAGTACGCGGCGGTCACCGGGTGCGCGCCGAGGCCCAGCGCGGAGATCGGCTCCGACACCGCCTTGCCGCCGACCACCGGCACCGGCCTGCCGAACGCCCGCCCGTCCACCGCGAACTGGACGGTGCCCCCGGTCGCGCCGGAGACGGTGGCGGTGAACCGCACCGCGGCACCGACGACCGACGGGTTCGCCGAGGAGGTGACCACGGTGGTCGTCGTGGCGGGGGCCACCACGACCGAGTACTCGCGGCTGGTGCCCGACACCGCGTTGGTGGCGGTCACCGTGAACGCGTGCGTGCCCGCGGTCGTGGGCGTGCCGGACAGGGCACCGGCCGGGGACAGGGTCAGGCCCGGCGGCAGGGTGCCCGCCGTGACCGACAGCGCCACCGGTTCGCCACCGGTGTGCGGGACGGTCGCCGAGTACGCGGTGCCGACCTTGCCGTCCGGCAGGGTGCCCGACAGCGCCACCGGGTCCACGCCGTCGTAGGTGGCGGTGCCCGTGGCGGGGAGCAGGTCGGCGGAGCCCGGGTACGCGGCGGTCACCGGGTGCCCGCCCACCGCGGCCGGGACGGTGATCGACGCCGTGCCGTCCACGAGTTCCGCCGTGCCGAGGGTGGTGGTGCCCTCGGTGAACGCGACCGTGCCGGTGGGCGGAACCGGGCCTGCCACCGTGGCGGTCAGTACCACCGAACCACCGGTCGCGACCGGTGACGGTGCGGCCGTCACCGACACCGTGGCCGCACCACGGTCGACGTGCAGCGAGGTGGCGAACTCCGTCGAGCCGTAGGCGTTGGTGGCGCGCACGGTGAAGGCGAAGTCGCCCGCCGCGGTCGGCACGCCGACCAGGGTGCCGGACTCGGTCAGCGACAGCCCCGGCGGGAGCGACCCGGCCGAGACCGTCGTGGCGGCCGGGCGGCTCAGGGTGAACCCGTGCGTGTACGGCGCCCCGACCGTGCCCGCCCGCGGTGCGCCGGACACCTCGGCCGCCGTGCCCAGGTCCAGTCCGACCAGGACCGGGTCGTGGTCGCTGGTGCGGAAGCGGTCCGGCGCGTACAGCGACGCCACCTGGCCCGGGGTCTTGAAGTCGGTGTTGTAGTCCAGCACCGACGGTTCGTCCGCGTTGTGGTGGGCCTCCCCCGCGCCGGTCACCTGCGGGGTGAGCGACGCCGAGGACAGCGCGTGGTCGAGGTAGCCCCACTGGCCGTCGAACACGTACGAGTAGGTGTTCTCGCCCTGGTACTCCTTCGCCAGGTTGGTGTACCCGGCCGCCGCCAGCGCGGTGATCGGGTCCTCGCCCGCGTAGGAGTTCAGGTCGCCGACGATGAGCACGTCCGGGTCACCGGCGGCGGGGACGACCGTGCCGCCGAGCCAGTTCGCCAGCTCGTTGGCCTGCTGGGTGCGCCGGGCGTTCCAGCAGCTCTGGCCGTCGCCCTGGTCGGTGTCCGGGCCGGTGGTGGGACAGGAGCCCTTGGACTTGAAGTGGTTCGCCGTCACGGTGAACCGCGCGCCCGCCGGGGTCCGGAACGTCTGCGCGACCGGGCGCCGCTCGAACACGGGGTTCTGGTCGACGAACGTCGCGCCCGCGACCGGGGTCACCCGGGCCGGGCGGTAGAGCAGCGCGACCTTGATGGCGTCGGTGCCCGCCACGTCGACCACGCCGGTGGCCGCGTCGGCGTCGACGAACGCCCAGGAGCCGGGGCCGTCGGCCGCGTTGAGGGCGTCGACCAGTGCCTGGATGGCGCTGGTCGGGCCGTAGCCGTCGTTCTCGATCTCCATGACGCCGGTGACGTCGGCGTCGAGGAAGCGCAGCGACTCGACCTCCTTGGCCAACTGGCGCTGGTACTCGGTGTCGCTGGTCGCGCCGCGGCAGTCGGCCGGGCCGCCCGCCGTGCCGAAGCGGCAGCCGGTGTAGGTGTTGAAGAAGTTGAGCAGGTTCGCGCCCGCCGTCTTCACCGCGCCCGCGCCGACGTCCGGGCGGCTGGTGGGCCGCTCGTTGACCGGGTCGAAGGTGGCCGTGCCGCCGAGGGCGCCGATCGGGCGCAGCCGGTAGGCGTTGCCGGAGGCGGCGTTGCCCGCCCAGGTGTAGGTCAGCACGCCGACGGCGTCGGTGACGGTGTCGCCGCCGCGCAGGGTGTTCGCCGCCGACAGCGGCTGCCCGCCGCGGCCGAAGGCGATTGGGTCGGGGTTCTGCGCCTGGGTGGCGTCGTCGATGATCAGGCGGTTGAGGTTGTTGGCGTTCTGCCGCGCCGCGACGGCCGCGGCGTCGGAGGCGGGGATGATCGAGGTCGGCTGCGGCAGCTTGCCGCCGGAGGAGACCACGACCTGCCCGAACCGGCCGAGCTGGAAGTGCTCGGTGACGGTCAGGGTCTGGTGCAGGCGCACCAGCATGCCCTCGTACGGCTCCAGGTCCGCCGCGCTCGCCCGGGGCAGGGTGACGTCGGTCGGGGTGACCGGCGCCCGGGTGCCGCAGGACCGCACGTTCGCGGCGGTCGGGGAGAGCTGCGTCTGGCCCTGGAACTCCGAGATCGGACCGCTCACCTCCACGACGTCGCCGTTGGACACCAGGTCGGCGCCGTTGTCGAAGACGAAGATCCCGTCCGAGGTGGCCGGGTCGCCGTCGCCGCCGTCCTGGAGGTGGAAGCCGCGCAGCGCGGGGCTGGCGCCCTCGTGGTCGGCGACGACGGTGCCGCGCACGGTCACCGACTGGCCCGCCTTCGGGCTGGTGTCGGTGCTGCCCTGCACGGAGCCGATGGTGGCCACCGGGACGGTGCAGGCCGGGGCGGCGCCCACGGTCACGGTCGCGCTGATCGACTTGCGCTGCGCGAGCGGCAGCTCCTTGGCGATCACGCCGTCGCCGTAGAACACCGTGTCGCCGGAGTCGGCCAACACCTGGATCGTGGAGGTGTCGGTGAGCGAGTCCGGCACCGAGACGATCGCCTCGGGCTTGCCGGTGGCCGCGACCGCGTCGAGCGAGCCCGCGCGGAGCACCGGCTGGTGGGTGGCGTCGCCGTCCCAGCCGTAGAGCTTGAACTCGCCCGCCGCACCGGTTCCGCCGTCGGACGGACCGGCGATCACGAGGTACTGGTTGGCGGCGTTCTTGCGGATCTCCCGCACGCCCCGGCCGCCGAGGTCCCAGCGCAGCGCGGACCCGAAGGTCGCGGCGGTGCCGGTGGTCGGGTTGGCCGCGACGAGCGCCGCCGGGTTGGTCAGCGGGACCACGACCGCCTTGCCGTCGGCGGTGACCGGGCCGCGCAGGGCCAGCAGCAGGTCGCCGTTCGGGGCGAACTCGGCGCCCTCCAGGTTGAACCCGGTCGGGCCGGAGCCGTCGCCCTCGGGGGCGCGGGTGGCCGCGGCGGCCAGGCCGAGCGCGGCGCCGTTGGCGTTGTCCCAGGCGATCAGGTCGTCGCGCAGCTTCTGGTAACTGCCGCCCAGGGCGAGGGTGGCCGTCGTGCCGGTGCCGGTCACCGTGGTGGTGAACAGCTCCTGGCGGTTGAGCCGGGTCTTGGCCGAGGAGTTCTGCCCCTGCGAACCGACCCAGTAGATGGTGTCACCCCGCCGGGCGGCGGCCTCGATGTCGATCTCGCGGGTGACGTCGGAGTCGCGCAGGGCCAAGCCCGCCGCGCGGACGTCGAACGAGGAAGCCGGGTAGCGCGAGTGCTCGCGGTCGTAGACGCGCAGCACGTTGGTCTCGTCGTCGGCGACGACCATGGCGCCGCCACCGAGGTCGACGGCGGTGCTGGCGTCGCTGCCGCCGTAGTGGTTGTGCGTGCCCGCCGGCAGCGCGGCGGAAACCGAGACCGGGAAGGTGGTCTGGGCGCTCAGGTCTCCGTCGGAGACGGTGACCGTCAGCGTGGTGTGGCCGACGCCGACGGGGTTGACCGCCAGCGTGCGGGTGGCGCCGGTGCCGGTGGTGCCGCCGGTGGCGATGGCGGGGTCGGCGCTGGTCACGGTGGTGGTCAGGCCGTTCGCCGGGGACTGCGCGTCGGCGACGTCGACCGTGCGGACCGCGGGCGGGTTGTCCGGGTCACCGATCGTCACGGCCAGCTCGGGCACCGGGACCGGGCTGATCGACGGCGCGGTGTTCGGCGCCGTCGACACGGTCACGCTCGCGGTGCGGCTGTTCGCGGTGCCACCCGGGCCGCTGACGCGGACCCAGTAGGAGGTGCTGGCGGTCAGCAGCGGGGTGGTGAAGGAGGCGCTGTCGGTGCCCACCGGGGTCGACTGGTCACCCGCCGAACCCTGGAACCACTGGTAGGACAGCGGACCGGTGCCCGAGGCGGCGACGGTCAACGTCGCGGTGCCGCCCGGGCCCGCGGTGGCGTCGGCTGGCTGCGTGGTGATCGACGGCGCGGTCGGGGCGGTGTCCGCCGCCGGGGCGAACGCGACCCCGCGCAGGGCGGTGTTGGCCGCACCGGTGCGCAGCGTGGTGCCGGTGGCCGCGATCGGGGCGGCGGGGGCGGCGGAGTCGTCGACCCGGACCAGGGCGCCGGTGCCGGTGCTGGTGGTGGCGAACAGCGTCACACCGGACGGGGTCACCTGCCCGGTGATGCCGCGCGCGCCGCTGCCGTTCGGGCGGAACGAACCCTGCGCGGTCCAGGCGGAACCGTCCGAGGAGAACTTGAGGACACCGCCACCGGGGGCAGCGGAGTCGTCGGCGACGTAGAGGGTGTCCACACCGGGGACGGCCGGGTCGCGGTCGAGCGCGACGACCCCGTACGGGCTGGGCGCGGGCGCGACCAGGGTCGCGGTCTGCCCCGCGGTGGTCGGCTGGCCCGCGCCGAGGGTGTAGACGCCGGTGGTGCCGCTGCCGGTGGCGAAGAAGAGCTGACCGCCCGCCGCCGTCACCGTGCGGATGTTGGTGGGGGAGGCGGCGAGCTGGGTGGTCGCGCCGCCGCCGTGCGGGACGTACCGCACGCCGCCGTTGGCGCCCACGGCCCAGTGCCCGCCGCCGTCGGCGGAGGTGGCGCCGCGGATGTTGTTGCCGCTGAACGCGTCGGTGACCGCGGTGGAGCTGTCCACGGTGCCGTCACCGGCCACGCGGGCGACCACGCGGTTCACCGAGGCGGTCGTGGTGCTCGCGACACCCGCAGTGCCGGGGGCCGCGTCGTAGCCGCCGAGGGTCAGGTGGCGGCCGTCCTGGGAGAGGGACAGGGCGCCCTCGGAGGTGGCGCTGCCGCTGAGGGTTACCCGGCGGTTCGCACCGGCGGTGGCCGTGGGGAGCGGGGTGGACCGGACCAGGGTGCCGGTCGCGGTGTACTCGTCCAGGAAGGTGGCGGTGGCGGTGTTGCCGAGGGCGGCCTCACCGGTGCCCACGCGCAGGACGACCACGTCGCCGGGGGTGAAGGGGGCGGCGGACGCGGGGTGCGCGGCCAGGACGGCGATCGAGGGTACGACCGCGACGGCGGTGACCAGCGCGACCGTCAACGGCCTCGGTGGTCGGGTTCTGCGGAGTCGCAAAGGTGCTCCAAGCGGCGGGGGACCGGACCTGCGGCGACCCCCGGCCGCCAGTGGGCCGGGCGTCACCCGCATGGGCGTCGTGGGCGGCGAGGACCGCGTTACCGCGAACCACCGCCCGCACCCCGCATGTCACCTGGTGTTCCCCGGGATTCCGCCGACCGGCCCACACCGGTACCCGCGAACGCCCCCGGTACCCGGTACGGTCCCCGTTCAGCCCGACTGCGGCGGCTGCTGCCCGTGGGCCTGCGGCGGGTACGCCTGCTGCTGGGGCGGTGCCTGCTGGGGGACCGGACCGGACGGCGGGTACTGCTGCGGCGGCCCGTACTGCGGCGCCTGCCACTGCTGCTGCGGCGCGGCGGCGGCCCGCCCGGGCGCGAACGCCACGGCCCCGACCATCCACGCGACACCCGCGACCGCCAGGACCCCCGCGAGCGTCGTGGCGGGCCCGAAGTCGTCCAGGTTGGGCTCGTCGTGGACGACCACCCCCTGCACCCGGAAGTTCGACGTGGCGGGACGGCTGGAACTCCCGCCGCCGTCGAGGTTGAGGGTGCCGAGGGCGACAAATCCGGCCGAGCCGAGCAGGCACAGCACGCCGAGGACGAAGCACACGATCCGCATGGCGGCCACCCTGGCACACCCGCCGCGCCCGCACCCCGGAATCCGCGCCACAGGCCGCCACCCGCACCGCCGCGCGGCACCCCGCCGCCGAGGTCCGCGGCGGCGGGGCGGGCGCCGGTCAGGTCGCCAGGGCCCGGTAGGCGGCCTCGACCAGGCTCAGGCCCCGGGGGTCGCGCAGGCCGGTCGTGGTCATCCGGTTCATGGCGTAGGTGACGACCAGGCGGGCGTCGGCGTCGACCACGGCGAGGGAACCGCCCCGGCCGCCCCAGAAGCAGGTGCGCGGGTTGGGGGAGATGGCCCACTGCGGGTCCGCGAGGGCGTAGCCGATGCCGAAGGTGATCGGCACGCCCAGGACCAGGTCGGTGCCGTGGGATTGCCTGCGGAACACCTGCCCGCGCCCCGCCTCGGACAGCAGCGCGGTGTCGGCACCGGCCAGGGTGGACAGGATCGTCGCCACCGAGCGGGCGTTGCCGAAACCGCCGACAGCGGGGACTTCGGCGCGGCGCCACTCGGGGGTCCAGGTGTCCTCGGGGTCCACCAGGCGGCGGACGGAGACCGGCGGGGGCGTGGCCTTCGGCGCGGCGGGCTGCGACGGCGGGATGCAGTCGGCCACCCGGTGGTCCTGGGAGGCGGGCAGGGACATGGCGAAGTCGGCGCCCGAGACCTCCGCGGCGAGGAAGTCCCCGACGGTCTGGCCGGTGACGCGGCGGATGACCTCGCCGACCAGGTGGCCCTGGGTGGTGACGTGGTAGCCCGAGGCGGTGCCCGGTTCCCAGCGGGGGGCTTGGCGGGCGAGCAGGGTGGTGGCCTTGTCCCAGTCGTAGAGGTCGGTCACGCGCAGGGGGGTGTCCCAGTCGGGCAGGCCCGCGGTGTGCGCCAGGAGGTGGCGGACCTCGACCCGGTCCTTGCCCTCGGCGGCGAACTCCGGCCAGTAGCGCGACACCGGCGCGTCCAGGTCGAGCTCGCCGCGGTCGGCCAGGACCAGGGCGCACAGGTTCGTCACCGTCTTGCTGGTCGACCAGACGCAGACGAGCGTGTCGTGCGCCCACGGCGTGGTCCGCGCCGCGTCGGTGTGACCGCCCCAGAGGTCCACGACCAGGTCCCCGTCGAGGTGGACGGCGGCGCAGGCGCCGACCTCGCCGTGGGCGGCGAACAGGTCGGCGAAGGCGTCGCGGACGCCCGCGAAGCGCTCGTGGCAGGTGCCGTGGATCGGGGTCATGGGCGCGGCTCCGGTGCGGGTGGGCGGGTGGCGGCGGTCAGCGGGGAATCGCGCGCTTCGGCGACCCGCAGGAGGAAGTCGAGTTCCTCCTCCGGACTGGCCCCGCCGAGGGAGCTGACGGTGCTGTGGCCCTCCCGCGCCCCGTGGCCCTGCCGCCGGGCCTCCAGCGCCGCGTCGAGCCACAGGGCCATGACGAAGGCGTCGCGGTCGGCGTCGGGCACGTCGAGGCCGTCGACCCGCTCGACCACGCGCTGCCCCACGTCGGCGGGGACGTGGTCGCGCAGGGCGAGGATGGCGTCGCGGACCTCGATCAGCACGCGGTAGAGGACCAGGGACATGGCCCGCGGGGAGACGAAGGTGCTCAGCCGCGAGTGCGGGCTGTCGGCGCGGACGTGCGGCAGGGCCGTCACCAGGGACAGCCACAGCGGGCGCAGCCGCCGGTGGGCGCGGTGGTCGTCGAGGAACCGGCGCACACCCGCGACCAGCGGCAACCCGGCCGCCACGGCGACCAGCAGGGCCTGCACGCCCATCAGGGGCGAGATGAGCGGCAGCAGGTCCGGGTCGCGGACGGCCGCGTAGACCAGGTGGACCACCCACAGCACGTCGCAACTGAGCATGCCGAGGGTGAACACGGCCAGACCCGCGCGCACCGACCGGTCCTCGGCCTCGGCCTGCCTGCGCCAGCACAGGTAGGCGCACAGCGTGTTGGCGACGAGCTTGAAGCCGAAGAAGAGCACCCAGTAGGCCATCGGCATCTGCGGCGTGGTGATGCCGGAGCGGGTGTGCGCGGGGGCGGTGGCGTCGAGCGCGAGCAGCACCGCCACGACCAGCGCGGTGGTCCCGACCAGCGGCCCCAGGTGCCGCGCGCGGTCGGTGGCGGCGAGGATGACGTGCAGGACGAACGCCCCCGCGGAGATCGAGAGCGCGTGCCGGACCAGGTCGATGGCGCGGCCGCTGGGGATGACCGCCATCAGCAGGTCCAGGACCGGCTGCCGGTAGATGGTCATGGTCAGCGCGATGGCGAAGCAGACCCCGGTGATGCCGCGCTGGCGCCGGTGGCGGACCGACCTCGGGACGCGCAGGAAGGCGACGAGCCACAGCACCGCGATGCCGAAGGGCTCCAACCAGGTGACCACGGCTCAGTCGTTCCGGAAGCCGAGCTGGGTTTCCAACCCGCCCAGCACGCCGGGTGACGGCGGGGCGGCCGGGCGGCGGCAGGTGCCCCTGAGCAGGGTGGCGATCATCTCCGCCTGGCGCTCCTCGTCCGATTCGCCGCAGTCGCGGGCGTAGACCCGCCGCACCGTCCCCGGGTCCAGGTGCGGGGCCAGCCTGAGCAGCCAGGCGCTGTCGGCGCCGGTCCCGCCGGTGCCGGTGTCGTGCACGATCATGTGGCCGAGTTCGTGCAGCACGATGTGCTCGCGGTGCAGGGCGCTGGTCTTGCCCTGGTAGCAGATGTAGTCGACCGCGGCGGTGCCGATCCACAGCCCGCACGGCGCGTCGGCGGGCAGGTCGACCGCCATCAGCCGGATCGGTCTGCCGCGCCGCTCGCCGAGGTGTTCGCACAGCTCGGTGAGGGTGAACGGCCGGTCGAGGCCGAGTTCACGCAGCCGCTTCCGGCACCACCTGCGCAGGCTCGCGCCCTTCATGCCGTCCTCCCCCGGACCCGTCCCCGTGCTCAGTCTGCCGGACCGGCTGCCCCCGGGTCCCCCCGCTCGACCGCTCGGATCTGCTCCACGACCTGCGCCAGCGAGCGCAGGCCGTCCTCGGACAGCCCCGCCATCCTGGTGGCCACCCGCTCGACGCCCGCCTGCCGCAGCGCGGCGATCAGCTCCAGCTCACCGTCGATGCGGTGGGTGACCTCGTCGTCGAGGAAGTAGGCGGCGGGCACCCCGAACAGCTCCGCCAGCAGGCCGACCGCCTGCAGGGTGGGGTTGGTGCTGCGGCCCGCCAGCAGGTTGGCCACGTAGGTGTGCGAGATCGCCTTCTCGCCGCGGCGCCGGTTGATCTCGTCGGCGATCTCGCGGGCGGAGTACCGGTGCCCGCCCGGGGCGGGGATCGCGGCCACCAGGTGGCGCAGCTTGCCCGCCAGGGAGTGGGCGGCAGGCTCGTGCTCGGCCATTCGGCGCTCCCGTCCGCTCGTCGTCGGCCTGTCAGAAGCATCGCACATGGCAACTTTAGTTGCCAGGGTCGTGCGGCGCTGTTAGTGTGCACTGAGGTTTACAGGGGTCACGCGGTGCTGGGGGTCCGCGTGACCACGGGGAATCGGTTCACCGCAGGCGCTGTCCGGTTCAGCGCGAACGCCACCACCGCAACCAGGCCGCCAGGGGCAGGCGCCGCCCAGGCGGCGCCGACTCACGCGGAACCGGAGCGGCCGGGGCGGCGGGTGGCGGGCGGCGCGGTCGCTCCACCGGGTCGGACGCCCGACGCGGCAGCGGGACGTCGACCAGCGCGGCGCGGTCGGTGTAGGCGGCCCAGCGGCGGGTGGCCTCCCGGGCGGTCGGCCGGTGCTCGGGGTGCTCGTGCAGGCAGGACGCGACCAGTTCCCACACCGAGCCCGCCATGCCGTCCGGGCGGGCCGGGCCGGGCGCGGCGGTCGGCGGTTGACCCACGAGCACCTCGTAGGCGGTGGCGCCCAGCGCGTACACGTCCGCCGCGGTGCCCGGCCGGTCGCCGCGGCGGACCTCCGGGGCGGCCACGTCCGGGGTGCGGACCAGGCCGGTGGCCAGCCCGAAGTCGCCCAGCAGCGCGGTGCGCGCCGATTCCGGGCCGGTGAGCAGCACGTTCTCCGGTTTGAGGTCCCCGTGCACCACCCCCGCGGCGTGCCCGGCGGCGAGGCCCGCGGCGGTCTGCGCGAGCAGCGCGGCGGCCTCCCCCAGCGGCAGCGGCCCCCGGTCGAGGACCCCGCGCAGGCTCCCCCCGTCGACCAGGTCCATGACGACACCGACCCGCCCCCGGTCGACCAGGACCTCGTGCACGCGCACCAGGTTCGGGTGGTCGAGGCCGGTGACGGCGGCGGTGGTGGAGCGGACCCGGTCCGGGTCGCGGCTAAATTCGGCGCGCAGCAACCGCACCGCCACCGCGGCGCCGTCGGCGCACCGCGTGCCCGCGTGCACGGTTCCGGTGGCGCCCCGGCCGATCGGTTCGCCGAGCAGGTAGCCGCCGAACACCCGGTCCGGTGTGGACACCGCGGTCGCGGCCGGGCGCACGGGTTCGACCAGGCCTGCGACGACGGCGGCGGTGAACGCGCGGACGGTGCGGGGCCGCCGGGCCGGGTCGGTGTCCAGGCCCGCCCGCAACGCGGTCACCGCGGCGGCCGGGGCCAGACCGCGCGGGAAGTCGGGGGGTGCGCCGGTCGAGGTGGCCAGGTAGGGCGGGCGGCCGGTGAGCAGCGCCCAGAGCCGCGAGGCGCAGCCGAACACCTGCGCCGCCGCGGTCCACGCCCCGCCGTCAAGCACCTCTGGCGGGGTGTGCCCGCCGTCGAACCCGGCCAGCGACGCCAGCGCGGGCGGCACCGGCGTACCGAGCCGAACACCGCCCACGCCGTCCACATCGGACTTGAACAGCGCGGGCACCGGCCCGGCGATCCCCGCGTCGGCCAACGCGGCGAGCCCCGCGCCGTACACCCCGGCCGCCTCGGCCACCGCGGCGGCGGACACCGGCCCGGCGGCCCCCAGCGGGCGGCCCCGGCGCGGCAGCACCAGGCAGGGCCGCCCCTCGGCGTCGGCACCGTGGTCGAGCAGCGGCGCCACGAGGCGGCGGTCCACCGCGGCCAACCGCCGGGCCAACCCGGCGGCCTCGGCGCGCAGCACCCGCCGCACCCCCGCGTCGAGGGCGGCGGTGACCACCAGGACGGTGACCGCCGCACCGGCCGCGGTGGTGCCGTCGACCTCGGCGACCGGCGTCCGGTCGGGCACCGGGCCGGTCAACAGCCTGTCCATCAAGCTCCCCCTGGGTGGCGCGCGGGCATGGCCACCCCAAACCTCGGAACCCGGGTCCCCTACCCCGGCGCCTGAGCGTACCCGAACCACTCCTCGCCGTGACGCCCGTCGCCACCCCCGGGGGTGCTACGCCACCGAGGCGGACACGATCTCCGGCGCCAGCGGTGCCACGGCCCCGATGATGGCCTCCACCGCGCCCGCGGGCACCCCCGCGGCCAGCAGGGCGGCGGTGAGGTGCTTGGCCACCAGGTCGAAGTGCCGCTGCGCGATCCCCCGCCCGGCGTGCACCTCCCGCATCGACCGCCCCGAGTACACCTGCGGCCCCCCGAGCGCGGCGGCGAAGAACTCCACCTGCATCCCCTTGAGCCGCGGCATCGACACGCCCTCGAAGAACGCCACCAGCTCCGGGTCGGCCAACACCCGGTCGTAGAAGTCGTCCACGACCGCGACCAGCGCGCCCTCGCCGCCGATGTCCTGGTAGATGCTCACGCGAACCTCCCGTTGTGGTGGGAGGCCAGAAAACCGGAGGCACGTCACGGGAAAGTGAGGCGCGTGTGACAACCGCGAGTCGCGGGCTCCCTAGCGCCCCTCCACCGTCCGGGCCAGGATGCCCAGGGTGGCGCGCAGCCCGGCCTCCGGGATGATCGGGAAGTTGACCTTGCCCCGGTACCTCTCCTCGATCTGACTCCAGTCGTAGTAGGAGGTGACGGTCGTCCCGACCGCCGAGGGGGCCAACCGGTACCCGTACAGGTGCCTGATCGGCGGCTGGATCTGCCCGTCGATGGTCCACTCGACCTCGGTGTCGGGGGCGAACCGGGTGATGATGACGGTGACGTCGTACTTGCCCATGGGGTAGTCGTTGAGGGATTCGCGGTCCATGTGCACCACGAACCGGTCGCCCACGGCGGTGACCCGGTCCCCCTCGGCGGACTGGAGCATGCCGGAACTGTCGATCGCCACGTGCCCGCGCGGGTCGGTCAGGACGGCGAAGACCTCGGCCGGGGACGCGGCGATCTCCCGGGACACCTCGAAGCGCTCAGTCATACCCCCACCCTCGCAGGCCCGCGCGCGGCGCTGATCGAGGGGTCCGGGCACACTCGATAACCTCTGCCGATGACAACGGGTCGGTTCGGCTACCGCGAGATCGCCGACGAACTCCGCGACCGCATCGACTCCGGCGCGCTCGCGCCGAACGCGAAGGTTCCTGGCGAGAACGAGCTGATGGCGACCTACGGCGTGGAGCAGCCCACGGCCCGCCGCGCCCTGGACGTGCTCAAGAACGAGGGGCTGATTATCGCCCGCCGGGGAGCCGGGACGTTCGTCCGGGAGTTCCGGCCCCGCTGGCGGGTGTCGCCGGATCGCCTCAGCGAAACCGTGTGGGCCACCGGGGACGGCGTCTGGTCCAGCGACGACTCCGAGCAGCCGCCCCGGGTCCTCGACATCGGCATCACACGGGAACCGCCGCCCCCGGCCATCGCCGAGGTTTTGGGCACCGATCGAGTGGTCGTCCGCACCCGCACCTACGCGATCGACGACAACCCGATCCAACTGGCGACCTCCTACTACCCGGCCGACCTCGTGGAGGGTTCCCGGGTCACCGAAGAGGACACCGGTCCCGGCGGCGTCTACGCCCGGCTCGCCGAACTGGGACACAAGCCGACCCTGTTCCGCGAGCAACTGCGCTGCCGGATGCCCCGCGCCGACCAGGCGGCGGCGCTCGGCCTCGCCCAGGGCACGCCGGTCGTCGAGATCATGCGCACCGCCTACACGGCAGATGAGCGGGTGGTCGAGGTCAACACCATGGTCTTGGACTCCAGCGCTTACATGCTGGAGTACCGCTTCACCTCGTGACCACCCCCGCCGAGAAGGTCTGTACAGAAGAACTTGCCGTCAGCAGAAGGTCCTGCTTCACTGGTGGCGACAGCTTCTGTACAGATCATGAGGAGTGGGTATGGACTTCGGTTACTTCCTCTACCGCATCGACCACCCCGAGCAGCGGATTCACGCCAGCTGGACCCTGCTGGCCTTCGCCCCGGTCCCCCTCGACCCCACCGCCCTGACCGACTCGGCGACCACCACGGCCATCGAGGACATGACCACCTGGGCCGCCGCCCACCTGGCCGAGCACCACCGCGATTACGACCTGGTCAACATCTGCCTGGCCTCGGTCGACGAGAACGGTGACCCCGAGTACGTCCTGGCCGAGCGGTACCACGTCATGCTGGACGGGAGTCCACTTGAGACGGGGACCACGGTGGACCTGCGGCACCGGGCGGTGGTGGCCCTGGGTGCCGCGTGAGGTCAGGCCGAGCCGGTGCGGCGGGAGTGCTCGCCCTGCATGAGGTCGTCGCGGGCGCGGGCGACTCGGGAGCGGACGGTGCCGATGGGGCAGCCGCAGACGTCGGCGGCCTCGGCGTAGGAGAAGCCGAGGACCTGGGTGAGGACCAGGGCTTCGCGGCGTTCCGGGGTGAGGGCGTCGAGGAGGACCTGGACCTCCACCATGTCCTCGAAGCCGGAGGAGTTCTCGTGGTGGCGGGCCTGGCGCTGTTCCACCGCGGCCACCCAGTCCTCGGCGGCGGCGCGGCGGGGGCGGGACATGGCCGTGCGGACGCTGTCGACCACGACCCGGCGGGCGATGGACAGCAGCCAGGTGCGGGCGGTGGAGCGGGCCGCGAAGCGCGGGAGGCTGGGCAGGGCGCGCAGGTAGGTCTCCTGCGTCAGGTCGTCGGCGAGGTCGACGGTGGCGAGGTGGGCGGTGAACTGCCACACATCGCGCTGGGTGGCGCGGACGAACCGCTCCAGCGCCCGGCGGTCACCCCGGCCCGCGGCCAGCGCCCACGCGGTGATGTCGTCGTCCTCGGCTCGCACAGTCCCCGAGGGTAACCGACGCCGCAAGGGGAACTTTGTCCGCCGGTTGGGCGACAATACTGGTATGGACTGTGTGACGTGCCGTGAAGCGCTCTCGGCCCGGCTCGACGGCGAGGCCGAACCGGTCGCCGCCGAGCGGACCGACGAGCACCTCGACGGCTGCACCGCCTGCCTGCACTGGTGGGCCCGGGCGGGCGCGGGTGCCCGGCTGCTGCGGGTGCGGCCCGCGGCGCGGGTCCCGGACCTGACCGACCTGATCCTGGAGAACGCGCCGACCCCGGCCCGCACGCCGGGGCTGGTGCCGCGGTTCCTGCTGGGGCTCGTCGCCGTGGCGCAGCTCGGGTTGGGGCTGGCGCAGATCTTCGGCACCGACGCCGCCGCGCACGGCGGGCACCCCGACTCCTCGCTGGCGCTGCACCTGTTCAACGAGAGCACGGCGTGGAACCTGGCCCTGGGCATCGGCTTCTACTGGGTCGCCTGGCGGCCGCGCAACGCCATCGGGATGGTGCCGGTGCTGTCGGGGTTCGTGGTGGTGCTGCTCGGCTACTCCGCGCACGACCTGATCACCGGCTCCGCCCCGGTCCCCCGGGTGCTCGGCCACGGGCTGATCGTCGCCGGGCTGATCCTGCTGATCGCCATCCGCCGCGTCGAGCGCGACCCGGTCCCCGGCGACCTGGCCACCGACGACCGCGAGGACACCGTCCGCCTCCTCGACGACCCCGGCGAGCCCGACCGCGCCGAACCCGGCACCCCGCGCACCGGCCGCCACCTGCGCCCGGCGGGCAAGCACCGCGCCGCCTGAGCGGGCGACGGCGGCGGTGTGCCGGAACCGCGCCCACCCGTCAGCGAGTCAGGCTAGCCTAAGTTCATGGCTGACCTCGTGGAGCGCGCCCGGTGGATCGCCGAGACCGTGCTGTTCCCGGACGCCGACCGGGTGGACCGGACCGGGGTCGTCCCGGAGAGCCACTGGCGGGTCCTGGCGGCCGAGGGCTTCTACGGCGTGGCCGCCCGGCAGGACGTCGACCTGGGCGCGATGGGTGAGGCGCTGGAGGTGCTCGCGGGCGGGTGCCTGGCGACGACGTTCACCTGGGTGCAGCACCACGGCGTGGTCATGGGCCTTTCGCGATCGGACAACACCGGGCTGCGGGAGCGGTTCCTCGACGCGGCCGTGGCGGGCCGGGTCAGGGGCGGGGTGGCGTTCGCGGGCGCGCTCGCCGACCCGCCCCGGCTGCGCGCCGAACCCGTGGACGGCGGGTGGGCGTTCACCGGCGACGGGCCGTTCGTCAGCGGCTGGGGCACCGTCGACGTCCTGCAGGTCTCCGGTGTGCACGGGGACTCGGTCGTCAACGCCCTGGTCGACGCGAAGGCCGCGCCGGGCCTGACCGCGCGGCCGTTCGACCTGGTCGCCGCCCAGGCGACGAACACCGCCCGGTTGGTCTTCGACGGCCTGCGGGTCCCGGCCGACCGCGTGCTCTCGACGGTCGGCCTCCAGGACTTCCGCGCCACGCAGGCATTCGGCTCCCGCCTCAACGGCTGCCTCGCGCTCGGGATCGCGCGCCGCTGCGCCACCCTGCTCGACGACCTCGACCAGCCCACCGCCGCGGCGGCGATCCGCGACCGCGTCGACACCGTGCGGACCGACCTGGACGCGGGGCTCGGTGACGTCGACGCGCTGCTCGCCGCCCGGGCCGCGGGTTCCGCCCTGGCCTACCGGGCGGCGGGCGCGGTGGTCGTGGCCGAGGGCGGTCGCGGGGTCACCGCGGGCGGCCACGGCCAGCGGCTGGTGCGCGAGGCGGGTTTCACCCTGGTCGCGGCGAGCCGCGCGGCGGTCAAGGCGGCCCTGCTGGCCGACCTGACCGGCGCGCCCGACCGGGGTCACGGCGGTCAGGACAGGGCGGCGATGACCTCGGTGGAGGTGACCGGCAGCGAGAACATCGGGTAGTCGTGGGCGATCGCGTTGTCGTGCTCGGCCTGGGAGGTGGCGGCCAGGCAGTCGGTCAGCGTGATCACCCGGTAGCCGTTCTCGTAGCCGGTGCGCATGGTGGACTCCACGCAGCAGTTGGTGAGGAACCCGCCGAGGACGATGGTGGTGATCCCCTTGCTGCGCAGGATGAAGTCGAGGTTCGTGCTGGCGAAGGTGTCGAGGCCGCGCTTGCCCTCGACCACGATGTCGCCGGGCTGCGGGGCGAGGTCGTCCACGATCGCGGCGCCCCACCCGCCCTGGACGAACGCGCCGCCGTCGACCACGCCCTTGAGGATGCCGTACGGGTGGCGGGAGATCTCGTGGTAGCCGGGCGCGAACGAGATCGGGGCGTGCATGACGGTCGCCCCGGCGGCGCGGGCCGCCGCGACCAGGGCGACGGTGTTGGGCACCGTGCCGGTCTTGGCCATGACCTCGGCGACGGCGTCGTGCAGGACGCCGCCCTCGGTGGTGAAGTCGTTCTGGAACTCGATCAGGACGACGGCGGTGGTCGCCGGGTCGAGCGTGAGCGGTTCGGTCATCGCGGCACTCCTTCGGATGGCGTCCCGGCCATCCTGGACCGCCGCGGCGCGCATGACGATCACCCGGACAGGTCTGCGCGGAGGACCCGGGAACGGCGTCGGCCCCGGCCGGGGGAACCGGGCGGGGCCGACGTCGCAGCGGTGGGGGTCAGCAGGCGGCGACCATGTCGTCGGCGGTCTGGTTGACCTTGGCCTCGTCGGTGCCCTGGGCGGCGGCGACGAAGGCGCGGGCGGCGGTGCGGCACTTCTCGGCGGCCGCGGCGTCGCCCTCGGCCTTGCGCTGCGCGCTGCGCGCCTTGTCGGCGTCCTCCTTGGCCGAGGCCAGGTCGGCCTCGGCCTTCTTCCTGCCGTCCTGCGCGGAGGTCAGCGCCGAGGTCTGCTGCTGGTACCTGGTGTCGAGGTCGTCGCGGTCGCCCTTGGCGCCCAGCCACAGGAACACGAACACGGCCGCCGCGGCCAGCGCCACCGCGGTCGCCGCGCCCAGGCCGATGAGCGCACCCCGGCCGCGCTTGGCCCCCGGCGGCGGGGGCGGGTTCAGCGCGGGCTGACCACCGGTCATCGGGTACGCGCCGGGCTGCTGCACGGGCTGGCCGCCGGTGCCCGGGCCCCAGGTCGGGACGCCGCCGGGGTTGGGGTGGTGGCCGCCGCTGTGCGGGTCCTGGCCGTACGGCGTGGTCATCTGTCCAGTCCTCCCGGGGAACGTGCCCGAAGCCGGTCCGCACCGAGCATGGGCGCAGGCACCGACGGGTGAGCGGCGATTCCCGGCGACCACCCGATCGGACCAATCGGGACAAGTGTGCCGGGCGGCGCGAACCCCGCCCCACCCGGGTGGACCGCCGCTCGCGGGCCACGAGCCGGAAACACCGCGGCAAAGCAATTGCCCCGGGTGGGCGACGTTTTCACCAAAGGTGATGAAATGGTTTCCGAGTATTGAACGGCTGCCACGTCCGGTTTCCGCGCACCACAGTTGCCAGTATTTCCCATTCCCAGTCATTGCCATATTCGCAGCGTGTTCTCGCAGGTGGACGGTCGTCCCACTTCTGGCCGATGCCGCGGCCGGGGGTGCCCGCTTAATGTCGTTCGCGGTGGCGAGTCCCTGCCCGCCGCCATTCCCTGCGAAGAACGGAAGACACGTATGCGCAAGTTCAGCCTGTTCGCCGGGCTCGGCGCGGCCACCGTCGCGCTGGGCCTCCTGGCCACCCCGGCCCAGGCGGCCGCCGAGGGCACCGTGCTGGCCGCGGACTCCGCGAGGGCGGTTCCCGGCAGCTACATCGTCACCCTCAAGGACACCGCGGGCCTCAGCGCCGCGAGCGCGGACTCGCTCACCAAGACCTTCGGCGGCACCGTGGACCGGGTGTACCGGTCGGCGCTGCACGGCTTCTCGGCGAAGCTGTCGGAGAAGCAGGCGAAGCGGCTGGCCGCGGACCCGTCGGTCGCCTCGGTCGAGGCCGACCAGGTCGTGCACGCCGACGCCACGCAGACCAACCCGCCGTGGGGCCTGGACCGCATCGACCAGCGCAACCTGCCGTTGGACGCGCGCTACACCTACGCCAGCACCGGCGCGGGCGTCAACGTCTACGTCATCGACACCGGTCTGCGGGTCAGCCACTCGCAGTTCGGCGGCCGGGCGCGCAACGGCTACGACTTCGTGCAGAACGACGCGGTGGCCCAGGACGGCAACGGCCACGGCACGCACGTGGCGGGCACGATCGCCGGGTCGACCTACGGCGTGGCCAAGGGCGCCACGGTCATCGGCGTGCGGGTGCTGGACAACAACGGCTCCGGCACCACCGCGGGGGTCATCGCGGGCATCGACTGGGTGACGGCGAACGCGGTGAAGCCCGCGGCGGCCAACATGAGCCTGGGCGGCGGCGCGTCCACCACCCTCGACGCGGCGGTGCGCCGCTCGATCGCCTCGGGCGTGACCTACGGCGTGGCGGCGGGCAACAGTTCCACCTCGGCGGGCTCGACCTCACCCGCCCGGGTGACCGAGGCGATCACCGTGGGCGCCACCGAGCGCACCGACGCGCGGGCGAGCTACTCCAACTACGGTTCGGTCGTGGACATCTTCGCGCCGGGTTCGGGCATCCTGTCGTCCTGGAACACCAGCGACACCGCCACGAACACCATCAGCGGCACCTCGATGGCGACCCCGCACGTGGTCGGTGTGGTGGCGCGCTACCTGGCCACCAACCCCGGCGCCACCCCGGCGACCGTGGCGTCCTACCTGACCTCGCAGGCCACCACGGGCAAGGTCACCAACCCCGGTTCGGGTTCGCCGAACCGCCTGCTGTACGCCGCGCCGACCCTCTGACCTCAGGCGGGCAGGCAGCAGTAAGGACAGCAGAACACGGTCCCCGGCGCTTCCCCGGCGCCGGGGGCCGTGCGCCCTACACCGGGGGCAGCGCCCCCGGGAGTCCACCTTCGCGCGCTTCGGGCCCCGGGCTGGGTTCCGGCGCGTCGACCAGCAGGACGGCCGCGGCGGCGATCATGCCGCAGAACACGACCAGCGGCGCGGAGACGAGCAGGCCGACCACGGCGACGAGCACGGCGACCCCGGCGAGGGAGAGCCTGCCCGGTCCCGGCACGGCCCCGGCCGCGGGTTCGGCGCGGAACGCCGAGACCATGTCCGGGTCTTCCTGGTCGAGGCGCCGTTCGATCTCGGAGAGCACGCGCTGCTCGTGCCATGTCAGTCGGCTGGGGTCCATCACCACACCACCTTCGCGCCAGGCCGTTCGGTACCCATATGCCCAGCCGAGAACGGGATGAAACACGATGTCCTCCCGGGACCTCGCACAGCTCGGAACCGACGCGGCCCCGACCGCGAACGGCCGGGGCCTGGCTGGGACGTTACCCGTGTTCAACGGGAATCTGAACAGCCTCGGGCGTCGTTCGATTGGGCGAGTCGGCCTCGACCTCGAATCGGTGGCGGATCGGGTGGTCGCCGGGCGAGCGGGACGGGGGCAGCGGGTCGGCGCGGCGGGGTTCGGTCAGGGCAGTGCGGAGACCTCGCGGCGCGCGGTCGGGGCGCCCGCGGCGGCCGCGGCGTAGAGCCAGGCGAAGAACGCCCACATGCCCGCGAAGATCGCCCCGACCAGCAGGTAGCCGATCGTCCAGAGCACCAGCGGGGTGTCGGTCTTGCGCTCGCGCTGCAGGAACGAGATCTCGGAGATGAAGTCGCGCGGCCCGGAGACCGCCGAGATCTCCGGCGCGTTCGCCGCCGGGTCGGCCGGGGCGTAGATCGGGGCCAGGGTCATGACCCGGTTGGCGGCGTGCAGGCGGATGCCGGACTTCCACTGGCCGAAGGCGGGCAGCGGCTCGGCGGTGCGGTAGACGCCGTCGGCGACCTCGACCAGCGGCGCGGTGTAGAAGTCGCCGCCCTGCCAGGCGAAGCCGTTGAGCCAAACCGCGTCGCCCGCCAGTTCCGGGTCGGAGATGGTCACCGTGGCGTTGACCCAGCGCGGGACGCCGCCGCCGTGCGGGTTGGAGATCTCCTGACCCTGCGGGGACTCGCTGAGCGCGATGTCCGCGGACAGGCCCGGCGGCGGGTCGGCGGGGACGACGACGGCCGCCATCAGACCGGTGACCAGCAGCGCGCCGACCAGCCCGCCGAGGTGGCGGGTGCGGAACGGCTCGGCCGGGGTGGGCCGCTCGCGCAGCGCCGCGACGTCGGAGACCCGCCGGTGCTGCCAGGCGCCGACCAGCGCGCCGCCCACGCTCGCCAGCGCGCCGAACACCAGGAACAGCGGCAGGTGCGCGGCGGGCCACGGGTTCGGCATGAGCCACTGGCTGAACTGGTACTCCCCCAGCAGGCCGACGGTGCCCGAGGCCAGGCCCGCCACGACCGGGAACCGCCACCCGTGCCCGGCCCCGACCAGCAGCGCCACCACCTCGATGACCACGGCCTCGGCGACGTAGGGCAGCAGCGAGGCCACGTGCAGGCCGTCGACCGCGGGCAGGACTGCGAACAGCGCCCGGGTCAGCAGGAACACCGCGAGCACGAACAGCGTGCCGCCCGGTCCCCAGGACAGGCGGGCGAACACCAGCGTCCACGAGCCGATCAGGCCGACCAGGACCACCTGGGCGAGCATCGGGAACTGCGGCACGCCGAGGTCGAACTCCATCAGGAACGCCGAGGCGCCCATGGTCCAGGCACCCGCGAGCACCGGGCCCTGGACGCGCACCGCGAGCCCGGTCGCGCCGACCTGGCGGGCTTCGGCGAGCAGGAGCTGGATGCCGATCACCACGCCGATGCCGCCGCCGATCATGAGCACGTGGGTCGGCCCCCACTCGGTGACGTCCTGCCCGAACAGCCGGTGCCACACGTCGTCGAGCGGGAAGCCCGCGACGCCGACCAGGCCGGTGCCCATCATCTGGATGCTGCCCATCGGGGCGCGCCAGTGCGGGCCGATCTTGAAGGTGCGGGCGGGCAGGTCGCCCTTGGCGAGCGCGGCGCTGAGCACGCCGCTGGCGAAGATGCCCATCAGCCCGAAGTAGATGGGGTAGTGCGAGGGGTTGGCCAGCGGCCCCTCGTCGCGGCCCAGCTCCATGTGGATCGGGACGTCCCAGTAGACGCCGATGAGCGCGGCGAGGCCGGAGAGCCCGGCCACCAGCATCGGCATCGCCGCCCACCGGGGCATGCCGCCGACCCGGCCCATCCAGTCCGCGACCCGGCCGATCACCGTGCGCTTGCCCGCCCGCTCGCGGATCACGAACACCGCCAGCGGCAGGAAGACCACCGCGAACATGAGTGCCGCGAGCACGATCTGGCCGAACTCGGCCCCGCCCGCGGGCGGGCTTCCCTCCTGCGCCAACAACACGGTGTCGCCTTCCTCGCCGAAGGGGGTGTGAACCGGGAGTAGCAGTTAATCAAAGTAACTGTTACTTTCGATCACACCTTAGGGCCGTCCCGATCGGGCGGCAAGACCCGGATTCCGGCGGAAAGGACGCGCGAGGATGCGCAACCCCCTGGTGGCGGCAGCCGTGCTCGCCCTGCTGGCGAGCTGTTCCACGGCGCCCTCGACCACCCCGACCGAGCAGGTCGCCCGGTTCACCGTCCGCGCGGGCGAACGGGTCGCCGGACCGGAGCGGGTCGACGCGCACCCCGGTGACACCGTCCGCATCGAGGTCACCTCGGACGTGGACGACGAACTGCACGTGCACGGCTACGACAAGGCCACCGACCTCGTCGCCGGGCAGCCCGGCTCGGTCTCCTTCACCGCCGACGCCACCGGCGTGTTCGAGGTGGAACTGCACCACAGCGGCGCGGCGGTGACCTCGCTGCGCGTCTCCGGGTGATCCTGGCGCACGGCCTCGGCGGCCGGTCCGACCTGCCGGTGCCGCTGTGGCTGGCGCTCAACGCGGGCGCGGCGGCGGTGCTGGTGTCGTTCCTGGCGCTGACCGCGCTGTGGACCCGGCCCCGCCTGCGCGGCGCCGAGGGCGGTCGGCCGGTGCGGCTGCCGGTCCCCAGGGTGGCGCTCAAGGTCGTGGGGGTGCTGCTGCTGGCCGGGTTCCTGGCGGTGGCGTGGGGCGGTCCGTCCGATGTGGAGCACAACCCGGCGCCCGCGTGGTTCTACGCCTGGTTCTGGGTCGGCCTGGTGCCGGTGTCGCTGCTGTTCGGTCCGGTGTGGCGGCTGGCGAACCCGCTGCGCACTTTCGCGGCGGGGCTGGGGCGGCTGGTGCCGCGCCGGGAGCTGCCCGCCGTGGGGCACTGGCCCGCCGTGGTGAGCCTGTTCGCGTTCCTGTGGCTGGAACTGGCTTCCGGGTTCTCCGACTCGGTGCGGGTCGTGGCGGTGTTCGTGACGGTGTACGCGGTCGTGCACGTGGTGGCGGGCGCGGTGTTCGGGCCGGGGTGGTTCGACCGGGGCGACGGGTTCGAGCTGTACTCGGTGCTGGTGGCCGCGCTGTCGCCGCTGGGTCGGCGCGCGGACGGCGCGCTGGTGCTGCGCAACCCGCTCGACGGCCTGATGACGCTTCAGGCGCGCAGCGGGCTGACGCCGTTCGTGTTGCTGGTGCTGGGTTCCACGGTGTTCGACGGGTTGACGCGGCTTCCGGTTTGGACGTCTGCGCAGGGGACATCCGTTCAGAAGCTCTTCGGGGCCTCCGCCGCGGTGGGCACGGTCGGGCTGGTGGTGGCCGTCGCGGCGACGGCGCTGGCCTACGCGGGGGCGATCCGGCTGACCCGGCCGTACCTGCGCCGGTCGGTGGCGGCCTACGACGCGTTCGCGCACACGCTGGTGCCGATCATGGTCGGGTACACGGTGGCGCACTACTTCTCGTTCGCGGTGTTCGAGGGGCAGCGCGGGTGGACGGCCCTCTCCGGCGCCTCGGTGGACTACACGCTGCTCTCGGCGGGGCTGATCGCGGCGGTGCAGGTCGGCGGGATCGTGCTCGGGCACGTCCTGGCGGTCACCTCCGCGCACGACCGGTCCCTGCGCGACCTGCGGCCGGGGTACGAGCGGGTGGGCCAATACCCGATGCTCGCGCTGATGGTCGGGTACACCGCCGTTGGCATCGCGCTGGTCTCGGGGGTGTGACGGTGTACCGAGCCGGGGACCTGCCGGTGATCCTGATGCACCAGGGCGGCTGGGACGAGATCGCCGTCTTCCTCGGCCCGGTGCTGATCATCGCGCTGCTGGTCGTCGTCGCCCGCCGTCAGGCCCCGCCCTCGGAGGAGGAAGACGGCGAGTAGGCGTGCCCGCGCAGCCCGGGGGTGAACGCGCCGACGGCGGCCACCACGGCCACGCACAGCACCCCGCCGCTGACCAGCGCGGCCGTCCCGGTGGTGGCGTGGGCGACCAGCCCGGCGCGCAGGTTGCCCACGTCCGGCCCGGCCTGCCCGACGACCATCTCGGCGGCGGCGACCCGGCCCAGCAGCTCGTCCGGGGTGTTGAGCTGCACGATCGCCCCGCGCGAGACCACCGACACGGTGTCGGCGGCACCCGCCAGCACCAGGGCGCCGAGCGCGGGCCACGGGTCCGCCGCGAACCCGAACAGCACCATCGCCAGCCCCCACGTCGTCGACCCGGCGAGCATGACCACGCCCTGGCGCGGCAGCCGGGTGAAGGTCCCGGAGAACACCGACGCGACCACCCCGCCGACCGCGATCGCGGACAGGAACAGCCCCAGCGTGCGCGGGTCGTCGCCGAAGCGCTCCGCGTTGAGCAGCGGGAACAGGCTGATCGGCATGGACAGCACCGTGGCGGCGAGGTCGGTGAGCAGCGCGCCGCGCACGGTCGCGTGCCCGGCCAGGAACCGCAGCCCGTCCAGCACCCCGCGCACCCCGGGCCGGGCGGGCTCGCCGCCGGGCGGCATGGCGGGCAGCCCGAAGGCGCCGAGGAAGGCGGCCCCGAAGGTGGCCACGTCCACCAGGTAGCAGCCGCCGACGCCGACCCAGCCCAGCAGCAGGCCGCCGAGGGCCGGGCCGAGCAGCATCGCGCCCTGGAACGAGATCCGTTGCAGCGCCAGCCCGGCGGCGAGTTGGTCAGCGGGCAGCAGTCGCGGCGCGAACGTCCTCGCGGCAGGTCCACCGCCCGCGACGAAGCACGACTGCACCGCCACGAGCACCAGCACGACGACCACCGGCACGTCCAGGAACGCCTGCACCGCGAGCAGCACCGAGCACACCGCCTGCCCGGTCAGGGTGACCAGGTGGAACTTGCGGCGGTCCACCCGGTCGACCAGCGCCCCGGCGAACATCCCCAGCGCGATCAGCGGGACCGCCTGCGCCAAGCCCACCGCACCGGTCCACAGCGCCGACCCGGTGGCCTGCCACACCTGGTAGAGCACCGCGACGAGCGTCAACTGCGAGCCCAGCCCGGCGAACGTCCGGCCGATCCACAACCCGCGGAACGACTTCGACGTGCGCAGCGGGCGGAGGTCGACCATCACCCCCACTCGGGGTCCTGCCGGAGCTTCTCGGTGATCCGGTCGTGGAAACCGCGCCGGGCCAACGCCGCCTCGATGTCGACCACGACCCGGCTCAGCGGGTAGGGGATCTCCGCCTCCAACTCGGCCACGGCGGCCTCGGTGGCCCGCCACTCCGCCGCGAGCGCGCCCACCTCCCGCCGCGCCCTGGCGGTCAGGGTGATCCTCTTGCTGCGCGCGTCGACCCCGGTCGTGGTGCGCACGAGCCCGGCCGCGCGCATGGCCTTGACCTTCTGGCTCATGGCCGAGTGCGTGCGCTCGACGGACTCGGCGAGTTCGGTGATGGTCATCGGGCCGCGCGCGTGCAACCGGATCAGCTCCATCACGAAGCTCGGCTTGAGCCCGGCGACGCCCCGGTCGGCGTAGAGGCGGGCGATGTCGTCGTCCATGGCGGCCTGGAGCAGGCGCAGCGGCCGCCAGCGGCTGTGTTCGGTCGGATCTTGCACGCGGCGATCATAACAGCACTTGTATAAGTCCTGTTGGAATTTTGGCCCGCTCTGGGGGCGCTCACTCCGCGTGGCGATGGCGTTCGCGCGGCCCGTCCGCCGAACGGGTGAGGTGCGATGCCGGTCAGCGGCGTTTCACCTGATGAAGTCGTGTCTTGGCTTAGCCCGTGCGGGTGACGCACACTGACCCGCATGAGACTGCGCGCGGTGACCGTGTTCGTCCGGCTGCTGGTCGCCGTGGCGGCGGTGGCGGTCGTGGCGGGACTCGGCGTCGGCTGGGTGGTCAGCTCGGCGTTCACCGACGGCGTCGCCACCCTTCCCGGCGACACCCTCTCCGGCCTGGCCGACCGCCCCGCCGAGGAACCGGGCGACCCGCTGACGATCCTGCTCATCGGCAGCGACGAGCGCACGGGCGAGGACGCGGGGTCCGGCGTCACCGGGCAGCGCGCCGACACGATCATGGTCCTGCGCGTCGCGGCCGACGACAGCCGCATCGACGTGGTCTCCGTCCCGCGCGATTCCTGGGTTCCGCTGCCCGGCCACGGCGAGGCCAAGGCCAACGCCTCCCTGGCCTACGGCGGGGTGCCGATGACGGCCGGGTTGGTGGAGGGCCTGACCGGCTGGCGCCTCGACCACGTGGTGCTGGTCGACTTCACCGCGGTCCGCGAGATCACCACCCACCTCGGCGGGGTGACCGTGCACAACCCGTTCGAGACCACCGACTCCCGCACCGGCACCACCTTCGCCCAGGGGCAGATCACCGTCGCGGGCGACGACGCGCTGACCTGGGTCCGGCAGCGCCAGGGCCTCGACCGCGGCGACCTCGACCGCATCGACCGCCAACAGCAACTCCTCCAGGCCGTCGTCGACGAGTTGCTGACCCCGGACACCCTCGCCGACCCGGCCAGGCTCCGCCTCGTCCTGACCGCCCTCGGCTCCCACGTCGCGCTGGACGCCGACCTGACCGGCCCCGAACTCCCCCGGGTCGCCGGGCGGGTCGCCGCCGTCCCCGACGACCAGCGCCACTTCCACACCGCCAAGACCGACGGCTCGGCCCGCTCGGCGGACGGACAGGAGTACCTGGTCCTCGACAAGCAGGACCTGCTGGCCCTCTGCGCCGACATCACCGCGGGCAAGGACCCGGCCTAGGACCACGGCCACGGCGGCGCGACCCGTGATCGGCAGCTCCAGCGCTTGCCATTTGAGCAAAGATTGTTGCCGCTTGGGCCAGATCGGCGCAGTGTTGTCAGCACACCGCTGACGGACTGGACCGAGGAGCCACCGATGCAGATCGAGAACAACAGCTACGAGGCCGTGGTCGTGGGTGGCGGCGCGGCCGGTTTGTCGGCGGCGCTGGTGCTGGGACGCGCGCGCCGCTCCGTCCTGGTGATCGACGCGGGCGAGCCGCGCAACGCCCCCGCCGGTCACATGCACGGCTACCCCTCGCGCGACGGGATGCCGCCCGCCGAGTTCCTCGCGGTGGTGCGCGGGGAGGTGTCGGCCTACGGCGTGCGCATCGCCTCCGACGAGGTGACCGGAGTCGCCCCGGACGGCGGGGGCGGGTTCGACCTGACCCTCGCCACCGGGGGGCGGGTCCACGCGCGGCGGCTGGTCGTCGCCACCGGTCTGGTCGACGAGCTGCCCGGTGTCCCCGGGGTCGCCGAGCGGTGGGGCAAGGACGTGCTGCACTGCCCGTACTGCCACGGGTGGGAGGTGCGCGACCAGCCGATCGGCGTCCTCTACCCGAAGGCGGGTGGGGTGCACCAGGCGCTGCTGTTCCACCAGCTCTCGAAGGACGTCACCGTGTTCCTCGACGGTGTGGACGTGAACGCGGTGCCCGACGCGGAGTGGCAGTTGCTCCGGGCGGCGGGCATCTGCGTCGTGCGCGGGGAAATCGAGAAGCTGGAGGTCGCCGAGGACCGGCTGACCGGTGTGCGGCTCACCGACGGGAACTTCTTCCCCCGGTCCACCTTCGTCGTGCCGCCCCGCATGGTCCCCCGCGACACCCTGCTGTCCTCGCTCGGCGCGAAGCAGGCCGAGACCCCGTTCGGCCGGTTCGTCGAGGTCGACGCCACGGGGATGACCAGCGTGCCGGGCGTGTGGGCGGCGGGCAACATCACCGGCCCGGCCGAGCAGGTGGTGAACGCGGCGAGCGCCGGGTACCGGGTCGGGGTCGCCGTCAACACCCAACTGGTCTTCGCCGACGCGGAGCGCCGGGCCGAGCGGCAGCGCACCGAGGTGTTCACGCCGGAGAACGAGCGGGCAGTGGCCCGCTCCCGCGCGGGCGGCATGACCGAGGAGCGGTGGGCGGGCTGACCGGGGGCGGTCAGCGGCATCCTGCCGTCCTCGCCGGACCGCGCGCCCCGCGGCTGCTGGGCCGGTCGGCCGACTGACCCGGCCGCCGACCGCAGGAGCGGTGAAACGCCCGTCCCGGGTCCGCGATCCACCCGGACAGGGGTGGGCGGGCGGCGGGAGAGGAAGATCATCCGCCGTCGGACTCGGACTGGGATGTGGTGGATGCGCGAGATCGAGATGGCTGTGGACCTGCCGGGCGGCGGCGGGGTGACCGGCACGCTGGTGCTGCCGGACGGGGACGGCCCGCACCCGGCCGTGCTGCTGCTGTGGGCCGGGCGGGTCGACCGGGACGGGAACCGGCGGTCGGGGGCGCTGGGGCTGGGGCCCGCGGTGGCCGGGGGGCTGGCCGCGCGCGGGATCGCCTCCTACCGCTACGACCGCACCGGGACCACGGACGCGCGGTGGCGCGCGATGGGGTTCTACGACCACCGCGAGGTCGCGTCCGCCGCGCTGGCGGCGCTGGCGGCGCGGCCCGAGGTGCGCGGCGTGGGGCTCCTCGGGCACAGCGAGGGGGCGCTGCACGCGCTCGGCCTGGCCGCGCGGACCGAGGTCGACGCGCTGGTGCTGCTGTCGTGCCCGGCGCGCAGCGGCAAGCGGGTGTTCCTCGACAGCGCCCGGCACTGGACCCCGGCCGACCTGCCCCGGCGCAGTCGGCTGCTGCTGCGGGTGCTGCGGCGCACCGCGCAGGAGCAGATCACCCGGGAGGTGGCGCGCGCCGAGGCGGGCGACCCCAGGGTGGACCGGTCGCTGCGCGAGTTCGTGCACCACGACCCGTGCGCCGACCTGGCCGCGGTGCGGGTGCCGGTGCTCGCGCTGACCGGGGAGAAGGACATCACCGTCGACCCGGACGACCTGGCGGTGATCGCGGACCTGGTCCCCGGGGAGGTGTCCGTGCGGCGCGTGCCGGACCTCACCCACCTGCTGCGGCTCGACCCCGGGGTCCCGTCGCGGGAGGACTTCCGCAGGCAGCTGGCCGAACCGGTCGACCGGGAGGTGGTGGCCGAGGTGACCGGCTGGCTGGCCCAGCGGATGGTCGAACGGGTGCGCTGAGGCCGTCCCACTGGGTGGACGGCCCCTCGCCGGCCGGACCGCAAACCTACTGTCGGTGGGGACCGGATCGGAGGGGCGCGGTGGCAGCAGACGACCGGGTGTCCGTCGCGGTGGTGGGCGCGGGGCCGAGCGGGGTCGGGCTGGTCGAGCGGATCGCGGCGAACGCGCCGGAACTGTTCACCGGGCACCTGACCGTGCACCTGATCGACCCGCACCCGCCCGGCGCGGGCCGGGTGTGGCGCTACGAGCAGTCCCCGCTGCTGTGGATGAACTCCATGCCCGAGGACGTCACCATGTTCCTCGACGGGTCGGTGCGCTGCGCGGGCCCGGTGCGCCCGGGCCCGACCCTGGCCGAGTGGGCGGCGGGCATCCGCGCGGCGGGCGGGGAGGGCGTCCCGGAGGACCTGCGCGCGGAGTTCGCCGAGGCCGCCCCGACCCGCTTCCCCACCCGCCGGTTGCAGAGCGCCTACCTGGACTGGTTCTTCCGCGGCGTGCTCGCCGACCTGCCGCCCTCGGTGGAGGTGGTGGTGCACGAGGACACCGCGGTCGACGTCACCGGCGACCCGGGCGGCCCGCAGTCGGTACGGCTGGCCGAACGGGCCGAGCCGCTGGTGGTGGACATGGTGGTGCTGGCCATCGGGCACCTGGACGTGGACCCGAGCCCCACGCAGCGGGCGCTGGCCGAGTACGCCCGCGAGCACGACCTGCGCTACGTCCCGCCCGCCTACACCTCCGACATCGACCTGTCGGCGCTGCAACCCGGCGAGGACGTGCTGGTGCGCGGCTTCGGCCTGGCCTTCATCGACCTGATGGTGCTGCTCACCGAGGGCCGCGGCGGCCGCTACGAGACCGAGGGCGGCACGCTGGTCTACCACCCGTCGGGCAAGGAACCCCACCTGCACATCGGTTCCCGGCGCGGCGTGCCCTACCGCGCGAAGCCGGAGTACCGGTTGCGGGCGCCGTTCGCCGCCCTCCCCCGCTTCTTCGACAACGCGGCGATCGCGGAGCTGACCGCGCGGCCGGAGCCGCTGGACTTCCGCCGGGACCTGTGGCCGCTGATGGCCAAGGACATCGGCTGGGCCTACTACACGGAACTGTTCACCGCCCACCCCGAGCGAACCCGGCTGCCGTTCCCCGACTTCGAGGCGGCCTACGCGGCGGCGGAGTGGAACAGCCCCGAACTGCGCGCCCTGGTCGAGGCGGCGGTGCCCGCCCCGGAGGACCGGTTCGACCCCGACGGGCTCGACAAACCGCTGGCGGGCCTGACCTTCCCGGATCGGGGGGCGTTCACCGAGCACCTGCACTCCCACATCACCACCGACCTCGCCCGGCGCGCGAACCCGGGGTTCAGCGCCGACATGGGCGCGTTCCTGGGCCTGCTGGTCAGCTTCGGACAACTGTCGAGGGTGGTGGCATCGGGCAGGCTGACCCCGGACGCGCAGATCGACGACGTGGACGGCTGGTGGTTCGGCTTCTTCAGCTACTTCGCCAGCGGACCACCCGGACCCCGGCTGCGGCAACTGCTGGCACTCTCCCGCGCGGGCGTGGTCTCGTTCGTCGGACCGGACATGTGGGTGCGCCCGGAGGACGGCCGCTTCGTCGCGGGCAGCCCGGCCGTGCCGGGACAGCAGGTGGGCACGGCGCTGGTGGAGGCACGGCTGCCCGCCCCGAGCGTGCGCCGGGCCACCGACCCCCTGATCACCGCCCTGCGCGACCGGGGCGAACTGGTCGAGGAAGTGCTGACCGGCGGCCGCTCCACCGGCCGCATCACCATCCGCTCGGTCGGCGACCTGGTCGACGCCACCGGGACGACCAACCCCAGGCGCATCGCCATGGGCCCGCACACCAGCATCCGAGCGGCAGGCGCCTTCTCCCGCCCCCACACCAACGCCCCCGGCTTCCGCCGCACCGACGCGGTCGCCCGAGCGGTCCTGCAACGCCTCAACCCGACAACCCCGTAGAACCCGCCGCCACACCCCACCGCCGCAACGACGACCAGCCAGCCAGCCAAGAACCAGCGGCCCGGCTACGCGACTGCCCGGGTGGGCGGATGCACTTGCCGCCCACCCCGCCAACCGCCAGCCCGGCCACCAGCCACCCCGGAACCACACCGGCGCAGCAGCCCAGCCGACCACCCCGAAACCGCCGCCCCGGCAAGCAAATGCCCGGGTGGGCGGACGCCCTGAACGCAGGCCGACCACCCCGAAACCGCCGCCCCGGCGAGCGAACTGCCCGGGTGGGTGGAGGTACTTGCCCAGCCGACCACCCCCGAAACCGGCGGCCCCGCGAGCCGACTGCCCGGGTGGGTGGAGGTACTTGCCCAGCCGACCACCCCCGAAACCGGCGGCCCCGCGAGCCGACTGCCCGGGTGGGTGGAGGTACTTGCCCAGCCGACCACCCCCGAAACCGGCGGCCCCGCGAGCCGACTGCCCGGGTGGGTGGAGGTACTTGCCCAGCCGACCACCCCCGAAACCGGCGGCCCCGCGAGCCGACTGCCCGGGTGGGTGGAGGTACTTGCCCAGCCGACCACCCCCGAAAACCGCTGGCCCGGCGAGCGAACTGCCCGGGTGGGTGGATGTGTTTGGCCGGGGGTGGCGATCATGTGACAGCCTGCCTGGGCGGTGGGGCATCTTTTCAGCCCCACCTGACGCACTGGAGCACATGATCGCCATAGGGGCCCCGGCCAAACACATCCACCCAGCCGGGCACACACGACAAACAACCGGCGCTTTGCAGGACACAGGCCCGGCCGAGCACACCCACCCAGCCGGGCACCACCCACCAAACGACCGGGCTCACGAAGGCACGGCCGAGCACAGCCACCCAGCCGCGCACCCCACCGAAACCCCAAGCCTCGAAGGAACTACATCTCCGGCCCCAGCTTGCCGCGCAGCCGCTGCAAGGTCTGCGAGAGCAGCCGGGACACGTGCATCTGCGACAGCCCCACCTTCTCCGCGATCTGCGACTGCGTCATGTTCCCGTAGAAGCGCAGCGTCAGGATCGTCCGCTCCCGCTCCGGCAGCGCCGCGACCAGCGGTCGCAGCGACTCGTGGTAGTCGACCTTGGCCAGTTCCGGGTCCTCGGCGCCGAGTGAGCGCACCAGCGGGCTCTCGCTCTCCCCGTCCTCGCGCGACTCGTCGACCGACATGGCCTGGTAGGCGTTGGCCACCTCCAGCCCCTCGTAGATCTCCTCCACCGGCCGGTCCAGGTGGCGGGCCAGTTCCGAGGGCGAGGGGGCGCGGCCGAGTTGCTGGAACAGCGCGCCGGTGGCCGAGCTGATCTCCAGGTGCAGTTCCTTGAGCCTGCGCGGCACCCGGATCGACCAACTGCTGTCGCGGAAGTAGCGGCGGACCTCGCCCATGATGGTGGGGATGGCGAAGGACAGGAAGTCGGTGCCGCGCTCGGGGTCGAACCGGTCCACCGCGTTGATCACGCCGACCACCGCGACCTGGCGCAGGTCGTCGGTGGGTTGGCCGCGGTTGCTGAACCGGACGGCGATGTGCTCGGCCAGCGGCAGGTGGCCGGTGACCAGTTTGTCGCGCAGCGCCGCCCGCTGGCCGGGGTCGGTGCACGCGGCCAGTTCGACGAACAGGGGAGCCAGGTGGTCGTACTCGCTCGACCTGGTCCGCTCGGTCGTGGGCATCAACCTTCCCCGCGTCGCTTGGTGAGGCACATGGTGAGCCTGGCCGTCCCCGCGGGCCCCGTGTGCACTTCCGAGGTCACCGAGTCGGCCAGCACGGACATGATCTCCCAGCTCATCGTGTCCCGCGAAGGCTGGGACGAGCGGGAGTCCACACTGGCCCGGACGGCGAGGCCGCCGGGCCGGGTGTCGATCTGGCAGTCCAGGGTGCTGCCCAGCACGGCGTGCGTGATCAGCGTGGAGCACATCTCGTCCACCGCCAGGCGCACGTCGCTGATGTCGTCGATGGTGAAGTCCTCGACCATCGCGACGTTGGCCGCCATGGCGCGCACCACCGGCAGCAGCGCGAGGTCGGCGTCGAACTCGACCCGAACCCGTCTTCCGCTCGCGATCATCTGGGGACCTCACCTCCGTCCGGTCCCGGATACCCGCCCGCACCCCGTGGAAACCTCGCGCATCAGAGTCCACTGTGGAGGGCAGCGGACCGACGCCGGGGGCCGTTCCGGTACAGCTCAGTACCAAATCCTCGGCGTCATTGCGGGCAGTGCAGGTAGAAACTGGTGATCCCGCGCTCGTCGACAATGCGGCGCATGTCCGGTCGACCGTGCACGAACATCTCCGGCCGCACCCCCATCCGGTACCGGCCGGTCTTCACCGAACGGCTCAACACCCCGATGCCGTGGTAGGGCAGGAGCCGGGCGCTGAACTTGTACTCGGGGAAAATGCGCAACCCCAGAACCGGGATCGACTTGGTGTGGATCGTGGCGCGCACGGCCCCGGGGAACGCCAGTTCCTCCCATTCCAGATCCGTCGCGGCCAGTTTCATCGCCCGGTACTCGTTGAGCGCCCAGCGCGCGCGCTCCCGGATGCCGTGGAAGTGCTCCCCCCGGTCGAGGTAGGTGGCGCGCAGCTCGGCGTAGGACAGGCCGAGCTTCCGGATGTCGATGCTGGCCATCATGCTGGTCAGCCACCGGTCGTGTTCGTCGGCGCTGATGCCGTCGGCGCACCGGTCGAGGCGCAGCGCGCGGAACCAGGCGTCGAAGCGGCGCTGGAACTGCGGGACGACCGGTTGCAGCACGTCGGACATGTCGTGCAGGCGCAGCACCCGCCCCAGGTCCAGCTCCCGGACGCGCTCGCGCAGCTCGGCGACGTAGTTGACCGCCTCCACCGAGGTCACGCCGAACGGCGAGCCGTAGAAGGTGCTGTCGGAGATGATGTGGAGGACCGCGCCCGGCTCGTGCAGCCGCCCGAGGAGTTCGGCCAGGTTGGCCAGGTGCATCAGGGCGACGTCCTCGGCGGCGGTGGCGGCGGTGAGGTCGAAGCGCTTCACCGGGTTGCCGATCACGCAGAACGCGGGCAGCACGACCTCCAGCCGCCGCCCCTCGCGCACGCAGGCCTCGACCCGCGCCCGCCACGGCGAGACGGCGCCGCCGAAGGCCGCCCGCGAGTTGAACTGGAAGGCGCGGTGGTTGAGCAGCGCGAGCAGCCGCTCGGCCGGGCCGTCGGCGCGGTGCCGGTCGAGGAACCGCTCCCAGGAGAAGCGCGGGGTGACCGCCGACTCCAGCACCAGCGCGCGCAATTCCGCGTCCAACCGCCGCGGGGAGCGCACCGGTTCCCCGGTGGGGTCCACCTCCGGCCATTCCACCGCGCGCAGCAGCGCCGAATTCGTAATGGCCTCGCCGTGCGCGGCGACCGCGGCGTAATCACGGCCCCGAATTCCGAGAGCCGTGCCGAATGGAGGTCGAATGGACACCGCGAATCCCCCCGATTGCCGACGTTGCAATACGGCCAGCATTCGGTGGGGAACCACGTCGTGTCAAGCGCGGGAAAGTTCCCGGCCTATTTCTGACCGGGCCGTGAGCAATTTACCTCCGGTGTTCTATCACCCCGGTCACCCGTCGGGCGGCCCGCCGGGGCCGGGACGACGACCGCGCGGCGCACCCGGCCGGGTGATCCTCAGGGGGTCGGGCGCGGCTCGAAGAAGACCATCAGCGTGTCGGTGAACACGTCCTCCAGGCGGGGCAGCGCCGCGGCGCCCGCGGTGTGCAGGCAGTCGCGGATGCGCTCGGCGGTGCCGCCGACGTAGAGGTCGAAGACCTCCGGCGCCACCTCCCGCACCCCCGGGTCGGCGGCGCGGGCCCGGCGGTGCAGGGCGCGGAAGATGTCGGCGAACCCCCGGTTGACCGCGGTGGTGCGCTCCACCAGCGCCGGGCCCGCGCACAGCGTCTCGATGTAGAGCGACCAGGCCGCGGCGGGGTGCTCGGCGAGGGCGGCGAGGAACGCCCGCCAGGACAGCCGGATGCGCCCCTGCCAGTCGTCGCGGGCCACCGGGTCGAGCGCCGAGCGCAGCGAGACCCCCACGTCGAGCACCGCGGCGTCGAAGGCGGCCAGGAAGCAGGCCTCCTTGCCGTCGAAGTGCTCGTAGAAGGTGCGCCGGGAGACCTCGGCGCGCACGACGACGTCGTTGACGGTGGTCGCCGGGTACCCCTTGACAGCCACCACGTCGAGGATGGCCGCGACCAGCCTGCCGCGCTGGGAGGCGGCGATGTCCTCCCGGCTCAGGCCGTGCCTGCCCCGGGGCAACTGCCGCTCGGACCGCCCGGCCCGCCTGGATTCCACCGATCCATTTTATCACCGACCCACACCCGGATTACGTCGAGCCTTCCACACTTCCACAAAATTGTCCGGACCGATTGCCACCGAGGCTCGGGAATGATTACAGTGACTCTAGGAACACCAACGTTTCTAGACTGACGGGAGTTGTGGGATGCGGGTGCGAAAAGCACGGGCGGCCGGGGTCGCGGTGGCGGCGGCAGCGGCGGTCGGGGCACTGCTGGTGACCTCGGGGACGAGCAGCGCCGAGTCGGTGGAGCTGAGCTACACCGCCACCGGGCAGACGGGCCTGACCGGGTTGGGCGCCACGCTCCCCCTGGGCCCCGGACAGGCGGACGTGCGCGGTGACCTGCAGGGAGGCGCGCTGAGCGGGACGATCTCGCTCCCGGAGACCCGGACCGACTTCAAGCTGGCGGGGCTGCTGGACACCCACGCCAAGGTGAAGGTCACGCAGGTCGGCGGACTGACCGGGACGCTGGCCGCGGGCACCGTCGACGTGACCGGGAAGTTCGACATCCAGATCACCGAGGTCGGGCACTTCAACATCGGCATTCCGCTGCCGAATTGCAAGACCACCGCCCCGGTGGAAATCAAGTTGAAGTCGTCCGGGAACTTCAACCCGGCCGTCGGCGGAACCCTCGCGGGCAGCTACCGGTTGCCGAGGTTCGCCGACTGCTTCGTCGACACCGAAATCATCAACTTCCTGGTGGTCGACAAGGACAACCCCATCACCATCGACCTGAAGGTCAAGCAGTAGCCGATCCGGCCGCGGGATGCCACCCGCACGGCCAAGAGCCCCGGCTGTGGTGTGCCGGGGCTCCTGGTCGTGCGCTGTGCCGGTCGGGGGCTAGAGCGAGCGCTCCAGCCGCCCGGCCAGCAGGCGGATGAAGCGGGCGGAGTCGGCCAACTCGCCGCCCTCGGCCAGGACCGCCATGTCGTGCAGCAGCGACGCGGTCTCGGCCAGGGACTCGTCCTCCGGGCGCTCGGCGTGCGCGGCGCGCAGGCCCGCCACCAGCGGGTGGGTGGGGTTCAGCTCCAAGATGCGCTTGACCTGGGGCAGCTCGTGCCCCATCGCCCGGTACATCTTCTCCAGGTTCGGGGCGAGGTCACCGGAGTCGCCCACCACGCAGGCCGGGGAGGTGGTCAGGCGCTTGGACAGGCGGACCTCCTTCACCGCGTCCTTGAGCGACTCCGACATCCAGGTGAGGAAGTCGGCGTACTCGGCCTTGCGCTCCTCGTCCTCCTCGGTGTCCAGGTCGACCTGGCCCTTGGCGATGGACTGGAACTGCTTGCCGTCGTACTCCGGGACGGCGTCGACCCACATCTCGTCGATGGGGTCGGTCAGCACCAGGACCTCGTACCCCTTGTCCCGGAACGCCTCCAGGTGCGGGGAGTTCTCGATGACCGACCGCGAGTCCCCGGTCATGTAGTAGATGTGCTGCTGGCCCTCCTTCATCCGCTCCACGTACCCGCGCAGCGAGGTGGGCTGCTCCGGGTCGAGGGTCGAGTCGAAGGAGCAGATCTCCAGGATCGCGTCGCGGTTGTCGGTGTCCTGGACCAGGCCCTCCTTGACCGCGCGACCGAACTCGGTCCAGAAGGTCTTGTACTTCTCCGCGTCCACGCCGCGCAGGTCCTTGACCGTGGACAGGATCTTCTTGACCAGGCGGCGGCGGATGAGCTGGATCTGCCGGTCCTGCTGCAGCGTCTCGCGGGAGACGTTCAGCGACAGGTCGGCGGCGTCCACGACACCCTTGACGAAGCGCAGGTACTCGGGGATGAGCGACTCGCAGTCGTCCATGATGAAGACGCGCTTGACGTAGAGCTGGATGCCGCGGTGCGCGTCGCGCATGAACAGGTCGAGCGGGGCGTGCGAGGGGATGAACAGCAGCGCCTGGTACTCGAAGGTGCCCTCGGCCGACATCTGGACCGTCTTGAGCGGCTCGGCCCAGTCGTTGGCGATGTGGCGGTAGAACTCGGAGTACTCCTCGGCGGTCACCTCGCTCTGCGGGCGGGCCCAGAGGGCCTTCATCGAGTTGAGCGTCTCCACCTCGGTGGTGGGCTCGCTGTCCTCGTCGACGGCGGGCTTGGTGGTCTCCATCCGGATGGGCCAGGTGATGAAGTCCGAGTACCGCTTGACGATCTCCCGCAGCTTCCACGGGGTGGTGTAGTCCGTGAGCTGCTCCTCGGCGTCGGCCGCCTTGAGGTGCAGGATGACCGAGGTCCCCTGCGGGGCGTCGGCCACCGGCTCGATCGTGTAGGTGCCCTCACCGCCGGACTCCCACCGGGTGCCCTCGGCCTCCCCGGCGTAGCGGGTCACCAGCTCGACCTTGTCGGCCACCATGAAGCTGGCGTAGAACCCCACCCCGAACTGCCCGATCAGGTCCTGCGCCCCCGCCGCGTCCTGCGACTCGCGCACCTGCCGCAGGAACTCCGCGGTGCCCGACTTGGCGATGGTGCCGATCAGCCGCACCACGTCGTCGCGGGTCATGCCGATGCCGTTGTCGCGCACGGTCAGCGTCCGCGCGTCCTTGTCGACGGCCAACTCGATGTGCAGGTCGTCGGTGTCGACCTGGAGATCCTTGTCCCGGAACGCTTCGAGGCGCAGCTTGTCCAGAGCGTCCGAGGCGTTGGAGACCAGCTCGCGCAGGAACGCGTCCTTGTTCGAGTAGATCGAGTGGATCATAAGCTGCAAGAGCTGCCGGACCTCGGCCTGGAACTCGAACGTCTCCACCTGGGCGGTCACTTTTTCCTCCTAGCAAGTCCAAAGTCCGCGCGCGATGTTACCGGCCGCCGCGCGCGGTGGTCGCTCAAGCCTCGTAGTGCGCCCGGATGTCGATCCGCGGCCCGGTCGGCGACCCGTTGTGCACGGTCACCTCCACGTCCAGGGCGCTCACCCGCCCGGTGACCGGGTCGCGCTCCAGGGTGCTGATGGTGAACTCGGCGGGGCCGTCCCCGCTGCCCAGCCCGTCGGAGATCAGGTTCACCCCGGCGGCCTCCGGGTGCAGCCGGAAGTTCCCCCCGGTGTAGCTGCCCACACCCAGCGGAGCCCCGCCCGCCCCCGCCAGCTCCACCCGGAACCAGTCCCACCCGGAACTGTCCTCACCGTCGACGACCAGCACGCCGTCCAGCTCGAACGCGCGCACCTCGTCGGTCGGCTCGGTCCAGGTCCGGCTGCCGGAGACCGGCCCGGCCCCCGGTTCCGCGGTGTACCCCAGGGACGACGGGTCGCCCGCCTGCGCCAGGCTCACGACCAGCGCGGTGACGGCCCCCAGTACGGCCATGCCCATGGTGTTCTCCCCTCCAGCCGCACCGGGTCGGTGCGGGACGGGCCCACCATCGCGCGCCCGGCTCACCGCGCGGCGGGAAACCGCCGGACATCACCCACTCGGCGCAGGGTCGCGCAGCTCCACCGCGGCGGCGCCGCGCAGTTCCACCGCGGCGGCGACGGCGGCGGGGCTGTGCCAGGTGCCGTCGGGGAGCTGCACGCAAAGCGCCTCGACGAAGTGGGGATCGAGGGTGCTCAGGGTCCGGTGGAGGGTGGTGACGGGGATGCCGCCGAGGCGGGGCTGGGCGCGCATCAGCTTCCGGACCCGGGCGGCCCGGCAGGCCGCCGCCGCGGTGGGGGTGGGGTGGTGGGCCAGCTCGCGGGTCCAGTGCTTGCCGAGGAGCAGGTCGGCGTGGTTGCGGCCCGCGGCGTAGGACATGCGGGTCCGGTGGGCGGGGGTGGCGACCCAGGTCAGGACCAGGGGGGTGCGGTGGCCGGGCGGGTTGAGGGCCAGCGACTCCAGGACGGCGACGAGGCGCAGGGCCTCGGTCGGGAGGACGGGGGCGTGGGCGGGCAGCAGCAGGAGCGCCGCCGCACCCGCCCCGGGAAGGTCCTCCGGGGCGGACAGGTGCGCGGGGGTGCCCAACGCCGTCCGGAGCGTGTCGGCGGCGGAGGTGTCGGTCCCGTCGAGGATGGCGACGCTCATGCCGAGCCCGCCGGGGTGGCGGAGTGGGCCGGCACGCCGAGGCGGGCGGGGGCTGGGGTGGGTGGGGTCATGTCAGGAGGAACAGTTCCACCATGACCTGGCCGGGGGTGCCGTCGCCGCCGAAGTAGGGGCGGATGTCGACCGTGGTGCGCAGTTGGGGGAGGTTCGCGGGGGTCACCACCGCTTTGAGGCGTTCGGAGAGGCGGGTGCCCTGGGCGGGGTTGGCGGTGGTGGACTTGCCGAACAGGAGGATCAGGCCGACCCGGCCCTGCGGGCCGACCGTGCGGTCCAGGGCGGCGCGGAAGTCGGCGAGCACCGTCGCGTCGTCGGCGGTGGCCGGGATGGTGAAGCGGACCGTGGTGAGGGCCAGGCCCTGCGAGGGGGCGGTGGTGGGGGTGGCGGTCGCCGATGGGTCGAGGACGACGGCCGAGGGGGCGGTGACCTCGGAGCCGATGGCGATGATGACCAGGACCATGGCCAGTTCCGCGAACAGCCAGCCCGCTGCCCCGATCGGGCCCGCGTCGCCGCGGGGGAAGCGGCGCCTCACCGGTGGTCGGGGTGGCGGAGGCCGTCGGCGACCATGGTGAGCCAGTTGACGTCCTTGATGACCTCGCCCAGGCGGGCGGCGGTGTCGCGGGTGGCGGACGCGGCGGTGTCGAGCTTGGTGGCGGCGCTGGCGACGGCGGTGGCGGCCTCGGTGAAGGGTTCGCGGGCGGTGGCGAGGGTGCTCTGGTGCTCGGCGGTGCGGGTGGCCAGGGCCGCGGCCTCGTCCAGGCGGGTGGTGGCCTCCTTGAGCACGGCCTCGGAGCGGGAGGTGGTGTCGGCGGCGGTCGCGGCGGCCGACGTCACCGCTTCCACCGCGTCGGTCATGGGTTTGACCTGGCGGGCCGTTTCCGCGACGGAGCGCTCCAGGCGGCCGTCCAGGTCGGCCAGGCGGTCGGCCTGCGCGCGCAGGTCGGGGACCGCCGCGGCGAGGCGTTCGACGACGGCCGCGAGCCGGTCGACGACCGAGGCGGCGGTGGCGAGGGTGTCGGTGGCGGCGGCGAACTTCGCCGACGCCGCGGTCAGGTCGGCGGCGGCCTGGCGGGTCACCTCGACCGGGGAGGCGGGGGCGAGGCGGGAGCGCAGGACGGTCAGCGGGGGCAGCAGGTCGACCTCCAACTGGTGCACCACCCGGTCCAGCTCGTCCGCGGCGGCCTGCTCGCGGGCGGGCCCGCGGTAGCCCAGCATGATCCACACGACGGTCAGCACGATCACCGCCGACAGCACGAACGGGCCCCGGTACCACGGTTGGGCCAGCCAGTCGGCGAAGAACGACGGGCGCGACCCCACCGGCACCGCCACGTACTCCCGCACGTACAGGAACTCCGCTGCCCCCAGCAGCACCCAGGTGAGCACCACCGGCAGCAGCACCAGGCCGCTCCCGGCCCGGCTCACCGGGTGCTCGACGATGCCGCGCAGGTACCCCGGCTCGCGCAGCCGCCACAGGTCGGCGTCGCGGCCGACCCGCTTCGGGTGGTCCTCGGCGGTGCGCGCCTCGGCGACCGCCGCCTGCAACACCGTGGTGAGCTGCGCCAGGTGCGGTGGTCGGTTGGACGGGCGGGTGCCCGCGATCCGGTCGACCCGGTTCAGCGCGGTGGCGACGAGCACGCCCACCCGCCCGGCTGCGGAGGTGTCCATCAGCCCAACCGCGCGAAGAAGAGCTGGTACAGCACGAACACCACCACGGCCGCGATGCCGATGATCAGCGCCAGCCGCAGCGCGGGCGGCAGCTCCTGCTCGCGGCCCACCCGGCGGGCGCGCGGCACCGGGACGGTGTTGCCCGCGGGCACCGGTTCGTCGAGCGGTTGCGGTGCCACGGTGTCGGCCTCCGCGCGGCGGTAGCGGTCCGCGCCGAAGCCCTGGGCGCCGTACCCGGCCCCGGCGTCCGCCTGGCCGCTGGGCCCGAAGTCCCCGGCGCCCGCGCGCCGCTGCCTGCGACCGCTGTGCAGGGAGTCCCCGCGCTGGGGGTCGTCCTGCCCCCACCCGGGGTCACCGCTGGGGAACGCCTCGGTGCGCGCCTGCGCGGGCGCGCGGGACGCGGTGTTGACCCGGTCCGCCGCCTCCAGCAGCAGGCCGCGGCCGACCTCGGAGACGTCGAGCCGGTCGGCGTAGTGGCTCAGCGCCAGCGCGAGCAGCCCGTCGGGGAGCAGCCCGTTTTCGCGCAGCAGCCCGAACCCGCCCTCCACCACGGCCGACTGGTCCTGCGGGCGCCGGTCCACCAGGTCGGCGACCCAGGTGGCCATCGACCCGCGGCCGCGGTCGGCGTGCTCGGAGTTGTGCGCCAGCACCGTGCGCACCAGCCCGCGCCGGGTCGACTCCTCCCCCGCCACGTCGAGCAGTTCGGCGGTGACCGCGACGCTGACGAAGTCCATGCGCCCCACCAGGTCCCGCAGCACGCCGACCTGGTCGCCGGTGGAGCGCAGGTAGTCGCGCTGCCGCTGCGCCAGCCTGCCCCGGCGGCCCAGGGCCACCGCGATGGACTCCACCGACGGCGGCAGGTCGTCCGCCCCGATGCCCAGGGATTCCAGCCACAGCACCGACCTGGCCAGGGCGCGCGGGTCGGCCAGCGGGCGGCCGGGGGCGAGCAGGGTGCGCTCGACGAAGGCGACCCGGTCGCGCTGCTCGGGCACCCAGCGGCGCACCGCGTCGCCGAGGAGGTCGGGCCAGCGCGGGAAGCGGGACACGTCCGCGGGCGGGAAGCTGATCGGGTTGCCGCCCTCCTCGTGCCGGGCGAACAGGCCCTCGAAGACCACGTCGACCAGCTCGCCGGGCACCCGGTCGGCCACCAGGTGGGCGATGGCGCGGTCGGGGTCGTCGTGCGCCCAGCGGACCACGGCCGGGTGCGCCCGGGGGGTGAGCAGCCGGGTCGGGGCCTCCTCCAGCAGCCGCGGCACCTCGTGCGCGGCGGGCACCAGCGCCTCGCGGGCCACCCTGTCCACGAAGGACCGCATGTCCGGCAGGCCGCGGTACTCCTCGCCCAGGGTCACCTGGTCGCCTGCCTGTTCGGCGATCCAGCGCTGCGCGGCGGCGTCCTGGTCGTCGCGCGGGCCGGGCAGGTGCGCCGATTCCCCCAGCCAGTGCCGGGTGCGGGCGGCGCTGTCGCGGTCGGCCAGCTCGGCGGGCCAGTGCCCGGAGACGATGTTGTAGTCGTCGAGCACCGGTGGCTTGAGCAGGAACGTCGACCACACCCGGGAGCGGACCACCTGCCGCGGCAGCACCTTCAGCAGCACGGCGACCGACCCGGCCACCTCCAGCGGCTCGCCGTCGAGGGGGACGCGGGCGGTGTCGGCGGTCAGCGCGGCCAGCGGCGCGAGCAGGTCCCGGGGCACCGGGGGCGAGCACGGCACCTCGCGCACCGGCTCGGGGGCCAGCCGCCCGTCCGGGCCGATCATGGTCAGCCCGTGCAGCCACACGTCGGCGGGTTCGTGCCGGGCCGGGGTGAACAGGAACTGGCAGCCGCCGGAGCGGCCGAACGCGCCGCCGCGGCCCTGCACCGCGAAGCACCAGTGCGGCCCGTGCTCCTCCACCTGCGTCCACACCAGGCTCCACGCCTGGTGCGGGCCAAGGTCGGCGGTCGGCTGCACCACCGGGTACTTGATCAGCTTGTCGGCGGCGGAGACGAACGCGGCGGGCGGGCGCGGCCTGCCCGGCGGTTCGTGCAGCACGAAGCCCGCCCCGCTGCCGCCCCACTCGACGATCGTGGACTCGTTCACGGCCGCACCCTCCGGAGCATGCAGAGCAGCAGTTGCGACAGCGCCGCGGAGCGGGTGTCGAAGTCGGGGAACGACGCGTCGGAGTCCATCGGCTTGATCAGCTCCTCGCTCGACCCGGGGACCGGCACCTCGCCCAGCGCCGAGCAGAGGAAGAACCGCGGCTCCCGCCACGGCTGGCTCAGCAGCATATCGATGTTCTGCTCGAAGCCCAGCCCGTAGGCGATGCCGCAGCCCAGCGCGGACATCACCAGGTCGCGCAGCCGCAGCACCCCGCTCTGCCCGGGCACCAGCGACCCGGCCACGTGGTCGTCGAGGGTGGGCACGGTCAGCCGCCCCGGCGGCAGGACCGCCTCGGGGACGCCCTCGGGCACGTCGATGACGCCGCCGCCGCCCCCGTCGACCAGTTCCCAGAAGGTGTCCGGCTGGTCGTGGTGGTTGACGATGGCGTCGGCGAACTGCCAGGCGACCCTGGTGCCCAGCGCCGGGTCGTGGGCGAACCCGGCGATGCGCCCGATCACCTGCCGCCAGGCGGCGTCCTCGACCACCACCGACGGGTGCGGGCCGCCCGCGCGGGCGGCGACGTCGGCGAGGTAGCGGGCGGTGCCGCGCACCACCGCGTCGGTGCTGCCCAGCTTGCGCAGCGAGGCGCCCCCGGCCAGCGCGTGCCGGACGAGGTCGGCCTTGGTGACGCAGACCAGCAGGTACTGCACCGGCCCGACGTCCTCGGAGATGGTGCCCAGTTCGGTGAGGGTGCCCGCGAGCTGGCGCTGCACCACGTTGCGCTCGCGGCGGACCTCGTCGGTGCGGTCGTAGAGCAGGCCGTCGGGGCGCATGCTCGCCGCCAGCGAGGTCCGGTCGGTCCCGGCGGGGAGGAACTTGGGGAACGGCGTGCAGACCACCGGGTCGATCGTCCACACGAGGGTGCCGTAGTTGCGCAGCAGGAACCGGTTGTGCAGGCTCTGCACCGCGTTGCTGGCGAAGCTCTCCCCGGCGAGGTCGGCCACCGCGGCCATCACCCTGCGGTTGCCGATCTGGTAGCGGCGCACGATGGGCTGGCGGATGCGCTGGCCCCAGGAGTCGCGGTCGACGCTGTCGCGGCCGAGCAGTTCGGTGTGGATGTCGAGGATCTGCTGCACCACCCCGGCGGCCACGTTGTCGGTGAGGAACTCGTACGGCATCAGGTCGCGGGCCAGGGTCGGCTCGATGGTCATGCCGCGGATCTCGGTCTGCAGGTACTGCCGCTTGAGCAGTTCCAGCGGTTCGGCCTCCAGCAGCCAGTCGGCGTTGTAGACCGACACCTGCGCGGGCGGCACCGGGGTGTCCACGTGGGTCAGCCCGCTGATCGTCAGGTGCTGGCTGAGGGTGCGCAGCATCAGGTAGCTCTTGCCGGTGGCGGCCTGCCCGATCGCGGCGATCACGTCGAACTGGTCGACCCGCCAGGTCGGCATGGCCGCCGCCCCGCCGGTCACCACGTGCTCCAGGAACACGTGCCCGTCGCCGCAGACCCGGTAGACCAGCCGCACCCGCGCCGGGTGGAAACCCGGTGACGGCGGCCAGAACCGGGACCCGTCGAACAGGCTCAGCCGCCAGTCGACCGCGCCGCGCTGCTCCACGCACAGCTCCAGCCGCAGCGCGGGCCTGCGCGGGCGCCCGTCGGGTTCCCGGGTGCGCGGGGTGCCCAGGTCGTCGTCGCAGGCCGGGCAGCGCAGCAGCTCGCCCCTGCCGCCGTTCATCGGGTGGTTCATCAGGCCCCCAGAATCCACACGGCGATCGCGATCAGCACCGCGGCCAGCGGCCACAGCAGCACCGCGCACACCCGCCAGCCCTGCCGCCGCCCGACGACCCCGGCGCGGACCAGGTGCTCGTGCAGGTGCGGTTCGGCGCGCGCTTCGGCCAGCCGGGCGGTGGCCTCCTCGTGCGAGACCCAGTTGCCGACCGCCCGGGTGGTGACGTCGTCGAGCTGCCCGGGCCGCACGGCGGCCAACTCCCCCGACAGCGAGCCGGGTCCGAAGCGCCGGTACCACTCGCGCGGGCCGGACTTCGGCCGCTCGGGCGCGGGGGCGGGCGGGCCTGCGGGTCGCGGCGGACCGCTCGACGGCCTGGCCTCGGGCACCCGGAACATCACGGCCTCGCGCTCGGCACCGGTGAGCGGCGAGCGCCGGTCGGGTCCGGGCGCGCCGCCGGGCAGCGGGGCCTGCACCCTGGTGGCGTTCGGCGTGGCGTTCGGCGCCGCACCCGGGTTGCGCGCGGCGGGCGGCCCCGGGCGACCGGGCCCGCCGGGGAGCGGCGGGAGCGGCCCCGGGCTGGTCATCTTCTGCGTCCGCGCGGTCGACATCTCCTGCGCCGACTCCGGCACCGGCTCCGGCGCCGGCTCCGGCCCCTTGGGGGTCACCGGCTCGGTGCCCGGCTCCTCGGGTTGAGTGCTCATCGGCCCGCCACCACCCCGATCAGAACGACGACGGCCACCAGCAGCGGCAGCGCGCCCGCCAGCCAGACGACCCTGCGGAACTCCCGGTGCGCGATCTCGTCCTGGTGCGCGGCGACCCGCTCCAGCACCGCGGGCACCCAGGCGTTGAGGCCGCGCGGGGTGGACCGGACCTCGGCCCGGATGCGGTGCAGGTGTCCGGCGTACTCCCCGGCGAACACCGGCGCGACCCGCTCGGCCACCGGCTCCGGCGCGGGCACGCCCAGCGCGTCGAGTTCGCGCAGCCAGCCCACCGCCGACCACTGGTCGCCCACCAGCGCGTCGTACTGGAACGGGGCGGCGAGGACCTCGGTGAAGCGGGCCCAGCGCGGGTCCGGCCACCAGGTGCGGATGGCGTCGGTGACCACGGTCGGCTGGTCGATGGGGCGCCTCCCGTCCTCGTCGTCCTGCACCAGGAACGCCACCCGGTCGCTGCCCGCCAGCGCGCCCAGCACCACCAGCGCGAAGCCGAACCGGTCGTGCTCGCGCAGGTCGGCCGGGGTCTGCCCGTCGTAGGAGCGGCGCCACTGGGACATGATCCTGGGTGCGGCGTAGGTCGGTGTGAGGCGCAGGTCGACCAGCCGCTCCACGGTGCGGCAGACCGCGTCGCTGTCGATGAGGACGTAGCCGGTGCCGCCGGAGTCGCGCTGGTTGCGGCAGACGTTCTCCGGTTTGACGTCGCAGTGCGCGATGCCCAGCTCGTGCAGCCGGTCCAGGCCCTGGGCCAGGCTGACCAGGTCGTCGAGCTGCTCCAGGCCGGGGGCCACCCGGCGCAGCGACGAGTCGGCCCAGCCGACCTTGCGCAGCATCGGCGACACGGCGATGACGTAGCAGTGCGGCTGCGGCTGCTCGGGCACGCCGAACCACGCCGAGAGCCGGTTCTCCGGGTCGTCGCTGACGTCGCGGTCGGTCACCGCGAGTTCGGTGCGGCGCAGCTCACCGCGGTAGTCGGCGCCCGGCTGCACCAGGGTCACCGGCGCCACCGCCCACGGCGGGGCCTGCCCGGTGCCGCCGACCGCGGCGTTGGCGGTGTCGACCAAGGCGGCCTGGGTGCGCAGGTAGCGGCGGAGCTGGTCGGCGTGCTGCGGGGTGGCGCAGCGGTAGACCTTGACGTGCCACTGGTCCTCGCGCGGCCCGCGCCACTGGCCTCGGGTGTAGAGGACCTGCACGTCCAGGTGCGGGCTGTGGCCGTCGGGGCTGGCGGACTGGATCGGGAAGCGCCGCTCGGCGGCCCGGTTGCCCGGCTCGGGCGGGGCGATGCGCAGCGGGTGGGTCTCGTTGTCGACGGTCAGCCACACCTCGTGCGCGGAGCCGTCGCCGGTGTCCGGGGTGCCCGCCTGGGTGGGGCTGGCGGGCGCCCAGTCGGCCAGCTCGTACTCCAGCCTGCTCAGCGCCTGCCCGGTGTCGGCGAGCTGGTAGCCGATCCACCCGCGCGGGGCGACGGCCAGGCCGGTCTCCAGGTTCGGGTGCAGCAGCGCGTCGTTGACCAGGACGGCGATCTCCGGGCGCTCCCAGGTGCGGCGGGCCATCAGCTCGCCGTCGACCATGCGCAGCGACAGCAGCGGGCCGCTGGGCACCGCCGCCATCGACTGCGGCAGCACGAACCCGATGCCGCCGCGCCGGTCGGCGGGCCGTTGCAGCGGCAGCCACCGGTCGGCGGGCTCGGCGAGCAGGTAGTCGAACCGCAGCCCGCCGAAGGCGAAGGTCAGCAGCCGCTGGCGGACCAGCGGGCCGCGCGGGCCGGGGCGTTCGGCCTCGGCGGCGGCACCGGCGTTGGTGACCGGCTCGCAGCGCACGTCGTAGCCGTCGGGCAGGCCGGGGGTCACCTCGAAGTACACCTGGGTGACGACGTCGCCGAAGCCCGCGCGCACCTCCTCCAGGGTCTCCCGGACCGCCTCGATGGCCTGCGGGGTCAGCGGGGTCTCGGTCCGCACCAGCACCCGGACCAGCACCTTGGCCCCGGCCGGGGCGGACGCGGACGCCAGGTGCCTGCGCAGCTCACCGCCCGCCGCGGCGCGCACCTGCTCCTCGAAGCGCGGCCGGTCCCGCTCGGTCATCGCCCCGCCCCCGCTGCCGTTCCGTTGATGACCGCCGTTCCCCGGACGACCGCTGTTCTCCCGTTGACTGCCGTGGTCCTGATGACTGCCGTTCCTCCGATGACTGCCGTGCCGCCGACGACCGACGTTCTCCACCCAATGGACGTGCGGGTGGGGGTCGACGTTCCACCGGACGCCACCGCGACCGGCCTCATCCCCTGGCCGCCGTGATCGCGGCGATGATCTTCTCGGCCAGGAAGCGGGCGCGGTCGGCGCCCCTGCCCTCGTCGCGGGTCTCCACCGCCACCGCGAACGAGACCGGGCCCGAGGCGGTGTCGACGAAGCCCACCAGCCAGGCGATCTGGTGCAGGAAGGTGCCCCGCGGCGCCGTCCCCGGTTCGTACTGCACCTGTGTACCGGTTTTCACCCACGCCCGTTGCCCCTGCGGCAGCACCAGCTTGCGCGCGGTGCCCGAGGTGGTGGTCGCCGACAGCGCCTGGCGGAGCTGTTCGGCCTGCTCGGGGGTGAGCACGGGGGTGCTCGTCCCGGTGACCTCGCGGCGGACCCCGTCGCGCGGGTCTGTGACCGCGGACACGACCGTGGGTTGCACGGCGGTGCCGCCGTTGGCGACGGCGCCGAGCACGGTGGCCATCTCCAGCGGGGTGCCCACGACCCCGCCGCCGCCGAGCACGTTGTTGCCGATGCTGCCGTCGTCGGCGGTCGCGGGCACCCGGGAGTCCACGCCGACCGGGGTCCCGGCCAGCCAGGCGGGCTGGCGGTCGGCGCGGGCGTCGGTGCTGCCGACGACGAAGCCCATCGCCTTCGCGGTGTCGCGGATGACGTCCCAGCCCAGGTCCTGGGCGAGCCGCACGAACGCGGTGTTGCAGGACACGGCGAGCGCCATCTGGAGCGTGATCCGGCCCGAGGTGGCCTGCCCGCAGGCGCCGTTGCCCGCGTTGCGGATCACCTGGTTGTTGACGGTGACCGTCAGCGGCGCGTCGATCACGGTCTGCGCGGTGGCGCCCCTGGTCTTGATGAACGCCGCGGCGACGACGACCTTGAACGTCGAACCGAGCCCGTACTGGCGGCCCAGTGCCCGGTTGACCTGCGGGGACGGCACCGCCACCGCCTTGTCGTCCTCGACGAAGCGCCGCAGCCGGTCCTGCGCCTGCGGGGTCTCCCCCGCCTGGGTCGGTGCCAGCGACCAGCGGTAGCAGTCGGCGAGCACGCGCTCGTCGTCGGACTCGACGCAGTCGGTGCTCTCGTCCAGGTTGCCCTGCCCGTCGCGGGAGCCGAAGCCGTGGTCGCCGGTGAACTCGCGGCGGGCGGTCTGGTCCACCGGCCGCGCGGTCCCCTCCTCGCCCGGTTCCACGGGGGCGCTGGCGGCGGCGAGGACGTGGCCGGTCTTGGCGTCGACGACCACGGCGCCGCCCGCGAGCGGCCCGCCGGTGGGGCCGTCGGCGAGCAGCGCCCCGGTCGTGGCGCGTTGGATGGCCGGGTCCACGGTCAGCTCGACCGCGCCGTCCGGGCGGCCGCTCGACGGCGGGGCGAGCCGCTGCCCCAGCGAGGTGCCGGAGGAGCCGTCGACGATGTCGGTGAGGCCCGCCTCCAGCACCCCGCGGTCGCCGCCGACCTGGAGCAGCCCGCCGAGGTCGGCCAGCGAGAGGTCGGGGGTGCCGAGGGGTTCCCAGCGCGCGCCGGAGCGGTCGCGCACCCACTGCGGCTTGCCGTCGACCAGGACCCGCACGGTGGTCCGGTCGTAGGCGATGCGGTCGGTGGAGCACTGCTCCGGGTCCACCCTGGGCTGCTGGGTGGTGCAGAACGGCCGGTCCTCGGCGAGCCCGGTGTACGGGGAGAGCGTGATGCCCACGACGAGGGTGGCGCTGAGCAGGTAGACCCACGCGGCGCCGGGCACGGTCGGCCGCGCCCACCAGGTCGACACCCGCGCGGGCGCGGCGGCGGGGGCCAGCGCGCGGCGCGGCGGCGCGGCCGGTACGGGCTGCGCCGCCGGGGTGGCCGGTGCGGGCGCGCCGAGGTAGGACACGGCCACGGCGGCGATGACGCCGAGGCCGAGCGCGATCGTGGAGTGCCCGCCGCGGGACAGGAACGGCGCGGTGATGCCCGAGTGCGGCAGCGCGTTGACCGTGGCGGCGAGGACGAACAGGAACTGCCCGAGCACCATCGCCCGGAACCCGACGACGAACAGCCGCGCCGGGTCCACCCCGCCCGCCTCGGTGCGGGTGACCTGCGGCCCGATCCGGCTCAGCGCGGCGGCCAGCAGCGCCAGCAGGCCCGCCAGCAGCAGGATGGTGATGCCGCCGAGCTTGCTCCAGATGACGGTCAGCACGAAGTCGGTGCTGCCCGCGGGCACCCGGCCGGAGGTCGAGTCGTCGAGCCCGCGCCCCCACAGCCCGCCGTCGGCGATGACCGCCAGCGACTGCGCGATCTGCGAACGCCTGCTGGCCTCGGCGGAGGAGTAGGAGATCTGGCAGGCGCTGGTGCCCTCCGGCGTCGGCGGCGGGGTGGCGCCCTCGGGGGCGGGCTCGCAGGCCGCGGCCCAGTTGTAGGTCCACGGGTCGACCCAGACCGCGCCGCGCTCGGAGATGTACGGGGTGACGACCATGGCGGCCACGCCGATCAGCACGAACCCGCCCACCGGCGCCCACAGCGGCCGCGAGTAGCGCAGCGCGACCCGCCGCCGGGCGCGCGCCCGCGCCCGGCCCACCTCGCCGAGCACCTCCGGCGCCCGGTCGGCCTGCACGCCGAGCAGGTGCGCGAACACCGCCACCGACCCGACGAACACCGGGATCATCGGCCCGATGTCCTGCTTGAGCGCGCTGGCCACACCGACGGCGGCGAAGGTGCCGATCGGGTACCACAGGTGCCTGCGGGCCCGGATCACCTCCAGCGGGCTGCCGCCGCGGGCCGCGGCGCCCACCCGGTACAGGTGCGCGTACGCGCCGAGCATGGCCGCCAGCGCCACGAAGTACACGACCTTGCCGTACTCCGGGGTGGCGATGCCGAAGATCGTCAGCCGGTCGTCCAGCAGCGGCGCCGCGAACAGCGCGAACACCGCGAGCAGCCCGACCAGGTGGCCCTTCTCGGTCAGCGGGAACGCGGGCAGCCGCAGCCGGATCGCACGCCGCTTCGGCGGGCCGAGCCGCTCCGGCCGGGGCCGCTGCGCCCAGGCGATCGCGGCCACCACCAGCGCCAGCGCCAGGGCGGGCAGCAGCACCGCGCGCGCGGCGGCGTCGCCGGACTCGGCGGTGAAGGCGTCGCCGACGCGGGTCGCCGGGTCGGGGATGACCACCAGCCGCACGGTCAGCAGCAGCCCGAACAGCAGCAGCGCCCCGGCGCTGAGCAGGGCGGCGAGCGCGGCCGGGGCCACCTCGGCGTCGCCGCGGCGGCCGTGCGCCACCCGCAGCGCGCGCAACCCCAGCCCGACGGCCGCCGCCACCAGGATCGCCACCGCCACCACCCACGGCGTCGACCGGAACCGCCCGCCGACGACGAACCCCAGCGCGATCAGCACCAGCGGCCACCACACCCCCGGCACCGCCCCCCGGACGGGTGAGTTGAGGGTGGTCAGGTCGGCGGGCGGCGGGGCGTTCACCGCGTGCAGGGCGACCGACCGCCCACGGGCCAGGAACCGCGCGGTGTTCACGACCGCGAGCACCAGCCCGACCAGCAGGAACAGCCTGCTGAAGCCGGTGAGCCCGTCGAAGAACATGGTGAGCAGCGAGCTCATGGTCGGCGGCGACCTCCGTCGAGGGGGGACCCGGGTGGATCGGCGGATGGTGCCCGAAGATCACACCGTCAGTCGCCAGGGTACCGACGACCGTTACCCGTTCGGGGGCTTGCCCGAGGTCGGGCCGGTCACCCTTCAGCCCGCTGTATCGTGTCGGCGTCGCGGACCACGCTGGGGAGGAAGTCCGGTGCACGTCGAGGAAATCCTGAACTCCATCCCACCGCTGACGATCTACCTCGTCGTCGGGCTGGTCATCGGCGTGGAGAGCCTGGGCATCCCGCTGCCCGGTGAGATCGTCCTCGTCAGCGCCGCCCTGCTGTCCTCGCAGAGCGACGCGGTGAGCCCGGTGTGGGTCGGCGCGTGCGCCATCGCGGGTGCCGTCGTCGGCGACAGCATCGGGTACCTGATCGGCAAGCGGGGCGGGCCGCGGCTGTTCGCCTGGGCGGGGCGCAAGTTCCCCAAGCACTTCGGACCCGAGATCATCGGCAAGGCGCGGGCCATGTTCGCCAGGCGCGGGGTGTGGGCGGTGTTCTTCGGCCGCTTCATCGCCCTGCTGCGCATCCTCTCCGGACCCCTCGCAGGCTCCCTGCACATGCACTACGGCCGGTTCCTCGTCGCCAACGCCGCGGGCGGCATCGCCTGGGCGGGCGGCACGACGGTGCTGGTGTACTACCTGGGCACGGTCGCCGAGCAGTGGCTTTCCCGCTTCTCCTGGTTCGGCCTGCTCGCGGCGGTGCTCGCCGGTGTCGTGGTCACGCTGGTGGTCCGCAGGCGGATGCACGCGCACCCGGCGCCGGAGCAGGTCCCCGCCGACACCACCGACTGACCGGCTCGCCCCCGGGTGTTCCCGTCCCACCGGAGTGGGTATGAAGGGCGTATGACGCTCAAGGTGACAGTGCTCGGAACCGGGATCATGGGCGCCGCGATGGCGCGGAGCCTGGCCAGGGCCGGACTGGCCGTCACGGTCTGGAACCGCGACCCGGCCAAGGCCGAGGCCCTCGCCGACGTCGCCGAGGTGGCCCAGGACCCGGCCGCCGCCGTCGACGGCGCGGACGCGGTCGTGACCGCGCTGTTCGACCTCGCCGCCACCGAGGCGGTGATGTCCCAGGCCCTCCCGCACGTCCGGGGCGTGTGGGTCCAGACCGGCACGGTGGGCCTCGACGGCGCGATCTCCCTGGCGCGGCACGCGGCGGACGCGGGAGTCGAGTACGTCGACGCCCCCGTCCTCGGCACCCGCCAACCCGCCGAGAACGGCCAACTCACGGTCCTCGCCGCAGGCCACCCCACCGACACCACCACCGCCGTCTTCGACGCGATCGGCGCCAAGACCATCTGGGTCGGCGAAACCCCGGGCGACGGCCACCGCCTCAAGCTCACCGCCAACGCCTGGGTCGTCTCCCTCACCGCCGCCACCGCCCAGAGCATCGAACTGGCCAGCGCCCTGGGCCTGGACCCCACCCTGTTCCTGGAGATCATCGAGGGCGGCCCCCTCGACAGCGGCTACGCCCAGCTCAAGGGCCGGGCCATGATCACCGACACCTACCCGCCGTCGTTCACCCTGGACGGGGCGGTCAAGGACTCCGCCCTCATCGCCGAGGCCCTCGCCCAGGCGGGCAAGGACAACCGCGTGATGACCGCCATCAACCAGGTCTACGCCGAGTCCTCCGCCAGGGGCCACGGCGCGGACGACATGGCAGCCGTCAACAAGGGCTTCTGACCGCCCCCTCGGGGACCGGCGGTGTGCGAAGATGTGCGGCATGACGCTTGCCCGAAAGGACAATGGGGCGTAAGTCCCCGGCGCGCGTGCGCGCCGCCATCGCCGAACGAGTGACGCGAAAGCGCACCAGAGCCGCCCGACGAGCGGCGGCCAACCGACGAGTCATGGCCAACCCGCCCGTGCGCCGCCGCAGGCGACCTCCCTGGCAGCCCACCCGCGTGAGACACCGCCCGATCCCCGGGTTGTCCGGCCGGGGCGTGGCCGCGATCGCCCGGCTCGAACGCGAGCGCTTCGATCCGGGCGGCGCCGCCCGCGCCCTGCGGACGTGGGCCTGGTTCGTCCGCACCCCCGGGCACAGGCTGTGGAGCGAGGCAGAGGGTTGCGGGGTCTCCGAGTGCTGCCCGGACCCACCGGAACTGCGCCTGTTCCTCCACGCCGTGGTGGCGGTGCTGCCACCGAAGGACGCACGGCTACTGCGCAAGCAACTCGACCAACTGGACGACATGTGGTGATCCGCCACCCGGATGTGGACAGGCCGCCGGGCAACGCTTCCCGGCGGCCTGTTCGGTGGGGACGGCTGTGATTGCACTCGAGACCTTTCCACCGAGCCAGGACGTGGCGATCCGCTGTCGGAACTCCAAGGCGCCTCACCTGCTCAGATCCTTGTTTCAGCGTTGGCCAAAACGTCCCCGGCGAGGTGCTGCTGACCTGGTCCTTGTCTCGCTGGTCGTGTCGCCCCTGATGGAGGACGCACCCGGTGGTCGTGTGCCGCCAGGATGGAAGCCACTGACCGGAAGGAGATCGGGTATGACCACGGTATTGGGCACCCCACTCGCGTCGGGGCGGGACCTGGTTGGCGGTGAGCTGTTCGAGCGATTGGTCAGCCGGGTGGTCACGGACGCGGGTGTGGATCGAGAGATGGCCGAGCGCGCGGTTGATCAATCATTGGCGTTCCTGGCGGCATCGGCCCGGCATGTCGGCGAACCGCTGAGCCCCAGTGCCGGGGTGGATCTGGGCTGGCACGCCTTCCTGCTCTACACGAGGGAATACACCAAGTTCTGCCACCGCATCGCAGGCCGCTTCATCCACCACGTCCCCGACGACGCGCCCGGGTCGGCTCCGACCGGGGCCGGTGGCCGGGTCGGTCGTACGCCTGCCGCGATCGAGGCCGCCGGTTATGTGGTGGACCATGAGCTGTGGTTCAGCGGCACGGACCGCTGCGGGAGTTGCCACGAAGAGGGCAACTGCAACGCCAGCGGTGGCGACGGCAACGAGAACTCGGACAATCGCGGCAAGGACTGACGTGACGACTTGGCCGGAGCTGCCCGCTGCCGTTGTGTCCGCCGTCGAGCAGCGGATGAGCCGAGTCGTCGGGGCGGTGGACGTGGACCGGGGGGACAGCAGCGACTTGGCAGTGGTCGTGCGTGGGGTGTCCGGGGAGCCGGCGTTCGTGAAAGGTGTCCGTGGCGTGAGCAGGCGTATGCGCTGGCTTCGCAATGAGATCACCGGCTCCCTGCGCGCCCCCGGAATCGCCCCCAACATCGTCTTCCACGCTGACGTGGATGACTGGCTCATCGTCGGTTTCACCTACGTCCCCGGCCGCCGCGCAGACCTCCGCCCCGGCTCGGCGGATCTCCCCTTGGTCGCCGAGACGCTATCGAGGATCAACCGCGTCCGGACTCCAGACCTGCGTCCACTGCGCGACCGCTGGTCCGGTACTGACTGGTGGACCCGCTTGGCCGACGAGGCCCCGGAGCACATCCGCGGTTGGGATGCCCGCGAAATGGCGCGCGTCTCCGCTGCCGCCCCGGCCCTGGTCGACGGCACCAGCCTGCTCCACACCGATCTCCACGCGGACCAATTCCTGATCAGCGAAACCAACCGAGTGCACGTCATCGACTGGGGGTTCCCCGGCAGTGGCGCCCCGTGGGTGGACACGGCCTTCATGACCCTCCGCCTGGTCGACGCGGGTCACACTCCCGCCGAGGCGGAGTCGTGGGCCCGGACCATCCCGGCCTACGCGGATGCCACCCCGGATGCGCTGACGGCGTTCGCGGCGTACGTCGCGGGCTTCTGGACCCACCTGTCCCTGTCCGCCGGTCACGATGCCCGCCACCGCGCCCGCTTGGCCCAGACCTGCGCGAACTGGCGTCTGGGCTCACCTGTCCCCACAACGTGACAACCAAGCCAAGACGCGGACAGGCCGCCGGGGAACCCGGCGGCCTGTCCACAGGAGAGCGTCAGTTGGAGCGCTTGTGCGAGAGCAGTGCGCCCGCCAGCGCGCCGAAGGCGAGCACGTTGGCGATCGTGCGCACCAGGTGCCACTTGTTCCACGGGTCCTCGAACGCCCCGCGGACGCGGGCCAGCTCGTTGAGGTCGGTGGGCAGGCCCGCCGCCTCGAGCTGGTCGTTGAGGGGGATGTTGATGCCCATGGTGATGCCGATGGCGACCACGTACAGCGCCAGCGAGGCCAGGACCCAGCGGGCGGCGGTGCGCTTGCCGAGCTTGTGCTCGATGATGGCCGCCGCGCCGGTGAAGATGAAGGCGCCCGCGAGGACCGAGCCGAACGTGTTGTTCTGGATGGCGCGGTTGATCTGCTGCATGGAGTCGATGAAGGTGCGGTTGTCGGTCTTGGCCAGCGCGGGCATGACGGCGTTGGCGAAGGTGAAGAACGTCCCCGCCATCAGGCCCATGCAGGCGGTGGCGAGCCAGAGCACGGGCGTGGCGAGCTTGCTCTTGCCCGTTGGCGGCCCCACCTGTTGGGCGAACTGCGCGTTGCGGAGGTCGGACATGGTGGATTCTCCCCTGTGGGTCGTGGATGGGTCGGTGGGACGGGTTCGCGGGTCAGGCCAGTGAGCCGGTGAGGGTGTCGGCGCCGTCCGGGAGGAGGGTGCCTTCGTCGAGCAGGCCGACGCGGTCGCACAGCCAGCGGACCTCCAGCAGGTCGCTGCCCGCGTACAGCACGGACATGCCCTGGTCACGCAGGTCGCTGAGGGTGGTGAGGAGGCGGACGCGGCTGTCGGGGTCGATGTGGGCGGTGGGCTGGTCCAGGACCAGCATCCTGGGGCGGATCAGCAGGGACATGGCCAGGCACAGCTCGCGCAGTTCGCCGCCGGTGCAGCGGTCGACCGGGACGGCGGCGTGCGCGGCCAGGCCCGCGCGGCGCAGGGCCTCGGCGATCCGGTCGGCGCGCTCGGCGCGCGGGATGCGGTGGAAGCGCGCCCAGAAGGCGAGGGTCTCGGCCATCGTGGCGGTCGGGACCATCACCGCGCTCTGCGGGACGTAGCTGACGACGTGCCGCAACTGGAAGCCGTCGTAGGCGTCGATGGACTCGCCGCCGACGGTGATGCTGCCGGTGTCGGCGCCGAGCAGGCCGGTGACCAGCCGCACGATGGTGCTCTTGCCGGACCCGGTGGGCCCGGCCAGGCCGTACGCCTCCCCGGCGGCGACCTCGAAACCGATGTCGCGGACGACGCCGCGCCCGTCGTCTGTGGTGTAGCCCAGTCCGGACACCGCCAGGACCGTGCCCCTGCGTGTTCGTTGTCCGGGCACGCGGTCGACCACAGTGGACGTCGCGATGACGCCACCGGACGCCTCGTCCGCCCCGTTCAGCCAGCCCATGGCCCTGTCCCCTCGCATTGATCCCGGTTGTCCCCGCGCCTGCCGTCCACCCGACGGCAGGCGCGGGTCTCGCGCCGTGCCCGCACACCGCCCTGTGCGCCGACACCGGTCAGTCCTTGGTGCGGGAGGAGATCCCGCCGATCACCACCAGCGGTAGGACCGCTCGTAGCGGAAGTTCAGCGCGGTCAGGCCGATGAGCCGGACCGGCAGCGGCATCAGCGCGGCGGCCCGCCCGGAGCCCGCGCCGTCGAACATCCACGGAAGCAGGAACGCGAGCACCCCCGGCGGTGCGCTGAGCATGATGCGGCGCTCCACGCCGCCGTAGGCGCGCTTGCCCATGGCGACGAACGCGGGGAGCACGATGGTCTCCTCGGCGCGCAGGTGGTCGTGGATGATCGCGTCGAACCGCGTCGCGGCCTCGACCAGTGCGGCGTTGTCGTCGAGCCGCAGCGCCGCGGTGACGGCGTCCATCGCCTGGTCCAGGGCGGCGTGGTCGGCGTGCATGTCGACCTCCCGCTCGGCGAAGCCGGGCACCTTGGCGCGCAGCTCGGGCCAGAGGATGTCGTCCTCGGTGTGGTGGTGCCAGTCGATGGTGGCGCGCACTTGGTCCCACCAGGAGGCCACCCTCGCCCGCTTGGACGAGGACAGCTTGGGGGCCACCGCCAGCAGCTTCTTGGCGTCGCGGCGCATCGCGCGGTGCAGCAGCGCGAAGCCGTGGAGGTTCTCGGGGAGTCCGTCGAGCCCGTGCTCACTGGACAGTCCTGCGGTCATGGCGTGCTCCCTGCGGTTCCGTGCGGGTTCTGCGGTGTCGGCGGTCCTGGTGCTGGTGGTGCTGGTGGTGCTGGTGGTGCTAGTGGTGCGGTTCTGCTCAGTCGGCGGTGCCGCGGCGCGCGGCGCGCGGGGGTCTCAGTCGGCGTTCCAGACACCGCTGGCGGCGGTGTCGTGCGCGAAGTCGGTGAAGTCGCGGGGTTCGCGGCGCAGCGCCCGGCGCACCCCGTCGGTGAGGTAGGCGTTGCGCCCGTCGAGGACCTCGCCGAAGAGGCCGACGAAGTGCTGCGACATGCCGCGCTCGCGCAGCGCGGCGGCGTACTGCGGCGGGCTCAGCGGCACGTACCGCACGTCGCGCCCGGTGGCCTTGCTGATCTCCGCGGCGATGTCGTGGAACCCCAGCAGCCGCGGCCCGGACAGCTCGTAGACCTGCCCGGCGTGCCCGGGTTCGGTCAGCGCCGCCACCACCACGTCGGCGATGTCGTCGGCGTCGACGAACGGCTCCACCGCGTCGCCCGCGGGCAGCGCGATCTCACCGGCCAGCACCGCCTCCAGCATGAAGTTCTCGCTGAAGTTCTGGTTGAACCAACTGCAGCGGACGATCGTCCACTCCAGCCCGCACCGCTGCACGACCCGCTCGCTCTCCTGCGCGGCCTCCTCGCCGCGGCCGGAGAGCAGCACCAGCCGTTCGACCCCGGCGTCGACGGCGGCCCGGCAGAACCGGGTGATGTCGGCGACGGCACCGGGGAAGCCCAGGTCGGGGATGTAGGTGACGTACGCGGCCCGGACCCCGTCGAGGACCGGCGCGAACGTCTCGTGGTCGTTCCAGTCGAAGCGCGGGGTCTCCGACCGGGAGCCGATCCGCACCGGCACCCCCCGGGCGCCGAGCCGTGCGGCGACCCGGCGGCCGGTCTTGCCGGTACCCCCGATCACCAGGACCTCATTCGCCCGGTCACGGCTCGCTCGCTCTCCCATACCCGTAGTCAACCGGTCTGCGCGGAATTGAGCCATAGTCAAGAAGCTCAGGCCCATCTCCGGGCGTCTCCACCCGGCAGCGGCCGCGAGACGACCCTATGCGACACGCTGACCTGCGCGGATGGCGAGAAGGTTGCCGGAAGGCAAAAACGCCCGCTCGTCCCGGCACAAACACTGCCGGGGCGGGCGGGCGTATTTCGATTGCCGAGACAAATGCGCGGGAAAGAGTGACACACCGCGCCCGATCACGGGCGGCGGTTCACCGGAGGGGTCGCGCGGCGCGGTCCCGCGCGGCCCGCAGGGTCGACGCCACGGTCGACATCCGGTCGTAGAGGAAGAAGTGGTCGCCGCCGAACGCGGTGTGGGTGAAGTCCCCACTGGTGTACCGGGCCCACTCGGTGCCCACCGCGGGCGGGGCCAGGTGGTCGTCCTCGGCGTGCCATGCGGCCAGGGAGATGCGGGGCGGCTCCTCCGCCGGGTCCGGGTGGTAGCCCACCACCAGGCGCAGGTCGTTGCGCAGCGCGGGGATGAACAGCCCGCGCAGCGGCGAGGTGCGCAGCATCGGGTTCACCGCCCCGATCTCGGTCAACGCGTCCAGCAGTTGCTCGTCGGGCAGTTCCACCAGCGGCGCGAACACCTTCGACGACGACCGGTGCGGCGGGCGCGACCCGGCCAGCACCACGAACTCCGGGTCGCGCAGGTCCGGGTCGCGGCTGATCCGCTTGGCGACCTCGTAGGCCAGCAGACCGCCGAGGCTGTGCCCGAGCAGCGCGTACGGCCCCGACCCGGCCAACCTCGGCGCCAGCTCGTCGGCCTGTTGCACCAACGATTCGGCGGGCGGGTCGGCGCGGCGGGTGGCCCGGCCGGGCAGGTCCACGGCCTGCACCAGGAACTCCGGGGCGAGCGCCTTGGGCCAGGTCTTGAAGGAGGCGGAGGACCCGCCCGCGGGGGCGAAGCAGACCAGCCGCAACGGCGCGGCCTGCTCCTCGGTCGCGGCGGGCGGGGTGGCGAGTGCGGCGGACATGGCTGGGCTCCCTGGGGCGGGTGTCGGGGTCAGGACGCGATCGGGACGCCCGCCGCGCCGGACCGCCGCGCGCCCATCGGCGGCACGGTCGACGCGGCGGCGCGCGGGACGGTCAGCGGCACGGTGGGAACGCCGAGGTGCGGTCCGAACGGGACGCACGCCTCGACCCCGTAGGCGTCGGCGAGCAAGGCGGTGAGCCGCACCGGGTCCGGGTTGTAGGCCTGCGCGCCCAGCGAGCCGACCGCGAGCGCGGCCAGCGCGCAGCCGAGCCGGGCGGCGGACACCGCGTCCAGCCCCCAGCCCAGCGCGGCCAGGTAACCGGCGCGGAAGGCGTCACCGGACCCGGTCGGGTCCACCGCGACGACCTCGACGGCGGCTACGGTCACCGGCCGCTCACCCACCACCTCCAACCGCACCCCGTCGGCGCCGAGGGTGGTCACCCAGGTCCCGACGCGGCGCAGCACCTCCCGGTGCGACCAGCCGGTCTTCTCCAGCAGCAGCGCCACCTCGTGGCGACTGGTGAACAGCACCCGCGCCCCACCGACCAGGGCACGCAACTCGTCCCCGGCCAGGCACCCGACCTGGCGCGAGGGCGCCACGGCGAACGGGTGCCCGTACAGGCGGCAGGCCTCGGCGTGCCGGACCATCGCAACCGGGTCGTCGGCGGCGACGAGCACCAGGCCGGGCGACCCGAGCCGGTCGGCGACCGCGCTCAACCGCAGGTGCCGGGCGGCGCGCATGGCCCCGGGGCGGAACGCCGCCACCCGGTTGCCGCCGGTGTCGGTGGCACACAGGAAGCGGGCGGTCGGCTCCGCGCACACCCGCACCGACCCGGTGTCCACGCCGAGCGCGCTGAGCCCGGTCCCGTCGAAGTCGGGGCCGACCGCACCGAGCAGGACCGGGCGCAGCCCCAACCGGGCCAGGCCGTAGGCGGTGTTCGCCCCGGTGCCGCCGGGCCGGGGCGCGGGGGTGCGCAGCACGGCGTCCAGCGCCAACCCGTGCGGCAGGTCGGCCAGCACCCGCCTGCTGAACACGCCGGGAAAGGCCACCAGGTGGTCGGTGGCGATCGAGCCGGTCACGGTGACGCGCATGCTGACCATCCCTCTTCCGGTTCAGACCGCGGGCACGCCGCCCGCGGTTGTGCTGGGAGCTGTCCCTGACTCCGCCGGCCGCCCCCAACCGGCGGCCCGACTACGGAAACGCCCGGGCGGGCGGATGTCTTCAACGCCAAGCCGACCACCCCGAAAACCGCCGGCCCGGCGATCGAATGCCTGGGTGGATGGATGCGCTCGGCCAGCCGACCGCCCCACAAACCGCCGGCCTGGCGAGCGACTGCCCGGGTGGGTGGATGTGTTTGGCCGGGGGTGGCGATCATGTGACAGCCTGCCTGGGCGGTGGGGCATCTTTTCAGCCCCACCCGGTCACACTGGAGCACATGATCGCCATAGGGGCCCCGGCCAAACACATCCACCCACCCGGGCACACCCACCAAAACCCCGGGCTCGAAAGCTGAGCACATCCACCCACCCGGGCACCACCAACCAAAAGACCGCACCCCGGGCAAGCACATCCACTCACCCGGGCACCACGACGGGGATCTCGGCCGCAGGAACCCACCCCAGCGCGGTGTCGAATTCCGACACCCAGTCGGCGACGTTCCCGGCGCGCAGCAGGGAGGTGCCGAGCAGGAGTCCTCTGTAGCCGGTGCGCACCAGGTGCGCGGCGACCGCCGGGTCGGCGATGCCGCTGGCGCTGACCGGGCAGCGGGTGCCCGCGGCGAGCACGTGCGGGAGCATCCGCTCGCTGCGGCCGAGGTCGCCCGCGTCCTTCTCGCCGGTCTTGATGTCCTTGTTGTTGACCGCGATGACGCAGTGCTCCGCCAGGGGCAGCGCGGCCACCTCTGCCTCAGTGGTGACCTCGACGAACGGGGTCAGCCCGAGTGCCAGCGCCCCTTCGACCAGGGTGGTGAGGCTGGAGCGGGTGAGCAGCCCGGCGGTCAGCAGCACCGCCGAGGCGCCCAGGTCCCGGGCCCGGTGCAGGTGGTCGCGGCGGGTCAGGAAGTCCTTCTGCAGCACCGGGAGCGCGGTGGCGGCGGCGACCTCGGCCAGCAGCTCCGGGGTCCCGCCGAACCAGCGGCCGGTCACCACGGACACGCAGGACGCGCCCGCCGCCGCGTAGGAGGCGACGACCTCGGCGACCGGCCGCCCGGCCATCAGGTCCTCGCCGTGCGGGGACTTCCGCTTGACCTCCATGATCAGCGGGCGCCCGGCGAGCAGGCTGTCGACGAAGGCGCTCACGGTGCCACCGCCCCTTCCTGGCCGACCACGACCGGCCGCGCCGTCGGCACCGTCAACTTCAGGACCTCCGTTTCCGGCTCCCCGCCCCAGGAGGCGGTGAGCGCGGCCACGGCGTGCCGGTCGAACCGGCCGTCGCCGCCTCGGGCGGCGGTGTCGACGTCCACGCCGAGCATCCCGGGGTGCACCGAGAGCCGCGGGTAGGACGGGCGGCTGTCGGCGTCGATCCCGCCCGCGAGGACGAACGGGATCGTCATGCCCGCCACCAGGTCGACCACGTCGGACTCGGCCAGTCGCAGCCCGGTGCTGCCGACCTGGCCGTTGAGCCCGACCCGGTCGAGCAGGAACGTGTCGACCCCGGCGCGCTCGTAGGCGGGGATGAGCCGCTTCTCCACGCACTGCCCGTCGGCGACGTGCAGCACCTTGAGGATGTGCGCCCCGGGCCTGCGCTGCCGCAGGGCCTTCACCAGCGCGGGCGGCTGGTAGGCGTGCAGTTGCACCCACTCGATGCCGGAGTGCTCCATGGCGTCGGCGATCGCGTCGGCGTCGGCCAGGAAGGTCACCAGCACCGGCCGCAGCCGTCCGGTCGAGCGGGCGGCGGCGGCCAGGTCGGCGAGCCGGTCGAGGGGCAGCTCGGCCGGGCCGCCGGGGACGCCGTGCCAGAGGCCGACGAGGTTGACCCCACCGGCGGCGAGCAGGTCGATGTCGGCTTCCGCGGTCGCGCCGCAGACCTTCAGCAGGGGGTTCAGCAGGGAGCGCACGGTCACCTCACAGGCCCATCATCGACGCGATGCGGTTGTACTGGGTCTCGGTGGACCCGGAGTAGATGGTCCCGGCGACGGCGTTGCGCACGTCCTTCTCCAGGCCGGTCTCGGCCATGTAGCCGTGCCCGCCGAAGACCTGCACCGCGGCCAGGCTCGACGCCAGGTTCGCCTCGCTGGTGAGCAGCTTGGCGATGGCCATCTCGGTGGTGACGCTCTTGCCCGCGACCAGCAGCTCGGCCACGTCGTAGAGCCACTTGCGCGCGGTGTCGAGCTTGATCTTCATGTCGACGAGCTTGTGCTGGATCGCCTGGTAGGACCCGATCGGCCGGCCGAACGCCGTGCGCTCCTTGGCGTAGGCCACGCACCGGTCGAGCCGGTGGGCCATCTCGCCGACGTTGGTGATGAAGGAGAACAGGATCTCCCGCTTCATCACGTGGTCGAGCACCATGAACCCGGCGCCGACCCGGCCGATGACGTGGTCGGCGGGCACCCGGCAGTCGTCGAAGAACAGCTCCGAGAGCGGGGAGGTGCGCAGGCCCATCTTCTTCATCGGCTTGCCGACGACCAGCCCGGGGGTGTCGCGGCGGAGGAGGAACGCGGTGGTGCCGAGCGCGCCCGCGCCGGGGCGGGTCAGCGCGTACACCACGAACAGGTCGGCGACCGGACCGTTGCTGATGAAGGTCTTGCTGCCGTTGAGGACGAACTCGTCGCCGTCGCGCTTGGCGGTGGTCCGCATGTCGAGCGCGTCCGACCCGCCGGACGGCTCGGTGATCGCGTGCGCCCCGATCGCCTCGCCCGAGGTGATCAGGGGCAGGTACCGGTCCTTGAGGGCCTTCGACCCGAAGGCCTCCAGCGGGATGCCCGTGCTGCACATGCTGGTGGTCACGGAGAACGTCAGGCCCGCGTCGCGGTTGCCCTCGCCGAGCGCCTCCAGCACACCCATGACGGTGATGAGGTCTAGGCCGTCGCCGCCCCACCGCTCGTCGAACGGCAGCGCGAGCAGCCCCGCCCGCCGCACCAGCTTCCACTTCTCCCAGGAGAAGGTGCCCTCCTCGTCGCGCTCGACATGGTCGGCGCTGAATGCCTCGCACCAGCGCGCGATGCCCGCGCGCAGGTCTTCCTGATCAGCGGTCCACTCGATCACGGCGAAACGCCCTTCCTGGTCTTGTGTGGGATCACCGGTGCGGCGGGGCGGGGAACCGCCCAGCGGGGAACGGGCTCAGTACGCGGAGGCGCCGGAGCCGTCGAGGCTGTGCACCTCGTCGCCGCGCAGGGCGGGGGTGAACACCGAGACCAGGTGCAGGTCCTCGTCCGGGCTCGCGATGAGCCAGTGCTCGTCGTGCTCGTTGAGCGCGTAGAGCACGCCCGGGGTGATCGGGAAGGAGTTGCCGTCCATGTCCTGCACCTCGCCGGAGCCGCCGATGCAGTAGCAGGCCTCCAGGTGGTTGCGGTACTGGAGCTTGGACTTGGACCCGGCGGTGACGACGGTGTCGCAGACGGTGTAACCCAGGCCGTCGGCCGCGACGAGCAGGCGGGCGCTGGTGCCGTTGCCCCAGTCGACGGTCTTGACGGTGCCGAGATCACGGATGATCATGGTGTGCTCCCTGATGCGAGGGGGTAGTGGATGGGGTGGAGGAGCGAGCGGGCGAAGTCGCCGAACTCGGCGACCAGGTCCGTGCGCCTGTGCAGGGCGCGCTCGACCACCCCGACGCCGGCGGAGCCAACGATTGCGGCGTTGGCTCCGATCCGGTGCACCGCTTCGACGTCGTGCCGCGTCTTGACGCCGAAGCCGACCGCGATCGGCGCGGTGGCCGTCGCGTTCAGGCGGACCACGGTGTCCGCCAGTTCGGCGTAGCCCGCCGCGGGCGCGGTCCCGCTGCGCCCGTAGTGGGCCACCAGGTACAGGTAGGCCGTCGCGTGCGCGGCGGCTTCCCGCTGCACCTCGGGGGTGCTGACCCCGTGGTAGCAGGTGGTGACGATCGGGAGCTGCGCTTCGGTCGTCACCCGGTGGTACTCGGCCCGCAGACGCGGTGGCAGGCCGTGGACCAGCAATCCGTCGACACCGCTGTCGACCACTTCCCCGGCCACCGCTGCCAGTGACCGGCGCTTGAGGGAGTGGCTCCAGTCCGCCAGCAGGGCGATCCGGAGCCGCTTGAGGGTGGGGCGGACCCGCGCGACGAACTCCAACGCCACGTCCAGGTCCACCCCCTGGGCCAGGGCCCGGTCCGCGGAGTCGCGGACGGTCTTGCCGTCGGTGACCGAACCGGGGAACGGCACGGCCAGCTCCAGGCAGTCCACGCCGATCTCGTCCAGCGCGGGCAGCAGCTCGGCCAGCACGTCCAGCGGCGGGTCACCGGCGTTGAGGAACAGCGCGAGCCCGGGGTGGTCCGGGGTGAGCTGGTCGAAGAACCTAGCCACGGGCCACCGCCTTCGCGCGCACCCGGTCGACCAGGGCCACCACGGCACCGCCGTGCACGGCTTCGGTCGCGGCGGCGAAAGCCCCGGGCCACGTTGCGGCGTGACCACCGGCCATCGCCAGCGCGGCGGCGTTGAGGCACACGGCCTCGGTGGCCGCGGTGGTGCCGCGGCCGGAGAGCACGTCCAGGAAGTGCGGGACGAGGCTGTCGGGGTGCGCCTCGGCCAGGTCGTCGAGCGAGCCGTGCCCGGGGGCCAGGTCGCCCGGCGACAGGGTGACGGGGTCACCGCCGGTGTGGATCACGTTGTCGGCGAAGCCCAGGAGCTCGTCGCAGCCGACGTCGTTGGCGCACAACCAGACCGTGCGGTCGGTCGCGGTCGCGGCCAGGTGGCGCAGCGGCTCCAGCGGGGCGGCCGAGGAAACCCCGGTCACCTGGGCGGAGACCGGCACCGCGGCCAGGAACGGCCCGAGCGCGTTGAGGAACCGCCCGAAGGGCTTGAGCCCCAGCGGGAGCAGCGCGCGGGCCATCCTGGTCAGCGTGGCCGGGTAGACGAACGGGCCCGCGAAGGCGATCCCGTGCTCCCCCAGGGCGTCCTCGGTGTCAGGCACCGAGCGGGTCAGCCGCACCCCCAGCCGGTCGAGCAGGTCGATCGACCCGACGGAGCCGGTGTGGGCGCGCGACCCGGTCTTCACCACCGGCACCCCCATCGCCGCGGCGACGAACGCCGCGGCGGTGGAGACGTTGAACGTGCGGGGCCCACCACCGGTGCCGACGATGTTGACCGCACCCGGCCAGGCCGGGTGCTCCGGACCGGACCGCCGCTCCCGCAGCGAGACCACCAGGGCCTCCAGCGGGGCCGGGGCCGGGAGGCGGGTCGACAGCGTCGCCAGCAGCGCGGAGACCTCGGCGCGGTCGAGGGCGCCGCTCTCCAGCCGGTCCCACAGCGCCCGCCAGGCGGGCAGGTCGATCTCCCCGGCCGCGTCCCCGCCGCGCAGCAGGGCGGCGATCACCTGGTCCATGTCAGCTCCCGGTCACCGCACCCGCGGTCACGCGGGCGACGAAGGTGTCGATGGCGGTGACGCTGCGGAAGTTGTCCGGGTCCAGGTCGTCGTCGGCGATCGGGGCGCTGAAGCGGTCCTCGATCCAGGCGATCAGCTTGAGCAGGCCCAGGCTGTCGATGACGCCGTTGGCCAGCAGGTCGTAGTCCGCGGCCAGCGCGGCGGGCTCCACGTCCGGCAGGAACTCCTCGATGATGAACGACTTGATCGTGTCGACGTTGCTCATGACACCCTTCTCTCCACTGTGGATTGCTCGGTGAGCGTGCCGACCGCCTTTCGGTCGACCTTGCCTGTTGCCGTCTTCGGCAGGGGGACGTCGCTGATGTGCAACGTCTTCGGGATGGCGTTGCGCGGCAGCTCCCGTGAGCAGTGCGCGCGCAGGGTCAGGCTGTTGAGGCCGCTGCCGGGCGCCCGGCGCACCGCGGCGGCGAGCAGCCTGCCCGCGACCGGGTCCGGCACCGCGAGCACCGCGGCCTCCAGCACGTCCGGGTGCGCCAGCAGCGCCCGCTCCACCTCGGCGGTGTTGACGGCCACGCCGCGCACCTTCACCTGGAAGTCGGCGCGGCCCAGGAGCAGCAGGCTGCCGTCGGGGGCGCGGCGGACCAGGTCGCCGGTGCGGAACCAGCGCAGGTCGTCGGCGCCGGTGGGGTGCGCGCCGAACTTGTCGGCGTGCCTGGAGCGGTCGAGGTACCCCGCCGTCTGGAAGGGCGTGTGCACGAACAGCTCCCCGGTGCCGGGACCGTCCACGACCGCGCCGTCGTCGACCAGCAACGCCTGCACACCGGGCAGTGGGTGTCCGATCGGGACGGGGTTGTCGGTCGGGGCGACGTCGGCGATGAAGCTGTCGTTGGTCTCGGTGCAGCCGTAGATGTTGCGCAGCCTGGCCCCGGGGAACAGCCGGGGCAGCTCGGCGAGCACGTGCGCGGGCATCGCGTCACCGGTGAACATCAGGTGCTCCACCGAGGGGAACGCGGTGTCGGTATCGGCCACGGTTTGCAGGATGAGGCCGAAGAACATCGGCACCGCCTGCACGACCCGCACGTCCTGGGTGGACAGCAGCTCCACCAGGTGCCTGCCGTTGGCGGCGTGCGCCGGGTCCACCAGCACGACCCGCCCGCCCGCGGCCAGCGTGGTCCACACGTCCAGCAGGCACAGGTCGAAGTTGAGCGGCGCCACGTTGAGCACCGCGGTGCCCGGGCCGATGCCGAACTCCGGGGCGGCCCAGGCGATGAACCGGTCCACCGCACCGCCCGAGAGCGGCACGACCTTCGGCAGCCCGGTCGAACCGGAGGTGGTCAGCATCAGCGCGGTGTCGGCGGGCGCGGGCTCCACCGCGGCGAACGCGGCCGGGGCGGGCAGCTCGCGCCGCGGCTGGCCCTGCGGGACCAGCACCCTGGCGCACCCGGCCTGGGCGAACAGGGTGGCCAGCGCGCCGTCGGCCAGCGCCGGGGACGGCAGCAGGAACGGCCGCCCGGCCAGCAGGCAGGCCAGCGCCAGCGCCACCGCCTCCGGCGACTTGTCCGCCAGCAGCCCCACCGGGACACCGGGGGCCAGGCCCAGGCCGTCGATGCGGTCGCGCTCGACGCACACCAGGTCGTACAGGTCGCCGTAGTCGATCCGGGTGTCGTGCCAGACCAGGGCCACCGCGTCCGGGCGGCTCTCGGCCTGGCGCAGGAACCCGGCGACCAGCCCGTCGTGCGGGAGGACCGGCTCAGGCAGCGGTGCCGCTGTCGTGGTGATCGTGGTTGTCATCGCTCTCGCCTCCTTCGGCGGTGATCCGCACCCATCCGCCCTTGACCACCGGGCCGCGCGCCGAGGCGCACGTGAAGCCGACGAGCGGTCCGCTCTCGGTGGTGGTGTACAAGATCTCCAGCGCCTCGTCCGGGAACGCGGGCGCGGTGAAGCGCGCCCCCACCCCGGCGATGCGCTCCGCGTCACCGCCCGCGAACCGGTCGATGACGTCCTCGACGATCAGCGCCACCAGGCACATCCCCTGCACCACCCGGCCGGGGAACCCGGCGGCGACCGCGGCCCCGTCGTCGCTGTGCACCGGGTTGCGCTCGCCGGTGGTGGCCGCGAACCGGTCGACGGTCTCCCGGGTGACCACGCAGGTCACCGCGGTCGACTCGACCGGCCCCGGGTCCGGCTCCGCGTCGCGGACCACGGCCACCGGCATCACGCCGAAGGCCGCGGGCTCGGTCGCCCCGACCAGCAGGACCGCGGTGCGCAGCTCCGAGAGCGTGGTCCCGTCGCCGCCGACCAGCACGCACCGGATGGCCAGCCGCACCCCGCGCGGTTCGCGCCGGGCGGCCAGCACCTCCAGGTCGATGGCCACCCGCTCCCCCGGCTTGACCAGGCCGCGCAGCCACAGTTGCTGGCCCAGGTGCACCGCGGTCGGGCGCGGCCCCTCGGCCGGGGTGAGCTGGCCGACGAGCTGTTCGTAGGTGTTCGAGGAGAGCAGGAACGGGTGCACCGGCGACGCCTTGGGCGTCCCGGCCGCGGCCCTGGCCTCGATGGCGGTGCGCAGCAGGCCGCGGAAGTCGCTGATCTCGGCGGCGGTGACCACCCGCATGTCCGTGGTGGCGTACCGGTCCGCGTGCCGACCCGCGGCTGCCTCGCCCGGCCGGGCGGCGACTGTGCTCACGTGCGTCTCCTCGAATTCGTATTGGCCCCGACAGCCCGAAAATCGGATTCGGCCGGATCACCGTGCGGCGCACAATCCGGCCGAGTCGCGATCGCCCGTGCCACCAATGCCGGAGGACGCGCATTCCGACCCCTGTGGTCGCCGGGTGCCTCCTCGTTGGACCATTTCTACGGGGCCGCGCGCAAGCGCACCGCAACACGCACCCCACCCCCGGGGTGAGACGCTGGAACATGGGTGCTCACACCGGGTGCACACCGTCCACGACGGACCCCTTCGAGGCAGCGGTCCCAGGGCGAGGGAAGATCGCGAAACGGGACCGCGTCTCGCCAGTTCGACTGTTCGGCGCAACGCGGTACTCCATTCCGCCATTGTGGCGGGCCATTAACGAGGTGTTCGCCCAGTCGATGTTCCAGAGTCGACACGACATCAGGGGCAACACTTGACACGCCAATCCCGCCCGGTTGTATGGTTCCTCCGCGAATCCGGAACCGATTTCGGCGCGGAGCGAATTCGACGGACAATCGTGGAGTGGCGAGACCACCGAGGAGTGCGGTCATGCTGATCAGGCTCATCGGACTGGTGTCGGTCACCGGCGACGACGGGCAGCCCCGGCACATGTCCAGCGCCCAGGCGCAGGTCGCCTTCGCCCGGCTGATCATGGAGCGGGCGGGCGGCACCGAGCGCGACCAGCTCGCCGACACCGTGTGGCCCGAGGGGCTGCCCGACACCTGGGCCTCGGCGCTGCGCAGCCTGATGAGCCGGGTGCGCGCGTTCATGGCGGGCACCGTCGGGCCGACCGAGACCGGCGAACCGCCGCTCGTCGCCCAGGGCCGCCGCTACGTGCTCAAGCTCCCCGACACCGCCGAGGTCGACGTCGAACTGGCCGAGCGGGCGGTCGGCGAGGCGGTCCGCGCGCTCGGCGACGGCGCGCACACCGAGGCGCGCAGGCTGGCCCAGTCCGCGCTGGAGCACCTGCGCGAGCCGTTCCTGCCGCACCACGAGGGCGAGTGGGTGCAGGGCGTCCGCGACCACGTGGACGGTCTGCTGCAGACCGCGTTGCAGGCGGCCAGCACCGCCGCCGCGGCCGAGCGCGACGACCGGGAAGCGGTGCGGCTGGCCGAGGAGGCCGTGCGCCGCTCCCCGTTGAGCGAGGGCGCGCACCGCTGCCTGATGACCGCGCACAGCACCGGAGGCGACCGCGCCGAGGCGCTGCGCGCCTACCAGCGGCTGCGCCAGGTGCTGGCCGACGAGCTGGGCATCGACCCGTCCCCGGAGACCCAGTCGGCCTACGTGGAACTGCTCGGCGTGCGCGTCGGCCGCGACCGGGCCCGCTCGGCCCCCGGCGCGGCCGTGCCGTTCAGCGGCAGGCGCGGGGAACTGGCCGCGCTGGCCGAGTCCTGGTCGCGTGCCGAGGACGGCGACTGCCACCTGGCCCTGGTCACCGGCGAACCCGGGGTCGGCAAGACCCGGCTGGCCACCGAGGCCGCCGGGCGGATCGGCCGCGACGGCGGGCTGGTCGTCTACGGCCGCTGCCAGCCCGGGGCCGCCACCGCGTTCCAGCCGATCACCCAGGCGCTGGCCGAGTACGTCGCGGCCACCCCGCCGGACTCGCTGCCGGTGCTGCCGCCCGGCCCGCGCGAGACGCTGGCCGCCCTGGCCGCCGACCCGGGGTTCGGCGCGCGCCGCGGCGAGGCGGTCACCGCGCTGGCCGACCTGCTGGGCGCGCTCGGGCAGGAGTCGCTGTGCCTGGTCGTCGACGACCTGGACCTGGCCGACGAGGGCACCTTCGCGGTGCTGCGCCGGGTGGCGCTCAACCGGGCCGCGGGCGCGGCGGAGGCCACGAACGGCTCGGTGCTGCTGCTGGCCACCGCGGGCAGCCGGGCCGCGGGCCGGGCCGACGCGCGGGTCGGCGCGGCGTTCGCCGAGTTCGTCCAGGAGGCCGACCGGTACGGCAAGCTGCGCCGGGTCCCGCTGGCGGGCCTGGACGAGTCGGACGTGCGGGCGCTGTCGCGCAAGCTGGTCCCCACCGCGGCGGGCGCCGACGTGCCGCCGCCGTACCGGCTGATCGCCGACACCGCGGGCAACGCCTACCTGACCGTGGAACTGCTGCGCTGGTACCAGGAGGGCCCCGCCGAGCCGGGGCGGCGGCTGCCCTCGGGGGTGCACGACTACGCCGAGGCGTGCCTGGCCGCGCTCGAACCCGGTCCGCGCCGGTTCCTGCGCGCCGCGGCCGTGGCGGGCTTCGCCTTCGAGCTGGACCTGGCCGCCGACGCCGCCGGGCACGACCAGGACGAGGCGATGGACGCCCTGGACGTGCTGGTGGAGCTGGGCCTGGTGGCCGAGGTGATCGCCACCGGCTACGGCTCCCGCCCGGTCACCAAGTACCGCTACAAGCACGACGTGGTGCGCCGCGCGGTCTACGAGCAGCTCAGCGAGACCCGGCGCCGGTGGCTGCACGCCCGCTTCGCCGACGCCATCGAGCGCAGGCGCACCGGCGACCTCGGCTTGCAGAGCCGCGCCCTGGCCCACCACCGCGCCGCCAGCGCCGAGGCCGACGGCGACACCCGCACCGTCCAGGCGAGCTGGCACGCCGCGGCCTGGGCAGGCCGCCAGGGTTCGCCGAACGAGGCGGTGCGCCTGTTCGAGCAGGCCCTCGCCCACGTCCCGGCCGCCGACAACGAGTTGCACGCCGACGCCCTGACCCGCCTGGGCCTGGCCCAGTTGGCCGCGGGCCACCGCGACTGCGACCAGACCCTCCTCGACGGTTTCATCCAGGCCCTGCACTGGCACCGGCTCACCATCGCCGCGCAGGCCGCCCTGGGCCTGGCCGACGCGGTGCGCACCCGCCCCCGGCTGCGCCCGGAGGCCGCCGCCCTGATCGACCTGCTGCTGCGCACCCTGTCCCGGGGCGAGGGCCCCAGCGTCGGCGGCACCGTCGACGACGTCACGGTGGGCAGGCTCCTGGCGCGGCAGTGCGACCTGACCCGGGTCACCGCCGACCCGGCGGCCACCAGGGCACTGCACGCGATGACGGGGGAACTGCGCCTGCTGGAAGGTCCAGACCACCTCACCTGGCGGGCCACGCTGGCCGCCGAGGCGCTCACCGTCGCCGAGGCCGTGGGCGACACCGGCGCCAGGGTCGTCGCCGCGCACCACCGCGCCGCCACCGCCGACCTCACCGGCGACCTCACCGGGCGCGACACCGCCCTGGCCGCCCTGGCCGCGGCCATCGCCGACAGCGACGACGACGGCGAGGACCTGCTGGCCGAACACGCGGTCGCCCTCGCGGTCACCCAGGGCAGGCTCACCGACGCGGCGGCCACCGCCCGCCAACTCGCCCCCGGCGGCCTGGCCCAGCGCCAGATGCTCATCGCCCGCTGGCTGGTCAACGGCGGCCGGGTCGACGAGGCCACCACCACCCCCGGCAGCGCCGAACGCGCCCTGGCGGCAATCCTGCGCGGCGACCGGGGCGCCGCCCACCTCACCGTCCGCGCCCTCGCCATCGGCGCCGAAGCCCTCCCCACCGGCGACGAGTGGCCGCACATGGTCGGCGTGCTGGCGCTGTGCGCGGTGGAACTGGGCGACCCCAACACGGCGGAGGCCGTCCGCGCCCTGCTCACCCCGCACACGGACCTGACCTGCGGCGTCGGCTACCGCAGCTTCGTCGGCACCTCGTCGTTCCACCTGGGCAGGCTGGCGGTGGTCATCGGCGAGTGGGACGAGGCCGAGCGCCACCTGTCCTCGGCGCTGTCACAGCTCTCGGCCCGCCGGGCGCGGCCGTGGATGGCGGTGGCCCAGCACGCGTTGGCGCAGGCGTTGGAGAACCGCAACCAGATCGGCGACCGCCGGTGCGCGGAGGCCCTGCGCACGGAGGCGAGCTGGACCCTGGCGAGCCTCGGGGTCCGCAGGTACGCGTAACCCGGTGTCAGCAGCAAGGGTCTCACCCCCGCGTATCCGAAAGCCCTTTCCCCCACACCAACCCTTCGACCACCAACACCCGAGCGCCGGATTCACCACCAAGCCCCTCGGTTGAATACCGAACGACCCGCAAGATCATGACAACCCACCACCCGAAACGGGTGGCAAAGCCTCATCCAGGGACAAATCCCCACCCGCCGCTACGGCAAATCCCTCTGCCGCACCAGCGACCGGACGTTCAACCGCCGTCGGATCTCACTGCTCTCCAAGGAGTCGACGATCACCGAGGCGCCGACCCAGGAAGCCCCGGAGTCCTCGACCAGGCCGAGCGCCCCCAGGGCCTGCCCGCCGGTGTCGATCCAGTCGTCGACCAGCAGGACCCGGTCCGAACCCGACAGCAACCTCCTGGGGAAGCCCAGGCCCAGGTGCCGGTCCCGGTAGTCCGGCGGCGTGGTCCGCCGCAGCCAGGCATCGCTGTCGGCCAGCGGCGAGCGGTCCTTGCGGACCTCGACGAACCCCACACCCAGGTCCAGCGCCACCAACGGCCCGAGCAGACTCCCCCTCGACTCGACACCGATGACCACCGTCGGGGCTTCCTCGCGGAAGCTGTCCGCCAACCCCGGCCCGAGCTCGGCGAGCAGCCCGGGATCATGCCACCACCCGGTGACGTCCGCCCGGCTCCGGTCGTCCGTCCGGTCACCCCGCCACGCGAACGACCCCCGCAACCGCTCGACCAGCCGTCGCCTGGACGAATCCGCTTTCACGGCGCGATCGTCCAGACCCCCCACCGCCCCGTCAACCGGAATCCCGCGCCCGGCACTCAGCTCCCGTTGCCCACCCCGGCCGCCAGCTCCTCGACCGTGGCCTTCAACTTCCGAACGCCCGCGGGCACGTGGTCGGTGCCGAAGGTGTAGAACGACAGCGCCGAGAGGTACACGTCCTCCCGGTGCGGGACCGTGGTGATGACCGGCATCCGGGACGGCAGGACGGAAGCGCCCGCACTGATCTCCATGCCGACCACCTCAGCCCAATCGACCCGGGTTCGGCGGCCGAAGAACGGCACCTCGACCAGCCCCTCCGGCCCCGCCTCGACCCTCGACCGCACGGCCGCCCACCCCGCACCCGCTGCCACGAGTGCGAACAGCACGGCCAGCACGACGTCCGCCACCCCCACCCGCCCCGCCACCACCTGGGCGACGGCGAGCAGGAGGAACAGCAGGGCGATCACGAGGACGAGCCACCGCCACTTCGACGTCACGGAGCAGGACTGGCCGGTCACGGGTGGTCCCTCCAGCGGTTGTCCCTGCCCCAGAACGCTTTCGTCGCCATCGCACAGCGGTTCACCGCTCAGGCCGAGTGGAAGGGGCGACCGAACCGCTCGCAGAAAACGTACCACCGGGAATGCCCACCCAGTTCCCGCCACCGCCGGGAGGTCCGGAAGCAGAACCCGACCCAGCACACCGCGATGACCGCGAGGGCACACCCCACGAAGACCCGGACCTGGAACCCGGCGCAGACCAGACCGCAGATGACCAGAAGTGCAACGACAACACGGGGTCCCACCCACGACCACACCTCATCGGGATGCTGCGATCCCCCCACGACTTCTCCTCACCATCCGCGCCGGGTCGCCTGGATCACTTCGACTCCCTCTTGTCGACGAAGGACTGCACGTGGAAGGCGGCGCAGATCGTCGCCGACACGGCACGATACCGGCGCACCACACCTCCGGCGGGCGGGCCCGGACATCGGACTACCGCTGTTCGCCGAGGGCCTCGACTTCCCAGTCCTCCAACGGCGGGAACGAACGGCTGCCCCACACCGTGTGCGCTTCCTCGGCAACGTCGACGGTCAGCTCGAGCGTCCTCCTGGACAGACCGGTGACCACCAGGCTCAGATCGCCGGTGACGAGCTTGGCCACAACTGCCGGGAGCCGCTCGATCGCCACCGCGTCGAACACGTACCTGCCGAAGAGCACCGTGCCGAACGCGCTCCGGTCGGCGACCAGCACCTGCGCGTCGAGCCCGCCGGGCACCTCCACGTCCACCAGGTGACCCCCGTGGCCGCCCGACGCGCGCGCGTCGACGGTCACCCCCGGGACGAGGGCTCGAACGCCATCGGCCACGAACTCGACGCACCCTGCTTCCGACACCGGAACTCCTCCCGCCCGAGTCGCCGTCCTCGCGCGGACCGCTCACGCCAACTGCACGCGCACCAGTGCCGCCGGGTCCGGGTGGGTCACCACGTCCACCACCCGGTCCGTCACCGGGTGCCGGGTTCCCTCCGTGGTCGCCACGACCATCAGCGGCTGTCCGCGCAGCGCGTGCCAGAGCTGCGACAGCAGCGCCACCGACGCCGGGTCCGCGCGGTGGGCGTCGGCCAGGACGAGGACCGTGGGGGTTCTCCTGGTGAGGGCTCCGATCCAGGCGCACAGGGCTTCGACGACGCCGGAGCGGTCGGGGTCGCCCGTGGTGCGGGTCATCGTCCGGCCGCCGACGCGGGCGCCGACCTCGGGGAGGACGCGGTAGATCTCGTCCGCCCAGCCTTCGAGGTCGGCGGCGAGGCGGCGGGTTTCGACGCCGTCGGCGTAGGTGCCCAGGGCCTCGCGGAAGGCGCCCCAGCTCGACCCGGAACTCCACCGCCCGTGCAGCACCAGCGCTCCCGCCGCGTGCAGGCGCAGTGCCGCCTCGGCGGCGACCGCGATCCGGGACGCCCCGTCGCCGCCGGAGATGAGGACCAGGCGGGCGGTGTTGGCGCGCACCGGGGTCCACGCCGACATCACCCCGTCGACCCCGGGTGGGGTGACCCCGGCGTGCACGGCGCGGCGGGCCCAGTCCAGGTTGGACGTCCCGAGCCCGTCGACCGCCTGGGTTCCCACGCGCAGCTCGTACACCCGCTCGGCCGGGCCGCCCTCGACCGGGGTCCACAGGTCGCGGGCGAGCAGGTCGATCCCGGCGGGCAGAGTGGGGCCGGCGACCATCGCGGTGGGGGCGGTGGTGAGGATCTGCCCGGCGGCGGCGCGGGGCAGCAGGGCGCCCGCGTGCCGCAGCGCCGCGGTCCCGGGGGCGGTGTCCCCGGAGTCGGCGGCGGTGCACAGCACGACCCGCACCGCCGCCATCGGCACGGCGGACGTCGGCACAGCGGGCGTTGGCACAGCGGGCATCGACACAGCGGGCGCCACCGGGGCGCGGGCCGTCGAGGTGGCGACCACGACCATGCTGGCGATCTCCAGCGCCGCCCTGGTCGCGTCGCACACGCTGGGGAACAGCGCGCTGAGCACGCGCTTGTCCCCGACCCTCGGCACGGCCAGGTCCTGGCCGCCGAAGCGCAGGGCGATGTCGTTCACCCGGACGGCGACCCCGGGGTCGCCCGCGCCGAACTCGACGACCAGGGCGGTGAGCAGGCCGGGGCCGGTGGAGCTGTCCTCGCGCGGCCACGGCTGGGCGACCAGCCTGCGCAGCGAGGCGGCGAGTTCGTGGGCGCGGTGGGTGGCGGGGTCGGCGGGTGGGGGTACGGGGGGACGGCGGGTCACGGACATGCGGGTCTCCTCGCGCGCGCGGACCGGTGTTCCCGGTGGTCGCGGAGTCGGGCCAGGGGTGCTGGCGGACGGCGGTCGACCGGGGGCCCGAGCGCGTCGGGGCGGGCGGGTCGCGTAGTCGACCGCATCGCCCCACCTCTCCCGCCACCCCTGATCCGGACAATACCGCGTGCGTTTCCCGCGGTGGCTGTCCCCGGTCCACCGGGTGAATGCGCGTCGGTATTGGGTACGAATCCTAGCTGTCTCCACTCGAAACAGTCAAACAGGACGTGCCGGTCCACCCCATTGTCGCGCCAGGCTTTGCCGGTCGAGAACAAACCACAGGTCAGGCCGCACATCCGCGATGCGGGCGCGGTGAGACAAAAGCACCGCAATTGCACCCCAACAGATATCCACCGTCGCAGCGGGTACGCCGATCGGCCTAATTCACAGCAATGGCGTAACGAATTGCCGAACAACGCGCGACCGGCTGGCCGCACAAACGGAACCGGGGTGGTCCGCGTCGGCGGACCACCCCGGTCGGGGACGTGCTGGCGGCTCAGGTGACGCTGATGCCGCCGTCGATGCTGATGACCTGCCCGGTCATGTAGTCCGCGTCCAGGAACAGCCGGATCGCCGATGCGACCTCCTCGGTGGTGCCGAAGCGCGGGATCGGGGACTTGCCCTTGATCGCGTCCTGCACCCCGTCGGACAGCGTCTTGGTCATCTCGGTGATCATGAAGCCGGGGGACAGGGCGTTCACCGTGACGCCGCGGCGGCCGACCTCGGCCGCCAGGGTGCGGGTCAGGCCGATCAGGCCGGTCTTCGACGCGCCGTAGGCGGTCTGCCCCGAGGTGGCGATGATGCCCGACGGGGACACGACGTTGACGATGCGGCCCCAGCGCTTGCGGAGCATGTGGCCGATCGCCGCCCGCGAGGTGTGGAAGCTGCCGATGAGGTTGGTCTCGATGACCCTCCGCCAGTCGGCCGGGTCCTGCATCGCCATCAGCGCGTCCGAGCGGATCGCGCCGTTGTTGACCAGGACGTCCACGCCGCCGAACTTCTGCTCGACCTCGGCGAACATCGCCTGGACCTGCTCCCAGTCGGCGACGTCGCCGCCGACCACCAGCGAGTCGTTCTCCAGCTTGTCCGCGACGGCCTGCGCCTTCTCCCGGGAGCTGGCGTAGTGCACGACCACCCGGCAGCCCAGCGCGTCCAGCTCGACGCTCAGCGCCTGCCCGAGGCCGCCGGACCCGCCGGTGACCAGCACGACCGGCTGCTCCGGCCGCGTTCCAACCTTCCCACCGTTCCCAGCGCCGCTCATGTGGACACCCCTCCCCATTCCAGCAGTACCGATCCCCACGTCATGCCCGCGCCGAAACCGGCCAGCAGAACCAGGTCACCGTTGTTGATGCGCCCGCCGTCCAGCGCCTCGGCCAGCGCGATCGGGATCGACGCGGACGCGGTGTTGCCGTAGCGGTCCAGGTTGGTGACCAGCTTCGCCGGGTCGAGCCCGGTGTGGCTGAGGATCGAGTTGATGATCCGGATGTTGGCCTGGTGCGGGATGATGTGGTCGACGTCGTCGACGGTCACCTTCGCCTGCTCCAGGGTCTGCTTGACCGTCCGCACGGTGAACCGCACGGCGTTCAGGTAGATCTCGTTGCCGTTGATCTTCGCGTAGTGCAGGCCCTGCGCGACCGTCTCCGCCGTGGTGGGCATCCGGCTGCCGCCCGCCACCACCTTGAGGCTGTCGTGCTTGGAGCCGTCCGCGCCCAGGTTCCAGGCCCGAATCCAGGTGTCCGGGCTCGGGGTGAGCACCACCGCCCCCGCGCCGTCGCCCACCAGGATGCTCAGGTCCCGGTCCTCCGGGTTCACCGTGAGCGAGTGGGTGTCCGACCCGACGATCAGGATGGGCCTGGGGTCCATCATCATCAGCCCGGCCGCGGTGACCAGGGAGTACACGAAGCCCGAGCACTCGGAGTTGACGTCGTGGGCGCTCCCGGCGATCCCCAGCGCGGTGTGGACGAAGGCCGAGGTCGCCGGGGACAGCTGCTCCGGCGTGGCGGTGGCGACGATCAGGTGGGCGATGTCGGCGCCGGTCAGACCGGCCTTGTCCAGCGCCCGCCGACCGGCCTCGATGGCCAGGGAGGCCGTGGTCTGGCCGTCCTCGACGATCCGCCGCTCGTTGATCCCGCAGCGGCTGACGATCCAGTCCTCACCGACACCGAGCCGGTCGCCCAGCTCGGTGCTGGTGAGCACCTGGTCCGGGACGCTGATGCCCCAGCCGGCGATCTCGAATCCACTCATGGCCGTGCGCTCAGCCCGCGGCCGGGACGAGGTCCAGCAGGCGCTGGTGCACGGTGCGCAGCGTGGTGCTGTCGTCGATGTCCTTGAACAGCGACTCGTCGGCGGGGATGTGCGGGTACTGGTTCTGGAACCCGTAGAGCCACTCCATCAGGTCCAGCGAGTCGACGTCGGAGAGCTGGAGCAGGGCGGCGTCCACGTCCACCTCGTCCGCGCCGGACACGGCCTGCAACTGGGTGGCGAGCTCCTCGACGGTGGGCAGTTCTGCGCTCATGACTTCGCTCCTCGGGTTTGGTTCCGACCGACCGACTTCCGTTGCGGCTGTCGGTGCTTGGGACGAATACAACCCAGGGCGGCGCAACAGCCGCGCAACCCGGCCCGTGTTGCGGGGCTGTTGCGTTCGCCGGGGTTGGCTCTCGCTCATGGGCGGCTTCGCCGTGGAGCCGAGGATGAGTGGAGATCTCTCATGACGAGCACCATCAATCCCGGGCGCGTCGAACCGCCCGCGGACAGCCAGGGCGCGCCGACCCCGCACTTCCGGGTCGCGGTCATCGGCACCGGCTTCTCCGGCCTGGGCACGGCGATCCGCCTCAAGCAGCAGGGGATCGACGACTTCGTCGTCTTCGAGCGCGCGGGCGAGGTCGGCGGCACCTGGCGGGACAACTCCTACCCCGGTTGCGCCGGGGACATCATGTCGCTGCTCTACTCGTTCTCCTTCGCGCCGAACACCGAGTGGAAGACGACCTTCGCCACCCGCGACGAGCTGCTGGCCTACCTCAAGGACTGCACCGCGAAGTACGGGGTGCGCGAGCACATCCTGTTCGACCACGAGGTCACCGGCGCGGAGTGGGACGAGCGCGAGGGCCGCTGGCACGTCCAAGCCGGGGGCCGCGCCTTCACCGCGCAGGTCCTGGTGGCGGGCGCGGGCTACCTCAGCGACGCGAAGCTGCCCGACATCGACGGCCTCGACTCGTTCACCGGCGAGCTGTTCCACTCCTCGAACTGGAACCACGACGTCGACCTCAGGGGCAAGCGGGTCGCGGTGATCGGCACCGGGTCCTCGGCCATCCAGATCGTCCCGGCGATCCAGCCCGAGGTGGGGCAGCTCCACGTGCACCAGCGCACGCCCGGCTGGGTGCTGCCGAAGAACGACAAGGTGATCGGCAAGCTCCAGTTGGCGCTGCGCCGCGGTGTGCCCGGCTACCAGAAGTTCCGCCGGGGTTTCAACAAGTGGGGTCGCGAGATCGTCGCGTTCTGGTTGGCCCGCCCGAAGGCCGCCACCAAGACCCTCCAGGGAATGGCGGAGAAGAACCTCAGGAAGAACGTCAAGGACGAGGCCCTGCGCGCCCGGCTCACCCCGGACTTCACCGTGGGCTGCAAGCGGATGCTGTTCTCCAACGACTGGTACCCGACGCTGGAGAAGGACAACGTCGAGCTGGTCACCGACGGCATCACCCGGGTCGAGGGCAACACCGTGGTGACCGCCGACGGCACCCGCCGCGAGGTCGACGTGATCGTCGCCGCCACCGGGTTCTCCGCCACCGACCGCCCCATCGCCCACCGCATCCGCGGTCGCGGCGGGGTTTCGCTGGCCCAGACGTGGGCGGAGGAAGGCATGACCGCCTACGTCGGCTCCACCGTCGCGGGCTTCCCGAACCTGTTCCTGATCCTGGGCCCGAACACCGTGCTGGCGCACTCCTCGGTCACCCTGACCATCGAGGGCGGCATCAACCACACCCTCGACGCGCTCAAGGCGATGGACAAGCGCGGCCTGTCCACCCTGGAGGTCAAGCCCGAGGCGCAGACGGCCTACAACACCAGGCTCCAGGAGCGCTTCGACGGCACCGTGTGGGCGCCGGGCGGCTGCCAGAGCTGGTACATCGGCGAGCACGAGACCAACCCGTCGGTGTTCCCGACCTACTCGTGGCGCTTCCTCAAGCAGACGAAGAAGGTCGACCTCACCGCGTACACCGCGACCACCGGCGTGGCGACCCCGGTGGTGGGTGCCCGGAGCACCGGCACCGGCCCGCGGTGACCGCGACCGACCTGCGGCCCGCCCTCGGCAGCGGCGTGGACCTGCGCCACTGGCTGCCGCGGGCGGTCGAGGTGGTGGCCGCGTGGGGCGAGCGGTTCGGCCCGTTCACCGCGCACCCCGCGAACCGGGTCGACGAGTCCGCCTTCGCCGAGGCGTTCGAGGTGTTCGCGGCCCGGATGACCGACAACTACCCGTTCTTCCACCCGCGCTACGCGGGTCAGATGGTCAAGCCGCCGCACCCGGCGGCGGTCGTGGGCTACGTGACCGCGATGCTGCACAACCCCAACAACCACGCCGCCGAGGGCGGTCCGGCCACCACCGCGATGGAGAAGGAGGTCGTGGCCGACCTCGCGGCGATGTTCGGGCTGCCCCGGCACGTCGGGCACCTGACCACCAGCGGCACCATCGCCAACCTGGAGGCGCTCTACGTCGCCCGCCAGGCGCACCCGGGCAAGGGGATCGCCTACAGCGGCGAGTGCCACTACACCCACCAGCGGATGTGCCACGTGCTGGGCGTCGAGGGCCACCGGCTGCCGGTGGACGACCTCGGCCGCCTGGACGTCGAGGCGGCGCGGGAGGCGATGGCGGGCGGGCGGATCGGGACGATCGTGCTCACGACCGGGACCACCGGTCTGGGCGCGGTCGACCCGGTGCACGAGGTCCTGCCCATCGCCAGGGAGTACGGCGTGCGGGTGCACGTGGACGCCGCGTACGGCGGTTTCTACGCGCTGTTGAAGGACTCCGGTGAGATTGACGGCCGCCCGTTCCGGGCGATCGCCGGGGTGGACTCGGTGGTGGTCGACCCGCACAAGCACGGCCTGCAACCCTACGGCTGCGGCGCGGTGCTCTTCGCCGACCCCGGCATCGGCAGGCACTTCGCGCACGACTCGCCCTACACCTACTTCACCGACAGCGACCTGCACCTGGGCGAGATCAGCCTGGAGTGCTCCCGGGCCGGTGCCGCCGCGGCGGCGCTGTGGCTAACCACGCGGCTGCTCCCGTTGGACCGCGGTGGTTTCGGCGAGATCCTGGCCGCATGCAGGCGCGCGGCCACCGGCTGGGCCGACCGGATCGAGGCGAGCACCGAGCTGCGCCTGTACCAGCGGCCCGAGCTGGACATCGTCACCTTCTTCCCGGAACCCACCCCCGCCGACGCGACCACCGTGGACGCGGCGGCCGACCGGCTGCTGCGCGACGGCATGGCCGCCGACGACCCGGTGTACCTCAGCGTGCTCCGGATCGACGGCGCCGACCTGCGCGCCCGCCACCCCGACATCGCCGCGCGCCCCGGCGAACCCGCCCGGATCGCGCGCAGCGTGCTGATCAAACCCGAGGCCGAGGACCACCTCGACCGGTTGCACGACCGGGTCCGCGCGCTCGCGGCCCCATGACCGCGCGCACCCCAGACGAGGCGGAGGGAGATCCCCCCATGACCTACACCGAGCCCGCGACCGCGGCGCGGACGATCCGGCCCGGCGGGCCGGAGGACACCGACCGGTTGTGCGGACTGCTGGCCGAGGCGTTCCAGGACGACCCGCTGACCGCGTGGATTCTGCCCGACCCGGTCGAACGGGCGGCGGCGCTGCCCGCGTTCTTCCGGGTCTTCGTCGACCTGTCGCTGGCGCACGGCGGGGTCCTGGTCGGTGGGGACTTCGCCGCGGCGCTGCTGTACCTGTCCCCCGCCGGGTGGGAGGAGGCGCAGGAGCGCGACGAGGACGTGCAGCGCAGGCTCGCCGAGGCCGTCGGTTCCGGCACCGCGGCGCTGTTCACCATCCTGGCGATGCAGGCCGCGCACCACCCGTCGGAGGAACCGCAGTACTACGCCTCCTTCGGCGCGGTGCGCCCCGGCGAGCAGCAGGGCGGGTGGATGACCGGGATGCTGAGCCTGCTGGTCGCCCGCGCCGACGCCGAGGGCGTGCCCACCTACGTCGAGGCCAGCTCCCCCGGCGGGTACGCGGTGAGCCTGCGCAACGGGTTCGCGCCGCTGGGCACGGAGATCCGGCTGCCCGACGGCCCGGTGCTGCGCCCGATGTGGCGCCCGGCGCGGAGGTCCGGGGCGTGAACGGCGACCGGCACGTCCTCCTCTTCTCCGCCGAGGAGGTCGCCCGCGGGCGGGTGCCCGCCGAGCACGCGGCCGTGCTGCGCACGGTCCTGGACTGGAGCGAGGAGTTCCTCGTCTCCCCGCACCCCGACCTGGGCCGCACCGGCCCGGTGTGCCCGTACACCCAGTCGTCGCTGCGCAAGGGGCTCTACCACCTGGCCGTGACGCGCACCGGCGACCTGGGCGCGACCGTGGCCGCGCTGCGGTCCTGGTACGAGCGCTTCGCCGCCGACCTGTCCGACGCCGACCGCGAGCTGCTGACGATCCTGGTGGCGCTGCCGCACCTGGACCACACCGACTCCACCGAGCTGGACGCGGTGCAGCGGGCGGCCAAGGACGAGTTCGTCGCCGAGGGCCTGATGATCGGCCAGTTCCACCCGGTGTGCGCCGAACCGGGGCTGTGGAACGACGACTTCCGGCCACTGGTGTCACCGGTCCCGCTGCTGGCCATCCGGCAGATGCTCGTGTTCGACCTGCTGTTCGTCGTCGACGACGAGGCGCACCTGGACAGCTACCTGCGCCGGTTCGCCCCGGCCATCCCGTCGCGGGTGCGCGACCTGCTCACCGTGCGGCTGCGCCCCACCGGCGTGCCCGGCGTCCCGGTGGGGGTGACGGCGTGAGCGGCGGGGGGAACGCCCTGGGGCGGGTCCGGGAAACGCCCGTGCTGCTCGGCGCGGGCCTGGTGGCCGCGCTGGCGGCGTGGGAGCTGCGCGGGCACGCGCGGCCCCTGGTCTCCGGGTCGGCGAAGGCGCACGCGCTCGCCGGTTCGGTGTCGCACCACGGCCCGGTGCCGGGCCAGTACGTCCCCCCGCCGGACGTGGTCGGCGACGCGCTGGCCAACCAGGTGGGCCTGGTGGCGCTGGCGGTCCTGCCCGCCGCCGCCGGGATCGCCTGCGCCGCCGCGCTCACCCGGCGGCTGTTCACCGGGCGGCGGCCCGCTCTCGGGATGACCCCGAGGCTGGTCTTCGCCGCCCTCGCCGCGCTGTCCGCGGCCCTGGTGACCGCCGCGGTCGCCGGGGCCGCCCTGGGCAGCGCGGTGACGGCGCTCGACTCGCTGGAGTCGGCCGTGCAGGTGCTGCGCACCACGTTCGTGGGCGCCGTCCTGGTCACCGCCGTCCTCGGCCCCCCGTGGCGCACCTCCGTCCCCGAGGTGTCCGCCGACCACCCCGCACCGGATGACCGGGCCGGAAGACCAAGGACCCTGACCCATGCTCAAGCGTAGAGACGTGATCAAGCTCGGCGCGGTGACCGGCGCCGTGGTCGCCCTGCCCCTGGAGAAGGTCGCCGCGAGCGTCTTCGGCCCGTCCTGGTCGGCGGGGGCGTTCAGCCGCCCGCTGCCCGTCCCGACCCCGATGCGCCCCTCGCGGCTGCGGCTGGACCGCGACGTCTACGACCTGACCGTGGACAAGTCGACCGCGGAGATCGTCCCCGGGGTGCGCACGCCCATCCTGTCCTACAACGGCACCTTCCCCGGCCCGATGATCGTGGCCAGGCGCAACCGCCTGGTGCAGGTCAACGTGCACAACCGGCTCGCCGCCGACACCGCGGTGCACCTGCACGGCGGCAACACCCCGCAGGCCAGCGACGGCCACCCGCTCGACGTGATCAAGCCCGGCGCGTCGCGGACCTACCTGTACCCGAACCGGCAGCCCGCGGCGACGCTCTGGTACCACGACCACGCCCACCACATGGAGGCCGAGCAGGTCTACCGCGGCCTGTCCGGGCTCTACATCGTGGAGGACGCGGTGTCGCGGTTCCGCCTGCCGTCGGGCAAGCACGACATCCCGCTGATGTTCCGCGACGTGAACCTGGGCGCCGACGGCACGATGACCTGGGAGCTGTTCGGCCAGCCCAACCGCTCCACGGTCCTGGTCAACGGCGTCGCCCAGCCGCACCTGACCGTGCAGCGCCGCCGCTACCGGCTGCGCCTGCTCAACTGCTCCAACGAGCGCTCGATGCGCTTCACCCTGGGCAACGGCGCGTCGTTCCTCCAGGTCGCCAGCGACGGCGGGTTCCTGCCCAGGCCGGTCAGCCGCACCGAGGTCGTGCTCTGGCCCGCCGAGCGCGCCGAGGTCGTGGTGGACTTCGCCCCGTTCAAGGCCGGTACCCAGATCATGCTCGAGAACGCCGACGGCGAGGTGGACACGGCGAAGCAACTGCTGCGCTTCGACGTGGCCGACGGTCCCGGTCTGTTCAACGCGGACACCAGCTACGTGCCCGCCACCCTCGTCCCGGCCCCGGCCGACCGCAAGCCCACCGTGACCCGCAAGGTCGTGCTCAGCTTCGACGCGGCAAATGGTGTCTTCCTCATCAACGGGAAGCAGTTCGACCCCGAACGGGTGGACTTCACCGTGAAGCGCGGCAGCACCGAGCTGTGGGAGATCACCAACACCGACACCCAGTTCCAGATCCCGCACTCGCTGCACCTGCACCTCATCCAGTTCAAGGTGCTCGACCGCGACGGGGTGAAGGTGCCGGAGTGGGAGACCTACCCGAAGGACACCGTCCGCGTCCCCCCGGGCAGCACGGTCCGCATCCTGGCCACGTTCGACAGCGAGTACACCGGCGTCTACCCGTTCCACTGCCACTTCGTCGACCACTCGTCGGTGGCGATGATGGCGCAGATGCGCATCGTGCCCTGAACGGGCGCACCCCGGTCACCCGTTCGCCGCGATCCGGGCGCCCACAACGGAGTGGGCGGGCACGCCCGGTGATAGGGGGGCTTCCCTAGCGAGCCCCCGGCAGGGCACTCTGAAAGCGGTACCGACATGATCGATATGCAGTGGCTGGACCCATTCGCGGCCCCTTGAGACGCTGACCGCGCCCGGGGTTCGCGCAATGGCTGACCGTCTAGGATGGTGTGATGCAAACGCTGGCGGACGAGACCCTGACGGGGCTGTTGGACGGCCCCCGGGCTCGCGGTGCCTTCCTGCTCCGTTCGATCCTCAGCGAACCCTGGTCGATGCGCATCGAGGACCGGGCCCCGCTGTCGCTGGTGACCCTGGTGCGGGGCAGCGCGTGGATCATGCCCGACGGGGGCGAGCCGGTCCCGCTGAGCGTCGGCGAGATCGCCATCCTGCGCGGCCCCACCCCCTACACGATCAGCGACAAGCCCGGCACCCCCGTCCAGGTGATCATCTCCCCCGGGCAGATCTGCACCACGGTCGACGGCCGCGGCATCGGCGACGCCAAGTCCCTCGGCGTCCGCACCTGGGGCGACAACAGCACCGGCGAGACGGTCATGCTCAGCGGCACCTACCAGATGCAGCGCGAGATCGGCCAACGCCTCTTCGGCGCCCTGCCGCAGGTCCTGGTCCGCCCGATCGAGGCGGGCGACAGCGCCCTGGTGCAACTGCTGGAAACCGAGATGGGCAAGACCGACCCGGGCCAGGAACTGGTCCTCGACCGCATCCTCGACCTGGTCCTGGTCAGCGTGCTGCGCGCCTGGCTCGCCGCACCCGGCCAGGGCGCCCCGGCGTGGTACCGGGCCCAGCACGACCCGGTGGTCGGCGCGGCCCTGCGGATGCTGCACAACGAACCGGCCCGCCCGTGGACGGTCGCGGGCCTGGCCACCGCCTCCGGCGTCTCCCGCGCCGCCCTCGCCCGCCGCTTCACCGCCCTGGTCGGCGAACCACCGATGAACTACCTCACCAGCCTGCGGCTGGCACTCGCGGCGGACCTGCTGCGCGAGCAGGACGCCACCATCGGGTCGGTGGCGCGCAAGGTCGGCTACGGCAGCTCGTTCGCGCTGAGCACCGCGTTCAAGCGGGTGCGCGGCATGAGCCCCCAGGAGTACCTGCGCCAGGCCGCGGAGAACGCGGGCGTCGTGGAGAACATGGCCGCCGTCGGCTGAGCCCCCCGCCGCCGATCGCCCGTCCCCGTCCCGGGGGCGGGCGATTTCGCGTTCCGGACCGCCGTCCGGCCGCAAGCGCGGGGTCGACGATCGGCCACCGCAGGCACCCAACCCACCCCGACTTCACCGGCCGGGGCCAGAACGCCCACGACTCGGTCGACGGCAGCAACGACGACTGCAACGGCCACGGCACCCACGTCGCGGGCACCATCGGCGGCGCGGCGCACGGTGTCGCCGAGAACGTCCGACTCCGCGGCGGCAGCGGCACCTGGTCCGGCGTCATCGCGGGCATGGACTGGGTCACCGCCAACCACGCCCGTCATCGGTCGCCAACATGTCCCTCGGCGGCACCAACACCATCAGCGGCACCTCCGTGGCCACCCCGCACGTGGTCGGCGTGGCCGCCCTCTTCAAGAGCAGCCAGACCGGCGGCCTGTGACCCGCTGAACCGCGGTCCCGCGCCGGTGACCCTCCCGGCGCGGGACCGCGTCGAGCTTCACGGCAGTTCGGGCTCGACCACCTTGGCGGCGTCCAGAGCCGCAGTGCACAACTCAGGCGCATCATCACCGGACGCCTGCACGTCCACCCGCGAGGTCGCCGTCACCTCGATCGAGATCGCACACACGCTGCCACCAGCGCGGACAGACTGGATCGCCCGCCGGGACCCCACCGTCACCGGCGTCTTCTCCCCGACGGCATTCACCTGATCGATCCCCGACTCCGGGAACACGAGCACCCCCAGGGCATAGCCGTCTGGAACAGCCGGGTTGTCATCCACCTGCCACTGGCAGTACTTGGAGGACGTGGTTTCGTTCGGCTTCGGCTCCCCGGTGACCCCCAACGTGCGCTTCTGCGCATCGGTCAGCATCTCGCACGGGTCGAGCGAAGCCAACGAACCACCACCCGATTCCGAGGAAGTCGTGCTCGGGCTGCTCGACTCACCGGAATCACCAGTGGTGGGCGCACCGGTCGCGCTCGCATTCCCGACAGGATTTCCCGGCGTCTCCTGCGAGCACCCCACGACACCGCCCAGCAGTACAACAGCGGAAGTGACAACCGCCAGCGAACGCCTCACCGGAAGACCACGCCCCTCTCACGCGAACTTGCTCGCACTCGTCTCATCGGCCTCACGGTAGTTTTCCATCGCCTGCTTGATCGCGTCCTCGGCCTGCTGCAAGGTCTCGCGAAAAGCCATGAGTTGGGTGATGAAGCCCCGCTCATCGGTGGCCACCTGCTGCATGAACGGCTTCATCACCTGTGCCGCGTTGCTGCTGCCCAGCATCGGCTGTTGCTCCAAGGCACCCAGGTCACCCTGCTTTTCGTTGATCCAGTCCTTCATCTTCTTGATCGCCGCCAACAGCGCGTCGCCGCCTGTCCGGTTGACGGCGAACTGGCCTGCGGCGGCGGCGCCCGCGAAGGCGTCGATCGACTTGCCGATGGCGTCGAGCGGTGCCCCCGCGCCCTCGTCTATGTACATCGCCAGCCCCCTCACGCTCCGTGCCGATGCCATCACGATAGCCACCGCAACCACAGCTCGTCCCGGGCATCGAAACATTCCCCCGACCGCGCTACACCCGCTCCACGAACCCCCGCACCCGCTCCGCGATCCGGTCCCGATCCGGTGCCCGCAGGTACACGAAGTGCCCAGCCTCCGGCAGCACTTCAACGTCCGCACCAGGCAGCAGCTCCGCCAGCAACCGAGCTGCGGCAACCCCGTCGTGCACAGCGCTGCGGGCGGCGAACATCGCCAGCACCGGCACCGACAGCGCGCTGATCTGCTCCGCCGCGGGCCGCACCTGGAACGGCACCCGCACGCGGTACTCCCGGATACCGGCCAACACCAGCCGCACGTCCGCCCGGTCCAGGACGTCAGCCCCGGCCGACCACCGCAGGAACCGCCGCCACACCCAGTCCCGGTTGACGAGACCGCCGAGCACCCCGTACCCGAGGGGATCAGTTCCGCGTGGCAGGTCGCCGTCCCCATCATCCCGGGCAGCAGCACCACCGGTGCCCCTCCGCTCCCGAACCGGTACACCCTCGTGCTGCCGTGCGCCGTCACCACGTCGTGCACCTCGTCCGGCTGCGGACACCGAGCCATCGCCAGGTCGTAGGCGGCGAAGTACCGCTCCCGCCCCGGGGCGGACCTGAACTCCCCCAGTCGATTCCCTCTCATGCGGGGAACCTACGAAATCCCCGGTGCGCCGTATTGGACGAAGGTAGGTGCGGCCGTGGACGCGGGCTGGTCGCTGGTGGACGCGGGCTGGGACGTCGAGCGGGCTCCGGCCGAGCGCGTCTTCGCCACCCCGCACCCGAGCCTCGCCGACCACGTCCTCACCTGCACCGCCCACGACTTCCCGGACTCGGAAGCGTTTCCCTGGCGCATCGCCCCCTTGGGCGCCGTCACCGTGACGATCGATCTGGCCGCCCCGCCACTCCGCCGGACCCCGGCGGCCTCCCCCGTCATGGGCCTGCGCGACCGCCCCCTGGTGATCGAGCAGGGTGGCGCCAACCGCGGCATCATCGTCGCCCTGACCCCCGCGGTCGCCGACGAAATCGGTTGGACCCGGCAGCACCTGAGCACCCGCTTCCGCGAGCAGGTCGGCCTCACCCCGAAGGCGGTGGCCCGGATCGCCCGCCTGCACCGCGCCGTCACCCTCCTGAACCACCCCTCCGCCCTGCCGCTCGCCGAGGTGGCCCACCGCTGCGGTTACACCGACCAGCCCCACCTCAACCGCGACTTCCGCGCCCTCACCGGCTGCACCCCCACCGAATACCGCTGACCCCGGGGACGACAACAACACCGAACAGCCGCCAGGCCGTCCGGTGTCATCGTCGGTTCCGCGCTACACAGCCAGTTGCGCCCACCCGGCCTTGAGCGCGATGCCCTCCGGCGTGCGCACGGTGAACGCCACCACCCCGTTCTCCCCGGGCTGGAACGTCACCTCCAGCGGCACCCCCGGCCGGACCGGGTTCGAGAACCGCGTCCCGATCCCCTTCAGCGCCGACGCGTCCCCACCGGCGAAGCGGTCGACCAGTTCCTCCGTCACCACCGCCAGCACGCTCATCCCGTGCGCGATCACCCCCGGGAACCCGGCCGCCGCAGCGGCTTCCGGGTCCAGGTGGATGGGGTTCTCGTCGTGGGCGACGACCGCGTAGCGCGGGACCATGCCCTCCGGGATGGTCAGGGTGACCGTGACGGCTTCCCCTGTCCCCCGGTGCATCGGGTAGCGGGGCAGTTCGCCGAACGCCTCCGGGCCGGTTGCGCCGGAGAGCATCGCGCCGGTCACCAGGGAGGCGACCACCGTGCCGTCCTCGGCCTCGATGACGCCCCGCAACGCGATCCGGACCCCGGCCCCCTCGGGCTTGCCGCCCAGGGCCCCGGTCGTGACCGTGACCCGTTCCCCGGCGACCAGTGGCCGGTGCACGGTGATCTCCTGGCTAACGTGGACCCGGGAGACGTCCCCGGTGACCGCCAGCTTGTCGAAGGTCAGGTCGAAACCCCGGTGCGCCAGCACGAACGCGTGCAGCGGCGACGCACCCTCGGCACTGGAGCCCAACGGCGACCGGACCACCGAGCGGAACTCGGTCAGTTCAGCAGCCGAGACCTCGTGCTCGAAGCTGGATTCCAGGCTCATGCGGGGCTCACCACCAGGCAGGCGTTGTGGCCGCCGAACCCGAACGAGTTCGACAGGGCGGGGCCGGGGGTGATCTGCCGGGGTGCCTTGTGCACCACGTCGATCTCCAGGCCGGGTTCGGTCGTTTCGTGGTTGGCCGTGGGCGGGATGAGGCCGTCGCGCAGGGTCAGCAGGGTGGCGATGGCCTCGACCGCGCCCGCCGCACCGATGAGGTGGCCGATGACGCCCTTGATGGAGGTGACCGGGGGGCCCGCCGGGCCGAAGACCTTGGCCAGGGCCTGGGCCTCGGCGCGGTCGTTGAGCGGGGTCGAGGTGCCGTGCGCGTTGACGTGGACGATGTCGGAGACCGACAGGCCCGCGTCGGTGATCGCGCCGTGCATGGCGGCCATGGCGGCGGAGCCGTCCGGCAGGGGCATGGCCAGGTGGTATGCGTCGGCGCTGGAGCCGTAGCCGGAGACCAGGCCGTACACGTGGGCCTGGCGGGCCTTGGCGTCCTCCAGGCGCTCCAGCACCACGAAGCCCGCGCCCTCGCCCATGACGAAGCCGTCGCGGTCGACGTCGAACGGGCGCGAGGCCAGCTCGGGGGCGTCGTTGCGGGAGGAGACGGCGTTGAGGTTGTTGAACGCGGCCAGGGTGACCGGGCTCAGCGTCGACTCGGCGCCACCGGCGATGACCACGTCCACGCGGCGGTCGCGCAGCATGAGCATGGCGTGGCCGATCGCGTCGACGCCGCTGGCGCAGGTGGTGGCGATGGTCAGCGCCGGGCCGTGCCAGCCCAGGCGCATGGCCAGCAGGGCCGCCGCCGCGTTCGGCATCGACACCAGCGGCAGCAGCGGGTTGACCTTCGCCGGGCCGTGCAGGAAGTAGTTGCCGACCTCGGCGTCGGTGGTCTGGCGACCGCCGACGGCGTTGCCGACCACGATCGCGGTGCGGGCCGGGTCGGGCTGCGGGGAACCGGCGTCGCGGTAGGCGGCCAGGGCGGCGGTGACGCCGAACCGGGCGAACGGGTCCATCCGGCGGGCTTCCTTCTTGGTGAGGATGCCGACCTCGTCGAACCCGCGCACCGCGCAGCCGAAGCGGGTGCCGATCTTGCTCATGTCCTCGTCGGTGACCAGGTCGGCGGCCATGGACTTGCCCGCCACGACGTTGGTCCAGAAGTCGTCCACGGTCGAGCCCGCCGGGGTGACCACACCCAGGCCGGTGACCGCGATCTCGGTCGTGCCCATGGTGGCCTCAGCCGCCGATCAGCCGGAGCTGGCGGGCCGCGGTGATGAACGCCTCGGCGCCCGCGTCCACGTCGTCCTTCGAGTGCGCCGCGGTGATGGCGATGCGCAGCCGGGCCCGGCCCTTCTCCACCGCCGGGGTCATCACCGGCAGGCCGATGACGCCCGCCTTGCGGGAGGCGGTGGCGAAGTCCCAGGCGTTCTCGTCGGAGCCGACGATCAGCGGCACCACGGCGGTCTGCGACAGGCCGGTGTCGAAGCCCGCCTCCTGCACGATCGAGCGGAACCGCGCCGACTCGGTCTGCGCGTGGGTGACCCGCCACGGCTCCCGGTCCAGGATGCGGATGGTCTCCAGGGCCGCGCCGACCGCCGCCGGGTTGAGGGCGGCGGAGAACAGGAACGGCCGGGCCAGCCGCTTGAGGTACTGGAGGAACGCCTCCGAGCCGCACAGGTAGCCACCGTTGGACGGGACCGCCTTGGACAGCGTGCCGACCTTGATGTCGGCCTTGACCTCGTAGTTGAAGTGTTCCTCGATGCCGCGGCCGGTGGCGCCGATGGTGCCGAGGGCGTGCGCCTCGTCGACCATGAGCAGCGCGCCGTGGCGGTCGCAGACCTCGCGCAGCTCCGGCAGCGGGGCGATGTCGCCGTCCATGGAGTAGACGCTGTCGACGATGACCAGCAGCGTGCCGGACTTGTCGGCGGCGGCCAGGCGGCTGTCGAGGTGCTTGGGGTCGTTGTGCCGGAAGCGGGTCAGCTTCGCCCCGCTGAGCTGCGCGCCGTCGACGATGCTGGCGTGGTCGAGCTTGTCCAGGAAGATGGTGTCCCCGGCGCCGACCAGGGCGCCGATGGTGCCGACGTTGGCGGCGTAGCCGGAGCTGAACACCAGGGCACCCTCGCGGCCGAAGAACTTCGCGATCTCGCCCTCCAGCTCCTCGTGCAGCGGGACGGTGCCCGCCAGCGCGCGGACGCCGGGGGTGCCGGTGCCGTAGGTGTCGACCGCGGCCTTGGCCGCCTCCAGCACCCGGGGGTCGCCGTTGAGGCCGACGTAGCCGTAGCCGGACATCATCAGGAACCGCTCGCCGTCGAGGTGGACGTACGGGGTGCCCACCTCCGGGGTGTACGCCACGAAGTTGTTGCGGCGGGCGGGCTCCCACTCCAGCTCCCTGATCCGATGGTTGATCGCCTCAACCTTCGGCGTGATGTGTCGCCACGCAACTGAGTCGTTCACATGCCTCTCCTCACCGTGGGTTCCGCAAGACCGCTTGAAACCTCGTCGAGGCTTGTTCTACGACACCGGCTGCAAGTCCGACGCAAGACGTGTTCGCGCGTCTCACCACTGGGAGGAGCGCAACGGGGGGCGGTTTCCGGACTTGCGCGGCTGTTGCGCCCACCGCGATTACCTCATCCCCAGTTTGAGGAGGCCGCCAGCCGCGCCCCGGAGCCACGACAAGGAAGAAGGCCACCATGACCACCCTCGAAACCCGGCAGATCAACCCCGAGGTCGACGCGATCCGCCACCACTACGAGGTCAGCAACGACTTCTACCGCCTGATCCTGGGCCCGGCGATGATGTACTCCGGCGGCTACTGGTACGAGGGCGAGGACCTGCGCGAGGCCCACGACGAGGCCCAGTACCGCAAGCTCGACGCCTTCATCGAGGCCGCCGGTGCCGTGGGCGCCAAGAAGGTCCTCGACATCGGCTCGGGTTGGGGCACCATGCTCACCCAGGCGGTGGACAAGCACGGCGTGCAGAAGGCCGTCGGCGTCACCCTGAGCCGCAGCCAGAAGGAGTACGTCGACTCCCTCGGCAACGACAAGGTCGAGATCAAGGTGGAGAGCTGGGAGGACCACCGCACCGACGAGCCCTACGACGCCGCGTTCTGCGTCAACGCCCTGGAGCACTTCGTCCTCTCCAGCCTCACCCCGAAGGAGCGCGTGAACCGCTTCCGCGCCTTCTTCAACCAGTGCCACTCGCTGATCAAGCCGGGCGGTCGCCTGGTCCTGCACATGATGACCATCGAGTCGCCGCGGATCACCCGCCAGCTCATCGACGACCTGAAGTTCCTGCAGCGCGAGGAGTTCGAGGGCTGCTACATCCCGCACACCAACGAGCTGGTGCAGTCGTTCGAGGGCAAGTTCGAGATCATCGAGCTGCGCAACGAGCGCGAGACCTTCTCCCGCGCCTGCCGGGCGTGGCTGGAGAACCTGGCCGAGCGCCGCCCCGAGGCCGTCGGGATGGTCGGTGAAGAGGTCGTGCAGCGCTTCGAGCGCTACCTGGACATCTTCGCGTACACCCTTGAGGACAAGGTCTTCAACAACTTCCGCATCGTCCTGCACCGCAACGCCTGAGGACTGGTCTGCCGTGACTATCACCGACTCCACGATCGACTCTCCGGCCGGCCCGACCTCCAGCGGCGGCAACGGAAAGCGCACCCACCACGTGAAGGTCGCGATCATCGGCACCGGTTTCTCCGGGCTGGGCATGGCGATCCGGCTCCAGCAGTCCGGCGTGGACGACTTCCTGCTCTTCGACCGCGCCGACGAGGTCGGCGGGACCTGGCGCGACAACAGCTACCCCGGCGCCGAGTGCGACGTCATGGCGCTGCTGTACTCGTTCTCCTTCGCCCAGAACCCGAACTGGTCGAAGACCTTCGGCACCCGCGACGAGCTGTTCACCTACCTCAAGGACCTGACCGACCGCTTCCGGCTGCGCCCGCACATCCGGTTCCGGCACGAGGTCGTCTCCGCCGACTGGGACGACGAGGCCAAGGTCTGGCGGATCGCCACGACCGCCGGGGACTACACCTCGCAGGTCCTGGTGACCGGCACCGGTTACCTGTCCGACCCGGTGGTGCCGGACATCGCCGGTCTGACCGACTTCCAGGGCACGATGTTCCACTCCTCTCGGTGGGACCACGACTACGACCTCGACGGCAAGAAGGTCGCCGTCATCGGCACCGGCGCCTCGGCGTTGCAGTTCGTGCCGAAGATCCAGCCGAAGGTCGGCGAGCTGCACGTCCACCAGCGCACCCCCGCCTGGATCGGCCCGAAGAACGACAAGCCCACCTCGAAGCTCAAGGGCTGGATGTTCCGCAAGGTCCCCGGCTACCAGAGCTTCCGCCGCGGGTTCAACCAGTGGGGCCGCGAGGTCCTGGCGTTCATGATGACCCGCCCGCCGATCGCCGAGAAGACCCTGGGCGGCATGACCGCCAAGCACCTGGCGAAGTCGGTGGCCGACCCGGAGCTGCGCGCCAAGCTCACCCCGGACTACACCGTCGGCTGCAAGCGGATGCTGTTCTCCAACTACTACTACCCGGCGATCCAGGCCGACAACGCCCAGCTCATCACCGACGGCATCACCCAGGTGGGCCCGAACTCGATCACCACCGCGGACGGCACCACCCGCGAGGTCGACGCGATCATCCTGGCCACCGGCTTCGCCGCCACCGAGCGCCCGTTCGCCGCCCGGATCACCGGCAAGGACGGCCTGACCCTGGGCAAGGAGTGGGCCGAGAACGGGATGACCGGGTACCGGGGCACCACCGTCAGCGGGTTCCCGAACCTGTTCATGCTGCTCGGCCCGGGCACCACGCTGGGGCACTCGTCGCAGACGGTCATGATCGAGGCGCAGTTGAACTACGTGCTCGACGCGCTGAAGGTCATCGACGCCCGCGGCCTGGCCTCGGTCGAGGTGCACGCGCAGGCGCAGGCGGCCTTCACCGAGAAGCTGGGCAAGCTCCAGGAGGGCACGGTCTGGACCGCGGGCGGCTGCGCCTCGTGGTACCAGGACGCGCACGGCCGCAACCCCTCGATCTGGCCGACCTACACCTGGCGGTTCCGCAAGGAGACCAAGAAGTTCGACCTGGAGTCCTACCAGGTCACCACGCTCATCGGCGAGCAGAGCCCCATCACGGCTCAGGCGTAAGGGGAACAGGGGACATGGGCAGGATCGACGCAGACACGATCGACGCGGGCAGACCGGCGTTGAGCCGTCGCGGGTTGCTCAAGGGCCTCGGTGTCGGGGCGGCGGTGGCGGGGTTCAGCACGGTCACGGGTTCCTGGGTCACCGCGGACGCGGCGACCCGGACCCCGGGCCTGGTGGCGGCCCCGCGCCTGGAGGGGACGCTGGAGTACAGCCCCGGCGCGCTCGCCGCGTTCGGCAAGGACTTCGGCGGCCTGGTGCACGACCTGCCCAAGGCCGTGCTGCGGCCCGGTTCGGTGGCCGACATCGTCAAGGTCGTGCAGTACGCCCGCCGCCTCGGCCTCAAGGTCGCGGTGAACGGGCAGGGCGGGCGCGACGCCGACGTGGAGTCGCACTCCTGCTACGGCCAGGCGCAGGTCCGCGGCGGCGTGTCCATCGACGCCAAGGCGCTGGCGACCATCCACACCATCGGCAGCAACCACGCCGTGGTCGGCCCCGGGGTCACCTGGGGCGAGCTGGTCACCGCGGGCTACGCCAAGGGCAAGACCCCGCCCGCGCTGACCGACTACCTGCACCTGTCGATCGGCGGCACGGTCAGCGTCGGCGGCATCGGCGGCGGCACCGCGAAGTACGGCCTGCAAGCCGACACCGTCCAGGAGATCGAGGTCGTGACCGGCGACGGCCGCGTCCTCACCGCCACCCCCACCACCCGCGCGGACCTGTTCCACGCCGCGCTCGCGGGCGGCGGGCAGGTCGGGATCATCACCAAGCTCAAGGTCAAGATGATCCCGGCGCCGACCTCGGCGCTCGTGTTCTCCCTGTTCTACGACAACCTGGGCATCTTCCTGGCCGACCAGGAGAAGCTGCTGCGCGACGGCCGCTTCGAGCACCAGTCCGGGGAACTCGCCCGCAAGCCGGACGACTCCGGCTGGTGGTACCGGCTGGAGGCCGTGTCCTACGCCGCCGCCCCCGACCAGGCCGCGCTGCTCAACGGCCTGCGCGACGTGCGGTCGGCCGCGGACATCTACCCCCTGCCGTACCTGGACTGGGTGTTCCGGGCCAACGCCTGGGAGGACTTCCTCAAGGAGAACGACTTCATGGCCCAGCCGCACCCGTGGCTGAGCCTGATCATGCCCGCCTCGACGGTCAAGCGGTTCGTCGAGTCGGTCGTGCCCGAGCTGACCCCCGCCGACCTGGGCGCGGGCTTCTCGGTGCTGTCGCCGATCAACACCGCCAAGGTCAGGCAGCCGCTGTTCTCCCGGGCCGACGAGCCGATCGTCTACCTGTTCGACCTGCTGCGCTTCCCGCCGCCGGGCGAGACCCGGATCGCGGCGATGCTGGAGCAGAACCGCAGGCTCTACGACCGGGCCGTGGCCCTCGGCGGCAAGCGGTACCTCGTCGGCGCCATCCCGGGCATGACCCGCGCGCAGTGGCAGCGGCACTTCGGCCCCGCCTGGTCCGGCCTGCTCGCGGCCAAGCGGCGCTACGACCCGGACCACGTCCTCACCCCGGGTCAGGGCTTCTTCGGCTGATCCCAGTGTCGGGGGCGCGGTCACCGCGTCCCCGACCCCGTTCCCCGCCTCCCCGAAAGGAGGCACTCACCCTTCTGCTCAAGGGAGGCACACGATGCCCACGTACGACATCATCGACACCCACTACATCGAGTCCACACCGGACAAGGTCTGGGCCGAGCTGGTCAGCGAACTCAACGGCGGCGGCAGGTGGTGGACCCCGAAGAACACCTTCAAGGCCGGGGCCCGCCCGCCGCAGGAACTCCTCGGCGAGACCGAGGTGACCGTGCACGCCAAGGGCGTCGACCAGGGCGGCCCGAAGTTCAAGTTCATCGCCCGCACCACCAGCGTGGACCCGGGCAGGCGGATCGCCGCGGACTACGTCTCCGGCTCGTTCCTGGGTTCCTGCGAGTTCTTCGTCGAGCCCGCCGCCGGGAACCGCACCAAGCTGTCGATGCACTTCAACGCCGCCCCACAGGGCTTCATGAAGGTCATCTCGAAGCTGTCGGACGTCGGCCAGCAGCACTCCGAGGGCGCGCAGGGCGCGTTCACCCGGCTCAACGCCCTGCTCAGCGACAAGGCGGCCACCCCGGGTTCGCTCGACTCCACGGTCCGCACCTCCGACGGCGCCGAGATCGCCGTCACCGTCGCCACCCCGGCGGGTCCCTCCCTGGGCACGGTCGTGCTCAGCCACGGCTGGGCCGCGGGCCGCGAGGCGTGGGCGGGCGTGCGGCGCCGCCTGCTGAGCGCGGGCCACACCGTGGTCTCCTACGACCACCGCGGCCACGGCGCCTCGACGCTGGGCTCCGCACCGATCACCGTCGAGCGCCTGGGCCTGGACCTGGCGGACGTGCTCGCCGCGGTCGACGTCCGCGACGCCGTGCTGGCGGGCCACTCCGGTGGCGGGTTCGCCGCCCAGTGGTACGTGACCAACCGGGCCGCCGAGGCCGGGGTCAGGGTGAAGGCGCTGGCCCTGTTCGCCACCGCCGCGCACGACCAGGACGCCCCGAACAGCGAGATCAGCCTGATGGGCAACCCGGTGTTCAGTTGGGCGCTGCGCCGCGCGCCGCTGGGTCGCAAGATGCTCGGCTCGACCCTGGGCCCGGAGCCGCTGCCGTCGGTGAGCGAGACCAACCGCGCGATGTTCGCCGCGATCGACCGCAAGACCCGCGCCGCGTTCTTCGCCGCCGGTCGGGGCATGGACTTCCGCGCCGCCCTCGCCTCGGTCACCGTCCCGACCGTGGTCCTGGCGGGCGACGCCGACACCGTGATCAAGCCGGAGCTGGGTGCCGCCGTCGCCGACGCGCTGCCCAACGCGCGGTTCGAGAGCGTGCCGCGCTGCGGGCACATGCTGCCGCTGGAGGCGCCGGAGCGCCTCACCCAGGTCATCCTGGAGCTGGCGGGCTGAGCAGAGCCCTCGCCGGGTGGTGGTGCCCGGTCGGCCGTGCGCCGACCGGGCACCACCGCGTCCGGGGGTGGCCGGGAACCGGTCACCCCCGGACGGACCTCACGTCACGCGGGGACGCCGTCGAAGGAGAAGCGCTGGTTGGCCTGGCCGTGGCAGGGGTACTGGCGCACCTCGGCCCCGTCCTCCGGGGAGGCGTACGCCACCTCAAGGCACAGGCCGGTGAGGCCGGACACGACCTGGTACCCGTGCGCGGCCTCGCCCTCCACCCGCCACCGCTGGACGGGGCTGCCGTCGCAGGTGCGCTGCACGACGTCCCCGCCCTCCTGGCCCGCGGGCGTCGCCTGGAAGCACTTCAGGGTCGCCTCGGACAAGATCAGCCAGGTGTCGTTGCCCGCGGACTTGGCGGAGAAGCGCTGGCTGACGCGGCCGTCGCAGGTCGACTGGACGATGTTGGTGTCGTCACCCGGGTTCGCGCCCAGCACGTCGAGGCACTTCCCGCTGTGCACCGGGACGATCTGGTGCTGGCCGGGGTCGGTCGTCGCGGTGGCGGTCATCGCCGGAGCCGCCAGCGCGGCGGCGGCGAGGGCGGTCATCACGGCACCACGGGCAGTGGAACGGAACATCGTGCGGTCCTCCGATGGCTGTCGGTCATGCGTCCGTCCACCTTGGTCACATCCGCGGGGCGGGCACAACGCGGTTCACACCGCCGTCCACCCCGATCACCGGTCCAGGTGACGCACGGGTGCCCCGACACCGGTGGGTGTCGTCCGGTCGCGGAGCCGAGGGGAGCCCGAACCCCTCGGCTCCCACGCCGTCAGACGAGCGCGTCGACGCCCGCGACCACCCTGCGGTACCCGGCGGTGGCGAGGGCGGTGTCGCGGTCGACGTACACGACGCCGAAGCGGCCGATCTCCACCGCGCTGAGCATGTAACCGGCCGCCCCGGTGCGCGATTCCGGGTCGAACCGCTCGGTGTCGAGAACGCCGATCAGGTCCGCCGGTCGCAGCGCCCGGTATTCCGGGCGGAGAACCCGGTCGGTGGCGAAGTAGGAACGGGGTGTCCCGTCCTCGGCGCGGAACTCGGCCGTGCTCGGGTCGTATTCGCCGGGAACCAATCCGCGCAGCATGAGAAACGGTGCCGTACCACCACCCATCCGGAGGTTGACCTCCAACCCGAAATGCCGCCACGCGTCCCCGGTGCGGGCGGAGACGAAGTCGACGCTGGCGATTCCGCTCACCCCGGCCCGGGCCAAGGCCGTTCCCGCCCGCAGCGCCATGTCCTGCACCTGCGTGCGGTATTCCGCGCGCGAGGGGAAGGTGCAGCCGACGAAGATCTGCTTCTCCGCCCCGGCGAGCACCTGGTCGTGGGTGGAGAGCACCCGGGCCGCGCCGTCGACGAGCAGCACCTGCGCCGAGGGCGAGGTGGTCTCGTCGGCGGTCACGAACCGCTCGACCACCGCGCCCATCTCGTCGACCTTGGCCGCGTAGTCCTCCCACGAGTCCGGCGGCGAGGCGAACACCGCGCGGCCGGGCAGTTCGCGGCGCACCCAGTCGGCCAGGCCGGTCCCCGGGGCGCCGTCGAAGCTGAACACGACGTTGCCACCTGCGCCGAAGCTGTCGTTGAGCTTGACGATCGCCGAGCCGACGGTCGGGTCGGCCGCGCGCAGGTCGGCCAGCGCGGCCACCACGTCACCGGTGTCGCGCAGCCCGTCGAACCCCGGTGCGACCGGCACCCCCGCCTCGGCGAACAGCCTGCGCGAGCCGGTCTTGGAGCCCAGGCCCGCCAGGTCGGGGTCGGCGGCGAACAGCGGCACGCCCAGCCGCACGGCCAGCGCCCGCTCCTGCGGCGAGCCGTTGAACGCGACCAGCACCGACGGGTCGAGCGCCCGCAGCGCGGCCAGCAGGTCCGGCCGCCGGAGCACCTTCTCAGTGAGTGGAATGGGGTCGCGGCTGCCGCAGTCGAGCATTGTCAGCCGCTCGCGGGTGCAGCCGAACAATCTAAGGGAATAATCGACGACCGCGTCGGCAATCGGTTCGCTGGTGACGAACACCACGCGCACGGCCGGGTCCCGCAGCAATTGCAGGAAGACAAGGAACCGCTCCTCGTAGTGGTTCACCCCGGGGATCTTCACCAGACCGGCGCTGTCGAGCGTCATGCTGGGCACGACCAGCACCGTTCGCGGCGAACGGGCGGAACTGAACGGGTCCACCAGGTCCCGCTGCGTCACCCGAAAGGCGGCACGATCGTCGGTTTCGATTACCATGCGTTCCCGACTCCCTCTCCGAATGGAACGCGAAGCGTACTGCCATCAGTGGTTGACGGAGCACCGGCCCGAGACCAACATGAAAGTGCCTGCCCACTCCCGGCAGGGTGTTCACCGAATCCGCACGGAAGTACCGACGCCCCAGGGTGTCCGTTCACGCTGCGCCCACGATTCCGCCCACCGCAGGAGAAGCAGATGCCACACACCGCTCACCCCGTGGAACGGCAGGCACAATCACTTCCCGAACAATTCTCCCGCATGGCCGACCGCCACCCCCGGCGGGTGGCGGTGACCGCGCCGGACGGCGAGCTGACCTACAGCGAACTGCGCGAGCGCGCGGGCGCGGTCGCCGCCGGGCTGCGCGTCGCGGGCGTGCGCGCCGACACCGTGGTCCCGCTGCTCGCCGAACCCTCGCTGGACCTCGTCGTCGGGTTGGTCGCGGCGGTGACCGCGGGCGGCGCCTACCTGCCCGTCGACCCGGACACCCCGCCCAAGCGGGTCCGGCTGCTGCTCGACGGCCTCGACGCGCCCGCGGTGCTCGCGACGACCGCCACGGCGGCCCTGGTGCCGGGGGCGACCACCGTCCTGCTCGACGCCCCCGGTGACGTCGAGGGCGACCCCGGTGGCGAGCCGGTCCGCGACACCGACCTGGCGTACGTGATCCACACCTCCGGCTCGACGGGCACCCCCAAGGGCGTGCTGGTCGAGCACCGCAGCGTGCTGAACCTGTTCCGCGGCACCGGGTCCCGGTTCGGCTTCGACGAGAACGACGTGTGGACGATGTTCCACTCGGTGGCCTTCGACTTCTCCGTGTGGGAGGTCTGGGGCGCCCTGCTGCACGGCGGCAGGCTGGTCGTGGTGCCGCACGAGGTCTCGCGCAACCCGGGCCGCTTCCGCGCGCTGGTCGGGGCCGAGGGGGTCACGGTGCTGAGCCAGACCCCGTCGGCGCTGCGGCAGTTCGTCGGCACCGGCGCGCCACCGGACAAGCTGCGCCTGGTCGTGCTCGGCGGGGAGCGGCTGGACGTCGGCCTGCTGCGCCCGTGGTTCGACCGGCAGGCCGACGACGGCCCGGAGGTGGTGAACATGTACGGCATCACCGAGACCACCGTGCACGCCTCGCTGCGCCGCATCACCCCGGCCGACTTGGCCGACCCGAGGGTCAGCCCGATCGGGGTCCCGCTGCCCGGCCTGGACTTCCACCTGCGCGGCGACGAGCTGTACGTCACCGGGGTCGGCGTGGCCCGCGGTTACCTCGACCGCCCGGAGCTGACCGCCGAGCGGTTCGTCGACCTCGACGGCGAGCGCGCCTACCGCACCGGCGACCGGGTCCGCCGCCGCGACGACGGCGAGTACGAGTACCTGGGCCGCGTCGACGACCAGCTCAAGGTGCGCGGCTACCGGATCGAGCCCGCGGAGGTGGAGGCGGTCCTCGGCGGGCACCCCGAGGTGGCGGGCTGCCTGGTCGGCGCCCGCGACCACGGCGACGGCGACGTGCGGCTGGTCGCGCACGTGGTGGCGCCGCCGGGGGTCGGCGACGACCCGGTGCGCTGGGAACGCCTGCGCTCGCAGTTGGCCGCGCTGGTCACCGAGGCGCTGCCCCGGCACCTGCGGCCCTCGGCGTACTTCCCGGTGGCGGCGCTCCCGCTGACCCGCAACGGCAAGCTCGACCGGGCCGCGGTGCTGACCGGCGGCGAGGTGGCCGAGGGCACCGAGGGCGAGGTCGACCGGATCTGGCGGGAGGTGCTCGGCGCCGACGCGGTGGACCACGACCTGGACTTCTTCGACCTCGGCGGCACCTCGCTGAGCCTGCTGCGCATGTTCACCAGGGTCAACGAGCACTTCGGCACCGAACTCGACCTGGCGGTGCTGCTCGACGGCGTCACCGTGTCCTCCCTGGCCGCGGCGGTCGAGCGCGCCACCACAGCGACGAAAGGCTGACCGTGACCGAGTTCCCCCTCACCCCCGACGAATTGGCCGGGTTCCAGAAGAACGGCTTCGCCGGTCCGTTCCCGCTCTACGAGCACGACGAGATCACCCAGACCTGGCGCCGCGAGCGCATCCGGCTGATGGACCGCTCCGACGCGGTCTACCAGGACGAGGCGGCCAAGTCCGGCGCCACGAACATCGCCAACTACGACCGGCACCTGGACAACGCGTTCCTCGCCGACCACATCTGCTCCCCGCAGATCGTCGACCGGGTCAGCAGCATCCTCGGCCCGGACGTGCTGTGCTGGCGCACCGAGTTCTTCCCCAAGTACCCCGGCGACGAGGGCACCGACTGGCACCAGGCCGACACCTTCGCCAACGCCTCGGGCACCCCGCAGATCCTGTGGCCCAACGGGTCCGACTTCGGCGGCACGATCACCGTGTGGTGCGCCTTCACCGACGCGATGGTCGACACCGGGTGCCTCCAGTTCATCCCCGGCACCCACCAGAGCATGAACTACGACGAGACCAAGCGGATGCACTACGACCCCGAGCAGGCCACGAACGTGGAGAAGGACGGCGTGCGGCGCGGTTTCTTCGGCTACGACTACCGCGAGCTCCAGATCGACCCGGACTGGAAGCCCGACGAGTCGCAGGCGCGGTCGATGGAGATGCCCGCGGGCCAGTTCATCGTGTTCTGGTCGACGCTGATGCACGCCTCGCACCCGCACAGCGGCCTGAGCAAGCAGATGCGGCTGGGCTTCGCCGCCCGGTACGTGCCGACCTCGGTGCGGATCTACCCCGACACCGAGCAGATCGAGGAGTACGGCGGGCAGGTGAGCCTGGAGCGCTACGGGGCGGTGCTGGTCAGCGGGGAGAACGCCTACGACCACAACCGGATCGCCACCGAGACGACCCTGGGCCACCCGTTCCCCACCCGCCGCCGGTGACGGCCCGCGCGGCGGTCGCGGACGTCGCCCCGCTGCTGCTGGCCCTGGACCCGCCGCAGCGGGTGGCGCTGCCCGCCGCCGCCGCGCCGGTGCTCTCCGCGCTCACCGACGCCCTGGGCCTGCCCGGGGTGTCGGTGGTGCCGGACGTGACCGGGTTGTCGGCGGCGGAACTGGTCATCACCGCCCGATTGTCCCGAGTGGACTGGACGGAGCCGGTGGGGGCGGTGGAACCGCTGCCGATTCCCGCCGTCGTGCCCGCCGCCGACGGCGTGCCGCTGCGCTGCCACCTGTCCGGGCCCGCCGACGGGCCGCCGGTGGTGGTCGTGTCGGCGTGCGGGATGCCGGTGGGGCTCATCTCCCGCTGGCTCGACCGGCTCTCCCGCGAGCACCGGGTGCTCACCTGGGACTCGCGCGGGCTGTTCACCCCGGAGTTCGACGACGGCGCCACCGGCGTCGACACCCAGGCGGCCGACCTGCTCACCCTGCTCGACGCGCACGGCATGACCGGCGCGCACCTGGTCGGTCTGTGCGGGGGCGCGCCGATCGCGCTGGCCGCCGCCGCGCGCACCGACCGGGTCGGCTCGCTGAGCCTGTGGCACGGCGACTACGAACTCGGGGAGGCGGCGCCCAAGACCGCCCACCAGCAGGACGTCCAAGCGCTGATGACCATGGCGGGCCGGTCCAGGGCGAAGGCGGCGTCGCTGCACGGGCTGTTCCGCAGGCCGCAGGCCCTGGCGACGCTGCGCGCGGACATCGCCCACCACCTCTACTACCCGTACGCCACCCCGGAGCTGCTGTACCGCTACGGCGCCCTCAACGGGGCGATCATGGCCACCGACTGCCGCCCGCTGGCCGCCGCCGCGGCGCAGCCGACCCTGGTGGTCACCAGCGGCGCCGACACCACCGCGCACCCGGCCGGGTCGCGGTACGTCGCCGCCGCCCTGCCGAACGCCGCCCTGGTCGAGTTCCCCACCGGTGACCACCTGTCCGCCTTCGACGCGGGCGAGGACCTGCTCACCCTCGCCACCGGCTTCATCGCCGACCCCGACCCCCGCCGCCACAGCGACCAGACAGACCCGGAGCCGAGATGACCGAGCACCCCGCCGTCAGCGCCGCCGTCGTCCGCGGCGGCACCGCCTACGTCGTCCCCGACCCGGTGCGCGCCCCGCTGCCGCACCGGGCGCTGGGCACCGCCCTGCCGGACCCCCTGGCCTGGCACGAGCCGGTGCCGGGGTTCCCGGTCGCCGGGATCAACCGCACCGAGACCGAGTTCCTGCACCGGGAGGTCTGGGCGGACAACGCCTACCTGCGGCACGGGATCGCCCTGCCCGACGGCGCCGTGGTGGTCGACGCGGGCGCCAACATCGGGATGTTCAGCCTGTTCGCCGCCGCGCACAGCCCCGGAGCGACGATCATCGCCGTGGAGCCGCTGCCGGAGGCCGCGGCGGCCGTCGCGGCGAACGCGGCGCTGCACGGCGCCGACGTCACCGTGGTGGCCGCCGCGGTCGGCGACCGGGCGGGCGAGGCGGAGTTCACCTTCTACCCCGGCAACACCGTCATGTCCGGCCGCTTCGCCGACGCCGCGGAGGACCAGGCGGTGCTGCACGCCTACCTGGTCACCGGGGACACCGGCGCCGACCTGAGCGGGCTCGTCGCCGACCGGATGGCCCCGGTGGTGCGGCGGGTGCCGGTCACGACACTGTCGGCGGTGATCGGCGAACGGACCGTCGACCTGCTCAAGCTGGACGTGGAGAAGGCCGAGGAGGAGGCGCTCGCGGGCATCGACGACGCCACCTGGCCGCGCATCCGCCAGATCGCCGTCGAGGTGCACGACCTCGACGGCCGCCTGCGGCGAACCCTGGACCTGCTGGCGGACAAGGGTTTCAGCACCGCCCACGACCAGGACCCCCGGCTGGTCGACACTCCGTGCCACACCGTCTACGGCCGCAGACCCGACGCCCGCCCCGGCAACGGGGTCACCTGGGCGCCACCGCCGGACCTGGCGGCGGAACTGGGCGTCGACCGGGTCGTGTTCGTCCGCTCCCTGGACGAGGTGCCCGAGGAGCAGGCGGGTTCGCGGACCCCGGCCGCGGCCGTGCTGGCCGAGGTGTGGGCGGGGCTGTTCGGTCCCGACGCCGTGCACCCCGACGCCGACTTCTTCGCCCTCGGCGGCAACTCCCTCACCGCCGTCCGGCTCATCGCCCAGGTCGAGGACCGACTCGGCGAGGACGTGCTGGCCCCGGACACGGTGTTCACCGCCACCCGCCTCGCCGACCTGACCGCGGCGCTGGAGGACGCCGTCCGATGAGCCCGCGCTCGGTGCACCTGACCCCGGCCCACGAGGAGTTCCGCGCCGGGGTGCGGGCCACCCTCGCCGCGCACGTCCTCCCGCACCTGCCCGACTGGGAGCGCGCCCGCGCCATCCCCCGCGACGCCTGGGAGCGGCTGGGGTCGTGGGGCTACCTGGGGCTGCTACACACCACCGACGACCTGTTCCGCTCGGTGGTGCTGCTGGAGGAACTGGGCCGCACCGGGTACAGCGGGTTCCGGGCGGCGGTGGCCGTGCACTCCCACATGGCCACCCACTACCTCGCCGCCCACGGGTCGGCGGCGCTCAAGGACCGGTACCTCACCCCCGCCATCGCGGGCACGGCGGTCGCGGCGCTGGCCGTCACCGAACCGCAGGCGGGCTCGGACCTCGGCGCGCTCGCCGTCACCGCCACCCCCGACGGCGACGACCTCCTGCTCGACGGCACCAAGTCCATGATCACCAACGGCACCACCGCGGACTTCCTGGTCGTCGCCGCGCGCACCGGGCGGGCCCGCACCGGCCCCACCGGCGTGTCCCTGGTCGTCGTGGAGACCGCCACCCCCGGCGTCGAGGCCACCCCGCAGGAGAAACCCGGCTGGCACAGCGCGGCCACGGCCGAACTCCGCTTCACCGCCGCCCGGGTCCCCGCGTCGAACGTGATCGGCAAGCGCGACAGCGGCTTCTACTACCTCATGCGCGGCTTCCAGCTCGAACGCCTGGTCGCCGCCACCCTCGCCCTCGGCGGCATCGAGCACTGCCTCGACGCCACCCGCGACCACCTGCGCACCCGGCACGCCTTCGGCGCCCCGCTGGCGAGCAGGCAGGCGCCCCGGCACACGATCGCCGACCTGACCACCCGGCTGCACGCCGCCCGCCACCTGACCTACGACGCGGTCCGGCGGCTGGCGGGCGGCGACCTCCCGGCGACCGAGGCGTCCATGGCCAAGCTGCTCACCACCGAACTGGCCTGCGAGGTCGCCGACCGGTGCCTGCAACTGCACGGCTCGCCCGGCTACGCGGCCGACTCCCCCGTGGCCAGGGCGCACGCCGAGGCCAGGGCCGCCACCATGGCCGCGGGCCCGAGCGAGGTGATGCGCGACCTCATCGCCGCCGCCCTGCTCGACCACCCCTGACCCCGGGCGGGTGAACGCGAGACGCAGGCTTACAGACCCGCGCTTGTCGCGTATGGACCCCGGTGGCGGCGACCGGTTGAATATGGGTGGAAAGTCCGATCTGTTCTTGCCACCCAGGGGGTGCTTGAGTCGTGGAAACCGTCCGAGTGGTGTTGCTGGTGCTCACCACGATCACCATGGGAATCGTCGCCGGGCTGTTCTTCGGCTTCTCCATCTCGGTCATGATCGGCCTGCGCGGCACCGACGACCGCACCTTCATCGACGTGATGGCCCGGATCAACTCCGCCATCCTCAACGGCTGGTTCATGTTCTGCTACGTCGGCTCCGTCCTGTTCGGAATCGCCGCGATCGCGCTGCACTGGGGCGAGCGGTCGGTCCTGCTGCCGCTGGTGCTGGCCTTCGGCGCGTACTTCATCTCGTTCATGCTCACCGGCCGCTTCAACGTCCCGCTCAACGACATGCTGGACAAGACCGTCAAGCGCGGCAACATCACCGACCCGGCGGGGGTCCGCACCCGCTACGAGGGCCCGTGGACGCGCTGGAACCACATCCGCTCGGTGTTCAACATCGCCGCGGTCGCGTTCATGTGCTGGTCGCTGCTGGCGGCGGGCTCGGCCTGAGCACCGGGATCGCCGCGAAACCCCGCTCCCGGCCGTGGAGCGGGGTTTCGCGCTTTCCCGGGCATCCGCACGTGCACGAGTGACGTACCACCAACGGTGGTTGACGACAACCGACCCCCCGGCCACCATGAACCCGTCCCACACCGCGTCTTCGCTCGACCGTCGAGGAAACCCTTCCGCCACAGCGCGAATCCGTGGCCGGTCGCCCGGATTCCGCTCCAGCGCAGGAGAACCGATGCCGAACGCCGAACCCCCGGCCCAGCGGGCAGACCGGCGGGCGCAGCCACCGCCCGCGCGGGCGCGGTCGCTGGCGGAGGCGTTCCGGCTCGCGGTCGCCGAGCACCCCGACCGCGTCGCGGTGACGGCGGACGACGGCGAGCTGACCTACCGCGACCTGGCCGCCAGGGCGGAGCGGGTGGCGGCGGCCCTGCGCGCGGCGGGCGTCGGCGCGGACACGCCGGTGCCGCTGATCGCCGACCCGGGCCTGGAGCTGGTGGTCGGCCTGGTCGCGGCGACGCTGTCCGGCGGCGCGTACGTGCCGGTCGACCCCGCCGTCCCGGAGCTGCGCATCCGCTGGCTGGTGGCCGACTGCGCCGCCCCGGTGGTCCTGGCCACCACCCGCACCGCGGGCTTCGCCCCCGACGTCCCCGCGGTCCTCATCGACGACCCGGACGAGGTGGCGGCTCCCACCCCGCCCGCCCCGGTCGCGGGCACCGACCTCGCCTACGTCATGCACACCTCCGGCCCCACCGGCGCCCCCGAGGGCGTGCTGGTCGAGCACCGCAGCGTGCTGCACCTGTTCACCGCCACCGACCACCGGTTCGGGTTCGGCGCCGACGACGTCTGGCCCCTGCTGCACTCGGTGGGCTTCGACCTCTCGGTCTGGGAGCTGTGGGGCGCCCTGCTGCACGGGGGCAGGCTGGTCGTCGTCCCCCGCGCGGTGGCCCGCGACGCGCGGCGCCTGCACGCGCTGGTCACCGCCGAGTCCGTGACCGTGCTCAACCAGACCCCCACGGCGTTCCGCCACTTCCAGGCCGCGGGCCCGACCCCACCCAGCCTGCGCGCGGTCGTCCTGGCAGGCGAACGCGTGGACGTGGAAATACTCCGCCCCTGGTTCGCCCGGCACGGCGACACCGGCCCCCAGCTCGTCACCACGTACGGCAGCACCGAGACGACCGTCCACGCCTCCTGCCACCGGCTCACCACCGCCGACCTGGACGCCCCGTCGGTGAGCCCCATCGGCCGCCCGCTGCCGGGCGTCACCTTCCACCTGGCGGGCGAGGAACTGTTCGTCAGCGGCCCCGGCGTGGCCCGCGGCTACCTCAACCGCGCCGCCCGCACCGCCCGCCGCTTCGTGGTCCGAGACGGCGAGCGCACCTTCCGCACCGGCGACCGCGTCCGCCCCCTCCCCGACGGCGGCTTCGCCTGGCTGGGCCGCGCCGACGACCAGCTCAACGTCCGCGGCCACCGGGTGGAACCGGCGGAGGTCGAGGCGGTGGTCAACCAGCACCCCGAGGTGGAGGCCTGCCTGGTCACCACCACCGCCACCACGGGCGACCCGGAACTGGTCGCCTACGTGGTCCCCCCACCGGGCGTGACCGGCGACCCGGTCTGGTGGGAACGGCTGCGCCTGGAGGTCGCGGGCCGGGTGGCCGAAGCCCTCCCCCACCACCTGCGCCCCCACCGCTACCTCCCGGTCGCCGAACTCCCCCGCACCCGCGACGGCGAGGTCGACCGCGCCAACCCCGGCCGCACCACCACCCAGCACCTGCTCACCCAACTCTGGCGCGAAGCCCTCGACACCCAGACCACCCCCACCCTCACCGACGACTTCGCCACCCTCGGCGGCACCAGCGAATCCCTGCGCCACCTGCTGTCCAGGGTCGAACACCGCTTCGGCATCACCCTGCCCCCCGACACCACCACCGCCGACCCCGACGAGGTCACCATCGCCACCCTCGCCGCCGAGGTCGACGCCCACACCCTCGCCGCACCCCACTCCCAAGACCGAGCCCACAACCACGCCGACTGACCCGCCACCCCGGCAGGTGGGTGCTCCCGACCACCGGACCGGTCGCCTGCGGCCCCGAACACCGCGGGCGACCGCCCGGACCCGACCAGCCCCCGATCCAGGCGGTCGAGCCCCATCAGCCCGACCCCCGGAAGGCCGAACCCCAGACCGGCAGACCTCAAGCGGGCGGGGCCTCCGCGAACGCGTCCACGGGTGCCAGCGGGATCTCCACGAGCGACCCGCCCGGCCCCCACTTGATCCCGTAGACCCCGCCGAGCTGGTTGAGCAGGTCCAGCGGCGTGGACAGCAGCCGGGGCGTGTCGGCGCTGGACACGGTCACCCGCAGCCGGTGCCCGGCTTCGACCCGGGCCACCGTCGTGGGCACCTCGATGTCGTAGCGCACCCGGGAGAACACCGGCACCGGCTGCGCCGCCTCCCGGGTGAACGGGTGGTAGGGCAGCAGGTAGTTCCCGTCCGGCGCCCGCCAGCTCTGCGCCTCGTCGACCGCCCGCTGCGACCCCAGCAGCGACCCGCTGCTCACCGGCGTGGACACCCCGTTCGGCGCGACGGTGGAGACGGTCACGGCGAACTGCGTGTCCGCCCGGCTGGACGTGGCCACGATCGAAGCCGACATCGGCCCGGCGATCACCTGCGGCGTGCTGAACGGTTCGGTCGTGTAGGTCTGCCCCAGCAGCGGCAACTGGGTGAGGTTGTCGTTGTGCGCGCACGGCGGCGGAATCCGCAACGCGTTGAACACCGCGACCAGCCCACCGGCGGTCGCCTGGTCCAACCCCCGGTTGCACGGGACGGCGGCGGGCGTGTAGATGATCGTGTCGGAGCCGGACGTGGTCGAGGCGGTGGTGGACAGCCCCCCGTTGGCGCGCGGGTAGAGCGCGGTCGGAGTGGCCTGCGGGAACGGGAAGTGCGTCGCCCCCACCCACCGGTCGGTGCCGACCTCGTTCAGCCGCAGCGTCGGCCCGCCGATCCCGGTGTCGAGGCCCTTGAGGTAGTGGTCGAACCACTGCAACCGCAACCGGTCCACGTCGATCCCGGACCCGACGGTGACGTGGTGCCACGGCCCCATCGTCAACCGGTACCGGGGGTCCACGACCTGCTCCGGCCGCATCGGCTGCCCGGCCCGCCCACCCGCCGCGATCGACTGGAGGTCGTTGTAGAGGTGGAGCTGGCCGCGCTCGAACACGTCGTCCCACCCGCCCATCATCTGGATGGGCACCCCCGAGCGGACCACGTCGTCGAGCACACCGCGCGGGCTGCGCGCCTGCCAGTAGGCCCCGTCGTAGACGAGTTCACCGTCGGTCGTGCCCTGGAGGAGCGTGCTGACGTGGAAGGTCAGCAGCCCCGCCACCCGCTGCAACAGCACCACCAGCAGGTCCGGGTTGCCCGCCGTGACGGCGTTGACCAACTGCATGAACCCGGTGAGGGCCAGGTAGACCACATTGGACGCAGCCCCGAAGTTCCCGCCGGGAAACACCATGTCGCGGTAGGGATCAATGCTGGGCACCATCGGGAACATCGCCTTCACCGGCGACCCCGGCCCCAACTCGGCGACGGTGAAGAACTGATTGATGGCCATGTACGAGGCCCCATCCAGCCCCACGACCCCACTGGAGTTCGGCAGCCCGGCGGCCCACCGGACCAGCGCCGCACCGTCCTGGGCCTCCCGCTGCCCGAGGAAGTCCCAGGTCCCCTGCGACCCCCCGGTCCCCCGCACGTCGACGATCACGTTGATGTACCCGCGCTGCACCAGGTACTTGTTCCCACCACCGAGCAGGGTCAGCCCCGCATCCGGATCGGTCAACCCCGGCGCCGCACTCATCAACGCGCCGTAGGGCGTCTGGGTCAGCACCACGGGGAACGGCCCCGGGGCGGCTGTGCCGTCAGGTCTGGTGGGGAAGTAGACGTCGGCGCGCAGCACGGTGCCGTCGGCCATGGTGACCGGCACCTCCCGCTGCTCGCCCATCCCGTAGGAGGCGGGCGCGGGAGTCCAGTCGGCGACGGCCACCGGCCCGGAACCGACCAGGCACAACCCGGCCAGCAGGGCGACGGCGAGAAAGCGGGAAAGGAAGGCGGGGAGGGCGGGCATTCGGTGTTTGTACCTCGCAACCACTTGGTCCGACAAGCGTCATCCCCCGATCCGGTACCGCCCGTTTCCCAGGTCCACCGCTGAACCATTCCACGGCCGGAACATGAAAGTTGTCACCAACTGCCTGATACCCCGCACGCACTCCCCGAAAGCGCACCCCCTTTCCGCCGTGAAGACTCACCAACCCCAAACGAGAACAATTTTCACGCCATCCCCCATCAAGACCAACCCCACCCGCCCACCCGTCAATCCCACCCACCGAGAGCACTCGCAGCGCCCCGACCAGGACCACCCACTGGGCCAATCGACCCCCACCCGCCCAGGTCGCACCCCGGTCCTCGATCCCGAACAGCGATCCCGGCAAACCGCACACCCCCCTCCAGCCCCGATCGCGGCACCAGACCAATGAACGCCAACAGCCCGCCCGCGCCGTCGAGGAAGCCCCTTCAATCCTCCACACTCATTCACCCATTCGATAGATCCGGAGAACATCGCAACGCACAGTTAACAACGCCCCACCGGTGGACGGTCACCCATCAAGATCATTCCCAGTGCGGCAACAGCCGATTGCCACAAAGGACACTTCACCCCTCCTCTCCTCACCCCGCCCGACCTCAGCTCCGCCCCGATCCACCTCACCCACTCACTCACCCACTCGCCCGACTGCCCATCACGCTCCACCCCCACCCCACACCCGCCCAACCGCACACCACGCTCCCCCCTCCGCCCCGCTCCAGCCACACCCAGTCCCGCCCCGCTCCACTCCCTTCCCCCGCCCTGCCTCACCCCCGAACACCACCCCACCTCCGCCCCACGTCCACCCCGGGCAGAACTCACCCGCATCCCACCACACCCCCGCCGACAAACCCGCCGCACAACCCCCGAGTTGTCCACACCCCCCAGGGAACCCCCGAATTCCACACTACCGAGGGGGTACGACAGAAATGCGCCGACAAAGCGAGTTGTCCACATGTGGATGGACGTCGGGCAATGTCCGCCGCCGGTGGTAGCTTGCTGCTTCAACGGAGTCCGTTGGGAAAGCGCGGAGTGCCCGCCGAGATAGCCCGGTGTCGCATTACGCGCAACGGGTGATGGACTGGAAAAACCGGTTACGCAGTGACGTAACCGGCCGACAACAGCGGAGTGGGAATGGCGAAGACCCCCAAATCGGTGGTACTGGGCAACGCCCTGCGACAGGCGCGGCTCGGTCGGGACTGGAAGCTGCGCGAGTTCGCCTTCCGACTCAACAAGGACCCGGCGATCCTCTCCCGCTGGGAGACCGGCGAGCGCACCCCCGCCCCCGACCAGGTGGCACGCATCCTGACGGTACTGGGCGTGGAGGGCGACGAGTACGAGAACATCATGACCCTCGCCTTCGGCACCCACGACCCGCAGTGGATGCCGACGACCCTGCCCGAGCAGCGCCAGCAGATGGCGGCCTACGTCGAGTTCGAGGAGAACGCCACCGCCATCACCGAGGTGAGCCCACTCCTGGTCCCAGGCCCACTGCAAACCCCCGATTACATCTCGGCCATGATGTCCCGCGACGACATCGCCGCCGAGGAAATCCCCGCCCGGGTGCACACGCGGATCAACCGCCAGCACATCCTCGACCGGCAAACACCCCCACAACTCACGGCATTCATCGGCCAAGGCGCGCTCTACCAGAACATCGGCGGCCGACAAACCATGACCGCACAACTGCGCCACCTCGTCGGCATGGCGTCCCGCCCGAGAATCCACCTCCACCTGATCCCTTTCGGGGCGGGTTGGCACCCGGGCCTGGAAAGCACCTTCACCCTCATCGACTCCAGTCAGATCAACACCGTGGCCTTCGTCGGAACCCGTCGCACAACCTTGTGGCTGCATCAAGACTACGATGTCAACGCATACAAACGAGCCGTGGAGAAGGTGCGGCAGGTGAGCATGAGTCCTGACGATTCCGCGCGCTTCATCCACGAACTGGCGAACCGAATGGAGACCACAACAGATGTCCCCCCGGCCAACCTGGCGTAAGTCGACCCGCAGCACCAACGACCAGAGCTGCGTGGAGGTCCTGGGCACCCTCACCGCCCTCCGCGACTCCAAGAACACCACCGGCCCCACCCTCACCACCCACATCCCCACCCTCATCACGGCCATCAAGTCCGGCCACGTCACCAACTGAAAGGTGCGCAATGCTCCCCGCCTCCACCTGGCGTAAATCAACCAAGAGCACCAACGACCAGACCTGCGTGGAGGTCCTGGGCACCCTCACCGCCCTCCGCGACTCCAAAAACACCACCGGCCCCACCCTCACCACCCACATCCCCACCCTGATCACCGCAATCAAGCACAACCACATCCCCCACCCCTGACCGAACCCGACAAGGTCCAGGCCGCCCCCGGCCTGGACCTCGTCTCCGGCCACCCAAAAGGCGAGCACTGTTCGTCTGCTACAAGAAACACCCCTGTACCCAGATTCTCGACGCTTACACCTCAAGACGCACAGCACTTTCCACAACCTCAGACCACGTCGTTGTCAACGTCGGGGAACTTCGGCGCAGGTGCTGGTGGAGCGCTGGACACCAACCTAATGTCGGGCAACACCCGAGCTGAGGCGGTGTCCATTGCCCACCGAAATCAACCGACGAACCCTGCTCACCGGACTGGGTTTCGCAGCGGCGTTCACCGCGGTGGGGGTCTCGCTCCCCACCGCGGAAGCCGTTGCCCTGCCCCCGATCCGCGACACCTTCCAGGGCCTGTTGGCGTTCCTGGTCCCCGGCGGCGACCGGTTCTCCCGGCACCAGGGCGTGACCTCCGAGACCACCGGCGGGGTGGACGCCCTCGCCGCGCCCGCGCTGGAGTACACCTACGACCAGGCGATCCCGTACCCGTTGGTGGGCAGGCCGTTCGACCTGAACCTGCCGGGCGCGGCGGCGGTCGCCGCGATCCTCAACATCACCGCGAGCGCGGTGAACCCCGGTTCGAACTTCGGCCCGTTCGCCGCGGCGTTCGCGAACCTGAAGTACGCGGAGAAGGCCGAGGTGCTGCGCCGGTTGGAGCGGCCCGGCCTGGCCGACGGCACCCCGGTCCGGTTCCTGATCAACACCATCCCCACCCTGGCCGCCTTCGCCGTCTACTCCGAGGCGCCGGTGTTCGACCGGACCACCCACCAGCTCACCCGGCGGCCGGTCGGCTGGGACCTGTCCGGCTACGCCGGGGTCAGCGACGGGTGGGCGGAGTTCCAGGGCTACTACCGCGGCGTCGACCGCGTCACCGACTGAGCTGATCGAGCCGACCGAGCTGATTGAAGGAGTGCAGATGCGCGACGTGGTGGTGGTCGGGTCCGGCGGCGGCGGCCCGGTGGTGGCCAAGGAGCTCGCCGGTCGTGGCCTGGACGTGCTGGTGCTGGAGGCGGGTGCCCGGCACCTGCGCCCGGAGCAGGAGTGGACCCGGCTGGAGGACGACGCCAACAACCCGATCACCGGCGTGCTGCGGGTCGGGCCGTCGAGGCGGTCGGAGGCGCCGTGGCTGCGGGACTTCCCGCAGAACTCCTTCGTCTGGCAGATCGCCGGGGTGGGCGGCACGACGCTGCACTACTTCGGCAACTGCCCCCGCCCGCCCGCCGGGGTGTTCGCGGGCTACGACGGGCCGGACAAGGCCGAGTACGACACCGCGCACCTGTTCCCCTTCGGCTACGACGAGTTCCGCCCGTACCTGGAGTGGGTGGAGCAGACGCTGCCGGTGCAGACCGCGCCCATGGGCACCAAGGAGTCCTTCTTCTTCCGCGGCGCCGAGGGGCTCGGGCTGGCGCACCAGACGACGAAGGACGTGCACGGCCCGGCCTACCGCGCGCAGGAGAACTGCATCCTGCAACCGCAGGGCACGGCGGGCCGGACCAACGACCGCCTGCAACTGCTCTACCCGGACGCGCAGGGCTGCACGTTCTGCGGGCACTGCTTCCAGGGCTGCGTCGAACCCCGGCAGGCGCCGCGCAACCTCAAGGCCCGCCGGTCGACGGACAACTCCTACGTGCCGATGATGCTCACCGCCGACGCGTGGTCCCAGGGCGGCAAGGCGGCCGAGCTGATCACCGACGCGTACGTGGTGAAGGTGCTGATGTCCAACGGGGAGGCGCGCGGGGTCGTCTACCGGACGCCCGACGGCGCGCTGCACACCGTGGAGGCGAAGGTCGTGGTGCTCTCCGGCGGGTGCGTCGAGAACCCGCGGCTGTGGTTCAACAGCGGCCTGCCCAACCCGAACGACTGGGTGGGGCGCGGGTTGACCGAGCACCACCTGGACTGGGTGTTCGGCGAGTTCGACTCCTACGTGGGTTCCTCGCGCGGCGCCGGTTCCAACGTCCGCTGCGACTTCCCCGGGTACGGCGGGGTGGAGAACGTCTGCCTGCCACCCGCCCTGCAGAGCTTCGCGATGACCTTCAGCGACTCCGGCATCTCCGGCGTCTACGACAACGACAGCGGCGTGGGCCCGCAGGGCGCGGACACGCTCGGGCGGCTGGTCGGCAACGACCTCAAGGGCGCGCTGTCGAAGGTCGACAACCTGCTGACCGCGCTCGTGGTCACCGACGACGACGTGCAGGCGGACAACCGGGTGACGCTGTCGTCGGTCCTGCCCTCCGACGAGCACGGCCGGGTGGCGCGGGTGGAGATCCAGCATCGCAAGCGCACCGCCCGCACCCGCCGCAACCGCGACTTCCTCGCGGCCCGGTCGGTCGAGCTGATGCGGGCCGCCGGGGCGCGCGCGGTGCACCGGATGGACTGGGCGCCGCTGCTGCTGCACGTCCAGTCGAGCATGCGGATGGGCCTGGACCCGGCCACCTCCGTGCTGGACTCCGATGGCCAGGCGCGCTTCGTGCCGCGGCTGTTCATCGCGGACAACTCGGCGCTAGCGAACTCGGCTGGCGGGGCCAACCCGACGCTGACCAGCCAGGCCCTGGCCACCCGGACCGCGGAGAAGATCTTCCAGACCTGGTTCGGCGGGGACCCGTGGGTCGCGGCGGAGTCTCCCACCTCCTCGATCGACGACCGGGTGACGGCCGCGGTACTGGACCGGGGCCTCTAGGGCACGATGGCGCCCATGAGCGAGCACGACGACCAGCAGGACGAGCACGACCACCCGCACGCCTACACCAGCACCTACGTGCTCGACGGCGAGCCGATCACCTGGGTGTTCCACGACCACGACGGCGACTGGCGGGTGCTCGGCGACACCGAGGTCACCAGTGACGACGAGGGCGTCATCACCCACATCGAGGACCTGCTCAAGCTCGACCCCGGCCTGGCCGACCTGATGACCCTCCCCGTCGGCCACGCCGCCGAGCGGGCCGTGGTGGGCGCGGCCTGGGAGATCAGCGAGCAGTCCGAGGACGACGAGTTCGACGGCGACCGCGCCTGGACCACCCAGCCGGTCCTCGACGGCGAACCCGTCGTCTGGATCTTCCACGACGAGGACGGCGAGTTCCAGTTCTTCGGCGAGACCGAGATCGACCTCGACGACGCCCGCGTGGTCGAACTCGCGGTCCTCGTCGACCGCGACACCACCCTGCCCGACCTGTCCACCATCCCCATCGGCCACGCCGCCGAGCGCGAGACGCCCACCTCCCCGTGGACCGTCGCCCCCTTCGAACCGGAGGACGAGGAGGAGTAGCCCTCCCCGCCCCCTGGCGCGTCGCCGCCCTTCTCCGCGGCGGCGACGCGCCCCCGCCCCGAATGGCTTCCCACCCGAGGCGGGGGCACTGGGGCCCCAGGGTTGCCCGCTCCCGGCAGGACAAGCGCCCCGCCCACCTGATCCGCCGATCGAGCCCGAGCCTCACCCGACCGTGCGCAACCAACCCCCTCCGTTCACCTGCCGTACCGAACCCCTGCTCCACCCCCGACCGCACAGGAGTTCCCGCCCCCGCCAGGGAACCCCGTGGCAACCCCCTCTGCACCCACAGCCGACGCCTGCCCACAACCGACGCCTGCCCACAACCGACGGCCGCTCACAACCGACGGCCGCTCACAACCGACGGCCGCCCACGACCGACCTGCACCCACGACCGACACGCGTGCACGACCAGCACGCACCCGCCCCCACCGCCAGTCCACAGTGGACAAGCCCCGGGGGACCCCCGATTTCAACTCAACCACAGGGCACCGACAATCCGGAACCACCGGCCCTCAGCCTGTGGACAACACCCGTTGCGACAGCACGCACCCCTCCCAGCCGTTCAGGTCGAACCGCGACTCCTCGACGAACCCGGCCGCCCGGTAGTAGCGCACGAGCCGGTCGTCCACCCCGGCGAAGCAGTCCACCCGCAGCACCGGCAGCCCCAGCCTGCGCGCCTCCGACACCGCCAGGTCCAGCAGCGTCCGCCCGATGCCGTGCCCGGCGAACCGCCGGTCGACCACCAGCAGCGTCACGTAGAGCTGCGGCCCGCTCGCGGGTGGGATGTGCGCGGGCGCCGCCGGCTGGAGCATGATCGCGCCCACCGGTTCGCCCGCCACCTCGGCCAGCCACACCATGTGGTCCCGCACGATCTTCGTCACCCGCGCAGGCCGCTCGGACAGCGGCCGCTCCCCCCACTGCCCGGCCCGGCCGCGCGCGACCAGCCAGTCGACCGCGCCGTCGAGCATCGCCAGTACGGCGGGCAGGTCCGCGAGGCCGCCGCGGCGGAGGTCGGTCGCCACCCGCTCCGGCATGCTTCCCCTCTCCCTCAACACATCCACGTAAGCCAGTGTTCCCCCGGCGCGCCGGGGAGACCGCTTCGGACGGTAACGCGGCTCCCGCCCCGCGTACACCCCCGACCCGAACGGCGGCGGCTCCCATACACCGGCCCGCCCGCACCCGGCAAGGCCCGACCGGGCACTGTGGACGAATGAAGGGGCTGTGGATGGTTCGGCGCACGATTCCGCGACTGCCCATAACGTGGACGGCATGACAGCAGCACCGGTCCTCGAACGGCTCCGAGCCGCACTGCCCGCGGGCACCCTCCTCGACGACACCGGCGGCCACCGGCACGACGAGGCGGAGTGGGCCCCGCACGGCACCCCGGCCGCCGTCGTGCGCGCCCGGACGACGGCCGACGTGCTGGCCACCGTCCGCGCCTGCCTCGACACCGGCACCCCGCTGGTCCCGCGCGGGGCGGGCACCGGGCTCTCCGGCGGCGCGAACGCGGTCGAGGGCTGCGTGGTGCTGACCACCGAGGCCATGACCGCCATCCGGGAGGTCGACCCCCAGGAGCGGCTGGCCGTGGTGGAGCCCGGCGTGGTCAACGACGTGCTCCGGGCGGCGTGCGCGGAGCAGGGCCTCTGGTACCCGCCCGACCCGGCCAGCGCGCCCTGGTCGACCATCGGCGGCAACGTGGCGACCAACGCGGGCGGGGTGTGCTGCGTCAAGTACGGCGTCACCCGCGACTACGTGCTCGGCCTGGAGGTCGTCACCGGCACCGGCGAGGTGGTCCGGCTCGGTCGGCGCACCGCCAAGGGCGTCGCCGGGTACGACCTGACCGGCCTGGTGGTGGGCTCGGAGGGCACGCTCGGGGTGATCACGGAGGTCACCGTGCGCCTGCGCCCGGCCCGACCACCCGAGCACACCGTGGCCGGGTACTTCTCCTCCGCGGTCGACGCCGGGCGGGCGGTGGCGGCGGTGGCGCAGGCGCGGCTGACGCCCTCGGCGCTGGAACTGGTCGACCGGCACTGCCTGGCGGCGGTCGACCGGTGGAAGAACATGGGCCTGTCCGTCGACGCCGAGGTGGTGCTGCTGGCCCGCACCGACGCGCCGGGGGTGGCCGGGGAGCAGGAGGCCGACGCGGTGCTGGCCTGCTTCGAGCGCTCCGGGGCGACCTGGGCGGCCCGCTCCACCGACCAGGCCGAGGCCGACGCCCTGTTCGAGGCGCGCAGGCTGGCCTACCCGGCGCTGGAGCGGCTCGGGCCGGTGCTGACCGAGGACGTCTGCGTGCCGGTGGCGGCGGTGCCGGAGATGCTCGCGCGCATCGAGGCCGCCGCGACCGCGCACGACACCTTCATCGCCAACATCGCGCACGCGGGCGACGGGAACCTGCACCCGCTGCTGATCACCCCGCCGGGGGACACCGCCGCCCGGGAGCGGGCCCGGGCGGCGTTCGAGCGGATCATCGGCGACGCCCTGGCGCTGGGCGGCACCGTCACCGGCGAGCACGGCGTGGGCCTGCTCAAGCGCGGTGGGCTGCGCGCCGAGCTGTCCCCGGCCGTGCTGGCCATGCACCGCGCGGTGAAGGCGGCGCTCGACCCGCGCGGCATCCTCAACCCGGGCAAGGTCTTCGATGTGCGCTGACCAGGGCCCGCCGGGCGGGATGGACGCCGGGCGGTGGCCTCGGCACCGGGAACGACGCCGTCTTGCTCTCGCGTTGCACCCGGGGCGACAGGCTGGTCCCGCCACCACCGAGGACGACGATTGGGGCGGGCCGTGCGGGCAGACGTGAGCGGGATCGAGGCACCGGAAACCGCCGGTCGCGCGCGGTCGGTGTCCGAGGTGTGGATCGCCACCCACCCGGCGGACCCGGCCTTGGTAAAGTCGATGCCCGGGTCGAGAGGCGCTGCGACGGGGGTCACCCCGCCACGCTCGTCCCGCGAAGCAGTCGGCAAGGGCGTCTCCAACAGGAGAGGTGGGCCATTGGCAACTCCGTCGAGCGCCACGACAACTACCGGTGACCGGACTCGTGCCCTCGAGGAACTGCTCGCCCAGCGGGTGGCGGTCCTCGACGGTGCGTGGGGCACCATGTTGCAGGGCGCCAAGCTCAGCCCGGAGGACTTCCGGGGCGACCTGATCGGCGCGGACCACCCCAAGGACGTCACGGGTGACCCGGACCTGCTGAACCTCACCCGCCCCGACGTCATCCTCGACGTGCACCGGCAGTACCTGGCCGCGGGCGCGGACATCACCACGACCAACACCTTCACCGCCACCAGCATCGGGCAGGCCGACTACGGCCTGGAGCCGCTGGTGCGCGAGATGAACCTGGCGGCGGCCCGGCTGGCCCGCCAGGCCGCCGACGAGGCGGGCGGCCGGTTCGTCGCCGGGTCCATCGGCCCGCTCAACGTCACCCTGTCGCTGTCGCCGAAGGTCGAGGACCCGGCGTACCGCGCGGTGACCTTCGACCAGGTCAAGGCCACCTACGCCGAGCAGATCGCGGCGCTGGCCGAGGGCGGGGTCGACCTGCTCATGATCGAGACGATCTTCGACACGCTCAACTGCAAGGCCGCCATCGCCGCCGCCCGCGAGGTCGCCCCGCAGCTCCCGCTGTGGATCTCGGTGACCATCGTCGACCTGTCCGGCCGCACCCTGTCCGGGCAGACCGTCGAGGCGTTCTGGCGCTCGATCGCGCACGCCGAGCCGCTGGTCGTGGGCGTGAACTGCGCGCTGGGCGCGGCGGAGGTGCGCCCGCACGTGGCCGAGCTGGCCCGCTTCGCCAACACCTTCACCGCCTCCCACCCCAACGCCGGCCTGCCCAACGCCTTCGGCGGCTACGACCAGACCCCGGCCGAGATGGCGGCCCTGATCGGCGAGTTCGCGGGCAGCGGCATGGTCAACGCCGTCGGCGGCTGCTGCGGCACCACCCCCGCGCACATCGCCGCGATCGCCGAGGCGGTCGAGGGGATGCCCACGCGCGAGGTGGCGTGGCCGGAGCCCGCGACCCGGTTCAGCGGGCTGGAGCCGTTCGCCATCGGCCCGGACACCGGGTTCGTGATGATCGGCGAGCGCACCAACGTCACCGGCTCGGCCAAGTTCCGCAGGCTGATCGAGGGCGACAACCACCAGGCCGCGGTGGACGTCGCCCTGGAGCAGGTGCGCGGCGGGGCGAACCTGCTCGACGTCAACATGGACGCCGACCTCCTCGACAGCGAGGCGGCGATGGTGACGTTCCTGAACCTGATCGCCACCGAGCCCGAGGTGGCCCGCATCCCGGTGATGGTCGACAGCTCCCGGTGGAGCGTGCTCGAGGCCGGGCTCAAGTGCGTGCAGGGCAAGGGCGTGGTCAACTCGATCAGCCTCAAGGAGGGCGAGGAGCCCTTCCTGGCCCAGGCGCGCACCATCCGCGACTACGGCGCCGGTGTGGTGGTGATGGCCTTCGACGAGAAGGGCCAGGCCGACACCACCGAGCGCAAGGTCGACATCTGCGCCCGGGCGTACAAGCTGCTCACCGAGGAGGTCGGGTTCCCGGCCGAGGACATCATCTTCGACCCGAACGTGCTGGCCGTGGCCACCGGCATCGAGGAGCACAACGGCTACGCCAAGGCGTTCATCGACGCGCTCCCGCTGATCAAGGAGCGCTGCCCCGGGGTGCGGATCAGCGGCGGCATCTCGAACCTGTCGTTCTCCTTCCGCGGCAACGACGTCGTCCGCGAGGCCATGCACTCGGCGTTCCTGTTCCACGCCGTCACCGCCGGGCTGGACATGGGCATCGTCAACGCGGGCCAGCTCGCGGTCTACCAGGACATCCCGGCCGAGCTGCTGGAACTGGTCGAGGACGTGCTGTTCGACCGGCGCCCCGACGCCACCGACCGGCTGGTCTCCTACGCGGAGAACGTCAAGGGCAAGGGCACCAAGCGCGTGGTCGACCTGACCTGGCGCGAGGGCACGGTCGCGCAGCGGCTGGAGCACGCGCTGGTGCACGGCATCGTCGACTTCGTCGAGGAGGACACCGAGGAGGCCCGCCTGGTCGCCGCGCGCCCGCTCGACGTGATCGAGGGCCCGCTGATGGACGGCATGAAGGTCGTCGGCGACCTGTTCGGCGCGGGCAAGATGTTCCTGCCGCAGGTGGTCAAGAGCGCCCGGGTGATGAAGCGCTCGGTGGCCTACCTGGAGCCGTTCATGGAGGCGGAGAAGGAGAAGGCCCGGCTGGAGGGCCGCGAGGAGGCCGTGCGCGGCCAGGGCAAGGTCGTGCTGGCCACGGTCAAGGGCGACGTGCACGACATCGGCAAGAACATCGTCGGCGTGGTGCTGGGCTGCAACAACTACGAGGTCATCGACCTCGGGGTGATGGTGCCCGCGGCCACCATCCTCGACACCGCGGTCGCCGAGGGCGCGGACGCGGTCGGCCTGTCCGGGCTGATCACCCCGTCGCTGGACGAGATGGTGGGCGTGGCCACCGAGATCCAGCGCCGCGGCCTCAAGCTGCCGCTGCTCATCGGCGGCGCGACCACGTCCCGCCAGCACACCGCGGTGCGCATCGCCCCCGCCTACGACGGCACCACCGTGCACGTCCTCGACGCGTCCCGCGTGGTCGGCGTGGTCTCGGACCTGATGAACAGCGACCGCGCGGAGCTGCTGGCCGCCGAGACCAGGGTCGACCAGGAGAAGCTGCGCGTGCAGCACGCCAACCGCCAGCACAAGGCCCTGCTGACCCTCGCGGCGGCCAGGGCCAACCGCGAGGAGGTCGACTTCGCCGACCTGCCCACCCCCGCGTTCACCGGCGTGCGGGAGGTGTCCCCGACCATCCCCGAGCTCCGCGAGATGGTCGACTGGACCTTCCTGTTCCTCGCCTGGGAGCTCAAGGGCAAGTACCCGGCCATCCTCGAACAGCCGGTGGCCCGCGAACTCTTCGACGACGCCATGGCCCTGCTGGACCAGATCATCGCCGAGGGCTCCTTCACCGCCCGGGGCTCCTACGGCTTCTGGGCCGCCCACAGCGAGGGCGACGACATCGTCCTCCCCGAGGTGGGTGTCCGCTTCCCGATGCTGCGCCAGCAGACCGAGAAGCCCGAGGGCAGGCCCAACCGCTGCCTGGCCGACTACGTGGCCCCCGGGGGTGACCACCTGGGCGGTTTCGCCGTCGCCATCCACGGCGCCGACAAGCTCGCCGCCGAGTACGAGGCCAAGCAGGACGACTACAAGGCCATCATGGTCAAGGCCCTCGCCGACCGCCTTGCCGAGGCCTTCGCCGAGTGGATACACCTCAAGGCCCGCCGCGAGTGGTTCGAACCCGACGCCACCCCCGACCTGGCCGACCTGCACGCCGAGCGCTTCCGCGGCATCCGCCCCGCCCTCGGCTACCCCGCCAGCCCCGACCACACGGAGAAGAAGGACCTCTTCACCCTCCTCGAAGCCGAATCCCACGGCATGGGCCTCACCGAGTCCTACGCCATGACCCCGGCGGCGGCGGTCAGCGGCATCATCTTCGCCAACCCCGCCTCCCGCTACTTCACCGTGGGCCGCATCAACCAGGACCAGGTCAAGGACTACGCCGAGCGCAGGCAGATGCCGGTGGGCGAGGTCGAGCGCTGGCTCCGCCCCAACCTGTCCTACGAGCCCCGCTGACCCCGATCGCGCGGCTGTGCCCCCGGGCCTCCCCCGGGGGCACAGCCATCAGGCCGCTCCACCCGCACGCGACGGTTCGATGATCGTCACCCCGTTGCCCGGGGCGGTGTCCATGGCGGTCAGCGCGGCGGGCGCCTCCACCAGCGGGAGGTGGCGGGTGATCATGCGATCCACCGGCAGCCGACCCGAGGTGACCAGGTCCAGCAGCGCCGGGTAGGCGTGCGCGGGCATCCCGTGGCTGCCCAGGACCGCCAACTCGTAGGCGATCACCCGCCCCATCGGAACCGGCGGGTCGGTCGGCAGCAACCCCACCTGGACGTGCCTGCCGCGCCTGCGCAGCGAGTTGATCGACCCCGCACACGTCACCGCACTGCCCAACGCGTCCAGCGACAGGTGCGCACCACCCCCGGTCACCTCCACCACCTCGGCGGCAGAACCCGCGACGGCCTCCGCACCCAGGTGCCGCGCCAGGAGCAGGGCCTGCGGGGAGATGTCCACGGCCACCACCCTGGCCCCGGCCGCCACCGCGACCGCGACGGCCGACAACCCCACCCCGCCACACCCGTGCACGGCAACCCACTCCCCCGGAGCAACCCGCCCCTGGGCGACCACCGCCCGAAACGACGTGGCGACCCGGCACCCCAGGCCCGCCGCCACGTCGAACGGCACCCCGGCGGGCAGCCCGACCAGGTTGACCTCGGCGTCGTCGATCGCCACGTACTCCGCGAACGACCCCCAGTGGGTGAACCCGGGCTGGGTCTGGCGCTCGCACACCTGCTGCGCCCCCGCCGCGCAGGCCGGGCAGCGCCCACAGGCGCAGACGAACGGAACCGTGACCCGGTCCCCCACCGCCCACCCGCGCACGTCAGAACCGAGCGCGGCAACGGTGCCCGCCAGCTCGTGGCCGGGCACGTGCGGCAGCGCGATCCCCGGATCGTGCCCCTGCCACCCGTGCCAGTCACTGCGGCAGAGACCCGTGGCACCCACCTGGATGACCACCCCACCACGGGCAGGTGTCGGATCAGGCACCGACCGAACCGCGACGGGCCCGGCGAACTCCTCGAACAGCACAGCACGCATGGGCAGAACGCTACCCAGGCGAACACGGCCCCGCGCCGGGCGCGGACCGCAGGCCCAGCCACCCCGAACCCCAGCGCAGCCGCCGACCACCCGCCAACCACCGGCCGGGCGGCCCGCCACCAGCAACCCCACCGGGCGCAGCGAAACCCGGCCACCCAACGAACCGCCGGCCCGGCTACGGCTCTGCCCGGGTGGGTGGATGTGCTTGGGTGGGGAAGGCGATCATGTGCAAGCCTGCCCGGGCTGTGAGGCACTCTTTCCGCCTCACTCGGTCGCACTGGGCACATGATCGCCGTAGGGGCCCCGCCCAAGCAGATCCACCCACCCGGGCACGCCCCCAAAAATCCCGGGCCCTTGAAACGGCAAGCGGAACCACGCCGCCGCAGGCACCCGGTCAGTCGGCAGTGAGGAACGGAGCGACCTCGGCAGGCGGATCAGCAGTGAACTCGGCTTCGGCGAAAGCCGCCGAGGCACGGAAGTCCACGGCCTCGAAGTCGGCGAATCCGTCGAAGTGGGCGCCGGTGAAGTCAGCCGGACCGTCGAACACCGTGTCGCAGAACCGGGCGTGCCTGCGGAACCTGGCGCCCGCCAGGTCGGCCGACCCGGTGACGACGGCATTGCCGAACCACGCGCTCCCCTGGAACTCCGCCCCGGCGAACCCGGCGCCCGCGTCGAACGCGACCCGGCCGTAGGACACGTCGGCATGGAAGCGGGCGTCGCGGAACTGGGCTTCGGCGGCGAACGCGGCGCGGGCGAAGGTGGTGTCGCCGTGGAAGTCCGCGGCGCGGAAACCGGCGTCCGCCCAGTCGTCGGGGGCGTCGAACCGCACGTCGCGGAAGTCGGCGCCGCCGTGGAAGCGGGCGCCGCGGGCGGCGAGGCCGTCGCGGAAGCGGGCGCCGCGGAAGCGGGCCCGGCCGCCGAAGCGGGTGCGGCGGAAGCTGGTGCGCCCCTCGAACACGGCCTGGTCGAGGGTGACCGCGCGGAGGCGGCAGCCGGTCAGGTCGAGGTCGACCAGGTGCGCGCCGGTCAGGTCCAGGTCGAGGTCCGGCCAGAAGTCCGGGGCTGGGGTGGCGGGGTCGTCGCCGGGGCGCAGGTGCCGGGTCAGCACCCGCTGCACCGCCAGCCGCACCGCGATCTCCCCGGTGTCGTACGGCGCCCGCAGGCACGCGCAGAGCACGTCGACCACGGCCTGCCTGCGGCCCGGGTCGGCGGCGGCGATGCGCTCCAGGGTGTGCAGGCCGCCGAGGCGCACCGGGTCGCGGTCCGCGCCGAGCTGGTCCACCGCGGCGGTGATGCGCTGCTCCACCGCCTCCGCCTGCGCGACCGCGGCCATCCGGCGGCGGTGGGCCTGGGTGTCGGCGGCGGCCTCGCGGCGCAGGGCCAGGTCGCGCTCGCGGTGGTCGAGGTCGGCGACCGCGGTGCGCTGGGCCCGCCAGAACAGCAGCAGCCCGACCAGCCCGCCCGCGGCGACCGCGGCCACGAGCCCGGTCCACACCGCGTTCGCCCGCGCGCCCGCCGCCGCGTCGCCGCTCACCCCCCACCCGCCGGTCCACCACAGCGTGACCGCCCCCGCCGCGACGCCGACGACCAGGAGCGACACCACCAGCACCACCGCCCGACCCGCGGGCGGGGTGGGCGGTCGGGAAACGGAACGCGCATCGGTCACGCTGGCGATGATCCCAGGTCTAAGCTCGTTCACCATGATCGACTTTGAGAAAGCCTCCGTCTTCAAGCTCTCCCCCATCGACACGCGCGACATCGGACAGGATCTGGCCCCCGTTCTCATCCCCGGCGAACGACTCGTCGCCGCGTTCAAGGGCGTCCGCGACTTCGTCGCCTTCACCGACAAGCGGCTCATCACGGTCAACATCCAGGGCATGACCGGCAAGAAGCGCGACTACACGTCCCTCCCGTACAGCAAGGTGCAGGCCTTCTCGATCGAGACGGCGGGCCACTTCGACCTGGACGCGGAGCTGGAGCTGTGGTTCAGCGGGCTGGGCAAGGTGCGGCTGGAGTTCCGGGGCAAGGCCGACATCCGGGCGCTGGGGCAGCTGATCGCCATGGGCTCGCTGTGAGGCGGTGCTGAGCAGCCCCCGAATCAATCCAACCACCGGGGACCGACAGTGCCGGGGTGGTCGGCGGGGGTTGTCCACAGGCTGAGCGGCGAAGCCCCCGAATCGATCCAACCAGGGGGTGGTGACAGGAACCGGGCGCGGGCGGAGGTTGTCCACAGGGGGCGGGCCACGGGCGGGAGGCGTCCACGAGGCTCGGGGCGGAGCCCGGGCGGGAGGCGTCCACCGGGTCAGGTCAGGGCGCCCAGGCGGCGGTAGTCGTGGCCGGGGAAGACCTTGGCGAGGTTGGCCTCGGTGAGGCCCAGGCGGCGGGTGACGAGTTCGCCGAGGAGGTCGCGGTGGTCGTTGCTGCCGGGGACGTCGCCGTGGTCCTGCACGTTCTCGGCCAGGCCGTCCCAGGCTCCTGCGATCGTGCGGGGGCGCAGGCCGCCGCCGAGCAGCAGGGCCACCGAGCCGTGGCCGTGGTCGGTTCCGGCGCTGCCGTTCTCGGCGATGCGGCGGCCGAACTCGGTCATGGTGAGCAGGGTGGTGGTGTCCAGGGCCGGGCCGAGGTCGGTGGCGAAGGCGTCGAGGGCCTTGCCCAGCTCGGTGAGGTTGCGGGTCATGTCGGTGGCCAGGTCGGTGTGCATGTCCCAGCCGCCGAGGTCGACGCAGGCCACGCGCAGGCCCGCGCCGGACTTGATCAGGCGGGCCACGTCGGCGAGGGACTTGCCGAAGGCGCCGTCGGGGTACTGGGCGGCGGACTGGTAGGCCGTGGTGGCGATGGTGCCCGCCGTCCGCAGCGCCCCCAGGGTGGTCGCCGCCTGGGCGGCCAGGGGGTGGTCCAGGCCGGTGTAGAGAGTGGTGAGGGCGGCGGTGGTGCGCTCGTGGGCGCCCTCCCAGCCTGCGAGCCGGAACCCGTCGATCCCGCGCAGGGCCACCGCGCCCGAGGTGCCGACCAGGGACCTGGGCAGGGTGCTGGCCTCGCCGACCGCGCGGAAGGTGGTGCCCGGTCCCATCTCCGCCAGGACCCGGTCGAGCCACCCGGAGCTGGCGGCGCCGCCGCGCTCCAGCACGTCCTGGGCCTGGAAGTGGCTGCGGGAGACGTCCGGTGTCGACAGGGCGGGGACGGCGGTGAACCTGCCCGCGTCCCAGTGCTTCTTGAGCGGTTCCAGGGCCGGGTGCAGGCCGAAGCCGCGGGCCAGGGGCAGCGAGCCGGACACCGCCGTCCTCGGGCGGGCGGCGCGCAGGACCGGGTCGTCGGCGGGGACCAGGACCGACAGGCCGTCCATGCCGCCGCGGAGGAACACCACGACCAGGGTGCCGGGGCCGGGGGCGCCGAAGGACACCCGGGTGGTGACCAGTTGGGCGCCCAGCGCCGCGACCCCCGCCATGCCCGCGCCCGCCAGCACCCGCCTGCGGGTGAAGCCACCGCTCCACAGGCGGTCCCGGGTGCCGTTGTCGTGCTCGACGCGGGCCGCTCGGGCGCGCAGCAGGGATTCCGCCCGGTTGGGGCCGAGGCGGGCGGTGTCCGGGCAGTCGGGGTGCAGGTGATCAGTCACGGCGACCTCAGCGCAGGGCGAAGTAGGGGGAGTCGAGCACGACGGGGACCAGGTGCGGGGCGGCCTGCGCGGCGGTGGCGCCGTCGAAGAACGCGACGAGGGCCTGGCGGTGCGCCGGTCTCATCCGCTGCAACAGCAGGCGTTCGCACAGTGCGTCCACATAGGACGCGGCCGAACCCTTGGTGGGGACGAGGTCTTCCGGTTTGGTGTAGGTCAGGCCCTTCCACCAGCCCTGCACGAGGCCGCGGTGGCGGTTCCACACCTGCAGCATCGACCCGGCCGATGCCCACGCGCCCGCCACGTCCGGGTAGCCGTTGGGCGGCGCCCAGCCCAGCGGGCGCTGGCCGACCTCGTCGAGGCTCCAGTACAGGTCGGCGACGGACTTGGCGGTGTCCGACCCCGGCCGCACGTCCAGCGCGCGGGCCGCGGCGACGACGTTCTCCAGCGGGCGCCGCGTCTTCTGCCCGACCGACGCCCAGAACTCCCGCGACGACAGCAGCGCCTTGAGCACCGGCACGATCTCGGTGTCGGACTCCAGGTACACGGCGGCGAGCCGGTCGACGAGCGCCTTCGGCGGGTCGTCGGCGACGAACCGGACGGCGAGCTTGCGGGCGATCTGCCGCGCCGTCGCCGAGTGGGTGGCCAGGTAGGCGAGGTAGCGGTCGCCCAGGGCGAGGCCGCCGGGGCCGGAGGCGTTGGCGTCGCCGAAGCCCAGGACGGTGACCGGGCCGGTCCAGTGCCACTTCGGGTCGTACTTGAACTCGCCCTCCTTGGTGGTCGTGCGGCCGGTGAGCAGGAAGGCGCTGTTGCGCACGTCGTCCTCGGTGTAGCCCGCGCCGACGCCCACGGTGTGCAGTTCGAGCAGCTCGCGGCCCAGGTTCTCGTTGACCGACTCCCGGCGCGACTCGTCGTTCGACAGGTAGCGCAGCATCGCGGGGTGGCGCATGGCCGCGGTGAGCATGGCGCGGAAGGAACCCAGCGCGTGCGCCCGGATCACCGTGTTGTGGTACGACGGGCCGACGTCCCAGGCGCCGTCGCTGGGCAGGGTGACGTTGAGGTGGTTCGCCCAGAAGTCGACCACGACCTCGTGGACCTGCCGCCGCGACCACAACTGCCTGGCGAGGGTGGCCTGGGCGTGCGCGAGCATGGCGTCCCAGCCGTACTCGCGCACCGCGCCGCGCACCTGGGCCGGTGACATCGCTGCGAGCGGGAACACCCGCCACGCGGCGTCGCCCTCGGCGTCGGGCACGGTGTCCGGGGCCAACTGCGCGGCCAGCCAGCGGTCGATGCCGACCTGGCGGACCTCGGCCACGGTCCGCGGGTGCGGCCCGAAGGTGAAGCGGCGCAACAGGTGCAGTTCGGGGGCGGAGGTGTCGAGGATGGTGGGCACGGTGACCTCCGTGGCGGCCGCGGCGGCGGCCGGGCCGGAGAACAGCTCCGCCGGGTCCGGGGTGGCCGAGCCCGCCTGCCCGCCCGCGCCCGCGGTGTAGCTGTCGTCGCGGTCGAGGTAGGTGCCGCCGTCGGCGGGTGTGGTGGCCGCCTTGCGCGGGGTGCCGTCGGCGCGCGACCGGGGCGGCTGGGGTTCCTCGTCGTCGGGGGCGAACAGGCCGCTGCCGATGACCGGGACGCAGGCCGCCGCACCGAGGCCGCCGCCGATCAGCGCGGCGAGGAGCTTGCGCCTGCTGCCCGCGCCCTGACCACCTGGCTCATCGTCCGGCGAACCGTCCACAAGACCCCGACTTCCCTTGCGCCGCAACCACTCGGGTGGGCAGCGACCGTTCGGATGCCGGGAACGGTAGCCACCGGGGCACCACGCGGATACCCCCGAACGGCGCAAGTATATCAACGCCGTGACCGGGGCGTTATCAAGTCGAGACAACACCCCGGTTGCCCGGGCGACCGGTGGGCGTCATCCGAAGGTCAAGGGCGAACTCGGCGACGTCATCGGGTGGCTGGGCGACACCCTCTCCACCTGCGCAGGAGTTGTCGGGCGGCCTTGGGGGCAGGGTCAGGGGCGGGTGCTGATCCAGGCGGCGATCTGGGAGCGGTTGGTCAGGTTGAGCTTGCGCAGGATGTGGTCGACGTGGCTTTCCGCTGTGCGGCGGGCGATGACCAGGCGTTCGGCGATGTCGCGGTTGGTCAGGCCCTCGGCGACCAGGGCGGCTATCTCCAGTTCGCGCTTCGTCAGGGTGCCGCGCGGTGTCGCGGCCGGGGTGGGCCGCAGGGCCGCTGTGGGGGAGGTGCGCAGGCCTCGGGCGTAGGCCTGGTCGTAGCGGGTGCGGCCCAGTTCGGCGCGGACCGCTTCGACCTCGGTGGTGTGGGTGGTGCCGATGGCGGGGTAGGCGTCGGGGCTGGAGCCCATCAGGGCCCAGATGCCGCCCGCGACGCCGAACAGGAACGCCGCCTGTTCCGCCGAGCCCGCTTTGGCCGCCGCGGTGGCGAGGAGTTCGGTGGTGAAGGCGGCGGTGAAGCGGTTGCCGAGGTCCCACTGGGCCCGCAGGGCCTGGCGGCCGGTGGACTCCGCCTCGGCCCAGTCGCCCTCGGCCAGGCTGACCCGGGCTCTGGCGTAGAGCAGCCAGCCGCGGAAGTAGTGCTCGCCGCAGGCGCGGCTGAGGGCCGTGCCCTCGGTCAACAGGGCCTTGGCTCCCTCGGTGTCGCCGGAGAGGCCGAGGGCCTGGGCGGCGAAGACCAGGGCGAACAGGCGGTCCGGCACCAGGTCGTCGCGGGTGCGGAAGACCGTGAGCGCCTTGTCCAGCAAGGTTCGCGCCGCCGCCAGTTCGCCGCCGTAGACCGAGGCGATGCCCCAGGTGCTGGCGACGCGGGCGCGCAGGGCGCGGTCGCCGTGCTGCTTGGCGACCGCGCCCGCGGCGGTGAGGTGGGCGGCGGCGGCCGGGACGTCGGTCTGGCCCAGGGCGGACAGGCCCGCCAGCCACAGTGCGGTGCCGCGCTCGGGGGCGTCGTCGGGGATGCCGGGCAGTGCGCGGTCCATCCACATCCGGGCCTCGCTGAGCAGCCCGTGCAGCGTCCAGTGGTGCATCATCGCCAGGCCCATCCGGACGGCGACGACCGCCTCGCCGGGGGTGCTGACGCAGTACTCGGTGGCGACGCGGAAGTTGGGCTGGTCGCGCCACAGCCTGCGCACCCAGGTGAGCTGGTCGGGGCCCAGCCAGGCGGCGGCGAACCGGTCGGCCACCACGGCGAACCAGTCCCGGTGCAGCCGGGCCACCGCGGCGCGCTCCCCGGCCGACTCCAGCCGCTCGGCGCCGTACTCGCGGACCGCGCCGGACATCCGGTAGCGGGCGACGCCGTCGTGCTCCTCGCGGGTGAGGACGGACTTGTCCAGCAGACCGTCGATGGCGGCGAGGACGTCGTCGGGGCCGCCGCCGCCGTCGGGGCCCGCGCACACGTGCTCGGCGGCGTCGAGGTCGAAGGTGCCGGAGAAGACCGAGGCGCGGGCCCACACGCGGCGCTCGGACGGGGAGCACAGGCCGGAGCTCCAGTCGAGGGTGGCGCGCAGGGTGTGCTGGCGCTGCGGGGCGGTGCGCGACCCGGCGGTCAGCGTGGGCAGGCTGCGGGTCAGGCGCTCGGCGAGCTGGCCCGCCGACAGCGCCCGGATGCGCACCGCGGCCAGTTCGATGGCCAGCGGCAGGCCCTCCAGCCTGCGGCAGACCTCGGCGACGTCGGCGGCGTTGTCCCCGGTGACCGCGAACGCCGGGACCACCGCCTGCGCCCGGTCGACGAACAGCCGCACCGCGTCCACCTCGACCAGCGCGGCGACCGGCAGCGGCCCCTCCCCCGGCACGGCCAGCGGCGGCACCGGCAGCACCCGTTCGCCGTCGACGCCCAGCGACTGGCGGCTGGTGGCCAGCACCGCCACCCGGGGGCAGCCCCGCGCCAGCGCCCGCACCAGGTCCGCGCACGCGCCGACCAGGTGCTCGCAGTTGTCCAGGACCAGCAGCAGGGCCCTGTCGCGCAAGTGGTCCACCACGACCTCCAGCGCGGGCCGCGGCGAGCGGTCGTGCTGGATGAGCTGGTGGGCGACGACCTCGGCCACCATCGCCGGTTCGCGCAGCCCGGCCAGCTCGACGACCGCGCGGCCGTCGGGGAACCGGTCGGCGGCGTGCGCGGCGACCCGGTCGGCGAGCCGGGACTTGCCCACCCCGCCCGGCCCGGTCAGCGTGACCAGCCTGCGCGCGCCCAGCAGCCGGGCGCCCTCGGCGATCTCCGCGGTGCGGCCGACGTGGCTGCTCAGCCCCCACCGCTCGGCGGGGTCGGGGAAGCCCGCCGGGTCCGGCGGGAGCGGGTCACCGTCCACTGCGCACACCCATCGCCCGCGACACCGCTCCCGTCCGCCGGGCCCGGTCGGGCACGGCCGGGTGACCGTATCGGTTGCTCCGGTCGGTCACCAACCACCCGTCCACCTGGCGGAAAAAAAGCCTGCCCCCTCCCGGGTGGGGAGGGGGCAGGCCGTGACAGGAGCTGACTACTTCTTGATCGCCAGGTCGATGTCGATGGTGTTGCCCGTGCTGGCCACGAACGGAGCGATGAAAGCACCGAGCGGGCCGCAGTTCTCGGTCGGCGCCAGGTTGTAGGTGCCCTGGATCTTGCCGCCCTTGAGGACGTCGAAGTTCCCGACCGACTTCAGCGCGATGTCCGTGGAGTTGGGGGACTTGCAGGTGTCACCCTGGTAGATCGGGATGCCGAACAGCGAGATCTTCGTCAGCACGACGTCGAGCTTGCCGTTGAAGGTGATGGCACCGGTGGCGACGGTGCCGCTCGCCTGGCCGACCGGCTTGAAGGCGATGCTGGACTCGGCGGGCAGGAAGCCGATGATCTTGAACTGACCGCTGGTCGGGTTCAGCTTGAGGTCACCGGTGTACTTGCCCGCGGCCAGGTCGGCCACCGCGTTGAACTCGCCGCTGAGCGGGACGGTGCCGTTCAGCAGCGACTTGAGCGAGGAGGTGCCGGTGATGTCGTAGTTCACCTTCACGCCGTTGCCCGGGGGCGTGGTCGGCGGGGTGGTGGGGGGCGTCGTCGGCGGGGTCGTCGGCGGCGTGGTGGGCGGGGTCGTCGGCGGCGTGGTGGGCGGGGTCGTCGGCGGCGTCGTGGGGGGCGTCGTCGGCGGCGTCGTCGGCGGGGTGGTCGGAGGCGTGGTGCCACCGCCGCCACCGATGGTGAAGGTGTGCAGCAGGTTGTTCTGGCCCGGCACCTGGGTGCAGGCCGAGTCGAAGGTGCCCAGGCCGGTCTCGGTGCCGTCGGCCTTCTTCGGGGTGAGGGTCAGCTTCAGGTCACCGACGGTGATCTTGGCCTCGCCCGCCTGCTGGAACGACAGCGACGGGGCGGACCCGGTGGCGGTCACGTCGAACGCGCCCGAGGCGGGCACGTTCGTCTTCGGCACCGTGATCGGCACGTTCACCGGCAGGGTGATGCCGGGGGCGGCGACGGTCGAGGCCGCCTGCGCGGAGCCCTCGACGGTGGTCGCGCCGACCAGGGTCAGGCCCTGGGTGGCGGTCTCGGGGACCGTGGTGACGGCGGTGATCTTGATTTCGCCGCTCGGCTCGCCGATGCCGATCTTGGTCGGCAGGTCGGTCTTGATGACCGCCTTGATGTTCTGGTTGCCGATCAGCGGGAACGGGCAGGTGTAGTTCAGCGTCAGCGAGACCGGCTCCGCGGAGCTGCTGCCGCCACCGACCAGCAGGCCTGCCGCGACGAGCCCGGCGGCCGAGGTCACGGTGATGCCCGCGACCAGCTTCTTCGAGACCTTGCGAGGACTCACGGTCTTCCTTCCTCAGGTATCAACAGTGATACGTGGACAGGGAGAACCCCGTCCGGGGAAATCAACGAAAGGGTGTCGGTGGCGTGCGGCCAATTCCGCCGCAAAAGCCATCGGGGCTCAGATTAGCTCCGAAAAAGCGACCCACACAACACCGAGACCTGGGCTTTTCCGAATTTGTCATCTCACCACATGCCGCCGTGAACCGATCTCGACCGGTCCAACGACTTGCCCGGACCGGTCGATATCGGGACTTCGGGCCTTGAAACAACGTACGTGAAGGGCTGTTGCGAAAAACAACAGGTCGGCAAAAATGAAAGCTATTTCACCCGTCCGGCGACCCAGGCCGCGATCTGCGCCCGGCCGCGCACCCCGAGCTTGGCCCGGACGTGCGCCACGTGCGTCTCGGCGGTGCGCGGGGCGATGCCCAGCCGCTCGGCGATCTCCCGGTCGGTCAGCCCCTCGGCCACCAGCGCGGCCACCTCCGCCTCGCGGGCGGTGAGCCCGGGGTCGGCGGGCGCCCGCTCCTCGCCCAGCGCGTAGGCCACCGCGGCGTCGGTGTCCATGGCCAGGCCCGCGCGGAACTCCTCGGCCGCGGCGGCGGCGCCGATCGCGTCGACGACGAGGGAGCTGTCGCGGCTGACCGGTGACCCGAACGCGGCGTAGTTGGCCAGCGAGGCGCCCAGCGTGCGGGCGGCCGCGGCGGCGGCGCCGAGCAGCCGCGCGGACCGCCGCGGCGCCCCCCGGTGCGCGGCGCAGCCCGCCAGCGTGGCCAGGGTGAAGGTGACCACCGTGCGGGCGTCGACGCGCCGCTGCAACCGCATCACCTCCAGCCCGGCGGCCTCGGCCTCGGCCCGGTCGCCGAACAGGTACTCCGCGGCGCTGCGCGACCACAGCGCCCAGGCCAGCCAGCACACCTCGCCGACCTCGGTGCAGGTGGCGACCGCCGCGGCCAGCACCTCCCGGCCGCGCGGCAGGTTCCCGGCGTGGCACAGCGCCAGGCCCAGGTTGTAGGTCGCCCACACCTGCCCGCCGCGGTCGCCGAGCGCGCCCAGGGTGTCGGCGGCGGCGCCGAACAGCCCGGCCGCGGCGGCGCCGTCGCCGTCCATCAGGGCCGCGTACCCGCGCACGTGGCTGGTGTAGGCGCGGGCGTGCCCGTCGGCGGTGTCGGGGATCTGGTCCAGGGCGGTCGCGTAGCCCGCGCGGTCGCCCTGGACCAGGGCGAGGAACGCGGCCAGCCACAGCGCGTGCGCGCGGCCGGGGGCGTCCGGCGGGGCGGCGTCGAGCAGCCTGCCCAGCCACATCCGGCCCTCGGTGGTCAGGCCGTGCGCCATCCAGTACTCCTTGGCCGCGGTGACCATCCGCAGGCCCACCACCGCCTCGGCCGGGTCGTGGGCGCAGAAGTCCAGCGCCCGGCGCAGGTCGGCGTGCTGGTGGCGCACCCGGCGAATCCAGTCGACCTGGTCCGGGCCGAACCAGTGCGCGGCGAAGCCCTCGGTGAGCGCGGCCAGCCGGTCGCGGTGGCGGCGGCGGGTCGCGGCCTCGCCGCCCAGCTCGCGCAGCCGCTGCTCGCCGTGCCTGCGGACCATCTCCGGCATCCGGTGCCGCACCCGGCCGCGGCGCTCGGTGCGCAGCAGCACCGACTTGTCGACCAGCCCGGCCAGCGCGTCGAGGACCGCGGCCCGGGGCAGGCCACCGCCCCCGGCGGGGACATCGGCGTCGGCGCAGACCTCCTCGGCGGCGTCGAGGTCGAACGGGCCGGAGAACACCGAGGCCCGCGCCCACAGCAGCCGCTCGCCGTCGTCGCACAGCTCGTGGCTCCAGTCGATGAGCGCGCGGACGCCGGAGTGCCGCCCCGGCCCCCACGGGCGGACCCGGTCGAGCAGGGTGAACCGGTCGGCGAGGCGGTCGGCGACCTGGGCCACCGACAGCGACCGCAGCCGGATCGCGGCCAGCTCGATGGCCAGCGGCAACCCGTCGAGCGCCGCGCAGAGCCGGATCACGTCCTCGGCGTTGTCCGCGGTGACGGCGAACCCGGGGACGACGGCGGTGGCCCGGTCGACCAGCAGCCGCACCGCGTCGTACTGGCCCAGGGCGGCCGCGGACTCCCCCGGTTCGGGCACCGCCAGCGGGCTGACCGGGAACAGCCGCTCCCCGGCCACCCCCAGCGACTGGCGGCTGGTGGCCAGCACGGCCAGCCGGGGGCAGGCGCGCAGCAGCGCCTCGACCAGGTGCGCGCACGCGTCGACCAGGTGCTCGCAGTTGTCGAGCACCAGCAGCAGGCGGCGGGTGCGCAGGTGGTGGGTCAGCACCTCCACCGGCGGGCGGGTGGTCTGGCTGCCCAGGCCCAGCCGCTCGGCCACGGTGGGGGCGAGCAGTTCGGCCTCGCGCAGCTCCCCCAGCTCGACGAAGGCCACGCCGTCGGCGAAGCGGGCCCGCGCGGCGACCGTCGAGGCCAGCCTGGTCTTGCCGACACCGCCGGGCCCGGTGACCGTGACCAGCGCCGCGGACCCGAGCAGCGCGGTCAGCGCGCGGGTCTCGCCCGCGCGGCCGACGTGGCTGGTGACCCCGGCGGGCACGGATTCGACCACGCGTCGATTATGGCCGCACCCGGGAACCGGTGATCAGCTCGCGCGCTCGTGGCGCACCTTCGCGCGGACCGCCAGCTCCAGGTCGAAGCGCTTGCGCGGGTCGGCGAGCTGGTCGCCGAACAGCTCGGTCAGCCGGTTCACCCGGTAGCGGATCGTCTGCTGGTGCACCCCGAGGTGCTCGGCCATGTCCACCACCCGGCCCCGGGTGGCGAACCACTGGTCGAGGGTGGCCAGCAGCCGCACCCGCTGGTAGTTGCGCAGCGGTTCGAGCGGGGCCAACTGGCGGTCGGCGAGGGTGTCGATGAGGAAGTCGTCGGTGAACAGCGCCAGGCTCAGCAGGTGCTCGTCGCAGTCGACGACCGGGGCGTCGGGGATGCGGCCCTTCTCCACCAGGTCCAGCGCCCGGGTGGCGACCTCCAGGGCGGAGCGGATGGTCCCGACCGGGGTGGCCGGGCCGAGCGCGGCCCGCCAGCCGGGCAGGGCGTTCGCCACCGCGTCCGGGTCCAGCCTGCCCGCGGGGGCGATGACGCACGGCTCGGGACCGTCCAGGTCGAGCAGGACGTCCGGGCCGAGGTCGGCGAACAGCCGGGGGTCGCGCCCCGGGCGGTGGCGCAGGGCGACCACGCGGACCGTGCCGGGCAGCGGCCACTCCGCCTCGCCCGCCACCTCGGCGAGCTGCGGGCGCCCGGGCGGCGGGTCCTGCAGCAGCAGCCCCACCAGCCGCACCCTGGCCAGGGCGCGCGACACCGGCGGCGGCCCCGAGTCGGCCATCGCGCCCAGGTAGGCGAAGACGACCTCCGCGCCGCGCGCCACCCGGTCGGCCGGGACGCCCAGCCGCCGGGCGTGCACCACGGCGATCTCCCACGCGACCCGCGCGCCGACCCGGTAGGCCCGGGCCGCCCGCTCGCGGTGCAGCCCCTCCGGCAGCGCCCCGCGCCGGGCCCGGAACAGCGCCGCCCACTCGTCGGGGTCGTAGTCGTCGGGGTGCTCCATGACCTGCAGGCACCCGGTGACGGCGGTCCGGATGGTCTCCACCAGCGGGTCCAGCAGCGCCTGCGGCAGCCCGTCGACCCCCTCCTCGCGCCGGAGGGCCCCGACCACCTCCCGCCGGAGGACGGCGTGCCGCTCGTCCACGTGCGCTGCGGTCATGCTCAGCTCCGTCCGGTGGGGAAACAGGTCCTGGACAACTTGCTGCAAACGGACTAACCGGCACATCGGTAGTACTACCGAGCCGCATACCTACGTGGGTGGAATACGTGGGACCACCGGCCTCGACGGTCCGGTCAGGATGGTGTTTCCCGGCGCGGGCACCGGCCGCCGATTACCGTGGCGACATGGCAGCCAAGGGGAGCCCCGCCGTCGAACTCGAGGTCGGCGGGCACACCGTGCGGATCTCGAACCCGGACCGGGTGTACTTCCCCGCGCGCGGTGAGACCAAGCTCGACCTGGCCCGCTACTACCTCGCCGTGGGCGACGGGATCGTGCGGGCGCTGCGGGACCGGCCGTGCATGCTGCACCGCTTCCCCGCCGGGGTGGGCGGGGAGAAGGTGCACCAGAAGCGGCTGCCGCACGGTGCGCCGCCGTGGGTGCGGACGGTGCGCGTGCACTTCCCCCGGTACGACCGGCACGCCGACGAGCTGTGCGTCACCCGGCTCGCGGACGTGGTGTGGGCCGTGCAGATGTCGACAGTGGAGTTCCACCCGTGGAACTCGCGGCGGGCCGACACCGAGCGCCCGGACGAGTGGCGCATCGACCTCGACCCCATGCCCGAGTGCGACTTCGCCACCGTGCGCCGGGTCGCGGGCGTGGCGCGCGAGGTCCTCGACGAACTGGGCGCGGTGGGCTTCCCCAAGACTTCCGGCGGCGGCGGGCTGCACGTCTACGTCCGCATCCCGCCGGAATGGGAGTTCGGCGAGGTGCGGCGGGCGGCGCTGGCGTTCGCCCGCGAGGTCGAGCGGCGCACGCGGGAGGCGACCACGGTGTGGTGGCGCAAGGACCGCGACCCGCGCGCGGTGTTCGTCGACTTCAACCAGAACGCCCGCGACCACACCGTCGCCTGCGCCTACTCGGTGCGCGGCGTGCCGGAGGCGACGGTGTCCACACCGATCACCTGGGCCGAGGTGGACTCGGTCGAGCCGGGGGAGCTGACGATCGCGACCGTGCCCGCCCGGTTCGCCGAGCTCGGCGACCCGCACGCGGGGATCGACGAGCACCCGTTCTCCCTGGCGCCCCTGCTGGAGTGGGCTGACCGTGACGGGGTGGACCACCCGTCCGAGTAGCGCCCCGTACCCGATTGGCGGGTGCACCCGTGCGCGGACCTGGGGAAGATCATGCCCGATTCGTCCGTGCGTGGGGAAAGGATGGGCCTGTGCCCGCACAGATTCAGGAACGCAAGCTGTCCCGGCTCTTCGAGCTGCTCGACAGCGACGGCAGTGGTTTCGTCGAGGAGAGCGACCTGGAGGACTTCGCCGCCAAGGCGATCGCCGCGGCCGGGGCGGGCGGTTCCCTGGAGGCCAGGATCGTGCAGCGGGAGGCGTCGTCGCTGTGGCGGGCGCTGCAGCAGACCCTGGACTCCGACGGCGACCAGCGGGTCAGCCGGGCCGAGTTCGTCGCCGCCGCCGACGCCGACGCGGTCACCGACGGGGCGATCAAGCTCGGCGTGGTCATCCGCGACATCACCGACATCGACCGCGACGGCCTGATCAGCCTGGGCGAGTGGGTCACCCTGGACGCCAAGCTGGGCATCCCGCGCGCCGACAGCGAGCAGGGCTTCAAGGCGCTCGACGTCGACGGCGACGGGTACGTCAGCAAGCCGGAGTACGTCCGGGGCGTGGAGCAGTTCTTCCGCAGCGACGACGAGGCCTCGCCGGGCAACTGGGCGTTCGGCAAGTACTGACCCCGCACCGCCGCCGACACCCCGACCGCACCGGCACCCGCGCGGGCGTGACCCGCGCCCGTCGCGCCACCGGCCCCCTCCGGTGGTGCGACAATGCCGCGGTGGACGCGGCGCGGGTGCTGGTGGTCGAGGACTCCCCGGCGATCCGGGAGTCGGTGGAGTCGGCGCTGGTCGCCGCGGGCCACCGGGTGCTGGCCCTGCCCGACGGCGCGGCGCTGGAGTCCGCGCTGGCGGGGTTCCGCCCCGACCTGGTGATCCTGGACGTGCTGCTGCCCGGCCGCGACGGCTTCACCCTGCTCGACGTGGTCCGCCGCACCGTCCCGGTGGGCGTCATCGTCGTCACCGCCCGCGACGGCGTCGACGACCGCCTGCGCGGCCTGCGCGCCGGGGCGGACGACTACGTGGTCAAACCGTTCGTGCTGGCCGAACTCCTCGCCAGGGTCGCGGCGGTGCTGCGCCGCTCCGGCCGCGCCGTCCCGGTCGTGGAGGTGGCGGACCTGCTGGTGGACGTGGAGTCCGGGGTGGTCACCCGGGCGGGCACCCCGGTCGAGCTGACCGCGACGGAGCTGCGGCTACTGGCCTTCCTCGCCGCCCGCAAGGACCGGGTGGCGACCAAGACCCAGATCCTGGGCGCGGTCTGGGGTTACGAGGACTACGCGGCGAACCTGGTCGAGGTCAACATCAGCGCCCTGCGCCGCAAGCTCGAAGCCCACGGCCCCCGCCTGATCCACACCATCCGGGGCCACGGCTACACCCTGCGCGAGTAGGCCTACCCCGGCAGCACCAGGCGGAACGCGCCGCCCTCTGCCGGCAGGCAGAAGAGTTCGCCGCCGTGGGCCCTGGCCAGGCCGCGGGCGATCGGCAGGCCGAGACCCGCGCCCGCGCCGCCGGAGAAGCGCACCAGCCGGTCGAAGACGCGTTCCCGGTTCTCCGGGGCGATCCCGGGACCGGTGTCGCGCACGTCGACCAGCGCGTGCCCGTCGGCCGCGGTGACGGCCAGGGTCAGGGTTCCCTTGCCGCCCATGGCTTTGCGCGCGTTGTCGGTGAGGTTGGTGAGGACCTGGGTCAGGCGTTCGGCGTCGGCCACCACCGTCGTGGGCGTGCCGGAGACGACGACCCGCACCTCGGGGGCGACCAGGCGCACCCGGTCGGCGTGCGCGTGGGCCAGGTCGAGCAGGTCCACCGGGGACGGGTCGAGGTCGATGCCCGCGTCCAGGCGGGCCAGGTGCAGCAGGTCGTCGACCAGCCGGGCGGCCCGGCGGGACTCGCGGATCAGGTGCAGGTGCAGCCGGTCGCGGGTCTCCGGGTCCACGTCCGGGTCGAGGACCGCCTCCACCGCGGCCTGCACCCCGGCGACGGGGGTGCGCAGCTCGTGCGCGGCGTCGGAGACGAACCGGCGGAGGCGGTCCTCGGCGCCCTCCAGGCTGTCGAGCATCTCGTCGAAGGCGCGGGCCGTTCGGCCGAGTTCGGTGTCCGGGTGGGTGGGCGCCAACCGCGCCCCCCGCCCACCCGCGGCGGTGGCGCGCGCCAGCCGGGTCATCGCGTCCAGCGGCGCGAGCGCCGCCCGCATCCCCCACAGCAGCGCCGACACCGCCGCGAGCAGCGCCGCCGCCCCGCCGATCAGCAGCACCCGGTCCAACGCGGACGTCGCACCGTCCACCAGGGCCGTGTCCACGCTGAGCACCAGCACCGCACCGTCGAGCCTGCCCGGTTCGGCCAGGGAGATCCGCACCCTGCGGACACCGGGTTCCGGCGGACCCCCGACCTCTCCGAAGCTCTCCCCCGAGGCCAGCGTCAACCCCACCCGCACCCCGTGGGCGTCCACCCGGCGGACCAGCGCGGCGGGGCCGACGCCCTCCCGCGCCAACTGGCGCCCGAGCTGCGCCCGGTTCGCCACCAGCCCGTCCAGCCCGCGCTCCACCTGCCCCGCGAACACCGTCCGCACCACGACCCCGAGCGCGATCAGCACGACGCCGACCACCGCGCAGGCCGTGACCGTCACCCGCCACCGCAACGACGCGGTCCGCAACCCGCCCAAGCCCCACCGCCCTCCGCCGACTCGCCGCTGCCCGGTCAGGCGCGGATCAGGTGGTCGACGTTCCCCCGGTGGCCGTCGAGGACGCGCGCGGGGTCGGCGGCGAGAACCCTGCCCAGGAGGGTCGCGTACACGTCCCGGAAGTCCGTGGTGGCCTTGAGGTCGTCCCCGTCCAGGTCCGCCAGGCCGGGCTGTTCGCCGTGGAAGCCGCCCGCGACGGGTTCGCCCAGCAGGAAGACCGGGCCCGCGGTGCCGTGGTCGGTCCCCTGGCCCGCGTTGGCGCGGACCCGCCTGCCGAACTCGGAGTACACCAGGACCACCACGTTGCGCCCCCGGTCGGTCCCGCGCATCCGGTCGACGAACGGGGTGAGGGCACCGTCGAGTTCGGTCAGCAGGCGCTGCTGGGTCCCCCGCTCGTCGGCGTGGGTGTCGAAGCCGCCCAGGGAGACCGAGTAGGCCCGGGTCGGGACACCCGCCTCGATGAGGTTGGCGACCATGGCGAGCTGCCTGCCCAGGGCCGAACCGCCGCCCGCGGAGGCGCCCTTGGTCGACTGCTCGTCCTCCGGGGCGGACCGGTCCTCGCCCGCGGCGGGCTCGGCGAAGGTGTCCACGCCGCGGTGCAGGTCGGCGATGGCCTTCGCCGCCCTCGCCCGCCAGGGGTCCTCGCCTTCCTGGGCCCGGCCGAGCGCTTCGAAGGCCTTGCCCGGGTTGCCCCCGGGCAGGGTCAGGCCGTTGACCGGAAAACTGGCCGCACCGCCCTTCTCGCCCGCGAACAGGGGCGGGGCAACGGGTTCCACCGACAGCGCGTGCAGGGGGTCACCGTCCAGTGTGTCCAGCCAGCGGCCCAGCCAGCCCGTGGTGGACGCGGACTTCGGGGTGGCGGTCTGCCAGATGGCCATCGACCGGAAGTGGCTGCGGTCCGGTTCCGGGTAGCCGACACCGCGCACGACCGCCAGCCGCCGCTGGTCCCACAGGCCCTTGAAGCCCGTCATCCCGGGGTTGAGGCCCAACCCCTCCCCCAGGTCCAGCACCTCCTCCGGCCGGTACGCCAGGTCCGACCGCAGGTCCTGGTACACCGCGTCCCCCGCCGGGACGACCGTGTTCAGGCCGTCGTTGCCGCCGTAGAGGGTGACCACGACGAGCACGCCCGCGCCCGGGTCCAGCGGGGTGTCGGAGGCCGCCGTCATCAGCGTGCCCCAATCGACCTGGGTGGCCCCCGCGGCGAGGGCACCCGCGCCCGCGACACCGGTCAGGGTCAGGAAACGCCTACGCGTCACCGAGTCCATGATTTCCTCATCCGCTCACGACGTATTCGGGGGCACACGCGGCGATCGCCACCAACTGCTTCGGGTCGCCCCGCACCTGTTCCAGCGCCGACCTGGTCCGGTCCGACCAGGAGTCCACGCCGAGCAGGACCCGCGCGCCCTCGACCGGGTCGCCGCCGACGGCGGTCAGGTCGGCTCCGGCGACGACGGACCTGGCCAGGGCGAGCCGGGCGGCGCCCGCCGAGGTGGTCAGCCACGCCGCCGCGGCGGGCCAGCCGCCGACGCTGGGCGGGCGCAGCGGGACCTGCCCCATGCCCGCCAGTCCGATCCGGACCCGCTTGCGGGTCTTGTCCGGCAGCGCGGACGGTCGCACGTCGACCGCCCGCAGCAGCCCGACCAGCCACTCCACCGGCTGCTTGACCAGCGTGGTGGCCGAGTCGCGGAAGGCGGGTTCGGCGGCGATGGCGCGCAGGGTGGCCGCGATGTCGCGGCCGGGGCCGTAGGCGGCGGTGAGGCGGTCGAGGACGTCGGCCGGGGGCGGGGACGACGACACCAGCCGGAACCACAGCCGCCCCACCACGAACCCGGCCGACTCCGGGCGGGCCAGCACCGCGGCCACGAAACCGGGGGCGTCGAGCGGACCGGTCCGGCCGAACAGAGTGACCGCCGACCGGTCGTGCCGCTTGTCGGTGAACCGAGCTTCGTCCTGCTCGCGGGTGACGCGCCAGCCGGTGAGCGCCTTGGCGGCCTCGCGGACGTCGCCCTCGGTGTAGTGGCCGATGCCCAGGGCGAACAGCTCCATGAACTCGCGGGCCAGGTTCTCGTTCGGCGCGGCCGCGGTGTTGTCGTTGCCGTCGAGCCACAGCAGCATGGCCGGGTCCACGACGAGCGCGCCCGCCAGGTCGGTGAAGGAACCGAGGGCGTGCGCGCGAAAGGTCCGGTTCTGCGCGAGCATGGCCCGGGGGCTGCGCACCTTCTGCTCGCTGGTGGCGAAGTGGCCGTGCCAGAACCAGGTCAGCCGCTCGGTGGCGGTCGGCTCGGCCACCATGCGGTCGAGCCACCACCCCGCGAACCGCTCCTCCTGGTCGGCGCGGGCGGCGTTCGCGCGCTTCTTGGCCTCCTGGTTCCCGGCAGGCCGCTCCGGCGCGGGCAGGTCCGGGGCGGCGACCGGGGCGGCGGGCGCCAGGAGCCGGTCGAGGGTTTCGGCGAACCCCCGGTCGAGGTCGCCCCGGCGCGGGCCGAAGCCGAACCGGTCGAGCAGCCTGCGCACCGCGGCGCGGTCCTCCAGTGCGGTCATGCCCCGAGCATGGCGCGGCCGACCCCCACCGCGCAGGTTGCGGCGGGGGTTCTTCAGGTGATCCGCAGGGTCCTCAGGTGAGGACGGAGATGGACTCCACGCCGTAGACGATCGACGTCTCGCGGAAGGCCAGCGGCCCCGCGGTGGGGTCGAAGCGCAGGTCCGGGAAGCGGCGGACCAGGGCCGGGTAGGCCGCGCGCAGCTCCATCTTGGCCAGTTCGGCGCCGATGCAGCGGTGCGCGCCGAAGCCGAAGGCCACGTGCGCGCTGGGTGCCCTGGTCGGGTCGAACTGCCGGATGCCCGCGCCGAGGCCGGACTCGTCGCGGTTGGCCGCGTTCAGCGAGCACGCCACCACGTCGCCCTCCAGGACGGTCTGACCGCCGATGACCATGTCCTTGCGGGCGAAGCGCAGGAACGCCACCTGCACCACGGTCAGGTAGCGCAGCATCTCGTCGACGAACGGGTTGATGGCGCTGTCGTCCTCGCGCAGCAGGGCGGCGGTCTTGTCGTCGCGCAGCAGCACCAGGGCGCCGAGGGCGAGCATGCTGGCGGTGGTCTCGAAGCCGCCGGTGAGCACGCCGTCGGCCAGGCCCGCCAGCTCGTCGTCGTCCACGTCGTCGCCGTGCTCGCGGATGATCATGCCGATCAGGCCGTCGCCGGGCTGCTCGCGCTGCTGCCGCACGACCCGCTTGAGGTAGGCCAGCGACTCGGAGATGTGGCCGAAGCCCGCGCCCGCGCCGCCGAACAGGTCGAACCGCGCCTCGGCCAGCCGCTGGAACTCCTCGCGGTCGGCGTAGGGGACGCCGAGCAGCTCGCAGATGGTCAGCGACGGGATCGGCAGCGCGAACTTCTCCACCAGGTCGACCGGGCCGTCGGCGGCGGCCATGTCGTCGAGGCAGTCGGCGATGATCTCGTCGATGCGCGGGGCCAGCCGCGACAGCCTGCGCATGGTGAACTCGGGCGTGAGGACCTTGCGCAGCCGGGTGTGCACCGGCGGGTCGGCGAAGCCGAGGCCGCCGGGGTTCTGCTCCAGCTCCAGGATCTTGCCCAGGTGGGAGAAGTCGTTGCTGAAGCCGGTGCTGTCGGCCAGCACCTGCTTGCACTCGTCGTAGCCGGTGACCAGCCACAGCCGCACCCCGAACGGGGCGGGCAGCAGGGTGAGCGGTGCCCGGTCGGCCAGTTCGTCGAGTTCGGTCACCGGTTCGAGGTCGTCACGGCGCAGCGGCACCAGCAGGTTGTCGGGCAGCAGGGACAGCGCCCGCGGGCCCACGCGCTTCAGCACCGCGCGCGCCATCGTCTTGCGCACCCACGTCAGCGCGCTTTTGCCCATGGTCACCATGTCGGCCACTCCCCACCCGGTTTCGGGGGTCACCGTATCCCGTGGTCGCTGAGACCCCGTTGAGGTCCTCCTCGCGGTGACTCTACGCACAGCTCCACCGCACTCGAACGCGTGTTCGAATCGATGGTAGTGTCGTGCGGTGGGGATGATCAAATCGAGTGGCCGGACCAGTGACAGGACGAGCGATCCGATTCCCGGCGGGTCGAAGGGGGCGGTGCGGGTCTACCAGCCGTGGGCGGCGCCGGTGCGGGCCGTGGCCTACGACGACCCCTCGCTGCTGTGGGAGATGCGGCGGTGGGTGGCGGCGCTGCGCGCCGAGGGGAAGGTGCGCGCGGAGTTCTCTGTGGAGTGGCGGGAGGACGTCGCGGTGGGCGTGCTGCGCGACGGCGGGCTGATCGGGGAGGTCCGACCATCGGACTTCCTGGTGTTCGGCCGCAACGGGCTGTCGGTGCTGACCGCGGCGCAGTTCTGGCGCGACCACCGGGAGATGGGCTGCTGACCGGGACGCGCTCCCGACTCGCGGAAGCGTTGTGACGGAACAGAAGCGCGGGTTTCGACCACGACCGGCACCGCGCGGCGGTGTCCGGGACGGACAGTGCTCTGAGGCGACAACGGCCTCCCCCCGGGGAGACCGTTGTCGCGTTCGGCAACCCGGTCAGCCGACCGAGCGGACCCGCCGCACCAGCAACCCGCCGACCACCGCCACCACCGCCGTGACCAGGTACAGGCCCCGGTAGCCGGACACCGCGAGCACCGGCACCGCCAGCACCGGGGCCAACACCTGCGGGGCGGCGTTGGCGATGGCGAAGACGCCGAGGTCGCGGCCGGTGTCGGCGGCCGAGGGCAGCACGGTGGCGATCACGGCGAGGTCCACCGCGAGGAACGTGCCGAAGCCGAGGCCGACCGCGCCCGCCGCGACCGCGGTGACCGGCCAGGCGGGCACCAGGGCCAGGAACAGCGCGCCCGCGCCCATCAGCGCACCACCCACCGCGACGAACACCTTGCGCCTGCCGAGGCGGTCGGACCAGCGGCCGGTGACCAGGGCGGAGACCATGGCGCCGAGCACGGTGATGGCGGTGATGACCAGCACGCCGCGCTGCGGGTCGGCGAGGGTCAGCTCGTCGGTCAGGTAGTAGAGCAGGTACTGGGTGACCAGGGCGAAACCGAGGGTGACCAGGAAGCGGCTGGCCCACGCCCAGGCCAGGTCCGGGGTGATCTGGATGGTCGACCTCCGCCCCGTGCGCACCGGAGCGGGCAGGTCCCGCGGCTCCCGGTACCCGAGCAGGAACGGCACGACCGCCAGGACGGCCACCGCCGCGCAGGCCAAGTAGCCGGGGGCGAGGTCCTTGACGACCTGGTTGACCAGCAGCGTGCCCAGCAGCGCGCCCAGCATCTGCGTCATGCCCGCCCACCCGGCCACCAGGCCGAGCTGCGGGCGCGGCACCCGGTCGGGGATGGTCGCGACCAGGCCCGCCTGCACCGCGGAGAGCCCCACCTGCGCCAGCACCCAGCCCAGGACCAGCGACACCGCGCCCTGCGCGCCCGCCAGCGCCACCAGGCCCGCCGCCGCGACGGCGATGCCGCCCGCGACCCACGGCCGCCGACGGCCCCACCGGGTGCGGGTGCGGTCGCTGAGGGCACCGAACACCGGCACCGCGACGGCGGTGACCGCGGCACCGACACCGGTGGCCAGGCCGAGCAGCGCCGCCTTGCCCGCCGGGTCGAACAGCTCGGCCTGCCGGGCCAACTGGGCCTGCGCGGGCGTCAGGAACGCCAGCCACATGCCGGTGCTGGCGATCGCGTACCGCGCGGTCCAGCCCCGGGAGACGGGTGGCCGGTCGTCGACGACGACACCACCCCGGGTCGTCACATCCTCGCTCATGCGGCCAGCGTGTCCGCGCGGGCGGCGGGTGCGGCTTAAGCGGCCCTGAAAACGACCCGGTCAGGCCAGTCTGCGGATTCGGGTGGCCAACTCGGGGACCTCGGTGCCCGCCGGGCGGTGGGCGTGCAGGAGGGCCTGCCCGGCGGGGGTGCGGAGCCTGGCCGCCAGCTTCGCCGGGAGGGTCAGGGTGCACAGCAGGCCGGAGTCGTCGAAGCCCTCCACCAGCCAGCCGACCCAGGGCAGGGCCAGGTTGGTGGTGGGGCTGAAGAACGCGGGCGCGGTGCCGTCGAAGACGACGCCGTAGACGCCGAAGCGGCTCCAGTTGGTGATCGACAGGGTGCGGTTGCCCGGGTCGAACCCGATCGGCACGCACTCCAGCACCCTGGCCGGGCCGACCCGGCGGACGAACTCGCGGTTGGCCCGCAGGTTCAGGTGCCGGGAGGCGAAGGCGTCGACCTCGGTGCGGATGGCCACCGCGTGCGCGGTGCGGTCGGCCGGGGCGGGGAGGAAGACCTCGCCGACGAAGTTGCCGACGACGTCGTCGGGCAGGCCGAGGGTGCGCCGGACGTTGACCGGCATGGCGAACCAGCGCACGGCGGTGTCCCCGTCCAGGGCGCGCACGGTGCTGGCGACGTGCGCGCAGACGACGTCGTTGGTGGACAGCCCGCGGCCCGCGTCGGCGATCACCGCGGCGCGCAGGGCGTCGACCTCGGGCCAGGGGAAGTGGATCTGGGTGGTGCGGTTGGCCCGGGTGGCGGCGGCCAGGTGCCGATCGAGTTCCGCGGCGTGCTCGCCCTCGGGCAACTTGAAGCCCGGGCGGTCCGCGCCACCCTCCGGCAGCACGGCGTCGAGGTAGGTCTCGCGGTCGGTGACCAGGTCGGTCACCGGGGGTTCGCCGCCCTCGGTGAAGGCCGACCAGGCGCGCATGAAGACCATGAACGCCGCCATGTCGCCGACGGCGTGGTGCCAGGAGCAGCCCAGCGCCATGCCGCCGTCGGAGAGCAGGCTCACCCGGACGGTCAGCAGCGGGTCGGCGCCCGCGCGGGCCCGGGGCGCGTCGACGTGGTCGACCTGGCCCGCGGCGGGCAGCGTGGCCCTGGCGATGGCCTCGGGCAGGGTGTCGTCGAGGTCGTAGACGGCCAGCGGCACGCCCGCGTCGTCGCAGGCGATCTCCAGCGAGTCGCCGGTCGAGCGCAGCCTCCCGCCGAAGGTGGGCACGTGGCGCAGCGCCCCCGCCAGCCCGTCCGCGAGGCGCCCGAGGTCGGGGGCGACCCGGTAGAAGAACACCACCGACACCGGCAGGCCGGACAGCATCACGTCGGTGAGGCTGCACGACACCACTGTCCCCAGTGGACTGCCCGAGCGCACCACCCGGGTCTCGCGCAACTGCGGCCAGGCGCTCACCGGCTGCTCCGAACGGCCGCCAGCCGAACGGATGCACCTGTGCCACAACGGTTCCCGACGTCCACGGGCCCTCCTCCTGCGCGAAGTACGCCGAACCTAGACCGCCCGGCCCGCCCGAACCAGACCCCCGGCGCCGAAAACTCCCGACCGGCTCGGCGCCCACCCCGGGGGTGCCCGACCGACGCGCCGTCCCGGAGTGCGGGCACCCGGCCCCGGGTGCGCCATGATGGCCCACATGCGTACGACCGCTCTGCTCCTCGCCGCCGTCACCCTGGCGGGCGGGGTCGCCGCCTGCGCCCCCACCGACGAGGGCACCGCCCGCTCCGGCGGCGACTGCGCCAAGTCCTCGCTCAAGACCCGCACGGCGGGGAAGTTCACCTTCGCCACCGACGAACCGGTGTACCAACCCTGGTACGTCGACAACGACCCCACCTCCGGCAAGGGCTTCGAGTCCGCGGTGGCCTACGCCGTGGCGGGCCGGCTCGGCTACACCCGCGAGGAGGTGACCTGGACCAGGGTCACCTTCACCGCGGCGATCCAGCCCGGCCCCAAGGCCTTCGACGCCAACCTCACCGAGTTCTCCATCACCGACGAGCGCAAGCAGGCCGTCGACTTCTCCACGCCGTACTACGACGTGGCCCAAGCCGTGGTGGCGCTCAAGACCTCCCCCGCCGCGGGGGCGAAGTCGCTCGCGGACCTGCGCGAGGTCAAGCTGGGCGCCCAGGTCGGCACCACCTCCTACACCGCGGCGACCGCACTCGACCCGGAGCGGGAAGTGGCCGTCTACAACACCAACGATGACGCCAAGGCCGCCCTGGGCAACGGGCAGGTCGACGCCCTCGTGCTCGACCTGCCGACGGCGTTCTACGTGACCTCCGCCGAGCTGACCGACGGCGCGATCGTCGGCCAACTCCCGCGCGGCGGCGGCGAACCGGAGCGGTTCGGCGCCGTGCTGGACAAGGGCAGCCCGCTGACCGCGTGCGTCTCCGGCGCCGTCGACGCCCTGCGCGCCGACGGGACGCTGGCGCGGCTGGAACAGGAGTGGCTGGCCGCGGCGGGCAACGCCCCCGAGTTGAAGTGACCAGCGACCTCCAGCGGGAGCGCCTGGCCTACCGGCGCTCCCGGGCCAGGCGCTCCACCCTGGTCGCGCTGGCCTCCACGGTGGTGTTCGCCGCCGCCGTCTGGTTCGGGGTGACCGGCGCACCGGGTTGGCCGCGGGTGCGCGACTCGTTCTTCGACTGGCGGGTCGCGCTGCGCTCCCTGCCCGCGGTCGCCGAGGGCCTGTGGCTCAACGTCCGGGTGCTGGTGGTCTGCGAGGTCGCGGTCCTGGTGCTGGCCCTGCTCGTCGCGGCGGCGCGGACGCTGCGCGGCCCGGTGTGGTTCCCGCTGCGGGCGCTGTCGACGGCCTACGTGGACCTGTTCCGCGGTCTGCCGCTGCTGATCTGCCTGTACCTCGTCGGCTTCGGCCTGCCGGGGCTGCGGCTGTCCGGCGTCCCCACCGACCCGGTGGTGCTCGGCGGGATCGCCTTGGTGCTGGTGTACTCCGCCTACGTGGCCGAGGTGTTCCGCGCGGGCATCGAGTCGGTGCACCCGTCGCAGGTGGCGGCGGCGCGGTCGCTGGGCCTGGACCACCGCCGCACCCTGCGCTTGGTGGTCCTCCCGCAGGCGGTGCGGCGGGTCCTGCCCGCCCTGCTCAACGACTTCGTGGCGCTGCAGAAGGACTGCGGTCTGATCTCGGTGCTGGGCGCGGTCGACGCGGTGCGCGCGGCGCAGATCGAGTCGTCACTGGCCTACGACTTCACCCCGTACGTGGTGGCCGGGCTGCTGTTCGTCCTGCTGGCCGTCCCCTCGGGCAGGCTGGCCGACCGGGTCGCGCGCCGGGCGGCGCGCAGGCAGGGGGCGCTGTGACCGTGCTGAGCGTCACCGGACTGGTCAAGGAGTACGGCGGCAAACGGGTGCTGGACGGGGTGGACCTGGAGGTCGCCGAGGGCGAGGTGGTCGCCCTCATCGGCGCCTCCGGCTCCGGCAAGTCCACCCTGCTGCGCTGCGTGAACCTCCTGGAGGACATCGACGACGGACAGATCCACCTGCTCGGCCGCGACGTCTCCGACCCCAGGGTCGACCCCGACCTGGCCCGCCGCGACATGGGCGTGGTCTTCCAGGCGTACAACCTGTTCCCGCACATGACGGTCCTGGACAACATCACCCTGGCCCCCCGCGTGGTGCACGGCGTGCCCCCCGCCGAGGCCACCGCCACCGCCATGGACCTCCTGACCCGAGTCGGCCTGGCCAACCGCGCCACGGCCTACCCCGACCGGCTCTCCGGCGGCCAGCAGCAACGGGTGGCCCTGGCACGCGCACTGGCCTACGACCCGAAACTGCTGCTGCTGGACGAGATCACCAGCGCCCTCGACCCGGAACTGGTCGGCGAGGTCCTGGGCCTGGTCCGGGAGATCGCCGCGGCGGGCCGCACCATCCTGATGGCCACCCACGAAATGGGCTTCGCCCGCCAGGTCGCCGACCGCATCTGCTTCCTCGACGGCGGGCGGGTCGTCGAGTCCGGCCCCGCCGCCCAGGTCCTGGGCAACCCGGAGCAGCCGCGCACCCGCGAATTCCTGCGCCGCGTGATCGACGCGGGCCGCCTCTAGGCCCGCAAGGAGCCCGGCGGCCGGGGCCGGGCCGGGTCAGCCCTGCTCCCCCTCGCGGGGTTTCGAGGCACGCAGGGAGCCCGGCTTGGCCTTCGCCGCCGGGTCGTTGCGGGTCTTGACCAGGCTGGCCACCGTCACCACGACCAGGATGCCGATGATCACCATGAGGCTGACCGGGGTGGAGATCTCCGGGACGCTCGGGTTGATGTCCACGTGCGCCCAGTGCAGCACCAGCTTCACGCCGATGAACGCCAGGATGATCGCCAGCCCGGTCGAGAGGTACACCAGGCGGTCGAGCAGGCCCTTGACCAGGAAGTAGAGGGCGCGCAGGCCGAGCAGGGCGAAGGCGTTCGCGGTGAAGACGATGTAGGCCTCCTCGGTCACCCCGAAGACCGCCGGGATGGAGTCGAGGGCGAAGAGCAGGTCGATGCCGCCGATGGCGACCAAGACCAGGAACAGCGGGGTGGCGACGCGCTTGCCGGTGACCTTGGTGAACAGCTTGCCGCCGTCGTACTCGTCAGAGACGGGGAAGGCCTTGCGGGCGACCTTGACGACCGCGTTGTCCTCGATGTCGGGTTCTTCGTCGCGGTGGCGGAAGAGTTGGACCGCGGTGAACATGAGCAGGAGGCCGAAGATCAGGAACATGAACGAGAACAGGTTGAGCAGGGCCGCGCCGAGCAGGATGAAGATGGCGCGCATGACCAGCGCGAGGACGATGCCGAAGGTCAGCACCTTGTGCTGGTGCTCCTCGGGGACCGCGAACGTGGACATGATGATCACGAACACGAACAGGTTGTCGACGCTGAGGCTCTTCTCGACGATGTAGCCCGCGAAGTACTCGGTGCCGAACTCTCCCCCGGCGACCACGGTGAAGACCACCCCGAAGGCGACGGCCACCAGGATGTAGAACACCGACCAGGCGACGGCCTCCTTGAAGCCCACCCGGTGCGGTCGCCACGCGGCGACCGCCAGGTCCAGGGCCAACAACGCGATGATCACCGCGATGGTTCCCGCCCAGGCGAGCCCACTGACCTCCAGCACCGACAACCTCCGCGTCCGACCTGCACCGACGCTGCCGAGGGTAGTTGAATTCGGACAAATGCGCCGCGCCCGGGGGTTGACAGGGCCCGTTCGGGTGCTCTGAGCAGCAGGCGGCGGGCAAACCCTTGATCGACTCGGGTGAGGGGGCAACGGCGTGGTGGCGCGGCAGGGGAGCACGGGCCGTGAGGGGGTGGTGCCGCGAGTCCACACCGGACTTCCCGGCGGGTCTCCCGGGCCCCGGCCCGCCCACCGGGTGGGTGGGCCGGGAACGGCGAAGGCCGCTCCCCCGAGGGGGAACGGCCTTCGCGTGGCGCGGGTGGGCTCAGATGCCGAGGCCCTTGGCCAGGACCGGCCAGGAGTTGTGCAGTGCGCGCTCCCAGTAGGGCCAACTGTGGGTGCCCTTGCCGTAGTAGTCCACAGTGGCCGGGATGCCGAGCTGCTTGAGCCGGTCGGTGAAGCTGCGCGAGGTCAGCAGCGTGGACGCGTCCAGCGGGTCGCCGCCCTTGCCGGGCGGGTCCAGCGGGCCCACCTCGCCGTTGCCGGAGCTGATGTAGAGGTTGGTGCCGCGGAACTTCTCGATGTTGTTGTACGGGTTGTGCGCCTGCCAGATCCAGAAGGTGACCATCTCGTCACCCCACAGGTCGGCCGGGTTCCAGAAGCCCTCGCGGACCAGGATGCCCTTGATCACGCCCGCGGTGCCGACGAACATGGTGTTCGGGATGCCGCTGTAGGAGGCGACGGAGGCGAAGGTGCCGGGGAAGCGGAAGCCGTAGGCCAGGGCGCCGTAGCCGCCGATCGACACGCCCGCGACGGCGCGCTTGGTGCCGCCCTTGTAGCCGCGCTCGATGATCTGGAGGACCTCCTTCATGTGGAAGGCCTCCCAGTTCGCCGTCTTGCGCAGGCCGAGGTTCCACCACTCGGAGTACATGCCCGCCGGGCCGTCGGTGGGCATGACCGTGATGACGCCCTTGTCGGCGGTGAACGCCTTGGCGTCGGTCATGGAGTCCCACGACTTGTAGTCGAGGTCTTCGCAGCAGCCGTGCAGCAGCCAGAGCTGCGGCCAGGTGCGGGTGGCCGTCGCCGACCAGTCGGTGGGGAGGTAGACGCGGACCATGCCGTTCTTGAGCAGCGCCGGGCTCTGGATCTCCAGGTCCAGGGTGCGCTCGTCGATCCGGGTCTCCTTGACGACCTTGGCGCCGTCGTCGGCGGTGACCTGGGGGGCGCCGGAGGGGAGGGTGGCCGCGGGGGCCGCGGTCGTGGTGGTCGGGGTGGGCTTGGTGGGCCACCACGGCCACGCGGCGTTCGCCGGGCTCTGCACCAGGGTCGCCGACACCACAGTGGTCAGGACGACCGCCGCGCCCGCGATCACGCTGCGGCGTAAGCGGCGTGGGCGCGACACGTCACCTCTTTGTGTCCGTGGCATGGGCTGGCACTCCGTTCTTGTCACATTCCCCTACAGGGGGATGTTCCCGTGCTTCTTCGCGGGAAGGGTCTGCTTCTTGGTGCGGAGCGAGCGCAGCGCGCGGGCGACCTGGACGCGGGTCCGCGACGGCGGGATCACCATGTCGACGTAGCCGCGCTCGGCGGCGACGTACGGGGTGGTCTGCCACTGCTGGTACTCGTCGGTCAGCTTGCGGCGCAGCGCTTCCCGCTCGGGCTCGGGTGCGGCGTTGAGCTCGCGGCGGTGCAGGATCTGCACCGCGCCCTGCGCGCCCATCACCGCGATCTCGGCGGTGGGCCAGGCGATGTTGACGTCGGCGCCGAGGTGCTTGGACCCCATCACCGCGTACCCCCCGCCGTAGGCCTTGCGGACCACGACCGTCACCATCGGCACGGTCGCCTCGGAGTAGCTGTAGATCAGCTTGGCACCGCGCCGGATGATCCCGCCGCGCTCCTGGTCCATACCGGGCATGTAACCAGGAACATCGACAAAGGTCACGAGGGGGATGTCGAACGCGTCGCAGAAGCGAACAAAGCGAGCTGCCTTCTCCGAGGCGTCGATGTCGATGACGCCCGCCTGGTGCAGCGGCTGGTTCGCCACCACGCCCACCGTGCGGCCCTCGACGCGGCCGAACGCGCAGATCATGTTCCTGGCGAAGCCCGCGTGGATCTCGGTGAACTCGCCGTCGTCGAGGACCCGGCTGATGACCTCGTACATGTCGTAGCCCTGGTTTGGCGAGTCCGGGACGATCCGGTCGAGGACCCGGTCGGAGGCGGTGACCTCGGGGTCGCCGTCGAAGTCGTAGACCGGGGCGGGCTCGACGTTGTTCGCGGGCAGGTAGCCCAGCAGCGTCTGCACCCACTCGATGGCGTCGGGCTCGTCGACCGCGCGGTAGTGGGCGTTCCCGGAGACCTCGCTGTTGACCCCCGCGCCGCCGAGCTGGTCCTGGGTGACCCGCTGCCCGGTGACGGCGTTGACCACCTCGGGGCCGGTGACGAACATGTGCGAGGTGTCGTCGACCATGACGGTGAAGTCGGTCATCGCCGGGGAGTACACCGCCCCGCCCGCGCACGGGCCGAGGATCATCGAGATCTGCGGGATGACCCCGGAGGCGTGCGCGTTGCGCCTGCCCAGCTCGGCGTAGTACGCCAGGGAGACCACGCCCTCCTGGATGCGCGCGCCGCCGGAGTCGTTGATGCCGATGATGGGGCAGCCCAGGGTCATCGCCAGGTCCATCACCTTGAGGACCTTGCCGCCGAACACCTCGCCCATGCTGCCGCCGAAGACGGTGAAGTCCTGGGAGAACAGGCACACCTGGCGGCCGTCGATGGTGGCCTCACCGGTGACCACGCCGTCGCCGTAGGGGCGCTGGGCGTCCATGCCGAAGTCGGTGGTGCGGTGCCGGGTGAACATGTCCAGCTCGGTGAACGAGCCGGGGTCGACCAGCAGGTCGATCCGCTCGCGCGCGGTGAGCTTGCCCTTGGCGTGCTGCCGGTCGGCCGCGCGCTTCTCGGCCAGGCGGACCACCTCGTCCTGCCTGCCGGTCAGGTCGGCGATGCGGTCGGCGGTCGTCGGGGCGAAGGAGCGTCCGTCGAACTTGTCTTCTCCGAACATCACAGCCTTCCTTCCTCACTCAGGTCATCAGGGGCACTCGGGTGGGGTGTTCCGTTGTTCCTAGTGAGCTGGTGAGCGCGGGTGGTCGAGTGCGGCGCGCAGCTCCCGCGCGATGACGGCGACGTTCGGCGGGTCGATCATGCTGAGGTGGTCGCCGGGGACCTTGACCACCTCGAGGGCGGGGGCGAACTCGTCCCAGCCCAGGGTGTCGTCGGTGCGCTTGTAGCGCGGGTCGAGCTGCGTGGTGAGCGGGTGCGGCTCCTTGGCGCGGAACAGCACGACCCGGCCGCCGTAGGGGCGCGGCTGGTAGTTCTCCGCGACCCGGGCGTCCACGTAGGACGTGTACTGGTGGTGCAGCACCGCGGCGCCCATGCCGGAGACGTTGGCCGCCAGGGTGTCGATGATGTAGCGGATCTGCTGCTCGTCGTCGAGGCCGCCGAGCTTGTCCGCGCCGAGGTCGAGCTTGACGCCGTAGGTCTCCTCGATGTGCTCGGCGAAGCGGCTGAACCGGTCGAGGATCAGGTCCTGCTGCGAGATCGGCTCGGCCGATTCCAGCGGCAGGATCGTGTCGATCATGGCGACCAGCTCGACGTGCTCGCCCGCGGCGGTGAGCAACTGGGCGATCTCGTAGGACAGCATCCCGCCGAAGGACCAGCCGCCGAGCCGGTACGGCCCGCTGGGCTGGACCTCGCGCAGCAGTTCCAGGTAGCGCCGCGCCTTCTCCTCCAGCGTGTCCACGTCGTCGAGCCGCTCGAACCCGTAGACCGGCACGCCCTCGCCCATGAGCTGCACCAGCGAGCGGTAGACGCTCGTCGGGCCGCCCGCGGGGTGGAACAGGAAGACCGGGGTGCCGGTCTCGCAGGCCCGCAGGACGCGCAGCGGCTTGCCGCCGTTGCCCTCCACCTGGTCGCGCAGCAGGTCGGCCATGGCCGCCACGGTGGGCTCGCTGAACAGCGTGCCGTAGTCGGGCACCGAGTCCAGTTCGCGTTCGATGGCGGCGTAGACCGCGTCGGCCTGGGCGGCGTCGCCGAGGGCGAAGAAGTTGTCGTCGACCCCCGGTTCCCCGCTCTCCAGCACGTCCTGCCAGATCCGGGCAACCCACCGCTCGGACGGGTCGCGCGGGCCGACCTTCGTCGGGGCGCTGCCCGGCCTGCGGGCGGCCCGGTCGGCCGGGTCGGCCTCGCCGAGGCCGGACGCCTCGGCCAGGTGGTCGGCGATCTCGGCGAGGCTGGCGCCGCGCAGCAGCAGCGGCACCGGCAGCGGCAGCCCGAAGTCGCGCTCGACCGCGCCGCGGGCCCGCATGGCCAGCAGCGAGTCGAGGCCGAGCTGGGTCAGCGGCACGTACCGGTCGATCCGCTCGGCGGCGAAGCCCATCAGCTCGGCGATGATGGCCACCAGGTGGTCCTCCAGCGCCTGTCGGGCCGCCGCGGGTTCCAGCGCGCGCAGCTCGGACATGCCCGCCCAGGCGGGGCCGCCGGTCTCGGCCGCCTGCTCGGCGGGCCGGACCAGCTCGAAGAACGGGCGAGTGGCCAGTTGCGGGAACAGCGACATGGTGGTGCCCAGGTCGAGCCGGGCGATGCCGGTCGCGGCCCGGCCGCTGGCCAGCACCGCCTCCAGCGCCTCCATGCCCTCCTGCGGGCCGAGCGGGTCGAGCACCGGGTTGTCCCGGCCCACGGCGCCGCCGACCTCGGCCCACGCGCCCCAGTTGACGGTGGTGGCGGTCAGGCCCCGGGACCGGCGCCAGGTCACCAGCGCGTCGAGCCAGGCGTTGGCGGTGGCGTAGGCGCCCTGGCCGGGCGAGCCGAACAGCGCGGCGGCCGAGGAGTACATGAGCCACCAGTCCAGGTCGTGGCCCAGGGTCGCCTCGTGCAGCGCGAGGGCGCCGGTGGCCTTGGCGTGCCAGACCTTGGCGACGTCGGCACCGTCCAGGGTGGCGGTGGCGCCGTCGGCGAGGACACCGGCGGCGTGCAGGACACCGCGCAGCGGGACACCACCGGCGGTGGCGGCGGCGACCAGCCGGTCGGCCACCCCGGCCTCGGCGACGTCGCCCGCGACGACCTCGACCTCGGCGCCGAGGCCGCGCAGCTCGGCGACCAGCGGTTCGGTCTCCTCGGTCAGGCCGCGGCGGCCGGAGAGCACGACGCGGGTGGCGCCGTTCTCCGCGAGCCACTTGCCCGCGAGCAGGCCCAGTCCGCCGAGACCACCGGTGACGACGTAGCCGCCGTCGCGGACGGTGTGCCCCTCGCCGCGCTCGTCGACCTGCTCATCGATCTCGGCCTTGGCGAGCTTGGCGATGTGCCGCGCGCCGCCGCGCCAGGCGACCTCGTCGGCGGCGTCGTCGGCGGTCAGCTCGGCCGCCAGTTCGGCGACCCAGTCCCCCTCGACATCCAGGTCCAGGGCCGTGGCGCGCAGTTCGGGGTTCTCGAAGGCGAGCACCCTGGCCAGGCCGCGCAGGGCGGCGAGGTCGGGCGAACCGGCCTCGTCGGCGCCGACCGCGGCACCGCCGCGGGTGACGATCCACAGGCGCGGCGGCTGCCACCCGGGGTCGACCTGGTCGGTGAGCTGCGCCACCAGGCTCGACACGGCGAGCACGTGCGCCTGCGCCGCCTCGGGCGAGGGCCCGGGCCCGGTGCCGGGTTCGGCCACGAACACCACGCCCGCCGGGGTGCGCCCGGCCAGGGTGAGCTGGTCCACGCGCGGCAGGCACAGCACCTCGCCGCCGGGGAGCCGGTCGCGCAGCTCGCCCAGCCAGTCGCCCGGCTCGCCCTCGGCCACGACCACCCAGGTCTGCCCGTCGGCGGCGGTGCCGTCGAGGTCCGCCCGCTCCCAGGAGGCCTCGAAGGCCTTGGCGGACAACGGGAGCGGCACCGAGGAGCGCTGCATCCGGCGCACGTAGACACCGGCGACGTCGACGACGACCGCCCCGTCCGCGTCGACCAACTGCACGGCGCCGACCAGGCCGTCGAGCCCCTCGTCGAGGGAGTCCAGCCGGGCGTCGACGCGCACGGCGGTGCCCGGGTCGCCGAGGACCCGGACCGCGCCGAGCGACAGCGGCAGGTAGGTGCCGCCGCCCGCGCTGATCCGGTCGAACGCGGCGGCGGCGAGCGCGTGCAGGCTCGCGTCCGACAGCGCCGGGTGCAGCACGTGACCGGTGGCCCGCCCGGCTTCCTCGGGCAGCGCGATGGCGGCGGAGGCGGTGCCGGAGCCCGCCACCACCGACCGCAGGCCGCGGAAGGCGGGGCCGTAGGCCTGGCCCATCTCGGCCAGCGCCGGGTAGAGGTCGACGGCCCGGCCGTCGGTGGTCTCCCCCAGCGGGGTCACGGCGGTGTCGCCGCGGCGCACGGTGGCCGAGGCGTGCCGGGTCCAGGTGCCCGCCGCCGACTTGGCCGAGACGGTGACGACGCCCGCGTGCTTGCCGGTCAGCGTCAGCGAGGTGGTGATCTCGGTGTGCGCGGCCAGCGGCAGGACCTGGGTGAGTTCGACGTCGCGGACCTCGACGAGGACCTTGCCCCCGAAGGCTTCCCCGGCGGCGGCGAGCGCGAGTTCCAGGTAGCCGGTGCCGGGGAAGATCGCCACGCCGTGCGCGGCGTGGTCGCTCAGCCACGGGTGGGCGTCGGTGCCGACGTCCGCGCGCCAGACGTGCCGGTCGCCCTCGGGGAGTTCGATGTGGACACCCAGCAGCGGGTGCCGCCCGGCCGGGGTGGTCGCCGAGGCGCGCTTCCTGGGCCAGAAGGTGTGGTGCTCCCAGCGCGGGCCGGGCAGCGAGACCGGCGGGGCCGCGGCGTGCCGGGCGGCCAGCGCGGTCGGGTGCCCGGTGGTGTGCAGGGCGGCGAGGCTGGTGAGGAACGTGGTGCGCTCGTCGTCCTTGCGGTGCGCGCTGGGCAGCCCCAGCACGGTGACGTTGCGGGCGTCACCCGCGGTCTGCTCCAGTGCCGCGAGGGCGATCGGGTGCGGGGAGACCTCGACGAACCGGGTGTGCCGGTCCTCGATCGCCGCGGACAGCGCGTGCGCGAAGCGGACCGGGCGGCGCAGGTTCTTCACCCAGTACTCGACGTCGAACGTGGGCGCTTCCCTCGGGTCGTCCAGCACGCTGGTGTAGCAGGGCACGGTGGCCCGGCTCGGCTCCAGGTCCGCCAGCCCGGCGCGGAACTCGTCGAGCACCACGTCCACCGCGGGCGAGTGCCCGGCGCCGCCGACCTTGAGGCGCCGCGCCAGGCGGCCCATGCCCTCCACGTGCGCCACCAGCGCGCCCACCTGGTCGGCGTCGCCGCTGACGGTGCACTGGGTGGGCGAGGCGTAGACGGCCACGGTGATGCTGGGCCACTGGGCCTCCAGCTCGGCCAGCTCCGCCGGGGACAGCTCGACCACGGCCATGGCGCCGACCCCGGAGGCGTCGATGCCCGAGAGCAGCCGGGCGCGGGTGGTCATCACCCGCAGGCCGTCGGCGACGGTGAGCGCGCCCGCGACGACCGCGGCGGCGACCTCGCCCATGGAGTGCCCGACCACGGCGGCGGGTTCGACGCCGTGCGCGCGCCACAGCGCGGCGAGGGCGACCTGGATGCCGAACAGGGTGGGCTGGGTGGCGGCGAGGTCGGGAAGCTGCTGCTCCCCGGCCAGCACCGCGCGCAGCGAGAAGCCGGTGACCTCGACGAAGGCCGGGTCCAGCTCCTCCACGGCGGCGCGGAAGGCGGGTTCGGTGGCCAGCAGGGTGCGGCCCATCCCGTCCCACTGCGAGCCGTAGCCGGAGAAGACGAACACCACGTCGCTGTCATCGCGCCGGGCCGTGCCGGTGCGCACGTCCGAGCGGGGCTCCCCGGCGCCGAGCGCGCGCAGGGCGTCCACGAGGGACTCGCGGCCGGTGCCGACGACGGCGCCGCGCACGGCCAGGTGCTCGCGGCGGCGGGCCAGGGTCGAGGCGACCGCGCCGAGCGCGACCCCCGCGTTCTCCTCGGCGGCGAGCCAGTCGGCCAGGTCGGTCGCGCGCTGGGCCAGCGCGGTCGCCGAGCGGGCCGACAGCGCCAGCACGTGCGTGTCCCGGTCGTCGCCGCGCGGCACGCGCTTGCGCTTGGCGGGCCACTCCTCCAGCACCACGTGGGCGTTGGTGCCGCCGAAGCCGAACGCGGACACGCCCGCGCGGGCCAGGCCGGAGTAGCGCGGCCACGGGGTGGGCTCCGGGATGACCCGCAGGCCGTTGCCGTCGAAGTCGATGTTCGGGTTGGGCGCGGTGTAGTGCAGGCTGGCCGGGAGCCGCCCGTGCTTCATCGCCAGCACGACCTTGATCAGGCCCGCGATGCCCGCGGCGCCCTCCAGGTGCCCCAGGTTGGACTTCACCGAGCCCAGCAGCAGCGGGCGGTCGGCGGCGCGGTCCCTGCCGAGCACCGCGCCGAGCGCGCCCGCCTCGATCGGGTCGCCGAGGAAGGTGCCGGTGCCGTGCGCCTCGACGTAGTCCACACCGGACGGGTCCAGTTCGGCCACCGAGTAGGCGTCGCGCAGCAGCGCGGCCTGCGCGTCGGGGTTGGGCGCCATCATGCCGTTGGAGCGGCCGTCGGAGTTGACCGCGCTGGCGCGGATGACCGCGAGCACCCGGTCGCCGTCGCGGCGGGCGTCGGTCAGCCGCTTGAGCACGACCACGCCGCAGCCCTCGCCGCGCACGATCCCGTCGGCGGCGGCGTCGAACGCCTTGCACCTGCCGTCGGCGGCCAGCACGCCCGCGCTGGTGAAGTTGGCGAACACCGCGGGCGAGAGCAGCAGGTTGACCCCGCCGACCAGGGCGTGGTCGGTCTCGCCGCGCTGCAGGCTCTGCACGCCGTGGTGCACGGCGACCAGCGACGACGAGCACGCGGTGTCGACGGTCATGCTCGGGCCGCGCAGGTCCAACTGGTACGACAGCCGGTTGGCGGCGATGCTCGCCGCCGCGCCGGTGCCCGACCACGCGTCGATGGTGGGCAGGTCCACCATGGTCAGGTGGCCGTACTCGGTCGCGGACAGTCCCACGAAGACACCGGTGCGGCTGCCGCGCAGCGAGGCGGGCGCGATGCCCGCGTCCTCCAGCGCCGCCCAGGAGACCTCCAGCAGCAGCCGCTGCTGCGGGTCCATCGCCTCGGCCTCGCGCGGGGTGATGCCGAAGAACGCCGCGTCGAACCCGGCGACGTCGTCGAGGAAGCCGCCGAGGCGGGGCAGGCCGTCGAGGTCGGCGGCGGGCGCGAAGTCCTCCCACCGGCCCGCGGGCACCTCGGAGATGGCGTCCTGGCCCGCGGACAGCAGCGACCAGAACGCCTCCGGCGAGTCGACGCCCCCGGCCAGCCGCACGCCGAGGCCGACGACCGCGACGGGCTCGCCGGGCGCGACCGCGGCCGCGACCAGGGGCTGGTCGCGGCCGGTGTCCTCGCCGGTGAGCGCCGCCACCAGCGCGGAGATCGTCGGGCTCTCCCAGGCCAGCGTCGGCGGGAGTGGTCTGCCGAGCAGCTTGCCCAGGTCACCCGAGAGCGTCACCGCGTCGCGGGAGGACATCCCCAGTTCGGTCAGCGGCCGGTCCGGGTCCACTTCCCCGACCGGGAGGTTGCGCAGTTCGGCGACCCGACCCACCAGCCAGGCGAGCAGGTTCTCCTGGGAGGTCATGCGGGGCGTCCGTCCTTGAGGGTGCCCTCGGCCCAGCGCTTGCGGCACACCGCGCGGCTGACCTTGCCGCTGGAGGTGCGCGGGACGCCACCGGGCTCGACGATGAGCACGTCGTGCAGGGACAGGCCGTGGTGGTGCGACACCGCGGCCTTGACCGCGCTGGTGACCTCGTCGCGGTCGAGGTCGGCGGCCTCGACGACCTTGGAGCGCTCCACCATCACCATGACCTGCTCGGACTGGCCGTCGAACACCGAGAACGCCACCAGCGAGTGCTTGCGCACCGCCGGGTGCGCCTGCTCCACGGTCGCCTCGATGTCCTGCGGGTAGTGGTTGCGGCCGTCGACGATGATCAGGTCCTTCATCCGGCCGGTGATGTAGAGGTCGCCCTCGTGCAGCACGCCGAGGTCGCCGGTGCGGAACCAGCCGCGGCCGTCGACGCCGGAGCCGTCGAAGCCGTCGTCCTCCAGGGTCTGGCCGAAGGACTCGGCGGTCTGCTCCGGGCGGTTCCAGTAGCCCTGGGCGATGTTGACGCCGCTGAGCCACAGCTCGCCGACCACGCCCTCGTCGAGCAGCTTGCCCGACTCCGGGTCGACGATCCGGAGCTGCTGGTCGAACGCCCGGCCGCAGGAGACCAGCTCGGTGGTGCTCGGGGTCTCGGCGGTGGCGACCACGGCCAGGCCGCGGGTCAGCGCCTCGCGGTCGAAGGTGACCGCCTTGGGCAGCTCGCCCGGGGTGCCCGACGAGATCAGCACGACCGCCTCGGCCATGCCCATCGACGGGCGGTGCGCGGTGCGCGGCAGGCCGCACTCGGCGAACGCGTCGGCGAAGCGGTTGATCGACTTCATGCTGATCGGCTCGGAACCGTCCACCAGCGACACCACGTCGGACAGGTCCAGGAACGCCTTCTCCCGGTCGCTGACCCGCGACGCGGCGTAGGCGTAGGCGAAGTTCGGCGCGGCGGTGGTGGCGCCCTCCGCGTTGGCCATCGCCGCGACCCAGCGGATCGGGCGCTCCAGGAAGGCGATCGGGTCCATCATCACGACCGGGCGGCCCGACCACATCGGCACGGCCACCGCGAGCACCAGGCCCATGTCGTGGAACAGCGGCAGCCAGCTCACCAGGGTGCCGTAGTCGTCCTCGTCGGTCATGTAGCACTCGGTGTTCTGCCGGGCGTTGGTCACCACGTTCCGGTTGGTGATCATCACGCCCGCCGGGATGCGGGTGGACCCGGAGGTGTACTGCAGGTACGACACGGCGTCGGGCTCGGGCACGAACGGCGCGTAGTCGGCGGCCCTGGAGTCGGGCACGGTGTCGATGGAGGTGACGTGGGCGACCCCGATGCCCTTCTCGGCGAAGTAGGAGTCGAGCAGTTCGCGCTGGTCGTCCAGGGTGAGCGCCAGGGTCGGGGAGCAGTCGGCGAGCACCGCGGCCAGCCGGTCGGCGTGCCCCGGCAGGTCCGGCTGGAACAGCGGAACCGCGATCCGGCCCGCGCGCATGGCCGCGAGCAGCGCCACGACGTACTCGGTGGACTGCCGGGCCAGGATGACCACCCGGTCGCCCTCGGCCGTGTGCGCCTGCACCTCAGCGGCGACCGCGCTGACCTTGGTGTCGAACTCCGACCAGGTCAGCGAGGTGGCGACACCGTCGACGCTGAAGCGGTAGTCCAGGTAGGTGATGGCGACCTCGTCGCCGTGCTCCTGCGCCCACCAGGCCAGCAGGGTCGCCAGGGAGTCGTTGCCGACCACCGGCCCCGCCACGGGGCTGTCGGTCCGCACACCACCAGAAGTCATCGTGTCCCGTCCTCGGGGTTGTCAGGGGTTCGAACGCCCGCCGCTGAACATTCGACCGGAATTCAGATTGCGGCCAAATGTGAATCGACAATTGAGGTCCGACAGATCCGGTCGATCTGAGAATAGAATTCGACCACCCACCGCCACCATATTTTCCGGTGCCACGGGGTGTCAACCATTCGGGTTTACGCCACAAACGCCCAATTGCATAAAACAATGTTTCTTAGCGTTCGGAGGTGAAAACTCGCGCCCTCGTTGTCAACGCGGTGACAAGTCATCCACCCTCCCGACCACTCGTACGACCCACGCGCCCCGCCGCACCCCGCGGGCGCGCCCGCGGGGTGCCGCCGATCACCCCTGGGCCGCCGCGGCGGTGTCCTCGGTGTGGAACTGCTCTTCGAGCTGCTCGGGGCTGTAGTCCAGGTCGATCGCGGCCACGGACATGCCGCGCGCGCCCTCGATCGCCCCGAGCCTGCGCAGCGCGTGGTTGCCCGCGTACTCCATGACCCCGTCGAGCTTCATGTCGAACGGGTCGCCGTCGAACTGCTTGGTCGTCCACTCGATCTGGGTGATCGCGTGCGGCAGCAGCCGCTGCATCTCGTCCTGCACGATCTGCCAGTTCGCGTCGTCGGCGGCCACGTGCCTGCGGCAGGTGAAGGTGCCCCAGGCCATGTGGCGGCGCTCGTCGTTGCCGATCGAGCGGATGAGCTGCTGCAACCCGGGCAGGATGCCGTTGCTGCGGCAGGCCGCGTTCCACACGTGGTAGCCGGTGAGCGCCAGCACGCCCTCGACCACGTGGTTGTAGACCACCGAGGCGCGCACCTGGTTGGCCGGGCTCGGGTCGGAGGAGAGCCGGTGCAGCGCGTTGGGCAGGGCGTCGTAGAAGATCGCCCGGTAGCCGGGGTTCTCCTCGACGTGGGAGTGCAGGTCCTCCTTGACCCCCACCGCGTCCAGCCACAGCCGGAAGGCCTGGGTGTGCTTGGCCTCCTCGAACAGGAACTGGGTCAGGTACATCTCGTCGCCGAAGCGGCCCTCGGCGCCCATGGCCTGGATGAACGGCTGGATGTCCTGGGTGACGGCCTCCTCGCCGCCGACGAACTGGGCGCAGAGCATGGTGGCGATGAACCGCTGCTCGTCGTTGAGGTTGGCCCAGTCCTCGGCGTCCTGCGAGAAGTCGATGGCGGCGGGGTCCCAGAAGCGGCGGTTGCCCTTGGCGAACAACCGCAGCGGCAGGGAGTCCCAGTCCATTCCGGCCTTGCTCAGTGAGTGGAACTGCGTCCGGCGCTCGGTGGCGGCCTGCTCGCTGACGTCGGTCACGGGACTAACTCCTTCAGGTGTTCTCGGGGAGGGTCGAGCGGGGTCACCCGGCGAACGGGACATCGATCCAGGACGGGTCCGCGGGCGAGGACAGGAAGCCCAGCTTGCCGCCGTCGGTGTTCTTGTCGATGAACAGCGCGTCCTTGGAGTCGACCACCAGCGCGAGCCGGTGCCCGGCGGCGAGGTTGTACGCCGTGGGGGTGAACCGCAGGTCGAGCGGCAGCGGTGCGCCGGGGGTCGCGCCGCGCCAGGTGTAGGGGGTGTAGTTGATCAGCTTGCCGGTGCCGAACCGGTCGACGTCGTAGACGTAGGCCACGACGGTGCCCTGCGCCTTCGGGGGGCTCACGACCAGGTGGGCGGTGATGTAGCCGCGGATCTTCTGCGCCGAAGCCGCCTTGGGGCCGTTCCACATGCCGCCGCTGGAGCGGTCGAGCACCTGCAGCATCGCCGTGGGCGGGTTGCCGCTGAGCGCCTCCAGGCTGTAGGTCGCCAGCGGGATGCCCCCGTTGGCCAGGGTGTCCTTGTTGGCGTTGACCTCGGTCTTCCACGCCGCCGGGGGCGCCGAGGGCAGTAGCTGGGCGTCGCCGCCGAACATCCCGGCGGGCTTCGCGCCGAGGTAGAGCTTCTGCTGCCGCTGGCCCTGCACCGCGGCCCAGTCGCCCGCGGGCTCGGCCTTGTTGGTGCCCGGCCGCGGCACGACCTGGATCGGGGCCTCGGCGGCGATCGCGGTGTCGGTGCCCGCCACGTGGGCGTCGAACCAGCGGTAGACCGAGTTCCACACCCCGCTGGGCAGGCCGAGCAGGCCACCGGACTCGGTGGCGGCGTGGTCGCCGGGCAGGATTTCCAGGCGCTTGGGACCGGTGAGCTGGGTGTACAGGTCGGCCATCTGACCGGGCTCGAAGACGGTCTCGCTCCAGGTCTGGATCATCAGCGTCGCGGGCTGGTTGCGGTTGATCTCGGCGACCCGGTTGATCGGCGACCGCTGCTGCGACCACGCCTTGATCGCGTCGTCCTGCGCGTCGGTGAGGTTCGGGTCGTAGATGCCCGCGAGCATCTGGTCGGACTCGAAGCTGAGCCTGCCGTTCTGCTTGCCGGACAGGTGCAGGACCAGGGCGGTGAGGCTGTGCCGGGTGTTCTCGGTCGACAGCGACCGCACCAGGTCGCTCCAGCCGCTCATCGAGGCCACGGCCTTGATCCGCGGGTCGGTGCCGGAGGCGAGGACGCCGATGCCCGCGCCGTAGGACACGCCCGCGACCCCGATCCGGTTCGGGTCGGACTCGGTGTTGGCCAGGCCCCAGTCGATGACGTCGGAGACGTCGGTGAGGTCCTGCCTGCCCGCGACCTGCACCTCGCCGCCGGACTCGCCGAAACCGCGGGTGCCGTAGGCGAGCACGGTGTAGCCCTTGTTCGCCAGGTTCACCGCGGGGACGGTGTTCTGCGTGACCCCACCGCCCCAGGCGCTGATGACGATCGCCAGCGGGTGCGGACCGGGCGACTTCGGTTCCATCACCATCGTCCGCAGCAGGACACCGTCCCGCGCGGGCAGGTCCACGAAGCGGGTGTCGAACCCGCTCGCCTGCGCCCCGAAGGCACCGGGCACCCAGGCCACCAGTGCGGCGAGCATGGCGACCGCCGCGAGCACCGCGGCACGTTTGCGCGACATCCGAACACCCATTCCGATGTGACGAAGAATTCCCACGCCGCCGTGAATGGCATTGACGATTCGGCCAAAAGCATTCAGAGAAGGCACAGGAACAAACCGCATTCCTTTATAAAACACCGACAATGGAAAGGTAGCATCGGTAAAATTTTGGGTCAAGACTGAGGAGAGACCGATACAGATCTTGCGGTTGACACACAAAAAACTCCCGAACCCTGCTCACGATCGAAGCAGCCCAAAACGTGAAAAAAACCCGAGTGGTCTTCACTTCCGACCGGTTGTCGCCACGCGGAGTCACCTCGGACACACCGGCCGAGACCAGCGGCGCAGGGTTGGGGTACCAAGCGGTCCGTTCGGGTACCGCACAGTCTCATTTTCACCGAGAAGATCGGATAAAAGATCACAGCGTTACGAAAGGCGTTACGACTGTGTAAGCAACCGCGACGCGCCCGGGCCAGAGCGAGCGGGGCGGCCCGATCCCCGGCATCCTGGCTGCCGTCGACCGTACGGAAAGGTTACGAGTGATCAGCACCAAGGCACTGCCGTTCAACAAGTACCGGGTGACCTTCACCCTCGACCGCGACGACCCGCCCGGCCCGGTCAGCGTCGTGGGCTGCTTCAACGACTGGACCCCGGGCTCGCACCGGCTGCGCAACCGCACCGGCGGCCTGCGCTCGACCACCGTCGTGGTGCCCGCGGGCTCCACCGTCTCGTTCCGCTACCTGGCCGCGGACGGCACGTGGAGTGACGACCCGGACGTGGCCGACCGGGACGAGGACGGCAACGCCGTCATCACCGTCTGACGCCCCGCGACCCGGGCGCGCACGGCCGTCGCGGGGCGTGTGGGCGCTGCAGGCGCGGCCCGCGCACCCGGCCCCACCGGGCCCGGCCGCCACCGCCGAGCAGGCGCGCACCCGCCCGACCAGGTCGAGCGCACCGGGCGGGACCGCCGTCACGGGTGCCCCACCCCGCCGCCGATCTCGCCCAGCAGGGCGTCGAAGGCGGCCGCCACCGCCGGGGTGAGCGCGTCCGGGTCGCTCCCGGCCTGCTCCCGGCCCGCCTGGAAGCAGGCCCTGGCCAGCCACGGAGCCAGCACCGCGGTCCGCTGGTCGGCCCGCATCCCGCGCAGGATGTCGCGGGCCAGCTCGACCAGCCGGTCCAGCTTGCGCCCACCGCGGTCGGCCAGCTCGGGGTTGTCGCCGATGAGCTGCTCGCGCAGCCGGTAGTTCTCGCCGTCGACCACCGACTCGGCGCAGATGGACAGCACCAGCCCGCGCATCAGCTCCAGGGCGGTGCGCAGGTCGGGGGCGCGCTGCACCGGCACCGGCTCGTAGCGGGCGCGCACCTCGTCGAGCAGCTCCTGCTCCCCGGCGAACACGACCTCCTGCTTGTCGCCGAAGTACCGGAAGAACGTGGTGCGGCCGACCTCGGCCCGGTCGGTGATGTCGGTGACGGTGACGCCCGCGTAGCCGCGTTCGGCGAACAGGGCGTAGGCCGCGGCGACGATCTCCTGCCGGGCCCGCTGCCTCTTGCGCTCGCGCAGTGGTGGCCGGTCGTCCATGGCGGGAGTGTATCGAGTACGAATCGGTACGCGGTACCACTCGGCACCGAGTGCGTCGAGGCATCGAAGCCACGATCGACCCGTGTGTCGTGGACCACAGTGGCCAGGAACGCGCGTGCCCCTCCGACCGGTGGTCGGAGGGGCACGCGCGGGGTCGCTACGCCGACCGCAGGGAGATGTCGTCGAGGACGAAGCTCGTCTGCAAGGACGCGTCCTCGACACCGGTGAACTTCAGCGCCACCGTCTGCCCGGCGAACTGGCCGACGGGGACGGTCCGCTGGGTGAAACCGGCCGCCGCGTCCACGTTCGACAGGGTGGCCACCGACGTGCCGCCCACGGTGACGGTGAGCCGGTCGTACACGCGGGTGCCGGTCTCGGCGGTGTCCACGTGCGCCCAGTAGGTCAGCACCGCGCCGGTGCACCCGGCGGGGATGGTCACCGTCTGCGCGGCGCTCTCGGTGTTGGTGCTGCCGCTCCCGTTCAGCCACGCCTTCCAGGTGCCGGTGCGCGGCGCCTGGGAGGTGGAGCTGTCGCGGACCCCGGTGCTGAGGGTCCACGGCGTGGTGCCGGACTCGAAGCCGCCGTTGACGACCAGCTCCGCCGGGGTGCAGGTGGTGCCGCCGCCGCTGGAGACCGCCTGCGCCCAGATCGTGTGCGCCACGCCGTCGGCGGTGCGGTCCAGGGCGGTGGCGTTGATGTTCGCCGTGGTGTCGCACGAGCTGTGGTAGCAGGCGTCGTACGCGGCGCCCGCGGTGCCGCCCCACTTGGCGGCCTGGGCGCTGGTCTTGCGCGCCGAGGCGCCGGTGGCGTAGCCGGAGGAGGGGATGCCCGCGTTCTTGAACGAGTAGTCGTCCGAGCGGCCCGCGCCCTCCACGTTCTCCTCGGGCGCCAGGCCCAGGGAGTCCCAGTACGCCTTCATCGGGGCGGAGACGGCGGTGGAGATGTTGTTGATGAAGTAGCCCGCGTTCCGCGACCCGACCATGTCGAAGTTGTAGTACGCCTTGATGGCCGTCCGCTGCGCCGAGGTGAGCGAGTTGACGTAGAAGCGCGAGCCGAGCAGACCGGACTCCTCGTCGGTCCACCAGGCGAACCGCACGTGCTTGGTCATCGTCGGGTTCGCCGCGGCCAGTTGCAGGGCGTTCTCCAGCAGCACCGCGGACCCGGAGGCGTTGTCGTTGATGCCCGGACCGGCCGAGACGCTGTCGAGGTGCGCGCCGAACATGACCGTCTGGTTGGTGTCGCCACCGGGCCAGTCGGCGATCAGGTTGTTGGAACGGTAGTTGCAACTGGTGCAGGTCTGCTCGGCGACGGTGAAGCCCGCCGCCTGGAGCTTGCCCTTGAGGTAGGCGACGGAGGCGGTGTAGCCCGCCGAGCCCGCGCGCCGGTTGCCGCCGTTCTGCGTGGCCAGCGCGTTGAACTGGGTCAGGTGCGCCTGCACCTTGGCCACGTCCACGTTCGGCGCGGCCTGCGCGGAGACGCCACCGAGGACGTCCACCGCACCGATCGAGTCCACAGTGGAGCCCCTGGCGAACGCGGTGCACGTCGGGTCGGCGGTCTGCGCGGGGACGCTGACGGCGTTCCACGCGGCCTTGGTCCGGTTGTAGAGGTTGCAGGTGGCGTCGAGGTTCTTCGCCGCGGTGAGGGTGGCGGTGCGGTACCTCTTGTAGGTCATGCCGCTGGTCTTGAGCAGCATCCCCCCGTAGAAGACCTTGCCCGCCGCCTGGATGCCGATCCCGGTCACCGAGCTGCTGTCGCAGGTCGGGCTGACCGGCTTGCCGCCGCCCGGGTTCGAGCCCTCGGCCAGCAGGTAGAACCAGTGGTTCAGCGGCCCGGCCGCGGCGTGCACCTCGGTGCTCGGGATCGACGCGGAGTAGCAGTTGGGGTGGTTGTTGACCAGCGACGGGTTGTACATGTTGCGGATCGGCCCGTTGCCGGTGAGGTTGACCTTCTCGCCGACGAGGTAGTCGCCCGGGGTGTCGTACGGGGCGGGCTCGTTGGCGTATGCCTCGGTCAGCGCGCCGAAGATGTCCCCTGTGCCCTCTCCGAGCCCGGCCTCGCCTCCTGCGCCGCCGGGGGTGAACTGGTCGAGGCCGTGGCCGTACTCGTGGCCGACGACGTCCATGGCGCCGATCCACTGGCCCGCGCTGTTGCGCCCGATGGTGACGCTGGAGCCGTTCCAGTACGCGTTGGTGGTGTTGTAGCCCACGCGCGCGGGCCAACTGCCGCCGGAACCGGTGTGGCCGTTGCGGCCTAACCAGTTCTTGAGCATGTCGAACTCCTTCTGCGCCGCCCACATGACGTCGACGCAGCCGGTCTCCTTGCTGGTGGCGTTGCCGGTGCCCCAGGTGTCGGTGGTCTTGCTGAACACCTGGCCGGTGCTGTAGTCCGCGCACTGCAGGCCCGGGCGGGTGGTGTCCTTGAGCAGGTACCGGCCGCCGGACTGGCTGGTGGTGATGGCCAGCGGGCTGGGGCCGTTCCACTGACTGGTGCCGGTGCCGTGCTCGACGTCGTCGTGCCGGTCCAGCACGGTGCCGGTGACCGCGTCGACCCAGACCGTCAGGTGGCTCTCGCCCTCGGCGGTGGCGCCGCCGAGCACGGTCTGCCAGGCCAGCTTCGGCGTGTCGCCGGTCAGCTTCACCACCAGCGAGCGGGACTCGACCGCGTCGACCCTGGCCAGTTCACGCCTGGCGGTGGCCTCGGCGGCCTCACCGGTGACCGCAGGCGCGGTGCCGATCCGCACCGTCACACCGCTGGCCTTGGCACTGGCGCGCACCGACCCGTTGCCGTCGGTCAACACGGTCGCGTCACCGCCGACGACCGGCAGGCCGCGGTAGGTGCGCTCGTAGGCGACGGAGTGGAGGCCGTCCACCCACGGGGTGACCAGACCCCGCCGGTAGACCTCGTCCGGACCCGCGCCGAGCGCGGTCGCCGCGACCCGGTCGGCCGCGCCCAGGGCACGGGTCTGCGCGTCCGGGACGTCCGGGACGACCGGGGCGGCGGAGGCGGGGGTGCCCACCGCCGAACCAGCGAGGACGACCAGGGCGAGCCCGGCCGTCACCGTTCTGCGTGTCATCGATGCTCCTCGTGGCAGGGTTGCACGCCCGGGTCGAGCGGGGACACGCCCCAACCGGGCCCCACGAGCATCCACACCCGGCACAGCACGGGTCAACGCGGCGGCGGAATCCGTCAAAGAACCGTCAAACCCCCTGACGGCACAACGCAAACCGGTCAACACGGCAAATCCGACACCGAGACCCGCCAACATAGCCGCCGACCACCCGACACACCGACACACCGACGGCCCGGCGACTCGGCCACACAAACGCCGGGCAGGCGAATGCGATTGGCCAGCCGGCCACCCCCGAAACCGCTGGCCCGGCTGCGGCCCTGCCCGGGTGGGTGGATGTGTTTGGCCGGGGGTGGCGATCATGTGACAGCCTGCCTGGGCGGTGGGGCATCTTTTCAGCCCCACCTGACGCACTGGAGCACATGATCGCCATAGGGGCCCCGGCCAAACACATCCACCCAGCCGGGCACCCACCGGCAAACAACCGGGTTCTGAAACCAGAGCCACGGCAGAGCACACCCACCCGGGCACACCCACCAAAACCCGGGCCTGGCAACAAGGCCGAGCACATCCACCCGAGCACCCCAATGGGACCCCGGCTTCGAGGACCCACAACAGCCCTCAGGCCGGGACGCCCACCCGGGTCAGCGCGGCCACGTCCCGCAGGAGCCGGCCGGTCACGGCGGCGTCCCCCGCGGCGGCGGCCCAGGTCAGCCCCTGCCCCAGCCACGCCATGCCCAGCGCGTCCTGCCCCCGGGCGGCGCGCATCCTGCCCGCCACCCGCGCGTAGTGGGCGGCGAGGGTGAGCAGCGCCCGGGAATCGGCCGGGGCCAACCGGTGCAGCGCCCACTCCACCGGGGCCAGCGCGTCGGTGGCGGCGCAGTCGTGCAGCAGCGCGGTGAGCACGTGCACCAGGTCCGGTCCCGGTCGGTCGCGCCCCAGCCGGGCCAGCAGCGCGTGCGCGCTCGCGGCCACGGGCACCCGGCAGGCCACCGCCCCGTGCTCGGGGCAGCCGATCCCCGCCGGGAGCACGGCGGGCCAGTGGCGCAGCGGAATCCGCACCCCGTCGGCCGCCGCTCCCGGCAACAGCGACAGCAGTGTCTGTTGTGGACTGTCCTGGGTGTCCAGTGCGGCCAGTTCCCCGCCGGTGCCCAGCACCTCGTCCAGCGCCGCCGCCAACCCGCGCGGCGGGGTCCTGGCACCGCTCTCCACCTTCGAGATCAGGCTGTGGTGGTAGCCCACCCGCTCCCCCACCTGCGCCTGCGTCAACCGGGCCCGCCGCCGGTGCGCCCGCAACGCCCGCCCGAACTCGGCCGCCACAACCCCTCCCCGGCCCGGCCGGTCGCCGGGTGCACACGGAACGTAACACCGGCGGACGCGCTGCGATAAGGGCTGCTCAGCGGTGGGAAATAAACAGCTCTTTCCCAGTTCCACCGCTCATTCAGGCAGCGCGGGCGACGAACGCGTGGGTGCCGGACCTGAACAGCCGGAACGGCACCGGCCGCAGCTCGGTGTCGACGCCGCGCTCGGCGAGGTCGGCGCGGAGGCGGTCCAGCTCCGGGTACGGCCTGCCCATGGTGTCGACCAGCGGGTAGACCCTGGCCTCCAGGGCGCTCACGCGGACCATCTCGGCGATCGAGGCGAGCAGCAGGTCGTGGCCGAAGTCGTCGGGGTAGGAGAACAGCAGGTGGCTCGACAGGGCGATGCGGAACTCGCCGTCGGCGAACGGCAGGACGGGCAGGGAGGCCGCGCGGTAGTGCGCGGAGTCGGGCCGGTAGTGGGCCTCGAAGCGGCGCAGGTTGTGCTGCCACTCGGCGAGGTACGCCACCGGCGCGTCGGCGACGTGCTCGGCGTAGAGCTCCGGCCAGGTGGTGATCGCCGTGCGGGCCAGCGCCGCCCCCCGGTCGGCCGCGGCGGTCAGCTCGGCGGCGGACCGGTGGTAGTGCGGGTCGACCGCGCACCCGGTGCCGCCCAGGGCGACCAGGTCGGCCAGGAAGCTCGACGCGCCGCCCGCGACGTCGAGGACCGGACCGCCGAGCAGGTCGGCGTCGGAGAGCGCGAACATCTCCCGGTACTCCCCCAGCCGCCGCGCCGACACGATCAGGGAGCCGATGCCCTGGTACCGCTGCTGCGCCGTGCCCGATAAAACCGCCACCGTCTTCTGCTCCTCTGCCCGTGCCCGACCGATCGCGGCATGTCCGGATCGGCGGATGCGGAGATTAATCAGCGCCCCCGGCGCGGGGTGCGACCGGGTCCCGCTCGCGGGCCGCCCACCCGCCACCGGGCGATCCTCCACCGAACCGGTACCGACCCACCATTTGTCCCGGAATGGCCTTTCCCCGGGTGACAACTATTGATTCTTGCCGCGCCCCCACATCGCCATTACCGTCGATTGAGCAGCGGAAACAGCGACGTTTTCCGGGCGGGAAGAGGTCAGCCGATGATTCGGGTCCGACGGGTGTGGCGGGTGGTGTGCGCCGCCGTGGTTGCGGCGCTGGTGGGGGTCGCGGTGCTGTCCGCGATGCCCGCGCAGGCGTTCGGGTTCCCGCTGGTGCGGGTGGACGGCGGGCTGCTGCTCGGCCGGTCGGACAACGGGGTGGACGAGTTCCGGGGCATCCCGTTCGCCGCGCCGCCGGTGGGCCCGCTGCGCTGGCGGGCGCCGCAACCGGCGGCGGGGTGGTTCGGGGTGCGCGACGCGGAGAAATCCGGGAACAAGTGCGCGCAGACCTACGGCATCGACTTCACCAGGATCACCACCGAGGACTGCCTGTACCTCGACGTGCACGTGCCCCGCGGCGGCGCGGCGGGCAAACCGGTGATGGTGTGGATACACGGCGGCGCGTACGTCATCGGGTCCGGCAGCGAGTACGAGACCTCGGAGCTGGCGAAGTTCGGTGACGTCGTCGTGGTGACGATCAACTACCGGATGGGGCCCTTCGGGTTCCTCGCGCACCCGGCGCTCGACGGCGACGGCCAGTTCGGGCTGATGGACCAGCAGGCGGCGCTGCGCTGGGTGCAGCGCAACATCGCCGCGTTCGGCGGGGACCCGGCCAACGTCACGATCTTCGGCGAGTCGGCGGGCGGCGGCAGCGTGTGCTCGCAGATCGCCTCCCCGCAGGCGGCCGGGCTGTTCGCCCGCGGCATCGCCGAGAGCGGCTGCGCGGTGCCCGCCCCCACCGTCGCGCAGGCCGAGAACCTCGGCGAGGGCTTCGCCCGCGGCGTCGGCTGCCCGGGGAGCACCACCGACGCGTGCCTGCGCGGCAAGTCCACCGACGAACTGCTCGCCGGGGCGGGGATCACCCTCAGCGACATCAACCTGCGCTGGACCCCGCCGGTGGGCGGCGGCCTCGTGCCGCTGGCGATCCAGGACGCGTTCGAGTCCGGCCGGGTCAACCGGGTTCCGCTGCTGCAGGGCACGAACCGGGAGGAGGCGTCGCTGTTCGTGGCGATCAAGGCGCTGGCCGGGACGACGGTGACCGCGGTGAACTACCTGACCCGGCTCAGCGAGCGCTTCGGCGGCGGTTTCGTCGAGCGGATCGCCGAGCAGTACCCGCTCGGCGGCTTCCCCAGCCCCCCGGAGGCGATCAGCGGGGCGGTGACCGACGCGGTGTTCGCCTGCTCGGCGCAGTACTCCAACCAGGCGCTGGCCCAGCACGTCCCGGTGTTCGCCTACGAGTTCGACGACCCCGCCGCGCTGCCCCCGGACCTGCCGTTCTACCTGCCGTCGGGTTCCTCGCACGCCGCGGAGCTGCCGTACGTGTTCGGCCGCTCGGTGGGCACGAAGCTGCCGCCGTTCTTCTCCCCGGACCAGCGGGAGCTCTCCACCGCGATGATGTCCTACTGGACGTCCTTCGCCAGGACCGGCGTGCCGACCGGGCCCGCCCCGTGGGCCCCGGTCACCCCGGGCCGCGACGTGGTGCAGCGGCTGAGCCCCACCTTCGTCGGACCGGCGGCCTCCTTCGGCGCCGACCACCGGTGCGGGTTCTGGAAGCAGATGTACGACGACGGCATGATCCCCAACATCTGAGCCCCGATCTTCGAGCGAGGAGTTCCCCCCAGTGCGGATTCGACTGACCCTGGCCGCGGCGGCGGTGCTGGCCGCGGCCACCACCGCGGCCGTCGTGGTGGCCGAACCGGGCACCGCGAGCGCGGCCGAGCCGCTGGCCCGCACGGTGTGGCTGTGCAAGCCCGGCCTGACCGACAACCTGTGCGGCCAGGCGCTCGACGGCACGCAGGACAGGGCGCCGCACTACCCGAACGGCCGGGCGGTGAACCTCGACGCGAGCACGATGTCCGCCGACGACAGGCCGGTCGGCGTCGAGCCGTTCGCGCCGGGCGGGCCGAAACCGGTCGACTGCTTCTACGTCTACCCCACCGTCGACGCGCTGCCGAACCCGCTGGTGCAGGCCGGGAACGTCCCGCCGGAGCGCCGCGAGGAGGGCACCGCGGTGACACTGGCGCAGGTCGCCCGGTTCACCCACCACTGCCGGGTGTTCGCGCCCAGCTACCGGCAGATCCCCCTGGCCGGTCTGCTCGGCGGCGTCACCGGACCGGACCGCGAGCGCGCCGCGCTGGACGTGCGCACGGCCTTCGAGGACTACTGGGCGCACGACAACGTCGACCCGGCGACCGGGGAGCGGCGCGGGGTGGTGCTGCTCGGGCACTCGCAGGGCACCTTCGTGCTCACCGACCTGATCAAGGCCAAGTTCGACGGGCCGACGCCGGAGCGGGACAGGCTGATCAGCGCCTACCTGCTCGGCGGTTCGGTGCAGGTGCCGGTGTCCGCGGGCGACCAGGACAACCCCGGGGCGTCCTTCCGGACGCTGCGGCCGTGCGCGAGCACGACCGAGCGGGGCTGCCTGGTCGGGTACTCCGCGTTCGCGGTGGAGCAGGGCCAGTCACCGGGGGCGATGTTCGCGGGCAACCTGGCACCGGGGGTGAAGTCGCTGTGCGTGAACCCGGCCGCCCTGCTGGCGGGCGCCCCCGCCGACGCGACCACGCCGATCGACCCGTACCTCCCGACCAGGACCCTGCTCAAGGGCAACCCGTTCGCCCACGCGGGCCCGCTGTCGCTGATCCTGACCGGTGTCCCGGTCCCCGACCTCAAGACCGGCTTCGCCCACTACCCCGGCGACGGTCAGGGGGGCTGCCGCTTCACCGGGGACGAGACGGCGAACCGCTCCTGGATGCAGGTGGACGCGAGCCCGAAGGTGGCGCCCCCGCAGAGCGGGGCGACCTCGTTCGGCCTGCACGTCGGCGACTACAACCTGCTCGCCGGTGACCTGGACCGCCTGCTCGGCGCCCAGGTCGCGGCCTGGCGCGGGTGAGGTGCGGTGGTGCCCGGCCGCCCGCCGGGCACCACCACCGCCCTACCGCTTGGTGAGCAGGCCCTGCCCGACGATCCGGCGGGCGATCCGCTTGAGCAGCGACTTGCGCGGGCGGGTCGCCGCGGGGGGTGCGAGGGTCGGCTTCGTGGCCCGGGGGATGGGCGAGAAGCGCACGGTCTGCTCTGCTGACACTGGAGTCTCACGATTCGGTGTAGAGATCGACACGGTTCGATCGTGCCACCCGCTCGCGCCGGTCGGTGACGAACCCACCGCTCACCGTGACCCGCGCCACTGTGTAACCTGCGCCCCCGCGCAAACCGGTACTCAGCAATACCCGTTCGGATGACAATTTGTCACGGTGCGCGTTCGGCTTCACCCGATCGCAACGTCAGCCAGCGACAATCACCTCCTCAGGCGTTCCCACCTCCCGGAAGACGTGGCCATGGACCTCATCGAGGAAAGCGCGGCGCTGTCGGACCTGATGTGGCGGGTGTACCACCACGTCCGCGACGGCGGGGCGGACATGAGCGAGGGCGGCGCCAGCGTCGCCGAGGCGACGTACCTGCGCGACCTGGCGACCCGGCACCGGGCCGGGCTGGTCTTCGAGATCGGCTTCAACCTCGGCTTCTCGGCCATCGCGTTCCTGGAGAGCGGTCCGGACACCCGGGTCGTCTCCTTCGAGCTGGACGACCGGCCGAGCGTGCTGCTGGCCAAGCAGTTCGTCGACGAGCGCTACCCGGGGCGCCACGAGCTGGTCCTGGGCGACTCGCTGAGCACGGTGACCGCGTTCGCCGCCGACCGCCCCGAGCGGGCCGACCTGATCTTCGTCGACGGCGGGCACGACTACGAGGTGGCCGCCGCCGACCTGCGCAACGCCCGCGCGGTGACCCGCCCCGGCGGGCACGTGGTGATCGACGACCTGGTGCCCTGGTACCCGTGGGGCGTCGGGCCGACGCGGGCGTGGACCGAGGCCGCCGACACCGGGCTGCTGGTCGTCGACGAGTCCTACGTGGACGGCAGGCGGGTCGCCCGGATCGAGGCGCCGGGCGACCGGGCGTGGTCAGCCGGTCGGTTCCTCGCCTGAGGCGCGCGCCCCGGCGACCTGCTCCGCGGAGACCTGCGCGGGCCGGGTGCCCCGGCCGTAGCGGGCGAGCACGGCGGCGCGCAACTCCTCGTCCGAGCGCGGCACCGGCTCGATGAAGACCTCCGCCACGTCGGGCTGCGCCGCCCGCAGGTCGGTCGCCATCCGCACGCAGACCCGCTCCAGCTCACCGGCGGTGATGGTGTCGTCGAAGTCGACCCTGGCGCAGACGAGCACCCGGTCGGTGCCGATGAGCATGGTCTGCAGGTCCACCACCGCGTCCACCTCGGGGGCGGAGTTGAACGCGTCCCGGATGGCGAACACCAGGCTCGGGTCCGCCTGCCTGCCGATCAGCAGCCCCGCGTTGGTGCGGCCGAGCAGGAAGGCCACCCCGGCGAGCAGGACGCCGATGGCCACCGAGGCGACGCCGTCCCACACCGAGGACCCGGTCAACTGGTGCAGGCCGACCCCGGCGAAGGCCAGCAGCAGGCCGACGAGCGCGGCGGAGTCCTCGTAGAGCACGGTCTTGGACGTGGGGTCGTCGCTGTGGCGGAGTTCGTCGCCGAACGAGCGGCCGGTGTCCCTGGCCTCACCGCGGACCTGCCGCAGCGCCTGCAACCACGAGGTGCCCTCCAGCAGGAAGGCGATCCCCAGCACGATGTAGGCCACCAGCGGTGAGGTCTGCTCCTCGGGCTCGCCGAAGATCGTCGAGAACCCCTCGTACAGGGCGAAGACGGCACCCGAGGTGAAGATGGACACCGCGGCGAGCAGCGACCAGAAGTAGCGCGCCTTGCCGTAGCCGAACGGGTGCTCCCGGTCGGCGGGCCTGGTGGACGCCTTGAGCGCGGTGAGCAGCAGGATCTCGGTGAAGGTGTCGGCCACCGAGTGCGCCGCCTCCGACAGCATCGCCGCCGACCCGGTGATCAGCCCGGCGATCAGCTTGAGCACGGCGATGGCGAGGTTCACCGATCCCGCGAGGACGACGGTCAGGGTGCTCTCGCCCGAGTCGGGGAGCTCGGTCTTCTTCTCGGCCACCGGCCGAGGTTAAGCCCGGCGCCGCGCCCCCGCCGGGTGGCCGAGCCCGGTTGTTTGTGGGTGGTGCCCGGCTGGGTGGATGTGTTTGGCCGGGGCCCCTATGGCGATCATGTGCTCCAGTGCGTCAGGTGGGGCTGAAAAGATGCCCCACCGCCCAGGCAGGCTGTCACATGATCGCCACCCCCGGCCAAACACATCCACCCACCCGGGCCTCTGCGTAGCCGGCCGGCGGCTTCTTGGGTGGTCGGCTGGCCAAGCACATCCCGACCGGCGGGTGGTGAGGTGGCTTTGTTCGAGGTGTGTTCTCGCTGCCTGCTGCCTGCCTGCCCCTACTCCACCAGATTCCCCAGGGTGGTCATGGCCGCGCGGAGTTGGTCGTCGCGGAGGTAGGGGGCTGGGCCGAAGCGGAGGTGTTCGCCCCGGCTGTCGGTGGCGACCCCGGCTCCGGCCAGGGCGGTGTGCAGGCGGGCGGCGTCGGGGGTGCGCAGGGACAGGAAGCCGCCGAAAGCCGTGCGCGGGGTCGTGCGGTCGCGGGTGACCACGTGCTCGGGGAGGTCGAGGGCGTCGAACTCCTCGGCCAGGATCGTGTTCTGGCGCAGGGAGATCGTGCGCAGGACCTGCGGGGTGAGGCCCCGGCTGTCGAAGAAGTCCAGGACGGCGCAGGCGCGGTAGTGGCTGACCGGGTCGTAGGTGGCGCCCGCGAACCTGGCCGCGCCGGTGCCGTAGGGGACCAGGTCCGGGTTGCGCTCGTCGGCCAGGGCGTCGAACTCGGCGTACCAACCCGTGATCACCGGGCGGAGGGTGTCGGCGTGCGGGGGCAGGCGCAGGAAGCAGTTGCCCTCGCCGAGTTGAAGGTACTTGTAGCCGCCGCCGACCACCCACGCCGCTTCGAGGCCGGTGGCGTCGAAGGGGAGGGCGCCCAGGGCGTGGTAGGCGTCGACGAGGAGTTCCGCGCCGGTGCGGGCGCAGGCGGCGGCGAGGGTGTCCAGGCCGGGGACCACGTGCGCGGTCTCGAACAGGACGGCGGAGACCAGGACCGCCGCGGTTCGGGCGTCCACTTCGGACGCCAGGCGCTCGGCCAGGTCGGCCACCGGGTGCGCGGGGACGCGGACCAGGTCCACCAGGCCCTCGCCGAGGCGGCCCAGTTGGCGGCGCAGGGTGTGGAACTCGCCGTCGGTGGTGACCAGGCGGGGGCGGGCGCGCAGCGGCAGGGCGGAGAGGAACCGCAGCACCAGTTCGTGGGTGTTGGCGCCGAGGGCGACCTCGCCGCCGCCGACCAGGGTGGCGTAGTGGGCGCGGAGGCGGTCGGCCTTGGCGAAGGCGCGGGGCCACTTGCCGTCGACCCGCTCGGCGGCGTCGGTGAACGCCTCGACCTGGCCGTCCAGGGCCGCGTCCGGCCACGCCTGGTGCGAGTGGCCGGTCAGCAGCAGCCGCTCGGCCACCCGGAACCGGGCGTAGTGCGGGGCCAGGTCCTCCGGGCGCAGCGTTCCCGCCTCGGCCGTCACAGCTCGCTCCGGACGGCCCACAGGTCGGGGAAGACCGGGGTGAACAGGGTGCCGCGCAGGTAGGCGGCTCCGGGTGAGCCGCCGGTGCCGGACTTGGTGCCGATGGTGCGCTCGACCATCTTCACGTGCCGGTACCGCCACTCCTGCAAGCCCTCGTCCAGGTCGACCAGGTGCTCCGCCACGGTCGACGGGCCGCTGTCGTCGGCGTAGACGCGCAGCAGCACCTCCTGCAACTCCGCCGATTCTTCCCACGAACGGGTGAAATCCCGGGTGAGCAGAGACGGGGGCACGGGGTAGTCGTGCGCCGCCAGGTAGGCCAGGAACGAGTCGAACACCGAGGGCCGCGACATCGCCGCGGCCAGCGCCGGGGCCTCGGAGTGGTGCGCCAGGACGCGGGGGTCGCGGCGGCCCAGAACCGCCTCCAGCTCCCGGAACTGGGCCGACTGGAAGCCGCTGGAGGCGTCCAGCCGGGCCCGGAAGCTGGTGAACTGCCTCGGTGTCATCGTCTCCAGCACGTCGACCTGGGCCACGATCACCTTGAACACCGACAACACCCGGCGCAACGTCCTGGTGGCGTGCGCGGTGTCGCCCTTGACCAGCACGTCCTGGAGGTGTCGCAGCTCGTGCAGCATCTGCTTGAACCACAGCTCGTAGACCTGGTGGATCGTGATGAACAGCGGCTCGTCGTGCTCGTCGGAGCGCGGGCGCTGGGCGCCGAGGACCTCGTCGAGGGCCAGGTAGGAGGTGTAGGTCAACGTCGCGTCGTGCGCCACGGTCGTCCTCGCTTCCATCGGGTGCGGTGCCCACAGCCTCACACGTGTCCACGAGTCGTGGAGTGTCGGTCCCGGCTGCCAGAATCGGGCCATGACGGACGAGGCGTTCTGGCAGCTCATCGGTCGGGCGGTGGAGCAGCCCGGGGACCGCGACGAGCACGCCGAGTGGCTGACCGAGGAGCTGACCAGGCTCCCGCTCGCCCAGGTGGTGGACTTCGCGGTGCGGCTGGCCGCGGTGCGCGCCCGCGCCGACACCCCGGAGCTGCTCGCCGCCGCCCACCTCATCCACGCCGGGTCCTGCTCGGAGTACTCGTTCCGGTCGTTCCGGCTGTGGCTGCTCACCCTGGGCCGGGAGACCTTCGACGCGGTCGTGGCCGACCCGGACGGGCTGGCCGGGGTGGAGCGGGTGCGCGCGCTCGCCGCCCGGCCGATGCGCGAGTGGTCGGCGCAGGACTGGCCGGAGTGGGAGAGCCTCGACTTCGCCGCGCACGAGGCGTTCGACGAGTCCACCGGCCGCGACTGCGCACTGGCCGAGGAACTGGCCAGGCTCGGCGTGGCCGACTCGACCGGCCCGGTCCCGCCCGGCGATCCGGTGCGGCTGCCCCGGCTGGCGGAGCTGTTCGAGGGCGCGACCGTCCGGGGCTGAGCGGTGCCCGGGTGAACAGGGGGAACGAATCGGGCGCCGGGCTTGTTACCGTGGTGTGGTGAACGTCGAGGTGACCCCGCTGCCCGGGATAGGCACACGCCAGGACTTCGTCGCGCGTTCCGGTCGCCGGATCGGGGTGATCACCTACCGGGACGGGCACTTCGACCTGATCGTGTCCAAGCACGACGACCCGGACTCGTGCGTGGCATCGATCCCGCTGACCGTCGAGGAGTCCGGCGCGCTGGCCAACCTGCTCGGCGCCCCGCAGCTCGTCGCGCTGCTGGAGGAGCAGAACCGGGAGGTCGCCGGGGTGAGCACCCGGCAGCTCCCGCTGGCCCCGAACTCCCCGTACGACGGCCGCACCCTGGGCGACACGGCGCTGCGCACCCGCACGGCGGTCTCCGTCGTCGCGGTGGTGCGGGCGGGCACCGTGCACCCCTCGCCGCGGCCGGACTTCGTGTTCCGCGGCAGCGACCTGCTGATCACCGTCGGCACCGCGGAGGGGTTGGCCAAGGCCGTCGACGTCCTCGAAAACGGCTGAGCACGAGGAAGAACCCGAGAACTTGCACAACACCGCCATCTCCCTGATCGAGCTGGGAGCGGTCTTCTTCGGCCTGGGCATCCTCGGACGGCTCGCCTGGAAGATCGGCATCTCACCCATCCCGCTCTACCTGGTCGGCGGCCTCGCCTTCGGCGCGGGTGGGCTGGTCCCGCTGGAGGGCATCGAGGGTTTCACCGAACTCGCGGGCGAGATCGGGGTGGTGCTGCTGCTGTTGCTGCTGGGCCTGGAGTACTCCGCCGCCGAGCTGGTCACCGGCCTGCGCCGCTCCTGGCTGGCCGGGATCGTCGACCTGGTGCTCAACGCCGCCCCCGGCGCGGTCGTGGCGTTCCTGCTGGGCTGGGGCCCGGTCGGGGCGCTGGCCATGGCCGGGGTCACCTACATCTCCTCCTCCGGCATCGTCGCCAAGGTCCTCGGCGACCTGGGCAGGCTCGGCAACCGGGAGACCCCGGTGGTGCTGTCGATCCTGGTGTTCGAGGACCTGGCGATGGCCCTCTACCTGCCGATCCTCACCGCGGTCCTGGCCGGGACGACGCTGCTGGGCGGGTTCACCGCCGTCGGCATCTCGCTGGTGGTGATCACGGTCGTGCTGGTCATCGCGCTGCGCTTCGGCAGGTACGTGTCGATGGTGGTCGACAGCCCCGAGCCGGAGGTCTTCCTGCTCCGGGTGCTCGGCGCGGCCCTGCTGGTGGCGGGGATCGCCTCGCAGTTGCAGGTCTCCGCCGCGGTGGGCGCCTTCCTGCTGGGCATCGCCATCTCCGGCTCGACCGCCGAGAACGCCACCAAGCTGCTGGAGCCGCTGCGCGACCTGTTCGCGGCGATCTTCTTCGTGGTGTTCGGCCTCAACACCGACCCCCGGTCGATCCCCCCGGTGCTCGCCTACGCGGTCGGGCTGGCGGTGCTGACCACGCTCACCAAGCTCGTCACCGGCTGGTACGCCGCCAAGCGCCAGGGCATCGCCAGGATGGGCCGGGCCCGCGCCGGGGCGGCGCTGGTGGCCCGAGGGGAGTTCTCCATCGTCATCGCGGGCCTGGCGGTCGCGGCGGGGGCCGTGGACGAGCAGCTCGCGGCGCTGGCCACGGCCTACGTGCTGCTGATGGCGATCCTGGGCCCGGTCGCGGCCCGAGTGGTCGAACCGGTCGCCAGGGCCGTGCAGCGCAAGGTGGGCGCCCCGGCCACAACCTGAGGCGCATTCACGTGCTCACCCGGTCGGCCGATTGGCCCACGCGGGGCTGCGGCATACGGTTCCTCGATGGAGTTGACCTTCCGGCAAGACCCGCGGGACCTCGGCACGACCCCCACCGCGCACCCCTGGGTGGCCGAACTGGCCGCGTCGACCGACCTGTCCGGCGCCCGGGTCCTGGTCCCGCTGCGCGGCGGGTCGGCGGACCTGCTCTTCCTCGCCGAGCACGCGGCGGAGGTCGTCGGCGTCGAGGCCACCCCCCGAGCGGTCACCGAACTCTTCGACTCAGCGGGCCTCACCCCGACGGTCACCGACGGCGTGCACCGGGCGGGCAACGTGACCGTGTGGTGCCGCGACCTGCTCGACCTGGGCGCGGCGGACCTCGGCCCGGTCGACCTGGTCCACGACCGCAACGCCCTCACCGCCTTCCCGGACGACGCGCGCGACCGGTACGCCGCGCACCTGACCTCGCTGTGCGCCCCGGGGACCCGGTACTTCCTCACCACGCTGGAATACCGCCCCACCGCGTCGGAACCCCCGTTCAGCGTGGGCGCCGACCAGGTCCACGGCCACTTCGCCGAGGCGTTCTCCATCGACCACGCCCACGCCGAACCCCGCCCGGAGCACCGGCTCATGACGGAGTTCGGGCTGGACTACCTGGTGGAGCACGGGTTCCTGATGACCCGGCGGTGAGCGCTCAGAGGTCCACGGCGGCGAAGAGGGAACCGACCTCGGGGCGGCTCAGGGCACCGAGGCGCCGCGCTCGGCGTGGAGGTCTGTTGGTGGGCACACCACAGCGTCACTCGAACCGGGACAGCAGCGATGCCGCCTCCTGCCATTCGACACACGTCGGCCGCTGTCCGGTTACCAGGAATTCAGCTACAGCGGCATAGACGGTTTCGACCGGCACTTCGGCGTGTGGGGGGATGCTGGTTTCATCGAGACCCGCGAGGAAGTAGTCCGACCACGTGCTCCTGGTGCCGGTGGCAGGAACATAACTTTCCATCTCCACAGCCCATTCCAGCACGCCCACATCGTTGTACACGCCGAACGTGAGTGCGCCTTGGGGTTGGTTCTCGCGGTTCAACGGCTTCCGCGACAACACCCAGGCCCATGGGATCTCAACCCCGGCCTCATTCAAGGTGCGCACCTCGGCCACCAGATCAACCCCGGGGGGAACGATGTCGAAGTCGAGGAACGGAAAGTGGATCACGGGTTCGATCACAGCGGCGCCCACCCATCCGACCGGTGTGCGGTGAGCGTGCCGAAGGCGCGGCCGTCGATCTCCACATACCCCACGATGGAAACATTGCCCGTGCCTCGGCGCACCCGTGGCGGGAGGTCATCGCAGTAGGGCAGCGCTGCCGCCGGGTAGCGGTCGCCGTGCTTGTTCTCCACCCCCGGTGGGGGCGACGCAGAAACCGGGATCGGGCGCAGTCGCGCCAAGGTCGGACGTGGCCCCTCTGGCGCCGGGGCCTGTGGCGCACCCGGTGACACCGCACCGTGCCCCGGGCCTGCCACTGAGGCGAGGTGGGCGTCGATGAGCTGTTCGGTCTCAGCGACGCTCCGCCACACCGCGCGCAACTCCTCCAGCACGGCCGCGTAGGAGGGCGGCATGTAGCCGATGATGCTTGCGGCCTTCTCGATCACGTCCGCCGCGACGACGAGGCACTCCCGCACCGCCGTCAGTTTCGCCGGCACCGCGTGCAGCGCTGCGGCCAACTCTCCCGCGGACATCGAACCATCCTGGAACGCCGGGCCGACAACGACGACGACCATCACACAGCAGGACGTCCACAGCACCCGAACGCGATGCGTAAGGCCACTCTCTGCGCGTTCATGGCCGCTGCGTTCGCTTCGTGGGTCGCCAGGTGGGTGCGTCACCCCCTGGCGGTGGACCGGGGCTGGGGTCCGGATGAGTCCGGACTGCCCATCGCCCGGCGTCACATCCCACGGGACAGGACCGTGCGGGCACAGCCCTGTTTCCGGAAACCGGCGGTGGGCGGGTCAGAGGTCCACGGCGGCGAAGAGGGAACCGACCTCGGGGCGGCTCAGGGCGCGCAGGGAGCCGGGGCGCTGGTTGCCCAGGCGGACGTCGCCGATCTGGGTGCGGACCAGCTTGAGGACGGGGTGGCCGACCTCCTCCAGGAGCCTGCGGACGATGTGCTTGCGACCCTCGTGCAGCACGACCTCCACCAGCGCCTTGCCCGCGTAGTTGTCGACCATGCGGAACGAGTCGACCCGGGCGGGACCGTCCTCCAGGGTCACCCCGTCGCGCAGGCGCTTGCCGATGTCCCTGGCGACCGGGCCGGGCACCTCCGCCAGGTAGGTCTTGGCGACCTCGAACGACGGGTGCATGAGCCGGTGGGCCAGGTCGCCGTCGTTGGTGAGCAGCAGCAGGCCCTCGGTCTCGGCGTCGAGGCGGCCGACGTGGAAGAGCTTGTCCACCCGCTCGCGCAGGTAGTCGCCGACGCAGGGGCGCCCGCGGTCGTCGTCCATCGTGCTGTGGACGCCTCGGGGCTTGTTCAGGGCCAGGTACACGCGGTCCTCGCGGACGATGACCCGGACACCGTCGACGTGGATGACCACGTTGTCCGGGTCCACGCGCTTGCCCTGCTCGCGGACGACCTCACCGTCGACGCTCACCCGCCCCTGGTCGATGAGGTCCTCGGCGGCGCGGCGCGAGGCCACCCCCGCACCGGAGAGGACCTTCTGCAGGCGCACACCGTCGGCGGCGGGGTTGGGCTGGGACCTAGGAGACATCGTCGATCGCTTCCACTTCCGGCAACAGAGGGGCGATCGGGGGGAGGTCCTCCAACGAGGACAGGCCCAACCGCTCCAGGAACAACTCGGTAGTCACGTACAGGATGCCACCCGTTTCCGAGTCGGTCCCGCTCTCCTCGATGAGGCCGCGCACCACGAGGGTACGGATGACGCCGTCGACGTTCACACCCCGCACCGCCGCGACCCGCGCCCGGGACACCGGCTGGCGGTAGGCGATGACCGCCAGGGTCTCCAGGGCGGCCCTGGTCAGCTTGGCCCGCTGCCCGTCGAGCAGCAGTTTCTCCACCACCGGGGCGAACCGGTCGCGGGTGAACAACCGCCACCCCGCCCCGACCCGGCGCAGGTCGATGCCGCTGCCCGCCTCGGTGTAGCGGGCCTGCACCCGCCGCAGCGCCTGCCGGGTGCGGCCGACCGGCTGGTCGACGGCGGCGGCCAGCACCTCGGTCTCGACCGGGGCGTCGACCACCAGCAGCACCGCCTCCAGGGCGGAGTCGAGGTCGGCGTCGGCGCGCAGGTCGGGGAAGCGCTGCCCGCTGGTCGCGGACTCCCCGTCCACCGCCTCCTCCGGCGGCAGGTCGGCGGCGAGGGTGGCCACGGCCTCCTCGGTCACCCCGTCCACCAGGTCCGCCGCGGACTCGTCCAGGACGCCCCCGCCCGGGGCGGGCTCGACCTCGTCCGGCTCGTCCGGCCAGAGCACCGGCGGCACCCCGCCCCCGGAACGGCCCACCCCGGCGGGCCCCGGACCCGCGGGCGCCCCCGCCGCGTCGGCGCCCGCCTCGTCCGGCCACGGCACCGGCGGAACGCCCGACTTCTTCGCCTTGCGACGACCCGCCCGGGCAGGCGCCGGATCGGCGGGCGCAGACGCCTCCGCATCGGCGCCCGCTTCCTCCGACCGCAGCACCGGCGGCACGCTCGGCTTCTTCGTCCCGGAGCGGCCTGCCCGGGCGGGCCCCGGACCTGCGGGCGCAAACGCCCCCACGTCAGTGCCCGCTCCACCCGGCCCCACCGGCGGCACGCTCGACCTCCCCGACTCGGAGCGACCTGCCCGAGCAGGCCCCGGACCTGCGGGCGCAGACGCCCCCACGTCAGTGCCCGCTCCACCCGGCCCCACCGGCGGCACGCTCGACCCCCCCGACTCGGAGCGACCTGCCCGGGCAGGTCCCGGGTCTGCGGGCGCGAGTGCCTGCGCCGCCGTGTCGGTGCCCGCCTCGCGCGGGCGCAGCACGGGGGGAACGGCGGGCGCCTTCCTCCTGGCGCGGCCCGTCGGGGCTGCCGCGCCGTTGGTCGCAGCGGAGTCCGCGGACGGGGTTCGGCTGTCCTCCCCGGCACCCGGCGCCGCGTCGGCGGTGGCGCGCTCGGCCCGCCCGCGCCTGCCCGCCGCACCCTTTCCCCGGGCCGCCGCAGCCTCGGGGTCGCCGCCCGGCTCCGCCGCCGCGGGCGGCTCGACCGCGCCCGGCGTCGACTCGGCCGCGTCCCGGGCGGGCGCGTCGGTCGGGGTGTCGGGGGTGAACAGGTTGGCGAGGCGCTCGGCGACCTCGTCGCTGACCCGCAGGTGGTCGTCTTCGGGGGTGTCGGTCACCCGTACTCCTCTTCCTCCCCGGCGGGCGGCGCCGCCGCGGCCACGGCCGCGGGGTCCGGTTCGCCGGTCCATTCCACGATCAGCTCGCCGAGCGGGTCCTCCTGCTCGAAGAGGACCGTCGCCTCGCGGTAGAGCTCCAGCAGCGCCAGGAACCTGGCCACGACCTCCAGGGTGTTCTCGCAGTCGGCGACGAGCTGCGCGAACGTGGCCTTGCCCAGTTCGGCCAGGATGAGCCGCAGCTCCCCCGCCGTCTCGCGGACCGACACCTGCCGCTGGTGGATGTGGTCGAGCGACACCGTGGGCGGCGGTTTGGGCCGGAACACCGCGGCGGCGATCTTGGCGAACCTGTCCGGGTCGACCCCGAGCATCACCTCGGGCATGAGGTCCTGGAAGCGGTCCTCCATGGCCACCGAGCGCGGGTAGCGGCGCAGCGCCGTGGACTCCAGCTCGCCGAACAGGGCCGCGACCTGCTTGTAGGCCCGGTACTGCAACAACCGGGCGAACAGCAGGTCCTTGGCCTCCAGCAGCGCCAGGTCGTCCTCGTCGTCGACCTCGCCCTGGGGCAGCAGGCGGGCCGCCTTGAGGTCGAGCAGGGTGGCGGCCACGACCAGGAACTCGGTGGTCTCGTCCAGGCTCCAGTCGTCGCCGAGGGACTTGATGTGGGCGATGAAGTCGTCGGTGACCTGGTGCAGGGCGACCTCGGTGACGTCCATCCGGTGCTGGGAGATCAGTTGCAGCAGCAGGTCGAACGGGCCCTCGAAGTTCGACAGCCGCACCGTGAACCGCCCGCTCGGCTCCTCGGCGGCCGGGGCGGGCGGGTCGACCACGGCGGTCACCGGCGGGGTTCCCGGCGCAGCCTGCGGACCAGCACGGACTCGGCGCCGTGCGCGTCGAGGTCGGCGAGCAGGACCGCGACGGCCTCGCGCACGACCCGGCCGCGGTCGACGGCGACCCCGTGCGCGGCGCGCAGCGCCAGCCGGGCCTGCTCCAGCGCCAGCAGCTCCTCGTCGGAGACGTACACGGTGATCTTCGAGGTGTGCTTCTGCCGCTGCGTGCCCTCCGGCACCTCGAACAGCACCCCGTCGAGCTGGGCGTGGTCGGCCCGCGCCTGGCTCAGCCCGGCGTGGTCGACCCGCTCGGGTGCCCGCGCGGTGGGGCGGAACAGCTCGGCGGCTCCCGGGAGCGGGGTCCTCCTGGTCACCTGGCGATCACCTCGCGCGCCAACTGGCGGTAGGCCTTGGCCCCGGCCGACCGGGGCGCCCAGGTGGTGATCGGCTCCCCGGCGACGGTGGTCTCCGGGAACCGCACCGTGCGGTTGATGACGGTGTCGAACACGGTCTCGCCGAACGCGTCGACGACCCGGGCCATGACCTCCCGCGAGTGCAGGGTGCGGGGGTCGAACATGGTGGCCAGGATGCCGGTGATGCTCAGTTTGGGGTTCAACCTGTCCTGGACCTTGTCGATGGTGTCGATGAGCAGGGCGACGCCGCGCAGGCTGAAGTACTCGCACTCCAGCGGGATCAGCACCCCGTCGGCGGCGGTGAGCGCGTTCACGGTCAGCAGACCCAGCGAGGGCTGGCAGTCGACGAGGATGTAGTCGTAGTCGGCCAGCACCGGACGCAGGGTCCGCATTAAGGAGTGCTCGCGGCCCACCTCGGACACCAGTTGCACCTCGGCGGCGGACAGGTCGATGTTGCTGGGCAGCAGGTGCAGGTTCTCCACGCAGGTTTCCATGACCACGTCGCGCACCCCGACCGAGCCCTCGATGAGCACGTTGTAGATGGTGCGCTCCAGGTCGTGCGGGGGGATGCCCAGGCCGACCGACAGCGCGCCCTGGGGGTCGAAGTCGACCAGCAGCACCCGCCTGCCGTACTCGGTGAGCGCGGCGCCGAGGTTGATGGTGGACGTGGTCTTGCCGACCCCGCCCTTCTGGTTGCAGACGGCGAGGACCTGCGCCGGACCGTGGACGGCGACCGGCTCGGGTTCGGGGACGTGCCTGCGCGGGCGGCCGGTGGGGCCCATGGTGCCCGCGACGGGCGGCTCGTCGATCCCGTCGTCGTCGGAGTCCCTCGGCGCGATGCTGAGCTCCACCCGACGCTGTTCCGAATGCGGAAGTGTCGACATGGCGATCCAGCTCCTTGTCGCCTGCGGTGCTGACCACCGCAGCGTAAGGGGGCGGCCGTTGGCCTCCAACACGGCTCGCCGCCCGCGAGTCAAGCGTTTGCCGCAGCGCGGTCGGGTGGCCTGCCCGCGGATTCGGCGCCCGGGCCCGCGAGGGCGTCGAGGACGGCCCCGATCAGGCCGGGGAACAGCTCGTCCAGCTCGGCGCGGCGCAGCGAGAGCCACCGCTGGTTGCCGTCCGGGCGGGTGCGGGTGACCCCGGCCCGCCGCAGCACCCGCAGGTGCTGCGACAGGGTCGACTTGGCCACGGAGACGTCCAGGTCGCCGCAGGACAGCTCACCGGCGCCCGCGAGCTGGGCGAGGACGGCGAGCCGGGTGGGGTCGCTGAGCGCGTGCAGCACCCCGGGCAGTCGGACCTGGTCGATCCTCGGCTCGTCCACGCCGACCACAGTACGACCCGACCGGGACCCGGGGCGCTCAGTCGTCGGCGGGGAACCGGGCGCCGACGGCCAGCCGGGCCCGGTCCATCAGGCCCATGATCGCCACCGTGTCGGCGTGCGGGACCAGCGGGCTCTCCACCAGCCCGGCCCGCAGGCAGCGGGCGACCTCGGCGAACTGCGGCCGGTACCCGTTGCCCTCGACCGGCGCGGTGAGCTCCTCCTCCACGCCGTCGCGCGGCGACCCGACGTGCACCAGCAGCGACGTGGGGCGGAACAGCGGCCTGCGGAAGGTCAGCCAGCCACCGGTCCCGACGACGGTCGCCTCGCACGGGCTGAACGCCTCCACGGTGCAGGAGACGTTCGCGTACCGGCCGTCGGCGTAGCTCCACAGCATGGCGACGGTGGAGTCCGACCCGGTCGGCGAGCGGCGGCCGGTGGCCACGACGTCGTCCGGGGCGCCGAGGAACAGCCACGGGAAGGTGGCGGCGTAGACGCCCAGGTCGAGCAGGGCGGACCCACCGGCGGCGAGGTCGAACAGCCGGTGCGCCGGGTCGTAGTCGAACGCCCAGCCGTGGTCGGCGGTGACAGAGACGACCTCACCGATGGTGCCCGCCGCGACGATCTCCCGCGCCCGGCGGACCAGCGGGTGCAGCCGGGTCCACATGGCCTCCATGCAGAACACGCCGCGCGCCCCGGCGGCGTCGACGACCTCGCGGGCCTGCCGCTCGGTCAGGGTGAACGCCTTCTCCACCAGCACGGGCTTGCCCGCCTCGACGGCCAGCAGCGCGTGCTCGTGGTGCTGGCCGTGGGTGGTGGCGACGTAGACCACGTCCACGTCCGGGTCGGCGACCAGCTCGGCGTAGGACCCGTACGCGGTGGGGGCGCCGAGGGTGTCGGCGAGCGCCCGGGCCCGGTCGAGGTCGCGGGCCCCGACGGCGTGGACGGTGTTGTCCGGGGTGTCGCGCAGGTCGGCGCCCGCGCTGCCCGCGATGACCCCGGCCCCGAGAATCCCCCAGCGGACCGGTCCGTCGTGGGTCAGCGGTGTCGGTGTTGATTTCGGTGTTGGTGTCGGCACGGCACCGAGTCTGCCGTCAGCGGATCGCGCGCGGGTGGGCGGTGGCGTACACCTCGCGCAGGGTCGTGACCGTGACCAGGGTGTAGATCTGGGTGGTGGTCACCGACGCGTGGCCGAGGAGTTCCTGCACCACCCGCACGTCCGCGCCGCCCTCTATCAGGTGGGTGGCGAAGGAGTGGCGCAGCGTGTGCGGGGAGACCGCGACGGCGATGCCCGCCTGCTCGGCGGTCACCCGGAGGGTGGTCCACGCGCTCTGCCGCGACAGCCTGCCGCCGCGCAGGTTGAGGAAGACCGCGGGCGTGCCCCGGCCGCGGGCGGCCAGGTCGGGGCGGGCGCGCACCAGGTACGCGTCGAGGGCGTCGAGGGCCGGGCGGCCGATGGGCACCAGCCGCTGCTTGCCGCCCTTGCCGTCGAGCCGCACGACCCGCTCCACCGCGTCGACGTCGTCGAGGTCGAGCCCGACGGCCTCGGAGATGCGGGCGCCGGTGGAGTAGAGCAGCTCCAGCAGGGCGCGGTCGCGCAGCCCGCCGGGGCCGTCGCCGGGCGGGGTGCCGAGCAGGCGGAGCACGTCGTCGACCGGCAGCGCCTTGGGCAGCCTGCGCGGCGGGGTGGGGGGTTTGACCTCGCGGGCGGCGTCGGTCTCGGTCAGCCCCTCCAGCACGGCGAAGCGGTGCAGCCCGCGCACGGCCACCAGCGCCCGGGCCGCCGAGGACGCCGCCAGCGGCGGGTGCTCCGCGTCGCCCTCCCGCAGCACCGCGAGGAACCCGGACACGTGCTGCTCGCGCACGTCGCCGAGGTCGGTGAGGCCGAGGGCGGCGAGGTGGTCGAGGTAGCGCAGCAGGTCGCGGGTGTAGCCGTCGAGGGTGTTCGCCGACGTGCCCCGCTCGACGGCGAGGTGGTCGAGGTAGGTGCGCAGGACCGGTTCGGGGGCGGCGGACACCGGCCGGATGCTAGTGGCCGGGGGTGCGCCCGACAGGTCGACGCGCGGCGAAACCACCGGGCGACCGGACGCGTCCGAGTACCGTGACACCCGTGAGCCAACCTGCCGACCCCGACGCCGTCCGCATCGGCAACCTCGAGCGCGAGGACGCGATGCGCATCCTGGGCGAGCACTTCACCGCGGGCCGCCTCCAGGTCGACGAGTACGACCAGCGGGTCAACCAGGCCACCGTCGCCACCACCCGCGCCCACCTGCGGGTCCTGTTCACCGACCTGCCCGCCCCGTACCCGCCGTTCATGGCGCCGCCGGTCTGGTCCGCACCGCCCCCGCGCCCGGTCGGCGCACCCCCGGGCGCCATCCCGGTGTACCCCGGCCTGGCCCCCCGGCACGACCTGGGGGTGTCGGACAAGTCGAAGGTCGTGGCGGGCATCCTGCAACTGATCACGCCGTTCGGCCTTGGCCGCTTCTACATCGGCCACACCGGCGTCGGCCTCGCCCAGTTGCTCACCTGCGGTGGCTTCGGCATCTGGACCCTGGTCGACGGCATCGTGCTCCTGGTCAACGGCGGCACCGACGGCTACGGCAGGCGCCTGCGCGACTGACCGGGACCACCGCGCGGGCCGGTCGCCGGGCGGCAGCCCGAACGACCGGCCCGACGCCGGTCCCGTGGCCTAGTCCTCTTGGCGGGCACCGAAAGCGGTCGACCGACCCGGCCACGGCGCGTCCGCGAGCCGAGGCGGCGCGGCACCGGAGTCCACCGCCGACGCCGCCAACACCCCCGCCACCGCGGAAGCGTTCACGATCTCCCCGCCCAGGGCCATCCGCACGGCCTCTTCGAGCGGGAAGCGCCGCATGACGATGTCGGCTTCCTCCTCGCCCATCTCCACCCGGGTGACCTCGGAGAGCCCGGTCGCCAGGTACACCCGCACCGCCTCGTCGGTGAACCCCGGCGACGCGGCGACGTCGACCAGCACCGACCAGTCGGCCGCCTCCAGGCCCACCTCCTCGACCAGCTCCCGCTTCGCCGCCGCCAACGGGTCCTCCCCGTCGTGGTCGACGAGCCCGGCGGGCAGCTCCCACAGCCGCTCGCCCACCGGGTGCCGGTACTGGCGGATCAGCACCACCCGGCCGTCGTCGTCGAGGGCGACCACGGCGACCGCGGGCAGGTGCTCGACGACCTCGCGCCGGGCGGTGCCGCCGCCGGGCATCCGGACCTCGTCGACCCGCAGCGCCAGGATCTTGCCGACGTGCACGTCCCGCGACGACACCACCTCGAACGCGTGCCGGGTGCTGTCGTCCAGTTCCGAGTCAGGGGTGTTCACGCTGAAACCGGCTCCTTGTCACCGAGGTCGACGGGCAGCCGACCGGCCCTCAGGTACCCCACGGCCGCCTTGATGAACCCGGCGAACAGCGGGTGCGGGCGGGTGGGCCTGCTCTTGAGCTCCGGGTGCGCCTGGGTGGCCACGAAGAACGGGTGCACCTCCGGCGCCAGCTCGATGAACTCCACCAGCCGCCCGTCCGGGGAGGTGCCGGAGAACACGACACCGGCCTCGGCCAGCCGGTCGCGGTAGGCGTTGTTGACCTCGTAGCGGTGCCGGTGCCGCTCGGACACCTCCCGCTCCCCGTACACCGAGGCGACGACCGACCCGGGGGTCAGGCTGGCCGGGTAGGCGCCGAGCCGCATGGTGCCGCCCATGTCGCGCTCGCCCGCCACCACGTCCTGCTGGTCGGCCATGGTGGAGATCACCGGGTGCGCCGTGGCGTCGTCGAACTCCGCGGAGTCGGCGTCGGCGATGCCCGCCAGCGACCGCGCGGTCTCGATCACCATGCACTGCAACCCCAGGCACAGGCCCAGGATGGGGATCTTGTTGACCCGCGCGTGGGTGATGGCGCCGATCTTGCCCTCGATGCCGCGCACGCCGAACCCGCCGGGGATCAGCACACCGTCCACACCGGACAGGGCGGCGGCCGCACCGGCCGGGGTCGCGCAGGTGTCCGAGGCCACCCAGACCACCTCGACCTTGGCCCGGTTGGCGAAGCCGCCCGCGCGCAGCGCCTCGGTGACCGACAGGTACGCGTCGGGCAGGTCGACGTACTTGCCGACCAGGGCGATCCGGACCGTCTCCTGCGGCTTGTGCACCCGGTCGAGCAGGTCGCCCCACACCGCCCAGTCCACGTCGCGGAAGGGCAGGTCGAGCTTGCGCACCACGTAGGCGTCGAGGCCCTCGCCGTGCAGCACCTTGGGGATGTCGTAGATGGACCGGGCGTCCACCGCGGCCACCACGGCGTCGGTGTCCACGTCGCACATCAGCGCGATTTTGCGCTTGAGCCCGGCCGGGATCTCGCGGTCGGCGCGGCAGACGATGGCGTCGGGCTGGATGCCGATGTTGCGCAGCGCGGCCACCGAGTGCTGGGTGGGCTTGGTCTTGAGCTCCCCCGACGGCGCCAGGTACGGCACCAGGGACACGTGCAGGAAGAAGATGTTGTCCCGGCCCACGTCGTGGCGCACCTGCCGGGCGGCCTCGAGGAACGGCAGCGACTCGATGTCGCCCACGGTCCCGCCGACCTCGGTGATCACCACGTCCGGGGCGCCGCCGGACCCGTCCGGGGCGGCCATGGCCAGGATGCGGGACTTGATCTCGTCGGTGATGTGCGGGATGACCTGCACGGTGTCGCCGAGGTACTCCCCGCGCCGCTCCTTGGCGATCACCGCCGAGTACACCTGCCCGGTGGTGACGTTGGCGGTGCCCGCGAGGCTGCGGTCGAGGAAGCGCTCGTAGTGCCCGATGTCGAGGTCGGTCTCGGCGCCGTCGTCGGTGACGAACACCTCACCGTGCTGGAACGGGTTCATCGTCCCGGGGTCGACGTTGAGGTACGGGTCGAGCTTCTGCATCGTGACCCGCAGGCCCCGGGAGGTGAGGAGCTGGCCGAGGCTGGAGGCGGTGAGGCCCTTGCCCAGCGAGGAGGCGACGCCTCCGGTGACGAAGACGTGCTTGGTCGTGCGCGCGTGCTGCACCAACGAGGCTCCCCGTGGTCGATCAGTTGGGCCGACCTGCAGGTCGGTCTGATGGCGGTGGGCGGAAGCACCACACCGGTCCACGGGGTTTCACGATAACACCAGGGCGGCGGACCGCCGCCCACCGGACCCGGGGTGCCGGGTCCGGTGGGCGCACCCGGATCAGGGGGTCGCCGCGCAGGCGGTCGCGCCCACGACCACGTCACCGGCCATCCCGGAGCCGGGCTGGAACCGCAGGTGCAGCATGTTCAGCGCGATGCCGCCGCCGCGGGACAGGGTGATCTCGTTGAAGGTGGCGGTGGCCAGCAGGCCGCCGTCGCCGCGGATCTCGCGGACGTAGTCGCGCGGCACCGGGCTGGGCAGGCCGGTCAGCCCGGCGAGGCCGCCGACGGCCCAGCCGACGGCGGAACCGTCCCGGGTGGCCGTGCAGGTGACCCGGTAGTCGGTGATCACGACCCGCGGGCCGCCGGAGGCGATCAGCGCGGACAGCTCGAACCGGTCGCCGGTGGCCTCGGACTTGGTGGTGGTGACGGAGTGCGCGGGGTCGACGACGGTGGTGGCGCAGGTGGAGGTCACCCCGTCGAACTCGACGCCGCCCTGGGTGATCGTGTCGGACGTGGCCGAGGTGGGCCCGTTCACCGCGCACCGCGCGACCTCGGGGATCGTGGTGCGCACCCCCGCCCTGGTGAACGCCGCCGAACCACCGGAGGCCACCCCGGGCGGGGTGGCGGCCAGCGCGGGGACCGCGCCCGCGGTCAACGCCGCCGCCAGCGCCGCCGCGACGAACCCGAGTCGTGCCTTGCGTGTCATCCACTGCTCCCTTGTGGCCGGTGGCGGGGGGGACTCCGCCACCGGCACCATCGGCGGCGCGGGCCGGGACATGACCGACCCGCCACCGGTCCCACCCGTGCGGAACACACCTTCCCCCGGACGGGGACGGCCCTGGTGACACCCGGCCACCCCGTCACCCGCCCGGGGAGCCTCGACTACTCGACGGGCGCACCGGGCGCGGCGGCCTGCGCGTTGCCCCCGGTGCCGTAGCGGCCCGCCTTCTCCGCCAGTTGCTCGGCCAGCGCCAGCACGACCACCGCCCGCCCCGCCGGGGTGTCCGCGTTGTCCACAGTGGACAGGATGGTGGTGGCGGCGGTGTCCGCGCGGACCACGCCGACCGCGCCGGTGCCCTCGGCCGAGCCCGCCGCACCCGCCAGCACGGCGCCCGCGCCGGAGCGGTCGACCTGGGTGGCGAACCGGGCGACGGTCGCCGCCCGGTCGCCCGCGCCGTCCCCGGAGACCTTGCCGCCGGTCAGCACGACCGCCAACTGCGCGGGTCGCAGGTCGGGCGAGGCCTTGACGAACCCGCCGTCGGTCAGCCCGGCCAGCGCCGCCGCCGACTCCGGCGCGGACACCTGCGGCTGGTTGGTCGCCTTGGAGATCAGCAGCAGCGGCCCGAGCAGGCCACCGGCGAGCGTGCCCGGGTCGGTCGCCGTCGGCAACTGCACCCCGGCGGGGAGCAGCCGGGTCACGATGTCGGTCAGCTCGTCGGCCCGCGCCTGGTCGGCGAAGGCGTCGGTGAGCTGGAGCTCACCGGTGACCGCGGCCCCGGCGGCGGTCAGCAGGCCCTTGAGGGAGTCGCGGTCGCCGGGGCGGGCGTCGGCGGTGGTCACGATGACCACCGTGCGCTGGTCCAGGGCGCCCCTCACCGCGAGCGGCCCCACGGTGGCGGCGAAGGAGTCGGCGTCGTCGAGGCGGGCGCCGAGCGCGTTGCGCTGCTCCTCCAACCGCGACACCTCACCGCCGAGGTCGTTGTTCTCGGTGTTGAGCCCGGACAGCAGGGTGCGGCTCAGCGTGGTCGACCCGAGCACCACCCCCACGGCCAGCGCCAGGAAGACGGCGGCGATCGAGACGATGTGGTAGCGCAGCGAGATCACGAGAACAGCCCCTCGAACCAGGTGACGGACGACTGCCAGGTGCGCAGCACCCAGTCGGTGTAGGCCTCGGCGACCCCGGACACCGCCACCGCGGCCCCGATCGCCACCAGGGCGGCCACGACGAGCAGCAGCACCGCCCACACCGACACCCGGCTGCGGTGCAGCGTCGCCACCGCCTTGGCGTCGACGAGCTTGCTGCCCAACCGCAACCGGGTCAGGAAGGTCGACGGGTTCGACCCGGACCGCCCCCGGTCCAGGAACTCCCGCAGCGTCGCCTGGAACCCCACGGTGACCACCAGGTTCGCCCCGTGCACGTCGACCAGCAGCAGCGCCAGGTCCTCGGCGTTGCCGGACGCGGGGAAGGTCACCGCGCCGATGCCCAGGTCCTGCACCCGCTCCAGCCCCGGGGCGTGCCCGTCGACCTGGGCGGGCACGATCACCTCGGCCCCGCTGCGCAGCGTCTCGGTGGAGATGCCGTCCGGGTCCCCGACGACGACGTGCGGGGTGTGCCCGGCCTTGCGCAGCACGTCGGCCCCGGACTCCACCCCCACCAGCACCGGCCGGTGCTCCCCGATGTAGCGCTTGAGCTGCTTGAGGTCCGCCACGTGCCCGTTGCCCGGGGCCACCACGAGCACCTGCCGGTCGCGCACCGGCGTCCGCAGCTCGGGCACTCCCACCCCGTCCAGGATGAGCGAGCGCTCCCGCCGCAGGAACTCGATGGTGTTGGCGGAGAACGCCTCCAACTGCGCCGACATCCCCGCCTTCGCCTCGATCATCTGGTCGGCGATGGTCGAGGCGGTCTGCCGAACCCCCCGGGCCACCTCCTTGTCCCCGACGTAGACGACCCCCTCGTGCAACCGGAGCGCACTGCCCTCCCGGATCACCCGCAACGCGTCCTGCCCCACGTCGTCGATCAACGGGATCTCCGCCTCGACCAGCACCTCCGGCCCCATGTTCGGAAACCGCCCACTGATCGACGGCGAGGCGTTGACCACCCCGACCACCTGCGCCTCCACCAGCGCGGCGGCGGTGGACCGGTCGAGGTCCAACTGGTCGAGCACGGCGATGTCCCCGTGCGAAACCCTGCGGACCAGATCGGTCGTCCGCCGGTCCACCCGGGCGATCCCGGTGACCCCGGGCAGGGACGGCTGGGACCGACTGAGGAGACCGGAGCGCTTCATGGGGGCGATGGTGGCGGACGAACACCCCTCCACCGAGCTGCCACGCCGGGGTTCTCCCGCACGCCAGTCCATGGTGGACCTGCCTGTGCGCAGATTTACTACGGCGCGTACTTTCCTTTCACCCGTTAGGGTTTGAGGCCGCGCCCGGTCGGGTGGCCGACTTGATCGCCTGTGGACAGACTCGGCTTCGCCCGCTGTTTCTGTCGGTGTGCTGCGGTGGGATTGATTCGGGGGCTTCGTCGATCGAGCTGTGGACAACTCCGGACCGGCTCAGCGTTTCTGTCGGTGCTGCGTGCTGGGATTGATTCGGGGGGTGCTTGATCCGGGCTGTGGATGGCTGCGGCTCGGTTGGCCGTTCTTGTCGGTGCCTCGTGCTTGGGTTGATTCGGGGGCTTCTTGCGCCGGGTTGTGGATGGCTGCTTGACAGGATCGGCTTTCCGTCGGTGCGCCCTGATTGGGGTGGTTCGGGGGCTGCTTGGCGCGGTTCTGCTGCGTGCGGGGTGCTGGATCGGGTGGTTGTTCTTGGTCGGGGCCCCTACGAAGACCCTCTGCCGCGGTGCGCGTGAGTGGGCGAAGGGATGCCCACCGTCGCTGGCCAGCTTGGCAGAGGGTCTTCTCCCCCAACCAAAAACAACCACCCGATCCAGCGCTTCACCGCGTTGCCGCGCCGTGGCCGCCCGCTCGCGCCGACGCCTGCCGCTCCGGGTGCGCGTGGCGGTGGATCACCTCCGTCCACCCGCCCCGGGCGCGGCGACCCCGAACACACCACCGCCCGGGTCCGCCAAGCGTGGCTTCGCGGACCCGGGCGGTGGGCAGGACCGATCAGGTGCGCTTGCGGCGGGACGGGCGGGGCTTGCCCGTCAGTTCCCAGTCGTGCTTCTCGCCCTCGGCCAGGGCGAGGAGTTCCTCCGCGTGGGCGCGGCCGGTTTCGGTGGACTCCATGCCCGCCAACATCCGGGCGAGTTCCACCACCCGGTCGCCCTCGTCCAGGGTGCGGACGTCGCTGCGGGTGACGCCGCCCCGCATGCCCTTGTCCACGATCAGGTGGCGGTCGGCGAAGGCGGCGACCTGGGCGAGGTGGGTGACCACGATGACCTGGTGGCTGCGGGCCAAGCGGGCCAGGCGGCGGCCGATCTCCACCGCCGCCCGACCGCCCACGCCCGCGTCGACCTCGTCGAAGACGAGGGTGGGGACCGGGTCGGAGTGGGCGAGGACGACCTCGATGGCGAGCATCACCCGGGACAGCTCACCGCCGGAGGCGCCCTTGTGGATGGGGAGGGGGTGGGCGCCGTCGTGGGCGACGAGCAGGATCTCCACCTCGTCGACGCCGCCGGTGCCCGCGTGCAGCAGCGTCCCGTTGACCTCCAGGGCCAGCGGGTCGTTCGCCTCGGCGGGGCGGGGGCGGACGCTGATCTGGAGGCTGGACTGGCCCATGGCCAACCCGCCCAATTCGTCCGTCACGGCCTTCGCCAGGGCTTCGGCGGCCTCGGTGCGGGAGGCGGTCAGGCCGGTGGAGATGTCCGCCAGCTCCACCGCCAGGGCCGAGCGGCGGGCGGCCAGCTCGGCGAGGGCCTCCTCCGAGGTGTCCATGCCCGCCAGCCTGTCCACCGCGTCCCGCGCCCAGGCCAGCACACCGTCGACGTCGGCGGCGTACTTGCGGGTGAGGGCCTTCAGCTCCGCCTGGCGGGCCAGGACCTGCTCCAGCACCGCCGGGTCGGCGTCCAGGTCGTCCAGGTACGCCGTCAGCTCGGCGCCCACGTCGGTCAGCAGGACCGCCGCCTCGGCCAGGCGGGGCTCCAGCTCGCGCAGCCGGGGGTCCTCGGAGGCGGCCAGGCGGCGCTGGGCCTCCCCGATCAGGCCCAGGGCACCGGGGACGTCCGGGTCGCCGTCCGGGGAACCGGAGACGGCGTAGGAGGCGCCGGTGGCCCCCTCGCGCAGTTGGTCGGCGTCGGCGAGGCGGCGGGCGCGCTCGACCAGCTCGGTGTCCTCGCCGGGCTGGGGGTCGACCGCGGTGATCTCCTCCACGCCCAGGCGCAGGACCTCGGACTCGCGGGCGAGTTCCTTCGCCCGGTTCGTGCGGTCGGCCAGCTCGGTCGACACCGAGATCCACTCGTCGCGGACGCGCTGGTAGGCCGACAGGGCCTCGTGGACGTCCTCACCGGCGAAGCGGTCGATCACCGCGCGCTGCTCGGCGGAGCGCAGCAGGCGCAACTGGTCGTTCTGCCCGTGCACGGCGATGAGCTGCTCGGCCAGCTCACCGAGCACGCCGACCGGGACCGACCGGCCGCCCAGGTGGGCCCGGGACCGGCCGTCGATGCTGATGCTGCGCAGCGCTATCAGGCTGCCGTCGTCCTCCGGTTCTGCTCCCGCGTTGCCCGCGACGGTGGCGGCGGGGGACCCGGTGAGCCCCTCGAACCGCCCCTCGACCACGGCCTTGGACTTCCCGCTGCGGACCCGCGACGCCTCGCCCCTGCCACCGGAGAGCAGGTGCAACCCGGTGACGACCATCGTCTTGCCCGCACCGGTCTCCCCGGTCACCACGGTGAAACCGGGGTGGAGCTCGAGCGTGGCCTCATCGATGACGCCGAGGTCCTGGATGCGCATCTCGGCTAGCACAGAGCGCACCCTAGCGGTTGGGACCGTCAGCCGGCAGGCTCGCACCCCGCAGCCGGGCCGAACACCGGGTCGGGCACGTGGGCGGGGTCACCGCGAGCGCCACCCGTGCACCGGCAGGTCGAACTTGTCGACCAACCGGTCGGTGAAGTGCTCGTCACCCAGGCGGACCAGCCGGACCGGGGTGCGCCCACCCCGGACCTCGATCCGCGCCCCCGGCGGGATCTCCACCGTGCGGCGGCCGTCGCAGCACAGCACCGCCTCGTGGCCCTCCGGGTCGACCTCGATCGCCACCCGCGAGTGCGGGCCGACGACCATGGGCCGGGAGAACATGGCGTGCGCGTTGCTCGGCACCACCAGCATGGCCTGCACGTCCGGCCACACGATCGGCCCACCCGCGGAGTAGGCGTACGCGGTGGACCCGGTGGGCGTCGCGCACAGCACCCCGTCGCAACCGAAGGACGACACCGAGCGCCCGTCGACCTCGATCATCACGTCCAGAATCCGCTCCCGGCTGCTCTTCTCCACGCTGGCCTCGTTGAGCGCCCAGGTGTCGGCCACCACCACGCCGTCGACGGTGGCGGTGACGTCGACCGTCATCCGCTCCTCCACCCGGTAGGTCTGCTCGACGACGCGCTGCACGGCGTCCTCCAGCGCGTCCGACTCCGCCTCCGCCAGGAACCCCACCCGGCCCAGGTTCACCCCCAGCACCGGCACCCCGGTCGCGTGCGCCAGCTCGGCGGCGCGCAGGAACGTGCCGTCACCGCCGAGGACGAACACCAGCTCGGCGCCCTCCGCGGCCTTGGGCCCCACCGGCACCACCCGGCTGTAGCAGGACGGGTCCAGGTCGGGCGCCTCGCTCTCCAGCACCCGCAGCAGCACCCCGGCCGACCCGAACCACCCCGCCACCTTCTCGGCGGTGCGCCGGTTCTCGGTGCGACCGGTGTGCACGACCAGCAGGATCTCCCGTGCAGGGCTCATTGCGGACCTTCCCGGACAGCGGTCTCCACCAGCTCGGCGGCCACCTCGGCCGCCAACGGCTCGCCCCGGCGCAGCCAGGCGAAGTACTCCACGTTGCCCGCGGGCCCCGGCAGCGGGCTGGCCGCGACCCCGTGCACCCGCAGGCCCGCCTCACCGGCCGCCCGCAGGACGTTGCGCACGGCGTCGGCGCGGTCCGCCGGGTCGCGCACGACCCCGCCCGCGCCCAACCGCTCCTTGCCCACCTCGAACTGCGGCTTGATCATCGGGATGACGTCGGCCTCGTCGGTGGCGCAGGCGGCCAGCGCGGGCAGCACCAACCGCAGCGAGATGAACGACAGGTCCGACACGACCATGTCCGCCGCCCCGCCGATGCCCTCCGGGGTGATCTCGCGGGCGTTCGTCTTGTCCATGATCACCACGCGGTCGTCAGTCTGCAGCCGCCACACCAACTGCCCCCGCCCCACGTCGACCGCCACCACCTGCCGCGCCCCCCGGCGCAGCAGCACGTCGGTGAACCCGCCGGTGGAGGCACCCGCGTCCAGGCAGCGCTTGCCGTCCGGGGACAGGTCGAACGCGTCCAGCGCGCCGATGAGCTTGTGCGCGCCGCGCGAGGCCCAGTTCGGGTCGTCCACCACCTCGCGCACGACCAGCGCGGCACCGGTCTCGACACCGGTGGCGGGTTTGGTGGCCACGGTCCCGTGCACGGTCACCCGGCCGTCGGCGATCAACTGCGACGCGTGGTCACGGGAGCGGGCCAGCCCGCGGCGGACCAGCTCGGCGTCCAGTCGCGCCCTCCTGGGCACCGGCTCAGACCTTGTCGATGGAGGCGAGCGCGGCGGTCAGCGCCACGTGCACGGCGTCGAACCGGGCCACGTGCTCGTCGACCGGCAACCGGTCGAGCCCGTCGAGCCCGGCCACGGCGTCGGCGATCGCCTCGTCGCTGACCGGCGGGGGCCCGGGAGGGCCGGGGAGTGGAGCTGGGTGCACGGGCTCCACGCTAGCCGATGCGGAAGCCGAGGGTGGTGAGGGCGGCGGCCGCGGCGGGGTCCGGGTGCAGCGCCCGCGCGTCGTCGCCCGCCGCCCAGCAGGCGGCGCAGAGGGTGCGCAGGAGGTCGAGCGGATCACCGTCGCCGGTGATGGTGGCCCGGCCGCCGTCGACGGCCACGGCCCACCCGGGCCGGGCCCGGATAGCCAGCTCGTCCGCGGGCCGGTCGAACGCGGTCAGGTCGGCCGCGACGTAGGTGGGGCGCTCGTGCGGCCCGGCAGCCAGGAGGTCCGCGGCGGTGGCGACCCCGGTGAGGACCAGCAGCGAGTCGACCCCGGCGCTGACCGCGCCCTCGATGTCGGTGTCGAGCCGGTCGCCGACCACCAGCGGGCGCGCGGCACCCGCGGAGCGGATCGACTGGTCCATCAGCGGGGTGGCCGGTTTGCCCGCCACCTCCGGCTCCTGGTCGGTCGCCACGCGCAGGGCGTGCACCAGCGAACCGTTGCCGGGCAGCAGACCGCGGTCGGTCGGGAGCGTGCGGTCGACGTTGCACGCCACCCAGAACGCGCCCGCCCGGATCGCCAGCGCCCCCTCGGCCAGGTCCTCCCAGGTCATCTTGGGCGAAAGGCCCTGGCAGACGCCCTTGACGTCGGCGGAGAACCCGCGCACGGGCGTGAGGCCCACGGCGGTGACCTCGTCGGCGAGGGCGTCGGTGCCCAGGACCAGCACGTGGTCACCGGGCGCCAACCGGCCCCGCAGCACCGCGGCCGCCGCCTGCGCGCTGGTGGACACCTCGGCGGCGTCCGCCCGCACCGCCATGCCCCGCAGGTGCTCGGCGACGGTCTCCGGGGCCCGGGAGGCGTTGTTCGTCACGAACCGGACGGCGACGCCCGCCGCGTGCGCGCGGTCCACGACCTCGGCCGCGGCGGGCAGGGCCTGCCCGCCGCGGTAGACGGTGCCGTCGAGGTCGAACAGCAGGGCGTCGTAGCGGTCGAGCAGGCCGTCGCTCATCGGTTCTCCGGCTGACCCGCGGTCCGGTCCTCGGCGCCCTCGGGACCCTCGGGGCTGTCGACCCGGGGGCGGTCGTCGCCGTCGAGGAGGTCGCTGCCCCGGGGCAGGTCGTCTTCCGCCGGGAGGTCGCTCCCGTTCGGGAGATCAGCGGTCGCGGGGGAGGCGTCGCTGCCCGGACCGCCGCTGTCGGGAACATCTCCCTCGGAAGGGCCGCGCTCGACAGCGCCGCTGCCGGAGGCGGTGCCGTCCGGAGCGCCACCGTCGAAAGCGCCGCCATCGGGGGCACTGCCATTCGGTGCGGTGCTGTCGGAGGCGGTGCTGTCGGGGAGGACGGCGTCCTCGATCGTGTGGCCGGTGCGGTCGGTGGCCACGGGGGCGTCGTCGGCGTCGTCCTCGATCTCGACGGTTTCACCCGGGAGGGCGGCGGCGATCTCGGACTCGTCGGCACCGAGGGCGAAGGCGCGCTCGGCGGCGTCGGTGTCCTCGTCGTCGTCGGCCTGGGCGGCGTTGAGGAACCAGCGGATGGCGTCCTGGTCGCGGCCCGCGGCCTCCAGGTTGTCGGCGTAGGCGTAGAACAGGCGCGCGCTCCACGGCTTGCGCACCTTGACGTCGAGGTCGGGGCCCTGCAGGGCGACCACGGCCGCGTCCAACTGGCCCATGTCCCGGCGGGCGCCCGCGCTGACGATGCGCAGCTCCACGGCCACCTCCGGGTCCAGGTCGGTGCCCGCCTCCTTGGCCAGCTCCAGCGCCCGCTCCGGCCTGCCCAGCGCCCGCTCGCAGTCCGCCATGACGGCGACGTGCGTGTTGCCGCCGCTCATCCGCCGCACCGCGCGCAACTCGGACAGGGCCTCGGCCCACTCCCCCGCGTGGTAGGCGGTCAACCCCGCCGCCTCCCGCACGATGGCGACCCGGGAAGCGCGCTCCCGGGCGTAGCGGGCGTGCACCAGGGCCCGCGCGGGGTCCTCGTCGATCAGCATGCCCGCCGCCACCAGGTGCCTGCCGACCATCTCGGCCAGCGACTTGGGCAGGCTGCGCAGCCCGGCCCGGGCCTCGACGTCCAGTTGCGAGTAGTCGGCACCCTCCGGCACCGCCGGTCCGTTGTGGACGGGGGCGACATCGTCGTCCTTGCGGGTAGCACGCCGGTCACCGGAGCGCGGCTTGTCGAACTCCTTGCGCGGACGGCTTTCCCGGTCGGCGAAGCGATCGCGGCTGTCCGTTGTGGACGCGCCACTCACCGCACCGGAAGCGGATGCGCCCTCGTTCTCACCAAAGGTTCGTTCACCCTGCGCGGCGGCGCGCTCGTCGGTGGTCGCAGCGGAGTCGCCCTGGCGGTCCGCGCGCCCACCACCCGGCTCACCGTCAACGGTGTCGTCCCCGCGCGGGGAGTCGGCGTCGGAGGTGCGCTGGGGTTCGAGGTTGTCCTGACGGTGGAGGTCCGCTTCGGGCTTCGAGTCGCGGTCGTCGTCGCGCGGGGAGGTGCCGGTGTCGCGCTGGGGAGCGCGGTCATCGCCGGACGGGGTACGGAAGTCGCGGCTGTCCTCGCGGGAGGAGCCATGGTCGCCGTCGCGCTTCGAGTCGCGGTCGTCGCGGGAGAAGCTGCGGTCGTCGCGCTTCGGACCACGATCGTCACGGGAGAAGCTGCGGTCGTCGTCGCGCTTGGGGCCACGGTCGTCACGGGTGAAGCCGCGGTCATTGTCGCGCTTGGGGCCGCGATCGTCGTCACGGCGGAAACCGCGGTCGTCGTCGCGCTTCGGACCACGGTGGTCGCCGGAGAAGCCGCGGTCGCTGTCGCGCTTGGGGCCGCGGTCGTCACGGGTGAAGCCGCGGTTGTCGTCGCGCTTCGGGGTGCGGTCATCGCGGAAGGAACCGCGGTCGTTGTCACGGCGCGGGTAGCCGCCCGTCGAGCGGGAACCGCGGTCGTTGTCGCGGTCGTCGCGACGGGGGTAGCCACCGGACTGGGGGCGGTCGTCGCGGCGCGGGGTGCGGTCGCTGTCGCGGGAGGTCGTGCGGTCGTCGCGACGGGGGTAACCGCCGCCCGTGGGGCGGGAGCCCCGGTCGTCGCGGTTCTGGTGGCCGCCGCGGTCGTTGTCGCGGGGCTTGCTGTCGCGGCGGGCGAAGCCGTCGCGGTCATCGCGGCGGTCGTTGTCGCGGTGCGGGTGGGTGCCGGTGGGGCGGGAGCCTCGGTCGTCGCGGCCCTGGTAGCCGCCGCGGTCGCCCGAGCGGTAGCCGCCACCACGGGAATCGCGGTCGGAGGACTTGCCCTGGTAACCGCCACCGCGCGAGTCGCGGTCACCCGAGCCGCCGCGGTATCCACCGCCGGAACCCCGGTCACTCGAACCGCCGCGGAAGCCGCCGCCACGGGAATCGCGGTCGCCCGAGTTGCCCCGGTACCCGCCGCTGCGGGAGTCGCGGTCGCCGGAGGTGCCGCTGTAACCGCCGGAGCGGGAATCACGGTCGCTCGAACCGCCCCGGTAGCCCCCGCTGCGGGAATCGCGGTCGCCCGAGGTGCCGCCGTAACCGCCGGAACGGGAATCCCGGTCGCCCGAGTTGCCCCGGTACCCGCCGCCGGGCCGGGAGTCGCGATCGCTCGAGTTGCCCCGGTAACCGCTGCTGCGGGAGTCGCGGTCGCTCGAATTGCCGCCGTAGCCGCCACTGCGGGTGCCGCGATCGGTGGAATTGCCGCCGCGCGAGTCGCGGTCCGAGGAGTTGCCCCGGTAGCCGCCACTGGGACGGGAATCGCGATCACCCGAGTTGCCCCGGTAGCCGCCACCCCGGGAGTCCCGGTCACCGGCACTGCCGCTGTAGCCACCGGAGCGGGAATCACGGTCGCTCGAACCGCCCCGGTAACCCCCGCCGCGAGAGTCGCGGTCGTTCGACGTTCCTCGGTAGCCCCCGCCGCGGGAATCCCGGTCACCAGAGCTGCCCCGGTAGCCGCCGCCGCGGGAGTCGCCGTCACTCGAGTTGCCCCGGTAACCACCACGGGAATCGCGGTCACCCGAGTTGCCTCGGTAGCCGCCGCTGCGGGAATCGCGGTCGCCGGAGGTGCCTCGGGGGGCGCCTCGGTCGCGGTCGCCGCCGGACTTGAAGCCGCCTCGGTCGCGGTCGGTTGAGGTGGGGCGGTAGCCGCCTCGGTCCTGGGGGGACTTGCGGTCGTTGGGGCGACCGCCGTCCTGGCCGTCACGGCGCCAGGTCGACGCTCCCGCACCGCTGTCCCGACGAGGGCCACCCCCACTGCCTGCCTTGCGGTCCGACCCTGGTCGCCGGTCGTCCCGCCGATCCCCGCCATCGGTACCGCCACGACGCCCGAACTCCGACACCCTGATCCTCCATGCTCATGAAAAAACCGAAGGGACCTGCGGTGGAAACACGGATCTTCACGTGTTCCATCACAGGCCCCTTCGGGAATGATAGTCCGGCGGCGTCCTACTCTCCCACACCCTCACGAGTGCAGTACCATCGGCGCTGGCAGGCTTAGCTTCCGGGTTCGGGATGGGACCGGGCGT
>NZ_QHCP01000007.1:0-440370 GCF_003182415.1 Actinokineospora spheciospongiae | reverse complement strand
GCCCGCCGCCGCCGCCCCCCCCGCCGCCGCCCCCGCCCCCGCCCCCCCCGCCCCCCGCACCCCCGGCGCCCCCGCCCCCGCCACCCCCGGCACCCCCACCCCCGGCACCCCCACCCCCGGCACCCCCGGCACCGGCATCGCCGGCACCTTCGGCACCATCGCCCCCTCCGGCACCGCCGCCGCTGGCATCTTTGGCGCCGCTGGCACCCCTGGTGCTGCCGGCACCGGCATCACCGCGGGCGACACCGTGCTCATCACCGGTGGCACCGGCACCCTCGGTGGGCTGTTGGCCCGCCACCTGGTCACCGCGTGCGGTGTGCGCAGGCTGGTGCTGACCAGCCGCTCCGGGCACGCCCCCGAACTGGCCGCCGAGTTGGCCGGGCTGGGCGCGGATGTCGTTGTCGCGGCGTGTGATGTCGCTGAGCGGGAGCAGGTTGCCGCGCTGTTGGCCGCGCACCCGGTCACCGCTGTCGTGCACGCGGCGGGGGTGCTCGACGACGGTGTGGTGGAGGCGTTGACCCCGGAGCGCGTTGCCGCTGTGCTGCGGCCCAAGGTGGACGGGGCCGCGCACCTGGCCGAGTTGGCCGGGCCGCTGTCGGCGTTCGTGCTGTTCTCCTCCAGTGCCGCCACCTTCGGGGACGCGGGGCAGGGCAACTACGCCGCCGCCAACGCCGCCCTCGACGCCTACGCCGCGCACCTGCGGGCCGCCGGGCGGCCCGCCGTCTCCCTCGGGTGGGGGTTCTGGGAGCAGCGGTCGGGGATGACCGCCGCGCTGTCGGAGGCCGACGTCGAGCGCATGCGGCGGTCCGGGACCGGCCCGCTGGGCACCGAGGACGCGCTCGCCCTGTTCGACCTGGCCACCTCCGGGGACCGGGCCGCGCTGCTGCCCGTGCGGTTGGAGCCCGCCCGGGTGCGGGACGTGCCGCCGGTGCTGCGCGGTCTGGTCCGGTCTCGGGTCCGCCGCGCTTCCGCCTCGGTTGCCGGGGAGGTCGGTGGCCTGGCCGGAAAGGTGGCCGGGCTGGGTGCCGACGCGCGCCGCGCTGCCGTGCTCGACCTGGTCCGCGCGGAGGTCGCCGCCGTGCTCGGTCACGGCGATCCCGCCGCCGTCGTCGAGGGTGGTGCGTTCAAGGACCTCGGGTTTGACTCGCTGACCGCGGTGGAGTTGCGCAACCGGCTGTCCGCGCTGACCGGCTCGCGCCTGCCCGCGACCCTGGTGTTCGACCACCCGACGCCGGGTGCGCTGGCCGAACGGCTGCTGGCCGACCTGGCAGGCGCCCCGGCCGCCGCCCCCGTTGCGGCGGTCGCGGCGGTCGGGGTTGACGAACCGATCGCCGTGGTGGCGATGAGCTGCCGGTACCCCGGCGGGGTCGGCTCGCCGGAGGACCTGTGGGCGGCCCTGCTCGACGGCCGCGACGCCACCTCCGACTTCCCCGCGAACCGCGACTGGGACGTCGAGGCCCTGTACGACCCGGACCCCGACAAGCCAGGCACCACCTACACCCGCCGGGGCGGGTTCCTTGCCGACGCCCCCGACTTCGACGCCGCGTTCTTCGGGGTGTCGCCCCGGGAGGCGTTGGCGATGGACCCGCAGCAGCGGGTGCTGCTGGAGGCCTCGTGGGAGGTGCTGGAGCGGGCCGGGCTGGACCCGTCCGGGTTGCGCGGCAGCCGGACGGGCGTGTTCGCCGGGGTGATGTACCACGACTACGCCGCGCGCCTGCGCAGCGTGCCCGAGGACCTGGAAGGCTTCCTGGGCAACGGCAGCGCCGCCAGCGTGGTCTCCGGTCGCGTGTCCTACACCTTCGGGTTCGAGGGTCCGGCGGTCACGGTGGACACGGCGTGTTCGTCGTCTTTGGTGGCGTTGCACCTGGCGGCGCAGTCGTTGCGGCAGGGGGAGTGCGACCTGGCGTTGGCCGGGGGCGTGACCGTCCTGTCCACGCCGGAGGTCTTCGTGGACTTCAGCAGGCAGCGCGGGCTGGCCGCCGACGGGCGGTCCAAGCCGTTCGCGGCGGCGGCCGACGGTGTGGGCTGGTCCGAGGGTGTGGGTGTGCTGCTGCTGGAGCGGCTGTCGGACGCTCGTCGCAACGGGCACCGGGTGTTGGCCGTGGTCCGGGGTTCTGCGGTGAACCAGGACGGGGCGTCGAATGGGTTGACGGCGCCGAACGGGCCGTCGCAGCAGCGGGTGATCCGGCAGGCTTTGGCCAACGCTGGTTTGTCCACTCAGGACGTTGATGTGGTGGAGGCGCACGGGACCGGGACCACGCTGGGCGACCCGATCGAGGCGCAGGCGCTCATGGCCACCTACGGGCAGGACCGGTCCGAGCCGCTGTGGTTGGGGTCGGTGAAGTCGAACCTGGGGCACACCCAGGCCGCCGCCGGGGTGGCTGGCGTGATCAAGGCCGTCTTGGCGATGCGGCACGGGGTGCTGCCCAAGACGCTGCACGTGGATGCGCCGTCGCCGCACGTGGACTGGTCCGAAGGGGCCGTGGAGTTGCTGACGGAGGCCCGGCCGTGGCCCGAGGTGCGGCGGGCGCGGCGGGCGGCGGTGTCGTCGTTCGGGATCAGCGGGACCAACGCGCACGTGATCGTCGAGGGCGTGCCCGCCGACGAACCGGTGCCGGCACCCGCCGTGCCGGTGGTGCCGTGGGTGGTGTCGGGGCGGACGCCGGAGGCGGTGCGGGCGCAGGGTGAGCGGTTGGCCGAGTGGGCGGCCGGTACCGAGGTGGACCCGGTCGCGGTGGGGTCGGCGTTGGTGTTGGGGCGGCAGCGGTTCGAGCACCGCGCTGTCGTGGTGGGTACCTCGCCGGAGGAGTTGGTCGCCGGGCTGGGATCGCTCTCGCCGGTGGTGGCCGGGTCGGGGAAGACGGCGTTGGTGTTCACCGGTCAGGGTTCGCAGCGGCTCGGCATGGGTCGTGAGCTGTACGAGACCTACCCGGTGTTTGCCCGGGCCTGGGATGAGGTGATCGAGCACCTGTCCATCCCGGACCTTCCGGTTGAGGACACGGGGTTCGCCCAGCCTGCGATCTTCGCGTTCGAGGTCGCCGTGGTGCGGTTGCTGGAGTCGTGGGGTGTGCGGGCGGACGCGTTCGTGGGTCACTCCATCGGTGAGCTGGCTGCCGCGTATGTGGCGGGCGTCTGGTCGCTGGAAGACGCTTGCAAGCTGGTCGCGGCGAGGGCATCGCTCATGCGGGCGCTGCCGCGTGGCGGTGCCATGGTGGCGATCCCGGTTGCGGAGTCGGAGATCGAGCTGCCCGAGGGTGTGTCGGTCGCGGCGGTGAACGGCGCGGAGTCGGTGGTCATCTCCGGTGACGAAGATGCTGTGTTGGCGTTGGCGGCGCGGTTCCCGCGCTCGAAGCGGCTCAACACCAGTCACGCGTTCCACTCGGCGCACATGGAGCCGATGTTGGCGGCGTTCCGGGAGGTCGCGGAGTCGGTGACTTACCGCGAGCCGAAGGTGCCGGTGGTTGGTGCTGAGGTGACGTCGCCTGAGTACTGGGTTCGGCAGGTGCGTGGGGCTGTCAGGTTCCACGACGCTATTCAGCAGGTGCAGGGAATGGTGTTGGTCGAGGTTGGCCCGGATGCTTCGCTGACCGCCTTGACGGGCGGGGTTGCGTTGCAGCGCAAGGACAAGCCGGAAGCGGTGAACCTGGTTGCCGGGTTGGGCAAGGCCCACGCGCTGGGGACCTCGGTGGATTGGGCGGCGTTCTTCGGTGGCCCGGGTGCAAACGTGGACCTGCCCACCTACGCCTTCCAGCACGAGCACTACTGGCTCGACGCGGGCACCGGGGCCGGGGACGTGGGCGCGCTCGGGCTCGACGACGCCGACCACCCGCTGGTCGGGGCGGCCGTCGAGGTGCCGGACGGCGTTGTCCTCACCGGGCGGCTGTCGCTGCGCACCCACCCGTGGTTGGCCGACCACGCCGTGCTGGGTTCGGTGTTGCTGCCGGGCACCGCGTTCGTCGAACTGGCCGTGCGGGCCGGGGACCAGGTGGGCCTGCCGCACGTGGCCGACCTGACCTTGCAGGCGCCGTTGGTGCTGCCCGAGGACGGTGCCGTGGACCTGCGCGTGGTCGTCGACGCCGAGCAGCGGGTGGAGGTGCACTCCAGGGTCGGGGACGACCCGTGGACGCAGCACGCCGTGGGCGTGCTCACCGCCGACGCCCCGACCGGGGCCGTGCTCGACCAGTGGCCGCCCGCAGGTGCCCGGCGCGTCGACACCGACAGCGCCTACGCGGACCTGGCCGACCAGGGTTACCACTACGGCCCGGCCTTCCAGGGGTTGCGCGCGGTGTGGCGGCGCGGCGACGAGGTCTTCGCCGAGGTGGAACTGCCCGACGACGTGCCCGCCGACCGGTTCGGCCTGCACCCGGCCCTGCTGGACGCGGCCCTGCACGCCCTCGGCCTGGGAGTCGACAGTGCCGAGAACCCCGAGGCGCTGGGCCTGCCGTTCTCCTGGGAGGGCGTGACCCTGCACGCCGCCGGTGCCCGCGCCCTGCGGGTCCGGCTGGCGCCGTCCGGCACCGGGGCGTTCGCCCTGGCGCTGGCCGACCCCGCCGGGCAGCCGGTGGCGACCGTGGCCGCGCTGGCGCTGCGCCCGGTCAGCACCGACCAGCTCGCCCCGGCCTCGGCGGCGTGGTCGTCGCTGTTCCGGGTGGACTGGCCCGCCCTGACCGCCGAGCCCGCCGACCCGCAGCCGTGCGCCGTGCTGGGCACCGACGCCCTCGGGCTGCACGACCTGCTCAAGGCGGGTGGTGCGGCCGTGGACACCGCCGTCGACCTCCCCGCCCTGCTCGCCCGGCCGGTGCCGCCGGTGGTGTTCGCCCCGCTGCCCGCCGTGGACGGGGACCTGGTCGACGCCACCCACGCCGCCACGCAGGGTGTGCTGGCCTTCGTGCGGACCTGGTTGGACACCGACGCCACCGACGCCACCCGGCTCGTGCTCACCACCCGGGGTGCGGTGAGCACCGGCGCCGGGGACGACCCGACCGACCTGGCCCACGCCGCCGCCTGGGGCCTGCTGCGCTCGGCGCAGGCGGAGAACCCTGGCCGGATCGTGCTGCTCGACCTCGACCCGGCCGCCGCCCAGGCGCCTGCGGCGGGTGCGCTCGCCGCAGCCCTGGCCACCGACGAACCCCAGTTGGCCCTGCGCGACGGGGTGGTGCGCACCCCGAGGTTCGCCCGTGGCGCGACCACGGCGGCGCTGGTGCCGCCCCCGGGTGGACACTGGCGGCTGGAGGTCAGCGCCACCGGCACCCTGGAGAACCTGGTGCTGGCCGACTCCCCGACCGCCGTGGCGCCGCTGGCGCCCGGGCAGGTGCGGGTCGGGGTGCGGGCGGCGGGCATGAACTTCCGCGACCCGCTCATCGCCCTGGGCGAGTACCCCGGCTACGACCTGCTCGGCAGCGAGGGCGCGGGCGTGGTGCTGGAGGTCGGCCCCGGCGTGGACGACCTGGCGCCCGGCGACCGGGTCATGGGCCTGTTCGACGGCTCCTTCGGGCCCGTCGCGGTGGCCGACCGGCTGCGCCTGGCCCGCACCCCCGACAGCCTGACCGACGCGCAGGCCGCGACCGTCCCGGTCGTGTTCCTCACCGCCTACTACGGACTGGTGGACCTGGCCCGCCTGCAAGCCGGTGAGCGGCTGTTGGTGCACGCGGCGACCGGTGGTGTGGGCATGGCGGCGGTGCAGATCGCCCGGCACCTGGGGGCGGAGGTGTTCGCCACGGCGAGTCCGGGCAAGTGGGATGTGCTGCGCGGCATGGGGTTCGGCGACGATCGGATCGCCTCGTCGCGGACCTTGGACTTCGAGGACAAGGTGCTCGGCGCCACCGGTGGTGCGGGTGTGGACGTGGTGTTGGACTCGCTGGCCCGTGAGTTCGTGGACGCCTCCCTGCGGCTGCTGCCGCGTGGTGGTCGGTTCCTGGAGATGGGCAAGACCGACATCCGCGACCCGCAGGCGGTTGCCGCTGAGCACGCCGGGGTGGACTACCGGGCCTTCGACATCAGCGACGCGCCCAACGACCGCATCCAGACCATGCTCGGCGAGGTCTTGTCCCTGCTCGACCGGGGCGTGCTGCGCCCGCACCCGATCCGCGCGTGGGACGTGCGGCGGGCACCGGAGGCGTTCCGGTTCCTCAGCCAGGCCAGGCACACCGGCAAGTTGGTGCTGACGGTTCCGCGTGGGATGGCCGGTGGCACGGTGTTGATCACCGGTGGAACCGGTGTCCTCGGCGGGGAGATCGCCCGGCACGTGGTGGCTGAGCACGGCGTGCGGGACCTGGTGTTGCTGAGCCGCCGTGGGTTGACCGCCGAGGGTGCGCCGGATTTGGTCGCGGAGCTGGAATCACTGGGCGCACGGGTGCGGGTCGAGGCGTGCGACGCCGCAGACCGCGCAGCGGTGGCGGAGGTGCTGGGATCGTTGGAGGTTCCGCTGTCCGGTGTGGTGCACACCGCCGGGGTCCTCGACGACGGCCTGCTCACCTCGCTCACCCCGGAGCGCCTGGAGCGGGTGATGCGCCCCAAGGTCGACGCGGCCGTGGTGCTGCACGAGCTGACCCGCGACCTGGACCTGGCCGCGTTCATCCTGTTCTCCTCCGTCGCCGCCACCTTCGGCGACGCCGGTCAGGGCAACTACGCCGCCGCCAACGCCTTCCTCGACGCCTTGGCCGCGCACCGCCGCGCCCACGGCCTGCCCGCCGCGTCCCTGGCGTGGGGGCTGTGGGAGCAGCGGTCCGGGATGACCGCGCACCTGACCGACACCGACGTCGAGCGGATGCGCCGCTCCGGCATGGCCCCGCTCGGCACCGCCGACGCCCTGGCCCTGCTCGACCTGGCGCTGGCGGTGGACGAACCGCTGCTGGCGCCGATGCGGCTGGACCCGCGCAGGCTGCCCGCCCACCCCGACCCGGTGCTGCGCGGCCTGGCCGGTGCGGCCGGGCGGCGCACCGCCTCGGCGGGCGGCGGCGCGGAATCCCTGGCCCAGCGGCTCGCGGGCCGCTCGGCCGAGGAGCAGGACGCGCTGGTGCTGGACCTGGTGCGCGGCGAGGTCGCCACCGTCCTCGGCCACGCCGACCCCGCCGCCGTCGACCCCGGGCAGGCGTTCAAGGAGCTGGGCTTCGACTCGCTGACCGCCGTCGAGCTGCGCAACCGGCTTACCGGGGCCACCGGGGAGCGGCTGCCCGCCACCCTCGTCTTCGACTACCCCAGCCCGGCCGCGCTGGCCGCGCGCCTGCGCACCCAGCTCGCCCCGGCAGCGGCGGCAGCACCGCAGGGCGACCCGGTGGAGGTGGCCCTGCGCGCCGCCCTGGCCGCCACCCCGCTGGCCCGCTTCCGCGAGGAGGGCCTGCTCGACGCATTGCTGCGGCTGACCGGCCTCGCCCAGGACGACGCGGGCGACGACACGGGCGACACCGACCCCGAGGACTCGATCGACGCGATGGACGCCGACCGGCTCATCCGCCTGGCGCTCGGGAACCAGGACTAGGCCGTGCCCCGACCACGGCTCTCACCGACTGAGACCTCCGCACCACGGCCTGGCCGTGCCCGACCGAGGAGCTGCTGATGGCCACCTCTCCCGACCAACTGCTCGACGCGCTGCGCTCCTCGCTCAAGGAGGTCGAGCAGTTGCGCAAGCAGAACCGGCAGCTCGTGCAGGCCGCCCGCGAGCCGATCGCCATCGTGGGCATGGCCTGCCGCTTCCCGGGCGGGGTGTCCTCGCCCGCGCAGCTCTGGGACCTGGTCGCGGGCGGGGTGGACGCGATCGGCGAGTTCCCCACCGATCGCGGCTGGGACGCCGACGCGCTCTACGACGCCGACCCCGAGGCCGTCGGGCGCACCTACGCCAGGGAGGGCGGCTTCCTGCACGAGGCCGCCGAGTTCGACGCGGCGTTCTTCGGGATCTCCCCGCGTGAGGCGCTGGCGATGGACCCGCAGCAGCGGGTACTGCTGGAGGCTTCGTGGGAGGCGCTGGAGGACGCGGGCGTGGACCCGGGTTCGCTGCGCGGCAGCGCCACGGGTGTGTTCGCGGGCGTGATGAGCACCGACTACTTCCCGGGCCTCGACGGCGCCCCGGACGGGCTGGAGGGCTACCTCAGCACCGGCACGTCCGGCAGCATCGCCTCCGGCCGGGTCGCCTACACCCTGGGGTTCGAGGGTCCGGCGGTCACCGTGGACACGGCGTGTTCGTCGTCGCTGGTGTCGCTGCACCTGGCGGTGCAGTCGTTGCGGCAGGGGGAGTGCGACCTGGCCCTGGCCTCCGGCGTGACGATCATGGCCACGCCCGACACCTTCATCGATTTCAGCCGTCAGCGCGGTCTGGCTGCCGATGGTCGGTGCAAGGCGTTCGCGGATGCCGCTGATGGCACCGGGTGGGGCGAGGGTGTCGGCGTTCTGGTTGTCGAGCGGTTGTCGGACGCGCGGCGCAACGGGCACCGGGTGTTGGCGGTGGTGCGGGGGACGGCGGTCAACCAGGACGGCGCGTCGAACGGGCTGACCGCGCCGAACGGGCCGTCGCAGCAACGGGTGATCCGGGCCGCGCTGGACAACGCCCGCCTGACCCCGGTCGACGTGGACGCCGTCGAGGCGCACGGCACCGGCACCACCCTGGGCGACCCGATCGAGGCCCAGGCCCTGCTGGCCACCTACGGGCAGGACCGGGCGGAGCCGCTGTACCTGGGCTCGGTCAAGTCGAACGTCGGGCACACCCAGGCCGCCGCCGGGGTGGCCGGTGTGATCAAGATGGTCGAGGCGATGCGCCGCGGGGTGCTGCCCAGGACCCTGCACGTGGACCGGCCCTCCGAGCAGGTCGACTGGTCGGCGGGCGCGGTGGAGCTGCTGGTGCGGAACCGGCCGTGGCCGGAGGTGGACCGGCCGCGCCGGGCGGGGGTGTCGTCGTTCGGGATGAGCGGCACCAACGCCCACGTCGTGCTGGAGCACGAACCCGAGCCTGCCGCCCCGACCGCCGGGGGCGGTGTGGTGCCATGGGTGCTGTCGGCCAAGACACCGGAGGCGCTGCGGGCGCAGGCCGGGCGGCTGGCCGCTTTCCTCGGTGACCACCCCGGGGTGGCACCCGCCGACGTGGCCGCGACCCTGCTGGGGCGGGCGGTGTTCGAGCACCGGGCCGTGGTCGCGGGTGGCGACCGGGAGGCCCTGCTGGCCGGGTTGGCCGACCTGCCGGTGGCCGGTCGGCGCGTGTCCGGCGGAACCGGGCCGGTGTTCGTGTTCCCCGGTCAGGGTTCGCAGTGGGTGGGGATGGCCCGGGACCTTGTCGACCAGTCGCCGGAGTTCGCCCGACTGTTCGGTGAGTGCTCGGCTGCGGTTGAGGGCTTGGTGGACTGGAAGGTCGCCGAGGTGTTGGGCAATGAGTCGGCGTTGGAGCGGGTGGATGTCGTTCAGCCGGTGCTTTTTGCTGTGATGGTTGCTCTTGCGGGGTTGTGGCGTTCGCTCGGGGTTGAGCCGGGTGCGGTGCTGGGTCATTCGCAGGGTGAGATCGCGGCTGCCGCTGTTTCGGGTGCGTTGTCGCTGGAGGACGCGGCGAAGGTTGTTGTGCTGCGCAGCCGGGCGATCGCGGGCGGTCTGGCTGGTCGTGGCGGGATGGTGTCGGTGGCGTTGCCCGTGGATCAGATGCGGGAATTGCTGGCGGACTACCCGGGTGTGTCGGTGGCTGCGGTCAATGGTCCTTCGGCCGTGGTGGTTTCCGGTGACCCGGAGGGGTTGTCGGCGCTGGTTGCCGCGTGTGAGGCCCGGGAGGTTCGGGCGAGGGTGATCCCGGTGGATTACGCCTCGCACTCGGCGCAGGTGGAAGCCATTCGGGGTGAGGTGGTTTCGGCGTTGGCCGGGATCGAGCCGTGTGTCCCCGAGGTGCCGTTCTTCTCGACGGTGACGGGGGAGTGGATCAGCACTGCGGCTGTGGACGCCGAGTACTGGTACGAGAACCTGCGCAACACGGTCCGGTTCGAGGAGGGTGTGCGGGCGCTCGCTGCCGAGGGTTTCGGTGCCTTCGTCGAGGCGAGTGCGCACCCGGTGCTGATCATGTCCATTGAGGACACGGTGGAGGCGGTGGCTGTCGGGTCGCTGCGGCGCGGTGAGGGCGGGCTGGACCGGTTCCTCGCCAGCGCCGGGCTCCTGTTCGCCCACGGTGTTCCGGTCACCTGGCCCGACCCGGGTGGGGTGCCGGTCGACCTGCCCACCTACGCCTTCCAGCGCGAGCGGTACTGGCTCGACGGCGGCGGCGCCACCGACGTCACCGGCCTGGGCCAGGTCGGCGCCGGGCACCCCCTGCTCGGCGCGGCGGTCGAGGTCCCCGGCGGGGTGGTGCTCACCGGGCGGTTGTCCACCCGCACCCACCCCTGGCTGGCCGAGCACGCCGTGCGCGGCACCGCCCTGCTGCCGGGCACCGCGTTCGTGGAGCTGGCCCTGCGCGCCGGGGACCAGGTCGGCCTGCCGGTGCTGGCGGACCTGACCCTGGAGGCGCCGCTCGTGCTGTCCGAGCGCGGGGCGGTGACCGTCCGCGTGGTCGTCACCGACAGCCGGGTCGAGGTGCACTCGCGCGGTGATGACGAGACCTGGGTCCGCCACGCTTCCGGCGTGCTCACCGCCGAGCCCACCACCCCGGCCGCCGACCTGGTCGAGTGGCCGCCCGCCGGCGCGGAGGCGCTGCCCGTGGCCGGCGCTTACGCCGACCTGGCCGCCCGGGGTTACGAGTACGGCCCGGTGTTCCAGGGGTTGCGGGCGGCGTGGCGCCGGGGTGCCGAGGTGTTCGCCGAGGTGGCGGTCGACGCCCCCGTGGACGGTTTCGGGGTGCACCCGGCGCTGCTGGACGCCGCCCTGCACGCCCTGGGCCTCGATTCCGACGACCTCGCCCTGCCGTTCGCCTGGTCCGGGGTGGCCCTGCACGCCGAGGGCGCCACCGCCGCCCGGGTCCGCCTGACCCCCACCGGGTCGGGGTCCGTCGCGGTCGCCGTGGCCGACCCGGCCGGGCGGCCCGTGGCCACCGTCGAGGCACTGACCCTGCGCGCCGCCGACCCGGCCGCCCTGGCCGCAGCCCCGGCCCGGCCGCTGCACCGGCTCACCTGGCAGGCCCTGCCCGTGCCCGGGGGCACCGGCACCGGGCTGCCCCAGGCACCCGACCTCACCTACGCCGAGGTCCCCACCGACCTCGACCCCCGGGGTGCCGCCGCGTTCGCCCTCGACCGGGTGCGGGCGTGGCTGGCCGACGGGACCGACGGGCGACTGGTGGTGCTCACCCGCGCCGAGGCGGACCTCGCGCACGCCGCCGTGCACGGGCTGGTGCGCTCCGCGCAGGCCGAGCACCCCGGCCGCTTCGTCCTGCTCGACCTCGACGACTCGCCCGCGCCGACCGAGTCCCTGGCGGCGGCCCTGGCGGCCGACGAACCGCGGCTGGCCGTGCGGGACGGCGTGGTCACCGCCCCGCGCGTCGTCCGCGCCGACACCCCGGGCACCGCGCCCGCCCTCGACGGCACCGTGTTGATCACCGGCGGGACCGGGGTGCTGGGCGCTCTGGTGGCTCGGCACCTGGTGGTGGCGCACGGTGTGCGGAGCCTGGTCCTGCTCAGCCGCAGCGGCGCGGCGGGTGCGGAGGAACTGCTGGCCGAACTGCGTGGGCTGGGTGCGCGGGCGGAAGCGGTCGCCTGCGACGCGGGCGACCGGGCTGCGGTGGCGGAGGTGCTGGCCGGTGTCCCGGCTGACGCGCCGCTGCGTGCGGTCGTGCACGCGGCCGGTGTGCTCGACGACGGTGTTGTCACCGGGCTGACCCCCGAGCGCGTCGACGTGGTGTTCCGGCCGAAGGTCGACGCCGCAGTAGTGCTGGACGAGCTGACGCGTGGCCTCGACCTGGCGGCGTTCGTGCTGTTCTCCTCCGCCGCCGGTGTGCTGGGCACGGCGGGCCAGGGTGGTTACGCGGCGGCGAACGCCGTGGTCGACGCGGTGGCGGTGCGCAGGCGGGCGGCGGGGCTGCCCGCCGTATCGTTGGCCTGGGGCTTCTGGGAACAGCGCACCGGCATGACCGCGCACCTGACCGACTCCGACGTGGCCAGGATGCGCCGCGAAGGCGTGCGCCCGCTGACCACCGAGCACGGCCTGGCCCTGTTCGACGCGGCCCTGACCGCCACCGACCCGCTGCTGGTCCCGATCGACCTCGACCCGACCGCCCTGCGCGCCCAGGGGTCCGACCTGCCCGCCGCGCTGCGCGGCCTGGTCCGGGCCCGCCGGGCCACCGCCTCGACCGCCGAGGCCCCCTCGGGCCTGCGCGCCCGGCTGGCCGCCCTGCCCGAGGCCGAGCGCGGCCCCGCCGTGCTGGAACTGGTGCGCGAGCGGGTCGCCGCCGTGCTGGGCTTCGCGGGCGCCGCCGCCGTCGAGCCGGACCGGGCCTTCAAGGAACTGGGCTTCGACTCGCTGACCGCCGTCGAGCTGCGCAACCGGCTCACCGCCGCCACCGAGCGGCGCCTGCCCGCCACCCTGGTGTTCGACCACCCCACCCCGAGGGCCCTGGCCGACCACCTGGCCGCCGAACTGCTGGACCTCGCCGTGGCCGACCGCGCGCCCAGGGCCGTCGCGGCGACCGGGGACGCCGTGGCCATCGTGGGCATGAGCTGCCGCTTCCCGGGCGGGGTGTCCTCGCCCGCGCAGCTCTGGGACCTGATCGCGGGCGGGGTGGACGCGATCGGCGAGTTCCCCACCGATCGCGGCTGGGACATCGACGCCCTCTACGACCCGGACCCGGAGAAGGCGGGCAAGACCTACACCCGCCACGGCGGGTTCCTGCCCGGTGCCGCCGGGTTCGACGCGGCGTTCTTCGGGATCTCCCCGCGTGAGGCGCTGGCGATGGACCCGCAGCAGCGGGTGCTGCTGGAGGCCGCCTGGGAGGCGCTGGAGGACGCCGGGGTGGACCCGGGTTCGCTGCGCGGCAGCGCCACGGGGGTGTTCGCGGGCTTGATGTACCACGACTACGCCGCCCGGCTGGTCGGCGCCACTGTGCCCGAGGACGTCGAGGCGTACCTGGGCAACGGCAGCGCGGGCAGCGTGGCCACCGGACGCGTGTCCTACACCTTCGGGTTCGAGGGTCCTGCGGTCACCGTGGACACCGCGTGTTCGTCGTCGTTGGTGGCGTTGCACCTGGCGGCGCAGTCGTTGCGGCAGGGGGAGTGCGACCTGGCGCTGGCCGGGGGTGTGACGATCATGTCGACCCCGGAGACGTTCACCGAGTTCAGCCGCCAGCGCGGCCTGTCGGCCGACGGCCGCTGCAAGCCGTTCGCGGCGGCGGCCGACGGGACCGGCTGGGGTGAGGGCGTCGGCCTGCTCGTGCTGGAGCGGCTGTCGGACGCCCGCCGCAACGGGCACCGGGTGCTGGCCGTGGTGCGCGGTACGGCGGTGAACCAGGACGGCGCGTCGAATGGGTTGACGGCGCCGAACGGGCCGTCGCAGCAGCGGGTGATCCGGCAGGCTTTGGCCAACGCTGGTTTGTCCACTCAGGACGTCGATGTGGTGGAGGCGCACGGGACCGGGACCACGCTGGGCGACCCGATCGAGGCGCAGGCGTTGCTGTCGACCTACGGGCAGGACCGGCAGGAGCCGCTGTACCTGGGGTCGGTCAAGTCGAACATCGGCCACACCCAGGCCGCCGCAGGTGTTGCGGGCGTGATCAAGGCCGTCTTGGCGATGCGGCACGGGGTACTGCCCAAGACGCTGCACGTGGACGAGCCGTCGCCGCACGTGGACTGGTCCGAAGGGGCGGTGGAGCTGCTGGCCGAGGCCCGGCCGTGGCCGGAGGTGGACCGGCCGCGGCGGGCGGCGGTGTCGTCGTTCGGGATCAGCGGGACCAACGCGCACGTGATCGTCGAGGGCGTGCCCGCCGAGCAGGCCGCCCCGGTCGAGGGCGGTGTGGTGCCGTGGGTGCTGTCGGCCAAGACGCCGGGAGCGCTGCGGGCGCAGGCCGGGCGGCTGGCCGCCTTCCTGGGCGAGCACCCCGAGGTGGCACCGGCCGACGTGGCCCGGTCGCTGCTGGGCCGGGCGGTGTTCGAGCACCGGGCGGTCGCCGTGGGCGCCGACCGGGCCACCCTGCTGGCCGGGCTGGCCGACCTGCCGTCGACGACCCCGGCCTCGGGCGGCTCGCCGGTGTTCGTGTTCCCCGGCCAGGGTTCGCAGTGGGTGGGGATGGCCCAGGACCTCGTCGACCAGTCGCCGGAGTTCGCCCGGTTGTTCGCCGAGTGCTCGGCTGCGGTTGAGGCGTTGGTGGACTGGAAGGTCGCCGAGGTGTTGGGCGATGAGTCGGCGTTGGAGCGGGTGGATGTCGTCCAGCCGGTTCTGTTCGCCGTGATGGTGGCGTTGGCCGGGCTGTGGCGCTCGACCGGGGTTGAGCCGGGTGCGGTGCTGGGGCACTCGCAGGGTGAGATCGCGGCTGCTGCGGTGTCGGGTGCGTTGTCGTTGGAGGACGCGGCGAAGGTGGTCGTCCTGCGCAGCAAGGCGATTGCCGGTGGACTGGCCGGTCGTGGCGGGATGGTGTCGGTGGCGCTGCCCGTGGAACGCGTGCGGGAGTTGCTGGTCGAGTACCCGGGTGTGTCCGTGGCGGCGGTCAACGGTCCCTCGGCCGTGGTGGTTTCCGGTGACCCGGAGGGGTTGTCGGCGCTGGTGGCCGACTGCGAGGCCCGGGAGGTTCGGGCCAGGGTGATCCCGGTGGACTACGCCTCGCACTCGGCGCAGGTGGAGACCATTCGGAACGAGGTTGTCTCGGCGCTGGCGGAAATCGAGCCGCGCATCCCTGCGGTGCCGTTCTTCTCGACGGTGACCGGTGAGTGGGTGAGCACGGCCGCGCTGGGTGCGGAGTACTGGTACGAGAACCTGCGCAACACCGTGCGGTTCGAGGAGGGTGTGCGGGCGCTGGCGGATGAGGGCTTCGGTGCCTTCGTCGAGGCGAGTGCGCACCCGGTGCTGACCATGTCCATCGAGGACACCGTGGAGGCGGTGGCTGTCGGGTCGCTGCGGCGGGGTGAGGGCGGGGCCGAACGGTTCCTGCGCTCCCTCGGTGAGGCGTTCGCCGCCGGTGCGGCCGTCGACTGGTCCCGGTGGCCGGTGCCGCCCGCGAACCGGGTCGAGCTGCCCACCTACGCCTTCCAGCACGAGCGCCACTGGCTCGACGCCCCCGCAGGTGCCACCGACGCGGGTTCCCTCGGGCAGGTGCCCGCGGGGCACCCGCTGGCCGCCGCCGTGGTCCCGCTGGCCGGGTCCGACGGGTTCGTGCTCACCGGCAGGCTCTCGCCGCGCACCCACCCCTGGCTGGCCGACCACGCCGTCCTGGGTTCCGTGCTGCTGCCCGGCACCGCCTTCGTGGAGCTGGCCGTGCGGGCGGGCGACGAGGTGGGCTGCCCCCGCCTGGTCGACCTGACCCTGGAAACCCCGCTCGTGCTGCCCGAGGACGCCCCGGTCACCGTGCAGGTCGTCGTCGGCGACCCCGACGACAGCGGGGTGCGGGCCGTCAGCGTGCACTCGCGCGGCGACGACGGGCCGTGGACCCGGCACGCCTCCGGGGCGCTCACCGCCGAGGCCCCGGCCCCCGCCGCCGACCTGGCCGAGTGGCCGCCCCCGGGCGCCGAACCCGTCCCCGTCGACGCGGTCTACCCGGGCTTCGCCGAGCGCGGCTACCACTACGGCCCGGCCTTCCGGGGCCTGCGCGCCGCGTGGCGCCGGGGTGGCGAGGTGTTCGCCGAGGTGGCCCTGCCCGAATCCGAGCACGCCGCCGCCGCGGCCTTCGGCCTGCACCCGGCCCTGCTCGACGCCGCCCTGCACGCCCTCGGCCTCGGTGGCATCGCCGACGGCGACGGCGCCCAGCTCCCGTTCGCCTGGAGCGGGGTGTCCCTGCTGGCCTCCGGCGCGACCGCCCTGCGCGTGCGACTGGCCCGCACCGGCGAGGACGCCATCACCATCACCGCGGCCGACGCGGCGGGCGCCCCCGTGGCCTCGGTGGACTCCCTGGTGCTGCGGGCCATCACCCCCGACCAGCTCGCGGGTTCCTCCGCCGCCGCCGCCCTGTTCCACGTCGAGTGGGCCCCGGTCGGCATCGAACCGCTCGCCGCGCAGCCGGACTGGGCGGTCCTGGGCACCGACGCCCTGGGCGTGCAGAGCCTGCTCAAGGCCGCCGACGTCGACGCCCCGCACCTGGCCGACCTGACCGGGGCCGACCGGCTCCCCGCCCTGGTGCTCGCCCCGCTGGCCCCCGTCGCCGAGCCCCACTCGGCCGCGGCGGCCCGCACCGCCACGCACGCCGTGCTCGACCTGCTCCAGGGGTGGTTGGCCGACGACCGGCTCACGGACACCCGGCTCGTGGTGGTGACCCGGGGCGCCACGGGCGACGACCCGGCCGACTTGGCCGCTGCTGCGGCCGTGGGCCTGGTCCGCTCGGCCCAGGCTGAGCACCCCGACCGGATCGCCCTGCTCGACCTGGACAGCGGGGAACTGCCCGCCGCTGAGGTGGCCGCCGCCCTGGCCGCCGGGGAACCGGAGCTGGCGGTGCGCGGTGGGCGGGTGCTGGCCCGCAGGCTGGCCCGGCCCTCGGCGGCGCTGGTGCCGCCCCCGGGCGGGCGCTGGCGGCTCGACGTCGACGTGCGCGGCACCCTGGAGAACCTGGTGCTCGCCGACAGCGCCGAGGCGCGCGCGCCGCTGGCCCCGGGCCAGGTGCGCATCGGGGTGCGGGCGGCGGGCATGAACTTCCGCGACGTCATCGTGGCCCTGGGCCTGGTGCCCACCGAGGAGGTCATGGGCAGCGAGGGCGCGGGTGTGGTCCTGGAGGTCGGCCCCGGCGTGGACGACTTGGGGCCCGACGAGCGGGTCATGGGCATCTTCGACGGCTCGTTCGGCCCGGTGGCCGTGGCCGATCGCCGCATGGTCGCCCGCATCCCGCAGTCCTGGGACTTCACCGAGGCCGCGACCGTCCCGGTGGTCTACCTGACCGCCTACTACGGGTTGGTGGACCTGGCCGGTTTGCGGGCCGGTGAGCGGTTGCTGGTGCACGCGGCGACCGGTGGTGTGGGTATGGCGGCGGTGCAGATCGCCCGGCACCTGGGGGCGGAGGTGTTCGCCACGGCGAGTCCGGGCAAGTGGGATGTGCTGCGCGGCATGGGGTTCAGTGACGATCGGATCGCGTCGTCGCGGACCCTGGACTTCGAGGGTGCGTTCCTCGACCGGACCGGCGGCGCGGGCATGGACGTGGTGTTGGATTCGCTGGCCCGTGAGTTCGTGGATGCTTCGTTGCGGTTGTTGCCGCGTGGTGGTCGGTTCCTGGAGATGGGCAAGACCGACATCCGCGACCCGCAGGCCGTCGCCGCCGAGTACCCGGGCGTCCAGTACCAGGCGTACAACCTGCCCGAGGCGGGGCCCGAGCGCATTCAGGAGATGCTGCTGGAGGTGCTGGACCTGTTCGACAAGGGGGTCCTGGCGCCGCTGCCGGTGCGCTCGTGGGACGTGCGGCGGGCGCCGGAGGCGTTCCGGTTCCTCAGCCAGGCCAGGCACACGGGCAAGTTGGTGCTCACCGTTCCGCGTGGGATGGCCGGTGGCACGGTGTTGATCACCGGTGGCACGGGTGTGCTGGGGGCCGAGGTCGCCCGGCACCTGGTGGCTGAGCACGGTGTGCGCGACCTGGTGCTGACCAGCCGCCGTGGGTTGGCGGCCGAGGGGGTGCCGGAGTTGGTGGCGGAGTTGGAGTCGCTGGGTGTACGGGTGCGGGTCGAGGCGTGCGACGCCGCGGACCGCGCTGCGGTGGTCAAGGTGCTGGACTCGCTGGACGTCCCGCTGTCCGGGGTCGTGCACGCCGCGGGTGTCCTCGACGACGCCCTTGTGGGTGCCCTCGACGCCGAGCGGGTCGACCGGGTCCTGCGACCCAAGGTCGACGCGGCCGTGGTCCTGCACGAGCTGACCCGCGACCTGGACCTGGCCGCGTTCATCCTGTTCTCCTCCGCCGCGGCCACCTTCGGCGAGGCGGGGCAGGGCAACTACGCGGCGGCCAACGCCTTCCTCGACGCCCTGGCCGCGCACCGCCGCGCGGCGGGCCTGCCCGGCACCGCCCTGGCGTGGGGTTTTTGGGAGCAGCGCTCCGGGATGACCGGCCACCTCACCGACACCGACCTGGAGCGGATGCGCCGTTCCGGCATGGCCCCGATGACCACCGCCGAGGGCCTGGCCCTGTTCGACCTGGCCTGCCGGGCCGACGACGCCGCCCAGGTGCCGATCCGGCTCGACCTGGCCGCCCTGCGCGCGGCGGGCACCGTCCCCGCGGTGCTGCGCGGCCTGGTCCGCGGCCCCGGCCGCCGCGCCGCCCAGGCCGTCGCCGTCCCCACGGGGGACGCCTTGGCGGTCCGGTTGGCCGGGCAGGCGCCCGCCGACCAGCGGCGGGTGCTGCTCGGGGTGGTCCGCGAGCAGGTCGCCGCGGTCCTGGGCCACGGCAACGCCACGGCCATCGCCCCCGCGCAGGCGTTCAAGGAACTGGGCTTCGACTCGCTGACCGCCCTGGAGCTGCGCAACCGGCTCGGGGCGGCCACCGGCGAGCGGCTGCCCGCCACCCTGGTCTTCGACCACCCCACCCCCTCGGCCCTGGTCGAGCACCTGCGCGAACGCCTGGTCGGCGCCGACGAGCAGGCGGGCGCGGCCTCGGTGCTGGCCGGGATCGACCAGTTGGAGGCGGTGCTGGCCGGGGTCGACACCGAAGGCGACGTCGACCCGGCCGACGAGGCCGAGATCACCGCGCGGCTGCGGGCCGTGCTGTCGGCCTGGGACGCCCGGCGGGCCACCCCGGGCGACGACGACGAGGACGACCTGGCGGGCGCCACCGCCGACGAGGTCCTGGACCTCATCTCCAGGGAATTCGGCAAGTCCTGACCCACTCAGCGGCCCGCCGCCCCGGACACCCCGGCGGTCGGCGGGCCGCGCTACGGCTCTGATCGGGTGACGCACAAGATGGCCAACGACGAGAAACTGCTCGACCACCTCAAGTTCATGACCGCGGAGCTGCGCCGCGCCCGCCGCCGCGTCGCCGAGATGGAGGAGGCCGAGCGCGAGCCGGTGGCCATCGTCGGCATCGGGTGCCGGTTCCCGCGCGCCGCGTCCGCCGAGCAGCTCTGGGCGCTGGCCGAGGGCGGCGTGGACGCGATGGGCCCGTTCCCCGCCGACCGGGGCTGGGACGTCGAAGCGCTCTACGACCCCGACCCCGACGCCCCGGGCACCTCCTACGTGCGCGAGGGCGGCTTCCTCGCCGACGCCGCCGGGTTCGACCCGGCGTTCTTCGGCATCTCCCCGCGCGAGGCACTGGCCATGGACCCGCAGCAGCGGTTGCTGCTGGAGGTCTCCTGGGAGGCGCTGGAGCGCGCGGGCCTGGACCCGACCGGGCTGGCGGGCACCCCGACCGGGGTGTTCTTCGGCCTGATCGACAACGGCTACACCGGGGTCACCGACGTCCCCGCCGAGCTGGAGCCCTACCTGGCCAATGGCGGGTTCAGCAGCGTCGCCTCCGGCCGGGTCGCCTACACCCTGGGCCTGGAGGGCCCGGCGATCACCGTGGACACCGCGTGCTCGTCGTCGCTGGTGGCCCTGCACCTGGCCGCGCAGTCGCTGCGCCGGGGGGAGTGCACGCTGGCCCTGGTCGGCGGGGCCAGCGTGATGGCCAAGCCCTTGGCGTTCACCGACTTCAGCCGCCAACGCGGTTTGGCTGCCGATGGTCGGTGCAAGGCGTTCGCCGATGCCGCTGACGGCACCGGGTGGGGCGAGGGCGTCGGCGTCCTGGTGGTCGAGCGGCTGTCGGACGCGCGGCGCAACGGGCACCAGGTGTTGGCGGTGGTGCGGGGCACTGCGGTCAACCAGGACGGCGCGTCCAACGGCCTGTCGGCGCCGAACGGGCCCGCGCAGCAGCGGGTGATCCGGGCCGCGCTGGCGTCCGCCGGGCTGCGGCCCGCCGACGTCGACCTCGTCGAGGGCCACGGCACCGGCACCACCCTGGGCGACCCGATCGAGGCCCAAGCCCTGCTGGCCACCTACGGGCAGGACCGGGAGGTCCCGCTGTACCTGGGGTCGTTCAAGTCCAACATCGGCCACGCGCAGGCCGCCGCCGGGGTCGCGGGCGTGATCAAGGTGGCCATGGCGCTGCGCGCGGGCGTGCTGCCCCGCACCCTGCACGTCGACAAGCCCTCCGACCACGTCGACTGGTCCGAGGGCGCCATCGAGCTGCTGACCGACAACCGGCCGTGGCCCGAGGTGGACCGGCCGCGCCGGGCGGCGGTGTCGTCCTTCGGCATCAGCGGCACCAACGCCCACATCATCCTGGAGGCGGCCGAACCCGAACCGGAACCCGAGCCCGCAGGCGGTGTGGTGCCGTGGGTGCTGTCGGCCACGACGCCGCAGGCGCTGCGGGCGCAGGCCGACCGGCTGGCCGCCGCCGTGGCCGCCGCACCGCACTGGCACCCGGCCGACGTCGCCGCGTCGCTGGCGGGGCGGGCGGTGTTCGAGCACCGCGCCGTTGTGGTCGGCGCCGACCGGGGGACCCTGCTGGCCGGGCTGGCCGAGCTGCCCTCGGGGGTGGCGGGGCACGTGGGTGCGCCGGTGTTCGTGTTCCCCGGTCAGGGGTCGCAGTGGGTGGGGATGGCCCGCGAGCTGGTGGATCAGTCGCCGGAGTTCGCTCGACTGTTCGGTGAGTGCTCGGTCGCGGTTGAGGCGTTGGTGGACTGGAAGGTCGCCGAGGTCTTGGACGACGAGTCCGCGTTGGAGCGGGTGGATGTTGTCCAGCCGGTTCTTTTTGCTGTGATGGTTGCTCTTGCGGGGTTGTGGCGTTCGGTGGGTGTGGAGCCGGGTGCGGTGTTGGGGCACTCGCAGGGTGAGATCGCTGCTGCCGCTGTTTCGGGTGCGTTGTCATTGGAAGACGCGGCGAAGGTGGTCGTCCTGCGCAGCAAGGCGATTGCCGGTGGGCTGGCCGGGCGTGGCGGGATGGTGTCGGTGGCGCTGCCCGTGGATCAGGTGCGGGAGCTGCTGGTCGAGTACCCCGGTGTGTCGGTGGCGGCGGTCAATGGGCCTTCGGCGGTGGTTGTCTCCGGTGACCCGGAGGGGTTGTCGGCGCTGGTGGCCGCGTGTGAGGCCCGGGAGGTGCGGGCTCGGGTGATCCCAGTGGATTATGCCTCGCACTCGGCGCAGGTGGAGGCGATCCGGGGTGAGGTGGTTTCGGCGTTGGCCGGGATCGAGCCTCGGGTGCCTTCGGTGCCGTTCTTCTCCACAGTGACTGGTCAGTGGGTGAATACGGCCGCGCTGGGTGCGGAGTACTGGTACGAGAACCTGCGCAACACCGTGCGGTTCGAGGAGGGTGTGCGGGCGCTGGCGGACGAGGGTTTCGGGGTGTTCGTGGAGGCGAGTGCGCACCCGGTGCTGACGATGTCCATTGAGGACACCGTGGAGGCGGTGGCCGTCGGGTCGCTGCGGCGGGGCGAGGGCGGGCTGGACCGGTTCCTGCGCTCCCTCGGTGAGGCGTTCACCCGGGGCGTGCCGGTGACCTGGTCCGCCCTGGCCACCGGGCGGCGCGTCGACCTGCCCACCTACACCTTCCAGCACGAGCGGTTCTGGCTGGAACCGGTGGGCGGCACCGGTGACCTCGGCGCGGTCGGGCAGACCCCCGCCGAGCACGGCCTGGTCGGGGCCGTGGTCGAGGTGGCGGGCGGGGTGGTGCTCACCGGGCGGCTGTCCACCCGCACCCACCCGTGGCTGGCCGAGCACGCCGTGCGCGGCACCGCCCTGCTGCCGGGCACCGCGTTCGTGGAGCTGGCCCTGCGGGCGGGTGACGAACTGGGCCTGCCCGTGCTGGCCGACCTGACCATCGAGGCGCCCCTGCTGCTCCCGGAGGACGGCGCGGTCGACCTGCGGGTCACCGTTGACGCCGAACACCGCGTCGAGGTGCACTCGCGCGGTGCCGACGAGACCTGGACCCGGCACGCCACGGGTGCGCTGGCCGAAGCCGCCCCCACCCCGGCCGTCGACCCGGTCGAGTGGCCGCCCCCGGGTGCGGAGCCGCTGCCCGTGGACGCCGCGTACACCGACCTGGCCGTTCGCGGCTACGAGTACGGCCCTGTGTTCCAGGGACTGCGGGCCGCCTGGCGGCGGGGTGACGAGGTGTTCGCGGAGGTGGCGGTCGACGCCCCGGTGGCGGGGTTCGGGGTGCACCCGGCGTTGCTGGACTCCGCCCTGCACGCCCTCGGCCTCGACGGCGGCGACACCGTTCGCCTGCCGTTCGCCTGGTCCGGGGTGGCCCTGCACGCCGGGGGCACCACCGCCGCCCGGGTGCGCATCGCCCCGGCGGGCGCGGGCGACACCTCGGCCGGGGCCGAGGACACCGTGTCCGTGCTGCTCACCGACCCCGCCGGGAACCCGGTGGTCACGGTGGACTCGCTGGCCCTGCGCGAGGTCGACCCGGCCCGCCTGGCCGCCGCCCGCCCGGCGGACTCCCTGCTGCGGCTGGAGTGGACCCCGGTCCCCGCACCCACCGCCGCACCCGGCGCGTGGGCCGCCCTCGGGGACTTCCCCGGCGCCACAACCGTCCCCGACCTGACCGCCGTTCCCCCGGGCACCGACGCCGTCTTCGCTGTCCTGCCCGAGTACCCCGACGACCCGGCCGCCCTGCCCGACACCGCCCGCGCGGCCACCGGTTGGGCGCTGGACCTGCTGCACACCTGGCTGGCCGACGACCGGGACCCGGACGCCCGCCTGGTCGTGGTCACCCCGGCGGGCACCGGCCCGGCCGCCGCCGTGCGGGGGCTGGTGCGCTCCGCCCAGTCCGAGAACCCCGGCCGGGTGGTCCTGCTCGACACCGACGCCCGGCCCGACCCGGCGACCTCGGCCGCCGCCCTGGCCTCGGGCGAGCCGGAACTGGCCTGGCACCGGGGCACCCTCACCGCGCCCCGCCTGGCCCGCGCCACCGCCACCCCCGCCACCCTGCCCGCCGACGGCACCGCCCTGATCACCGGGGCCACCGGGACGCTGGGCGCGCTGGTGGCCCGGCACCTGGTGGTGGCGCACGGCGTGCGGAGCCTGGTGCTGCTCAGCCGCAGCGGTGCCGCCGCGGCGGGTGCGGCGGAACTGGTCGCGGAATTGCGTGGGCTGGGCGCGCGGGTGGAATTGGCCGCCTGTGACGCGGCCGACCGGAATGCGGTCGCCGGGGTATTGGCGGGTATTCCGGCGGATGCGCCATTGCGCGCTGTGGTGCACGCCGCCGGGGTGCTCGATGACGGCCTTGTCACCGCGATGACCCCGGAACGGGTCGACGTCGTGTTCACACCCAAGGTCGACGCCGCGGTCGTATTGGACGAGTTGACGCGGGACAGCGATCTCGCGGCGTTCGTGGTGTTCTCCTCCGCTGCCGGAGTTCTCGGCACCGCGGGGCAGGGCAATTACGCCGCCGCGAATGCCGTGGTCGACGCCATCGCGGTGCGCAGGCGGGCGGAGGGGCTGCCCGCGGTGTCCCTGGCGTGGGGTTTCTGGGAACAGCGCACCGGGCTCACCGGCGCGCTCAGCGACACCGACGTGGCTCGAATGGCCCGCGGCGGGGTCACCGGCCTGTCCCCCGAGGAGGGCCTGGCCCTGTTCGACGCCGCGCTCGGCGCCCCCGACCCGGTCCTGGTGCCGCTGCGCCTCGACCGGGCCGGGCTGCTGGCCGACGGCGTCGACGTCCCGCCGCTGCTGCGCGGCCTCGTCCGGGCTCCCGCCCGCCGCGCCGCGGGCCCGGCCACCGGGGCTGACCAGCTCACCCGGCTGACCGCCCTGCCCGCCGAGGACCGGCCCGCCGCCGTCCTCGACCTGGTGCGCGGCCACATCGCCGGGGTTCTCGGCTTCGCCGGGCCCGAGGCCGTCGAACCGCACCGCGGCCTGCTCGACCTCGGGTTCGACTCGCTGACCGCGGTGGAACTGCGCAACCGGTTGGGCGCCGCCATCGGCACCCGCCTGCCCGCCACCCTGGTGTTCGACCACCCCAGCGCCGCCGAGCTGGCCGGTCACCTGCTCACCCGCCTGCCCGACCCGGCCGGGGCGGCGGCGGGCGGCGACGGGCTGGCCGCGCTGGAGGCCAACGCCGACACCCTCGACCCCGAGGAGCGCCGCCGCACCACCGCCAGGCTGCGCGCCCTGCTGGCCCGGCTGGACGCGGCGGGAACCGACGCCGACAACGTTTCCGAAAAGCTGGAATCGTCTTCCGACGACGACCTGTTCGCATTCATCGACAACGATCTCGGCGTTTCCTGACAAACAGCGGAACAACGGCCCGGCCCCGGTGGGGTCGGGCCGTTCGCGTGTGGGCACGGGCCATAGGGGGAGGCCCTAGGGGTTGTAGACCCCAGGGGCCGACCATAGCGTTGGCCGAGCGGAAATAGCGCCGATTTCCCCTCGTCCGGTGATCAGTCCCGCGCGGGCGCACCAGTGGTCCACGTCCTCGAAGAGGTTGCGTCAGATGCAGAACGAGCAGAAGCTCCGCGACTACCTCAAGCGGGTCACCAACGATCTGCACCAGACCCGCCAGCGTCTGCGGGAGCAGGAGGAGCGCACCCACGAGCCGATCGCCATCGTCGGCATCGGCTGCCGCTACCCCGGCGGGGTGGCCTCCCCGGAGGACCTGTGGCGGCTGGTCGCCGACGAGCGCGACGGCATCGGCCCGTTCCCCACCGATCGCGGCTGGGACCTGGAGCGGCTCTACGACCCGGACCCGGACAACCACGGCACCCTCTACACCCGCGAGGGCGGCTTCCTGCCCGACGCCGCCGACTTCGACCCCCTGTTCTTCGGCATCTCGCCCCGCGAGGCGCTGGCGATGGACCCGCACCAGCGGCTGCTGCTGGAGACCTGCTGGGAGGCCGTCGAGCGCGCGGGCGTCGACATCGAGGACCTGCGCGGCAGCCGGACCGGCGTGTTCGCGGGCGTGATGTACCAGGACTACGCCTCCCGGGTGGACCAGGCCCCCGACGACGTCGAGGGCTACCTGGGCAACGGCAGCGCCGACAGCGTCACCTCCGGCCGCGTCGCCTACACCTTCGGCCTGCGCGGCCCCGCCGTCACCGTGGACACCGCCTGCTCGTCGTCGCTGGTTGCCCTGCACCTGGCCGTGCAGTCGCTGCGGCAGGGCGAGTGCGACCTGGCCCTGGCCGGGGGCGTCACCGTCATGTCCACCCCGGGCACCTTCATCGAGATCAGCCGCCAGCGCGGCCTGTCGGCCGACGGCCGGTGCAAGGCCTTCGCCGAGGCCGCCGACGGCACCGGCTTCTCCGAGGGCGCGGGCGTGCTGCTGGTCGAGCGGCTGTCGGACGCCCTGCGCGCCGGGCACCCCGTCCTGGCCGTCGTGCGCGGCACGGCGGTCAACCAGGACGGCGCGTCCAGCGGCCTCACCGCCCCCAACGGCCCGGCCCAGCAGCGGGTCATCGCCGACGCCCTGGCCGCCGCCCGGCTCAGCCCGGCCGAGGTCGACCTGGTCGAGGCGCACGGCACCGGCACCACCCTGGGCGACCCCATCGAGGCGCAGGCCGTCCTCGCCGCCTACGGCCAGGACCGCGCCGAACCGCTGTACCTGGGGTCGGTCAAGTCCAACCTGGGCCACACCCAGGCCGCCGCCGGTGTCGCGGGCATCATCAAGGTCGTCGGGGCGATGCGGCACGGCGTGCTGCCCCGCACCCTCAACGTCGACCGGCCCACCACCGAGGTCGACTGGTCGGAGGGCGCCGTCGAGCTGCTGACCGAGGCCCGCCCGTGGCCGGAGGTGGACCGGCCGCGCCGGGCCGGGGTGTCGTCGTTCGGCATCTCCGGCACCAACGCCCACGTCATCGTCGAGCAGGCCCCCGAGGTCCCCGCCGCCGAGCCCGCCGCGCCGGTCGGCCCGGCGCCGTGGCTGGTGTCGGCCAAGACCGAGGCCGCCGCCCGCGCGCAGCTCGACGCCCTGCGCGGCGTTTCCGCTGACCCGGCCGACGTCGCCTGGACCCTGTCGCGGCGTTCGGTGTTCCCGTACCGGGCGGTCGCGCTGCCCGGTGACCCGGCTGTCGAGGTGCACCGGGCCAAGCCGGGGGAGCGCGTGGTCTTCGTGTTCCCGGGTCAGGGTTCGCAGTGGGTTGCGATGGGGCGGGAGCTGCTGGATTCCTCGCCGGTGTTCGCCGCTTCGGTGGCGGAGTGCGAGGAGGCGTTCGGGGAGTTCGTCGACTTTTCGGTGACGCGGGTGTTGCGCACTGGTGAGTCGTTGGAGCGCATTGATGTGGTGCAGCCGGTGCTGTTCACGATGATGGTGTCGCTTGCGCGGGTGTGGCAGTCGTTCGGTGTTGTTCCGGCTGCTGTGGTGGGTCATTCGCAGGGTGAGATCGCTGCCGCGTACATCGCCGGGGGTCTTTCGCTGCGGGATGCGGCGCGTGTGGTGGCTTTGCGGTCGAAGTTGTGGCTGACCCTGTCGGGCAAGGGTGGGATGGCGTCGGTTCTCGCCCCGGCGGATCAGGTGCGTGAGCGGATCGGCAAGTGGTCCGATGTGCTGGCTGTGGCGGCGGTGAACAGCCCGGGATCGTGTGCTGTCGCGGGTGATCCGGCCACTTTGGATCTGATGGTGGCCGAGTTCGAGGCCGAGGGCATCAGGGCTCGGCGGATTCCGGGTGTGGACACGGCTGGGCATTCGCCGCAGGTGGATGGGTTGCGGGAGCAGTTGTTGGCGGACATGGCCCCGGTTCGTCCGACTGCTTCGCTGGTTCCGTTCTTCTCCACGGTGACGGGTGAGTTGTTCGACACCGCTGGGATGGGTGCTGAGTACTGGTACCGGAACATGCGGGAGCCGGTGGAGTTCGAGGCGGCGTTGCGTGCGGCGTTGCCGGGTGCGGCTGTGGTGGTGGAGGTCAGTCCGCACCCGGTGTTGGCGGTGGCGATTTCCGAGGTGATCGAGGACGCCGCCTGCGAGGCCGGGGTTGTCGGCAGCCTGCGCCGCGATGAGGGCGGTCTGGACCGGGTGGCGCGCAGCCTGGGGGAGGCGTGGGCCCACGGCGCCCCGGTGGACTTCGGCACCGCCATCCCTGCCGCTCGCCTGGTCGACCTGCCCACCTACCGGTTCCAGCGGCAGCGGTACTGGCTCGACGCCACCGCCGCCCCGAGCGCCGCCGACCCCGCCGACGCCGCCTTCTGGGCCGCCGTCGAACGCGGCGACCTCGACGAGCTGTCCACCACCCTGGCCGTCGACGCCGACTCGCTCGGCACCGTGCTGCCCGCCCTGTCCACCTGGCGCGGACGCAGCCGCGACCGCTCCGCCGTCGACGGCTGGCGCTACCGCGTGGCCTGGCAGCCACTGGCCACCACTGAAGGCGCTCCCACCGGCACCTGGCTCGTAGTCGTGCCCGAGGGCACCGCCGACGAGGGGTGGTCGGCCGCCGTGCGCGACGTCGTCGGCGACGCCGTGGTGTGCCCGTGGGACGCCGCCACCGCCGACCGCGCCGCCCTGGCCACGGCGATCACCGCCCTGGGCGCCGACTTCGCCGGGGTGGTCACCACCCTGCCCCTGGACACCCGCCCGCACCCCGACCACCCGGCTGTCCCCGCCGGGCTCGCCGGTGCGCTCACCCTGCTCCAGGCCCTCGGCGACGCGGACGTGGCCGCCCCGCTGTGGCTGATCACCTCCGGTGCCGTGTCCGCCATCCCAGCCGACCCGGCCGCCGACCCCGCCCAGGCGCAGGTGTGGGGCCTCGGGCGCGTCCTCGGCCTGGAGCACCCCACCCGCTGGGGCGGCCTGGTCGACGTGCCGCCCACCCCGGACGCCCGCGCGACCGCCCGCCTGGGCGCCGTCCTAGCGGGCGTGGGCCACGAGGACCAGCTCGCCGTGCGCGCCCCCGGCACCTACGTGCGCCGCCTCGCCCCCGCCCCGCTCGGCGACCGCACCCCGCAGACCGCGTGGACCCCGCGCGGCACCACCCTCATCACCGGCGGCACCGGCGCCCTCGGCGGCCACGTCGCCCGCGCCCTGGCCGAGGCGGGCGCCCCGCACCTGGTGCTCACCAGCCGCCGGGGCCGCGCCGCCGCCGGGGCCGACGAACTGGCCGGGGAGCTGACCGCCCTCGGTGCCCGGGTCACCGTCGCCGCCTGCGACGCGGGCGACCGCGACTCCCTGGCCGCCGTCCTCGCCGACCTCCCCGCCGACCTGCCGCTGACCGCCGTCGTGCACGCCGCAGGCGTCGGCGACGTCGCCGCCCTGGCCGACACCACCCTCGACGAGGCCGCCGCGGTCATCGCGGGCAAGGCCGCGGGCGCCGAACACTTGGACGCCCTGCTCGGGGACACCCCGCTCGACGCGTTCGTGCTGTTCTCCTCCAACGCGGGCGTCTGGGGCGGCGCGGGCCAGGGTGCCTACGCCGCCGCCAACGCCCACCTCGACGCGCTCGCCGAGCGCCGCCGGGCCCGGGGCCGCACCGCCACCTCCGTGGCGTGGGGCCTGTGGGGTGGCGGCAGCGGCATGGCCGACGCCGACGACGAGGCGTACGTGCAGCGTCGCGGCCTGCGCCCGATGCCGCCCCGGCTGGGCGTGGCCGCCCTGCTGCGGGCCGTCGAGCACGACGAAACCTTCGTCGCCGTCGCCGACGTCGACTGGGCCCGGTTCGCCCCCGCCTTCACCTCCGCCCGGCCCCGACCGCTGATCGAGGACCTGCCCGAGGTCCGCGCCGCGCTGGCCGACACCGCCGCCGACGCGGGCACCGCCGCGTCCGCCCTGGCCGAACGCCTGGCGGGTGTGCCGGAAGCCGACCGGCGCGCTGTGGTGCTCGACCTGGTGCGCGGCGAGGCCGCCGCCGTGCTCGGCATCGCCGACCCGGCCGAGGTCGCCCCCGACCGGGCCTTCCGCGAACTGGGCTTCGACTCGCTGACCGCCGTCGACGTGCGCAACCGCCTGGGCGCCGCCACCGGCGTGCGGCTGCCCACCACCCTGGTCTTCGACCACCCGACCCCGGCCGCGGTCGCCGACCACCTGCTGGCCGTGGTGCTCGGCGACGGCCCCGCCGCCACCGCCGTGGCCGCGGTCGCCGCCGACGAGCCCATCGCCATCGTCGCCACCGCCTGCCGCTTCCCCGGCGGGGTCACCTCCCCCGAGGACCTGTGGGAACTGGTCTTCTCCGGTCGCGACGCGGTCGGCCCGTTCCCCACCGACCGGGGCTGGGGCGACGACCTCTTCGACCCGGACCCCGGCCGCACCGGCAAGACCTACGCCGCCGAAGGCTCGTTCCTCGACGGCGCCGGGGCGTTCGACCCGACCTTCTTCGGCATCTCCCCGCGCGAAGCCCTGGTGATGGACCCGCAGCAGCGGGTGCTGCTGGAGGCGTCCTGGGAGGTCTTCGAGCGGGCGGGCATCGACCCGTCGACCCTGCGCGGCACCGCGACCGGCGTGTTCGTCGGCGCCACCGCCCAGGGCTACGGCTCCGAGGCGTACCGCACACCCGAGGGCGCCGAGGGCTACTTCATGACCGGCAGCCAGACCGCCGTCGTGTCCGGCCGCGTGTCCTACACCCTGGGCCTGGAGGGTCCGGCGGTCACCGTCGACACGGCGTGCTCCTCGGCCCTGGTCGCCCTGCACCTGGCCGCGCAGTCGTTGCGGCAGGGTGAGTGCGGCATGGCGGTGGCCGGTGGTGTGGCGGTCATGGCGACCCCGGCGGCGTTCCTGGAGTTCAGCCGCCAGCGCGGCCTGGCCGCCGACGGCCGGGTCAAGGCGTTCGCCGAGGCCGCCGACGGCACCGCCTGGGGCGAGGGCGTCGGCCTGGTGCTGCTGGAGCGGCTGTCGGACGCCCGCCGCAACGGGCACCGGGTGCTGGCTGTGGTCCGAGGTTCGGCGGTGAACCAGGACGGCGCGTCGAACGGGCTTTCCGCGCCGAACGGGCCGTCGCAGCAGCGGGTGATCCGGCAGGCTTTGGCCAACGCCCGTCTGTCCACTCGGGACGTTGATGTGGTCGAGGCGCACGGCACCGGGACCATGCTGGGTGATCCGATCGAGGCGCAGGCGCTGCTGGCCACCTACGGGCAGGACCGGGAAGAGCCGCTGTACCTGGGGTCGGTGAAGTCCAACATCGGGCACACCCAGGCCGCGTCCGGTGCGGCCGGGCTGATCAAGGCCGTGATGGCGCTGCGCCACGGCGTGCTGCCCAAGTCCCTGCACATCGACCAGCCGAGCACGCATGTCGACTGGTCTGAGGGCGCGGTCGAGCTGCTGACCGACAACCGGCCGTGGCCCGAGCTGGACCGGCCGCGCCGGGCGGCGGTGTCGTCGTTCGGGGTGAGCGGCACCAACGCGCACATCATCCTGGAGGGCGTCCCCGCCGACGAGCCGGTGACCGCCCCCGCCGTACCGGTGGTGCCGTGGGTGGTCTCCGCCCGCACCGCCGCCGCGCTGCGGGCGCAGGTCGAGCGGTTGGCGGAGGCCGCTGCCGACCCAGAGCTGGACCCGGTGGCGGTGGCCTCGGCGCTGGCGCTGGGGCGGCAGCGGTTCGACCACCGCACCGTCGTGGCGGGCACCTCGCGGGACGACCTGGTCGAGGCCCTGCGCGCCTCCACGGGCAGCGTCGCCGGGGTCGGCCGCACGGCGTTGGTGTTCACCGGTCAGGGTTCGCAGCGTCTCGGCATGGGTCGTGAGTTGTACGAGACGTACCCGGTGTTCGCCCAGGCGTGGGACGAGGTGACGGCACACCTGCCGATCCCGGATCTGCCGGTGGAGGAGACGGGTTTCGCGCAGCCCGCGATCTTCGCGTTCGAGGTCGCGGTGGTGCGGTTGGTGGAGTCGTGGGGTGTGCGGGCGGATGCGTTCGTGGGTCACTCCATCGGTGAGTTGGCTGCTGCGTATGTGGCTGGCGTCTGGTCGCTGGAGGACGCCTGCAAGCTGGTCGCGGCTCGTGCGTCGCTGATGCAGGCGCTGCCCCGGGGTGGCGCGATGGTGGCTATTCCGGTTGCCGAGTCGAAGATCGAGCTGCCCGAGGGCGTGTCGATCGCTGCGGTGAACGGCGCGGAATCCGTGGTCATCTCTGGTGACGAAGACGCTGTTCTGGCTTTGGCGGCGCGGTTCCCCCGCTCGAAGCGGCTCAACACCAGCCACGCGTTCCATTCGGAGCACATGGAGCCGATGTTGGCGGCCTTCCGTGAGGTCGCCGAGTCGGTGACCTACCACGAGCCCAAGGTGCCGGTGATCGGCGCCGAGGTGACCTCGCCTGAGTACTGGGTGCGGCAGGTGCGGGGGGCTGTGCGGTTCCACGACGCCATCCAGCAGGTGCAGGGGATGGTGCTGGTCGAGGTCGGGCCGGACGCTTCGCTGACGGCGTTGACCGGTGGGGTCGCGTTGCAGCGCAGGGACAAGGCCGAGGCGGTCACGCTGGTGGCCGGGCTGGGCAAGGCGCACGCCCTGGGGACCGGGGTCGACTGGGCGACGTTCCTGGGTGGGCGCACCGCGCACGTGGACCTGCCCACCTACGCCTTCCAGCACGAGCACTACTGGCTCGACGGGGACGGCGTCGGCGACGTCACCGCCCTGGGTCTCGACGCCGACGACCACCCGCTGCTCGGCGCGGCCGTCGCCGTGCCCGACGGCACCGTGCTCACCGGGCGCGTGTCGCTGCGCACCCACCCGTGGCTGGCCGACCACGCCGTGCTGGGTTCGGTGTTGCTGCCGGGCACCGCGTTCGTCGAACTGGCCGTGCGCGCCGGGGACCAGGTCGGCCTGCCGCACCTGGCGGAACTGACCCTGGAAGCGCCCCTGGTGCTGCCCGAGGACGGTGCCGTGGACCTGCGCGTCGTGGTCGACGGCGACCACCGGGTCACCGTGCACTCCCGGGTCGACGGCGGCCCGTGGAGCAGGCACGCTTCCGGGCTGCTCGCCGCCGCCCCCGCCGCTCCCGCCGTGGACCTGGCCGAGTGGCCGCCCGCCGGGGCCGAGGCGCTGCCCGTCGACGCCCTCTACGCCGACGCCGAGGCAGTCGGGTTCTCCTACGGCCCCGCCTTCCGGGGTGTGCGGGCCGCGTGGCGGCGCGGGGACGAGGTCTTCGCCGAGGTGGCCCTGCCCGACGACGTGCCCGCCGACCGGTTCGGCCTGCACCCGGCCCTGCTCGACGCCGCCCTGCACCCGGTCGGCCTCGGGAGCTTCTTCGCCGACCCCGACCAGGCCCGGCTGCCGTTCGCCTGGACCGGCCTCACCCTGCACGCCACGGGCGCCGCAACCCTGCGGGTGCGGCTGGCCCCGGCCGGACCGGACGCCGTCGCCGTCACCGCCGCCGACCCGGCGGGTGTCCCCGTGGTCACCGCCACCTCCCTGGCCTTCCGCCGGGTGGCCGCCGAGCAGGTTTCCGCGACCGCCGCCGTGGTGCGCGAAGCCCTCTTCCGCGTCGACTCGACCGCCCTGACCGCCACCGCGCCCGCCCCGGACTGGGCGCTGCTCGGCCCGGCCGTCCCCGGTCTCGACCTGCCCCCCGCCGCCGAGGACCTGCCCCCGGTCGTGCTGACCTGGATCGGCACGGTCGAGGGGGAGACCGAGCCCGAGCGGGCGCGGACCGCCGTCGACCGCGCACTGTCCACTGTGGTGGACTGGCTGGCCGACGAGCGCGCCGCCGCGTCCACCCTGGTGCTGGTCGTCCCGGACGACCTCGCGCACAGCGCCGCCCACGGCCTGGTCCGCTCCGCCCAGGCCGAGCACCCCGACCGCCTGGTGCTGCTGACCACCGACGGCGGCCCGGTGCCGCTCGACGCGCTCGCCGCCGCCCTGGCGGACGGTGAAACCGAGCTGTCCGCCCGCGACGGCGCCCTGCACGCCCCCCGGCTGGTCCGCGCGCCCGCCCCGCGAACCGACCTCGCCCCGCTCGACGGCGCGGTGCTGGTCACCGGAGGCACGGGTGCCCTCGGTGCGGCCGTCGCCCGGCACCTGGTGACCGCGCACGGGGTGCGGGAGCTGGTGCTGACCAGCCGCCGTGGCCCCGACGCCGAGGGCGCGCGGGAGCTGGTCGAGGAGCTGACCGGGCTGGGTGCGGTGGTCGAGGCCGTGGCCTGCGACGCCGCTGACCGCGACGCGCTCGCCGCCCTGGTCGCCACCCGCGACTGGTCCGGTGTCGTGCACACCGCCGGTGTGGTGGACGACGGCGTGCTGTCCTCGCTCACCCCGGAGCGGGTGGAGCGGGTGCTGCGCCCGAAGGTGGACGCGGCCTGGCACCTGCACGAGCTGACCACGGGCATGGACCTGTCGATGTTCGTGCTGTTCTCCTCCGCTGCGGGCGTGTTCGGCAACCCCGGCCAGGGCAACTACGCCGCCGCAAACGCTTTCCTAGACGCGCTGGCCGCGCACCGCCGGTCCCAGGGCCTGCCCGCCGTGGCACTGGCCTGGGGTGCCTGGGCCTCGGGCATGGCCGGGGCGCTCACCGCCGCCGACGCCGCACGCGTGCGCCGCTCCGGTGTGCGCCCGCTGTCCACCGAGGACGGTCTGGCCCTGTTCGACGCAGGGTGCGCCGCAGGCGCCGACCTGGTGCCCGTGCGGCTCGACCTGGCCACCCTGCGCGGCGCGGGCGACCCGCCGCCGCTGCTGCGCGGCCTGCTCGCCACCGCGACCCGCCGCACCGCCGCCACGGCCACGGCGGCGGGTCCGCTGGCCGAACGCCTGGCCGCCGTGCCCGAGGCGGACCGGCCCGCCCTGCTGCTGGACCTGGTGCGCGCCCAGGTGGCCAAGGTGCTCGGCTTCGCCGGGCCGGACGCGGTCGAACCCACCTCCGCGTTCGTCGACCTCGGCTTCGACTCGCTGACCTCGGTCGAGTTCCGCGACGACCTCGCCGCCACCACCGGCCTGCGCCTGCCGCCGACCCTGGTGTTCGACCACCCGACCCCGCTGGCCCTGGCCGCCCACCTCGGCGCCGGGCTCGACGGCCGGACCGCCCCGGCCGCACCGGTGACCGCCACCCGGGCCGCCGCCGACGAACCGATCGCCATCGTGGCGATGAGCTGCCGCTACCCCGGCGGCATCGGCTCCCCCGAGGACCTGTGGCGGATGGTCCGCGACGGCGGCGACGGCATCTCCGCGTTCCCCGAGGACCGGGGCTGGGACACCGCCGAGCTGTTCGACCCCGACCCCGACAAGCCGGGCAAGACCTACGCCCGGGAGGGCGGGTTCCTGGCGGGCGCCGCCGAGTTCGACCCGGTGTTCTTCGGCATCTCGCCCCGCGAGGCGTACGCGATGGACCCGCAGCAGCGCCTGCTCCTGGAAACCTCCTGGGAGGTGCTGGAGCGCGCCGGGCTCGACCCGGCCGGGCTGCGCGGCAGCCGGACCGGGGTGTTCGCGGGCGTGATGTACCACAACTACGCCGCCCGCCTGGCCGACGTGCCCGACGAGATCGAGGGCTTCCTCGGCACGGGTGCCTCCAGCAGCGTCGTGTCCGGCCGGGTCGCCTACACCTTCGGGTTCGAGGGCCCTGCGGTCACCGTGGACACCGCGTGCTCGTCGTCGCTGGTGTCGCTGCACCTGGCCGCGCAGTCGCTGCGGCAGGGGGAGTGCGACCTGGCGCTGGCGGGCGGGGTGACCGTCATGGCCACCGCCGACACGTTCATCAACTTCAGCCGCCAGCGCGGTCTGGCCCCCAACGGCCGGTGCAAGCCGTTCGCGGCTGCCGCCGACGGCACCGGGTGGTCCGAGGGCGTTGGTGTGCTCCTGCTGGAGCGGCTGTCGGACGCCCGCCGCAACGGGCACCAGGTCCTGGCCGTGGTCCGGGGTTCTGCGGTGAACCAGGACGGCGCCTCGAACGGGCTGACCGCGCCGAACGGACCGTCGCAGCAGCGGGTGATCCGGCAGGCGCTCGCCAGTGCCGGTCTGTCCACTCGCGACGTCGATGTGGTGGAGGCGCACGGCACCGGGACGACGCTGGGCGACCCGATCGAGGCGCAGGCCGTTCTCGCCACCTACGGGCAGGACCGGACCGAGCCGCTGTGGCTGGGGTCGATCAAGTCCAACCTGGGCCACACCCAGGCCGCCGCCGGGGTCGCCGGGGTGATCAAGGTCGTCGAGGCGATGCGGCACGGGGTGCTGCCCAAGACGCTGCACGTGGACCAGCCCTCCCCGCACGTCGACTGGTCCGAGGGCGCCGTCGAGCTGCTGACCGAGTCCCGGCCGTGGCCGGAGACCGGCAGGCCCCGGCGGGCGGCGGTGTCGTCGTTCGGGGTCAGCGGCACCAACGCGCACGCCGTCATCGAGCACGTCGCCGAGGCCCCCGCGCCCGCCGAGCCGGACGAGCCCGGCGCGGTGCCGTGGGTGCTCTCCGCCCGCAGCCGCGCCGCCCTGCTCGCCCAGGCCGAGCGGCTGGCCGCCTTCGCCACCGAACACCCCGACCTGGGCCCGGTCTCCCTGGGCCGCTCCCTGGCCGAGACCAGGGCCCGCTTCGAGCACCGCGCGGTGGTGGTGGGTTCCTCCCGGGCGGAACTGCTCGCCGGGCTGGGTTCCCTCTCGCCAGTGGTGGCCGGGTCGGGGAAGACGGCGCTGCTGTTCACCGGTCAGGGTTCGCAGCGGCTCGGCATGGGTCGTGAGCTGTACGAGACGTACCCGGTGTTCGCTCAAGCGTGGGACGAGGTGACCGCGCACCTGTCCATTCCGGACTTGCCGGTTGAAGACACCGGGTTTGCTCAGCCCTCGATCTTCGCCTTCGAGGTCGCCACGGTGCGGTTGTTGGAGTCGTGGGGTGTGCGGGCGGATGCGTTCGTGGGTCACTCCATCGGTGAGTTGGCTGCCGCGTATGTGGCTGGGGTGTGGTCGCTGGAGGACGCCTGCAAGGTGGTGTCGGCTCGGGCCTCGCTGATGCAAGAGCTGCCCCGGGGTGGTGCGATGGTGGCGATCCCAGTCGGAGAGTCGGAGATCGAGCTGACCGAGGGTGTGTCGATCGCTGCGGTGAACGGCGCGGAGTCGGTGGTTGTCTCCGGTGATGAGGACGCCGTGCTCGCGTTGGCGGCGCAGTTCCCGCGCTCGAAGCGGTTGAACACCAGTCACGCGTTCCACTCGGCGCACATGGACCCGATGCTGGAGGCATTCCGCGAGGTTGCGGAGTCGGTGGCTTACAACGAGCCGAAGGTGCCGGTGATCGGTGCTGAGGTGACTTCGGCGGAGTACTGGGTGCAGCAGGTTCGTGGAGCCGTGCGGTTCCACGACGCTGTGCGACAGGTCGAAGGCATGGTGTTGGTCGAGGTCGGGCCGGATGCTTCGCTGACGGCGTTGACCGGTGGGGTTGCGTTGCAGCGCAGGGACAGGTCCGAGGCGGTCGCGTTGGTGGCCGGGTTGGGCAAGGCCCACGCGGCGGGGACCCCGGTGGACTGGGCGGCGTTCTTCGGTGGCCGGGGGGCGCGGGTGGACCTGCCCACCTACGCGTTCCAGCACGACCACTACTGGCTGTTCCCGCCCGCCGCCGGGGCCGCCGGTGCCCGGGGCTACGGCCTGGCGGGCGCCGACCACCCGCTGGTCGGTGCTGCCGTGGCCCTGCCCGACACCGACGGGCTCGTGCTCACCGGCAGGCTCGCCGCCCGCGACCACGCCTGGGTGGCCGACCACGCCGTGCACGGCGCGGTCCTGCTGCCCGGCACCGCCCTGGTCGACCTCGCCGTCCGGGCGGGCGACGAGGTCGGCGCCGCCGAACTGGTCGAACTGACCCTGGAGGCGCCCCTGGTGCTGCCCGGGGACGGCGCGGTCGACCTGCGGGTCGGCGTGGCCGGACCGGACGGATCGGGGGCGCGCGCGGTCAACGTGCACAGCCGCCCGGCGGGCGCCGACGCCGACGTGCCGTGGACCCGCCACGCCACCGGCCTGCTCGCCGAGGGCACCGGAACCGCCCCCGCCGACCTGACCGCCTGGCCACCGCCCGGCGCCGACCCGGTCGACACCGGCACCCTGTACGCGGAACTGGCCGACCTGGGCCTGGACTACGGGCCCGCCTTCCGCGGCCTGCGCGCGGCGTGGCGGCGGGGCGACGAGGTCTTCGCCGAGGTGTCCCTGCCCGAGGAGCACCGCGCCGACGCGGCCCGCTTCGGCGTCCACCCGGCCCTGCTCGACGCGGCCCTGCACACCATCGGCCTCACCGCGGCCACCCCCGGCAGCGACATCGACACCGCCCGGTTGCCGTTCGCCTGGACCGGGGTGACCCTGCACGCCGCGGGCGCCACCGCCGCCCGGGTGCGGGTCACCATGACGGGTGCCGACGCGGTCCGGGTGGACGTCGCCGACCCGGCGGGTGCCCCCGTGGTCACCGTGGCCTCCCTGGCGACCCGCCCGGTGTCGGTCGAGCAGTTGACCGCCGCCGACCGGGGTGGGGCCGCGCTGCTGCGCCTGGACTGGGTGCCCGCCGCCACCGCCGCCCCGGCTCCCGCCGCGGTCGTCGTCGGCACCGGTGCCCTCGACCTGCCGGGGGCGCTCAAGGCTGCGGGTGTCGAGGTGACCACGCACGCCGACCTCGCATCCCTGCCCCCGCTCACCGACGCCGTCCCGGTCCTCGTCCACCTCGACCCCACCGACGACCCGCGCACCGCCGCGACCGTCGCCCTGGACCTGGTGCGCGGCTGGCTGGACGGCGACCGCCCCGAGGGCGCCCGCCTGGTCCTGCTCACCCGGGGCGCGGTCGCCGCCGCCGACGGCGACACCATCGCCGACCCGGCCCCGGCCGCGGCGTGGGGCCTGGTCCGCTCCGCCCAGTCCGAACACCCCGACCGGGTCGTCCTGGTCGACACCGACGACGACCCCCGGTCCCTGACCCTGCTCCTCCCCGCCATCGCGGGCGGCGAACACCAACTCGCCCTGCGCGGCGGCCGGGCGCTGGCCCCCCGGCTGGTCCGCACCGCCACACCCGCGAACGACGGCCCGCCCGCCCCGACGGGCACCGGGCTCGATCCGGCGGGCGCCGGGTTCGGCTCAGCGGGGGCCGGGTTCGATCCGGCGGGTGCCGGGCTTGCCTCGCCGGCCGCCGCGCTCGACCTGGCGGGCATCGGGCTCGACTCGGCGGGTGCCGCGTTCGACCCGGCGGGCACCGTGCTGCTCACCGGGGCGACCGGCTCCCTGGGCAGGCTGGTGGCCCGCCACCTGGTGACCGCGCACGGCGTCCGGCACCTCGTGCTGGCCAGCCGCCGTGGCCCGGCCGCCGCCGGTGCTCCCGAGTTGGTCGCCGAACTGGCCGCACTGGGCGCCGACGCCGAGGTGGTCGCCTGCGACGCCGCCGATCGGGTCGCCGTGGCCGCGCTGCTGGCCGCCGTGCCCGCCACCCGCCCGCTCACCGCCGTCGTGCACGCCGCGGGTGTGCTCGACGACGGTGTCCTGGCCGCCATGACCCCCGAGCGGGTGGCACGGGTGTTGCGCCCCAAGGCCGACGCCGCCCGGGTGCTGCACGAGCTGACCCGCGACCTCGACCTGGCCGCGTTCGTGCTGTTCTCCTCCGCAGCGGGGGTGCTCGGCAGCCCCGGCCAGGCCAACTACGCCGCCGCGAACGCCTACCTCGACGCCCTGGCCGTGCACCGGCGGTCGCTCGGCCTGCCCGCGGTGTCGCTGTCCTGGGGTGCCTGGGCCGACGCCGACGGCATGGCCGCCGACCTCGCCGACGCCGACCGGCGCCGGATGAGCCGGGCGGGTGTCGTCCCGCTGATCGCAGACCAGGGCCTGGCCCTGTTCGACGCGGCGCTGGCCGCCGACGCGGCGCACCTGGTGCCGATGGGTGTGGCCGCCACCGCCCCGCGCGGGGCCACCATCCCGCCGGTGCTGTCCGGCCTGGTCCGCGCCCCCCGCCGGGCCGCCCGCGCCGCCGCCGCCGAGACCGACGCCTCCGCCCTGCTGGCCGCGCTGGCGGGCAAGTCCGACGAGGAGCGCACCGCGCTGCTGGTCGGCCTGGTCCGCGCCGAGGTCGCCGCCGTGCTCGGCTTCGCCGGGCCGGAGGCGGTCGAGCCGGGCCGGGGTTTCCTGGAGCTGGGCATCGACTCGCTGACCGCGGTCGAGCTGCGCAACCAGCTCGGCGTGGCCACCGGCCTGCGGCTGTCCACCACGGTGGTCTTCGACTACCCCACCCCGGACGCCATGGCCGGGCACCTGCGCGACGAACTGGGTGAGGGCACCGCCACCGGCGCCCTGACCGCCTACGCCGAGCTGGACCGGTTGGCCGCCCTGCTGTCCGCGGTGGTCCCCGCCGACGACGCCGAGCGCGCGGGTGTCGCCGAGCGGCTGCGCGGCCTGCTCGCCACGTGGAACGGCCCCTCGGCCGCCGCCGCGGGCGGGGTGGAGTCCGCCACCGCGGAAGAACTTTTCGACCTGCTCGACACGGAGCTGGAGACCTCATGAGCCCGGCCCGCCCCGTCCCAGAGGGAGCTGACCCCCGGTGGTGAACGAAGAGAAGTACCTCGACTACCTCAAGCGTGCGACGACCGATCTGCGGGAGACCCGGCAGCGGTTGCGCGAGGTCGAGGCCAGGGACCGCGAGCCGATCGCGGTGGTGGGCATGGCCTGCCGCTACCCGGGCGGGGTGCACTCGCCGGAGGACCTGTGGCGCGTGGTCGCCGAGGGCGCCGACGGCATCGGCGGGTTCCCCACCGACCGGGGCTGGGACGTCGAGGGCATCTTCGACCCGCAGCGCCTGCGGCCGGGCACCTCCTACGGGCGCGAGGGTGGCTTCCTCTACGACGTCGCCGACTTCGACCCGGCGTTCTTCGGCATCTCCCCGCGCGAGGCGCTGGCGATGGACCCGCACCAGCGGCTGCTGCTGGAGGTCTCCTGGGAGGCCGTCGAGCGCGCGGGCATCGACCCCGAGTCGTTGCGCGGCAGCCGGACCGGGGTCTTCACCGGCCTGATGAATACCAACGACTACGTGTCCCGGCTGACCTCGGTGCCCGAGGGCGTCGAGGGCTACCTGGGTACGGGCAGTTCCGGCAGCATCGCCTCCGGCCGCGTCGCCTACACCCTCGGGTTGGAGGGTCCGGCGGTCACCGTGGACACCGCGTGCTCGTCGTCGCTGGTGGCCCTGCACCTGGCCGCGCAGGCGCTGCGCCAGGGTGAGTGCGGGCTGGCGCTGGCGGGCGGGGTCACCGTGATGGCCACGGCGGAGACCTTCGTCGAGTTCAGCCGCCAGGGCGGCATGGCACCCGACGGGCGCTGCAAGGCGTTCGCCGACGCCGCCGACGGCACCGGGTTCTCCGAGGGCGCGGGCGTGCTGGTGCTGGAGCGGCTGTCCGACGCCCGCCGCAACGGGCACCGGGTGCTGGCGGTCGTGCGCGGCACGGCGGTCAACCAGGACGGCGCCTCCAGCGGCCTCACCGCCCCGAACGGGCCGTCGCAGCAGCGGGTCATCCGCCAGGCCCTCACCGCCGCCCGGCTCTCGCCGAACCAGGTCGACGCCGTGGAGGCGCACGGCACCGGCACCACCCTGGGCGACCCGATCGAGGCGCAGGCCCTGCTGGCCGTCTACGGCCAGGACCGCCCGGCCGGGCGACCGCTGTGGCTGGGCTCGGTGAAGTCCAACCTCGGCCACACCCAGGCCGCAGCGGGCGCCGCCGCCATGATCAAAATGATCATGGCGATGCGGCACGGGGTGCTGCCCAGGACCCTGCACGTCGACCGGCCCTCCACCAAGGTCGACTGGTCTTCCGGCGGGGTCGCCCTGCTCACCGAGCAGCGGCCGTGGGACACCGACGCCGACCAGCCCCGCCGGGCCGGGGTGTCGTCGTTCGGCCTCAGCGGCACCAACGCGCACGTGGTGCTGGAGCAGGTCCCCGAGTACGAGCCCACCGAGGAAGCCGCTCCCGCCCCCGCCGGGCCGGTTCCGGTGCTGCTGTCCGCCCGCACCGCCGACGCCGTGCGCGCTCAGGCCGCCGCACTGGCCGAGACCCGCGCCGCCACCGCGCCCGACCCGGCGGACGTGGCCTGGACCCTGTCCCGCCGCACCGCCTTCCCCCAGCGCGCCGTCCTGCTCCCCGGCGACGACACCGTGCAGGTCACCACCGCCAAGCCCGGGGACCGGGTGGTCTTCGTGTTCCCCGGTCAGGGGTCGCAGTGGATTGCCATGGGCCGGGAGTTGTTGGATTCCTCGCCGGTGTTCGCCGCTTCGGTGGCGGAGTGCGAGGAAGCTTTTGGGGAGTTCACCGATTGGTCGGTGACGCACGTCCTGCGCACTGGTGAGTCGTTGGAGCGCATTGACGTGGTGCAGCCGGTGCTGTTCACCATGATGGTGTCTCTGGCGAGGGTGTGGCAGTCGTTCGGTGTGAAGCCTGCTGCGGTGGTGGGCCACTCGCAGGGTGAGATCGCTGCCGCGTACATCGCCGGGGGTCTTTCGCTGCGGGATGCGGCGCGTGTGGTGGCTCTGCGGTCGAAGCTGTGGCTGACGTTGTCGGGCAAGGGTGGGATGGCGTCGGTTCTCGCTCCCGCCGATCAGGTGCGCGAGCGGATCGAGAAGTGGTCCGATGTGCTCGCCGTCGCTGCGGTGAACAGCCCGGGTTCCTGTGCTGTCGCGGGCGATCCGGCCACGCTGGATGTGATGGTCGCGGAGTTCGAGGCCGAGGGCATTCGGGCTCGGCGGATTCCCGGCGTCGACACCGCTGGGCACTCGCCGCAGGTGGATCAACTGCGGGAGCAGCTTCTGGCGGACATGGCGCCGGTTCGCCCGGTCACCGCGCAGGTCCCGTTCTTCTCCACGGTGACCGGCGAACTGTTCGACACCGCCGGGATGGATGCCGAGTACTGGTACCGGAACATGCGGGAGCCGGTGGAGTTCGAGGCGGCTCTGCGTGCCGCGCTGCCGGGCACGGCTGTGGTGGTGGAGGTGTCTCCGCACCCCGTGCTGTCCGTGGCGATTTCCGAGGTGATCGAGGACGCCGGCGTTGAAGCTGGTGTTGTTGGCAGCCTGCGCCGCGATGAGGGCGGACTGGATCGGGTTGTCCGCAGTCTGGGGGAGGCGTGGGCCCACGGCGCCCCCGTCGACTGGTCGGCCGTTGTGCCCTCGGGTGCGTTGGTGGACCTGCCCACCTACCCGTTCCAGCGGCAGCGGTACTGGCTCGACGCCCCCGCTGTCATCGGCGACCCGTCCGGCTACGGGCAACTCGGCGCCGACCACCCCCTGCTGGGTGCCGCGATCGCCCTGGCCGACTCAGACGGCCTGCTGCTGACGGGTCGGCTGTCGCTGCGCACGCACCCGTGGCTGGCCGACCACGCCGTCTGGGGCAATGTCCTGCTGCCCGGCACGGCCTTCGTCGAACTGGCCGCGCACGCCGGGGCCAGGGTGGGCTGCGAGGCGATCGAGGACTTGACCCTGGAAGCCCCGCTCCTGCTCGCCGACGACGCCGTGTCCGTGCAGATCACCGTGGGCGCCCCTGACAGCACCGGTGCCCGGTCGGTGGCCATCCACTCCCGCGCCGATGAAGACGGCCCGTGGACCCGGCACGCCACCGGCACGGTCACCGTCACCACCGCCGCACCCGACTTCGACTTCACCACCTGGCCCCCGCCCGGCGCCGAAGAACTGTCCACGAAGGACCTCTACACCGAGCTGTCCGGGATCGGCCTCGGCTACGGCCCGGCGTTCCAGGGTCTGCGGGCCGCGTGGCGCGACGGTGCCGACGTGTGCGCCGAGATCGCCCTGCCCGAGGCGCACCGCGAGGAGGCCACCCGGTTCGGCCTGCACCCGGCGCTGCTCGACGCCGCCCTGCACGGCATGGGCCTCGGCGGGTTCGGCGACCACGAGCCCGGGGTGGTGCGCCTGCCGTTCGCCTGGACCGGGGTGCGGCTGTTCGCCTCCGGTGCCCCCGCGCTGCGCGTGCGGCTGTCCCCGGTCGACGGTGGGATCGCCCTGCGGGTGGCCGACGGCGCCGGTGGTCCCGTCGCCGCCGTGGACTCGCTGGTGCTGCTGCCCGCCTCCGCCGACCAGCTCGCCGCCGGGGCCACCGCCGCCGTGGTCCGCGACTCCCTGTTCCAGGTGGACTGGACCCCGGTGCCGGTGCCCGACACCACCGCAGAGGCCGAGGTGCACGAGGTGCCCACCGGCCTCGACCCGACCGCCCTGACCACCGCCGTGCTGGACAGGCTCCAGTCGTGGCTGGTGGGGGAGCAGCCCCCCGAGCTGCCCCTGGTCCTGCTCACCCGCTCCGCCGACGACCCGGCCCACGCCGCCGCGCACGGCTTGGTGCGCGCTGCCCAGTCCGAGCACCCCGGCCGGTTCGTCCTGCTCGACGTGCGGGGCGCCGCTCCCGCCGCCGGGCTGGTCGCCGCTGCCCTGGCCACCGGGGAACCCGAGCTGCTGCTGCGCGACGGGCAGGTGCTGGCCCGCAGGCTGGCGCGCGCCCGCGTCGCCGACGGCGCCACCTCGCCCGCCCTGGACCCGGACGGCACCGCCCTGGTCACCGGTGGCACCGGCGCGCTCGGTGCGCTGGTGGCCCGCCACCTGGTCACCGTGCACGGCGTCCGCCACCTGCTGCTGACCAGCCGTCGCGGCCCCGACGCCGAGGGTGCCGCCGAACTGGCCGCCGAGCTGCGCGCCCTGGGCGCGGAGGTGACCGTGGCCGCCTGCGACACCGCCGACCGGGCGGCGCTGACCGCGCTGCTGGCCGGGGTGCCCGCCGCGCACCCGCTGACGGTGGTCGTGCACAGCGCGGGCGTGCTCGACGACGGCACCGTGGAATCCCTCGACGCCGAGCGGGTCGCCCGGGTGCTGCGCCCCAAGGTCGACGCGGCCCTGCTGCTCGACGAGCTGACCCGCGACCTCGACCTGGCCGCGTTCGTCCTGTTCTCCTCCGCCGCCGGGGTGTTCGGCAGCGCGGGCCAGGGCAACTACGCCGCCGCCAACGCCTTCCTCGACGACCTGGCCGCCCGCCGCCGCGCCGCCGGGCTGCCCGGGGTGTCCCTGGCCTGGGGCTACTGGGCCCAGCGCAGCGCCATGAGCGGGCACCTCGCCGACGCCGACGTGGCCAGGATGGCCCGCGCCGGGGCGGGCGGGCTGTCCTCCGAGGAGGGCCTGGCCCTGTTCGACGCGGCCCTCGTCGCCGACCGGGCGCTGCTGGTCCCGGTCAAGCTCGACCTGGCCGCCGTGCGCGCCGCCGCCGCCGACGCGGTGCCCGCGCTGCTGCGCGGCCTGGTCCGGCCCACCCGCCGGGCCGCGTCCACCACCGCCGACGGCACCGCCACCCTGGCCCGACTCGCCGGGCTGTCGGCGGCCGAACGGCTCGACGCCCTGCTGGACCTGGTGCGCGAGCACGTCGCCGGGGTGCTCGGCCACGCCTCCGCCGACGCCGTGTCCCCCGAGCTGGCCTTCAAGGACCTCGGCTTCGACTCGCTGACCGCCGTCGAGCTGCGCAACCAGCTCGGCGCGGCCCTGGGCCTGCGCCTGCCCACCACCCTGGTCTTCGACTACCCGTCCCCGGCCGCCCTGGCCGCGCACCTGCGCGACCAGCTCGGCGGCGCCCCGGCCCAGGCCCGCGCGGTGGTGCGCACCGGCCCGGCCGACGAGCCGGTGGCCGTGGTGGCGATGAGCTGCCGCTACCCCGGTGGGATCGCCTCCCCCGAGGACCTGTGGCGGCTGCTGGCCCGGGGCGCGGACGCCCTGGTGCCGTTCCCGACCGACCGGGGCTGGGCCACCGACACCCTGTTCGACGACGACCCCGACCACCTGGGCACCACCTACGCCCGCGAGGGCGGTTTCCTGGCGGGCGCGGCGCTGTTCGACCCGGCGTTCTTCGGCATCTCCCCGCGCGAGGCCCTCGCGATGGACCCGCAGCAGCGCCTGCTGCTGGAGGCGTCCTGGGAGGTCTTCGAGCGGGCGGGCATCGACCCGGCGACCGTGCGCGGCAGCCGGGCCGGGGTGTTCGCGGGCGCCATGAACAGCGGTTACGTCGCCCGCCTGACCGCCGTGCCCGACGACCTGGAGGGCTACCTGAGCACCGGCGCGTCGGCCAGCGTCATCTCCGGCCGGGTCGCCTACGCCCTGGGATTGGAGGGGCCTGCGGTCACCGTGGACACCGCCTGCTCGTCGTCGCTGGTCGCCCTGCACCTGGCCGCCAGGGCGCTGCGCGACGGCGACTGCGACCTGGCGCTGGCGGGCGGGGTGACCGTGATGGCCACCCCGGACACGTTCATCGACTTCAGCCGCCAGCGAGGCTTGGCCCCCGACAGCCGGGTCAAGGCGTTCGCCGAGGCCGCCGACGGCACCGCCATGTCCGAGGGCGTGGGCGTGCTGCTGCTGGAGCGGCTGTCGGACGCGCGCCGCAACGGGCACCGGGTGCTGGCCGTGGTCCGGGGTTCGGCGGTGAACCAGGACGGCGCGTCGAACGGGTTGACCGCGCCGAACGGTCCGTCGCAGCAGCGGGTCATCCAGCACGCGCTCGCCAACGCCGGTCTGTCCACACAGGACGTCGACGTGGTGGAGGCGCATGGCACCGGGACCACGCTGGGCGACCCGATCGAGGCCCAAGCCCTGCTCGCCACCTACGGGCAGGACCGCGAGGAGCCGCTGTACCTGGGGTCGGTGAAGTCCAACATCGGCCACACCCAGGCCGCCGCCGGGGTCGCGGGCGTGATCAAGGTGATCATGGCCATGCGGCACGGCGTGCTCCCCCAGACCCTCGGCGTCGACGCCCCCACCACCCACGTCGACTGGGCCGGGGGCGCGGTGGAGCTGCTGACCGAGGCGCGGCCGTGGCCGGAGACCGGGCGGCCCCGGCGGGCCGGGGTGTCGTCGTTCGGCATCAGCGGCACCAACGCCCACGTCGTCCTGGAGGCCCCGGCCGACGAGCCCGCCCCGGCCGCCGACCCGCTCCCGGTGGTGCCGTGGGTGCTCTCCGCCCGCACCGCCGACGCCCTGGCCGCGCAGGCCGAACGCCTGCGCGCCGCCGTCACCGCCGACCCGGGCCTGGACCCGGTCGAGGTCGGCCGCACCCTGGTCCTGGGCCGGGGCCGCTTCGAGCACCGCGCGGTGGTCGTGGGCGCCACCAGGGACGAACTGCTCGACTCCCTGCGTACCCCGGCGGGCAGTGTCGCGGGCACCGGCCGCACGGCGTTGGTGTTCACCGGTCAGGGTTCGCAGCGTCTGGGCATGGGGCGTGAGCTGTACGAGACGTACCCGGTGTTCGCCCAGGCGTGGGACGAGGTCACCGAGCACTTGTCCATCCCGGACCTTCCCGTTGGGGACACCGGTTTCGCCCAGCCCGCGATCTTCGCGTTCGAGGTCGCCATGGTGCGGCTGCTGGAATCGTGGGGTGTGCGACCGGACGCGCTTGTCGGTCACTCCATCGGCGAGCTGGCTGCCGCGTATGTGGCTGGTGTCTGGTCGCTGGAGGACGCCTGCAAGCTGGTGTCGGCCCGGGCCTCGCTGATGCAGGCCCTGCCGCGTGGTGGTGCCATGGTGGCGATCCCGGTCGGAGAGTCGGAGATCGAGCTGACCGAGGGTGTGTCGATCGCGGCGGTGAACGGCGCGGAGTCGGTGGTCATCTCTGGTGATGAGGACGCCGTGCTCGCGTTGGCGGCGCAGTTCCCCCGGTCGAAGCGGTTGAACACCAGTCACGCGTTCCACTCCGCGCACATGGACCCGATGCTGGCGGCGTTCCGTGAGGTTGCCGAGTCGGTGATCTACCGTGAGCCGAAGGTGCCGGTGGTTGGTGCTGAGGTGACCTCGCCGGAGTATTGGGTTCAGCAGGTGCGTGGGGCTGTGCGGTTCCACGACGCCATCCAGCAGGTCGAAGGCATGGTGCTGGTTGAGGTTGGTCCGGATGCGTCGTTGACCGCCTTGACGGGCGGGGTTGCGTTGCAGCGCAAGGACAGGCCGGAAGCGGTGAACCTGGTCGCCGGGTTGGGCAAGGCCCATGCCCTGGGGACCTCGGTCGACTGGGCCGCGTTCTTCGGTGGTCGCACCGCGCACGTGGACCTGCCCACCTACGCGTTCCAGCACGACCACTTCTGGCTGGAGTCTTACGACGGCGGTGGTGACGCCACCGGGCTCGGTCAGGTCGTCGCCGACCACCCCCTCGTGGGTGCCGTGGTCGAGGTGCCGGACGGCGTTGTCCTCACCGGGCGGCTGTCGCTGCGCACCCACCCGTGGCTGGCCGACCACGCCGTGCTGGGTTCGGTGCTGCTGCCCGGCACCGCGTTCCTCGACCTGGCCCTGCGCGCGGGTGCCGAGGTCGACGCCCCCCGGGTGGCGGAGTTGACCCTGGAGGCCCCGCTCGCCCTGCCCGAGGACGGTGCTGTCGCGCTGCGCGTGGTCGTCGACGCCGAGCGGCGGGTGGAGGTCCACTCCCGGGTCGGGGACGGCCCGTGGGTGCGCAACGCCGTGGGCGCGCTCGCCGCCGCCGAGCCCGCCGGGGCGCCCGCCGCCCCCGAGTGGCCGCCCGCCGACGCCGAAGTCCTCGACGTGGACGGCTTCTACGCCGAGGCGCTGGCCGGTGGTTTCGCCTACGGCCCGGTGTTCCAGGGCCTGCGGCGCGCGTGGCGCAGCGGCGGCGAGGTGCTGGCAGAGGTGGAACTGCCCGAGTCGGCCGACGCCGAGCGCTTCGGCGTGCACCCGGCCCTGCTCGACGCCGCCCTGCACACCCTCGGTTTCGCCGACCTGCCCGCCGCCGGTGACGGCGATGTCCGGCTGCCGTTTAGCTGGCGCGGTGTGGCCGTGCACCGCCCCGGTGCCGCCGTCGCCCGCGCCCGGCTGGTCCCGGTCGGCGACGACGCCGTGGGGCTGCTGCTCACCGACGCGCACGGGCAACCGGTCGCCGAGGTCGAGCGGCTGGTGCTGCGCCCGGTCCCGGTCCGGCAGCTCGCCGCCGCCGGGGGAGCGGGCCCGGACGCGCTGTTCCGGGTCGAGTGGCGGCCGGTGGCGCTCGCCGCCGCCGCGCCTTTCCCCGGCCGGGTCGCGGTCGCCCCCGGCGACGACGACCTGGCCCGCGCGCTCGGCCTCGACCCGGCCGAGACCACCGCCCCGACCGACCTGACCGGCTCACCCGACGTGGTGGTGGTCCCGCTGCCCGCCGGAGCGGGTTCGCCCGCCGCCGCCCGAGCCGCCGCACTGGGCGCGCTCGACCTGCTGCGCACCTGGTTGGCCGACGAACTCTCGGCGGGCACCGCGCTGGTCCTGGTGACCAGGGGCGCCGTCGGCGACGAGGTCACCGACCTGGTCAACGCCCCGGTGTGGGGCCTGGTGCGCTCGGCGCAGGCCGAGCACCCCGGCCGCTTCGCCCTCGTCGACACCGACGGCACCGAGGCGTCCCACCGGGCCCTGCTCGCCGCCTTGGCCACCGGGGAACCGCAGGTGCGGCTGCGCGGCGGTCAGGCGTTCGCACCCCGGCTGGCCCGCACCGGGCCGATCGCCCCGGGTGCCCCCGACCTGTCCGAGGGCGCGGTCCTGGTCACCGGCGGCACCGGTGCCCTCGGGGGCCTGGTGGCCCGTCACCTGGCCACCGCGCACGGGGTGCGGGAGCTGGTGCTGACCAGCCGTCGCGGCCCCGACGCCGAGGGCGCGCGGGAGCTGGTCGAGGAACTGGCCGAGTTGGGCGCCAAGGCCGAGGTCGTCGCCTGCGACGCCGCCGACCGGGCCGCCCTGGCCACCGTGCTGGACACGCGGTCCTGGTCCGGTGTCGTGCACACCGCCGGTGTGGTCGACGACGGCGTGCTGTCCTCGCTCACCCCGGAACGGGTGGAGCGCGTCCTGCGCCCGAAGGTCGACGCCGCGTGGCACCTGCACGAGCTGACCGCAGGCATGGACCTGTCGATGTTCGTGCTGTTCTCCTCCGCCGCAGGCGTCTTCGGCAACGCGGGCCAGGCGAGCTACGCCGCGGGCAACGCCTTCCTCGACGCCCTCGCCGCGCACCGCCGGTCCCAGGGCCTCCCCGGCGTCTCCCTGGCCTGGGGCCTGTGGGAGCAGGCGGGGGGCATGGCGGGCGACCTCGCCGAGGGCGACCGCGAGCGGCTGGCCCGCTCCGGGGTCACCGGCCTGCCCACCGACGAGGCCCTGGCCCTGCTCGACACCGCCCTCGGCGGCGAGGACGCCCTGCTCGTCCCGGTCCGCCTGGACCTGGCCGCGCTGCGCGCGGGCCACGAGATCGGTGTCCTGCCGCAGATCCTGCACGGCCTGGTGCGCGGGCAGGCGGGCCGGACCGCCGAGCGGGTGGGCAACGCCGACGCCCTGCTGCGCGACCTGGCGGGCAAGCCGGAGGACGAGCGCCGCGCCCTGCTCACCGCCCTGGTGCGCGGCCTGGTCGCCGACGTGCTCGGCCACAGCGGCCCCGAGCAGGTCGACCCCGACCGCGCGTTCTCCGACGTCGGCTTCGACTCGCTGACCGCCGTCGAGCTGCGCAACGCCCTCACCGCCGCCACCGGCCTCGACCTGCCCGCCACCCTGGTCTTCGACCACCCCAACCCGGCGGTCCTGGCCGAGCACCTGCTCCAGACCCTGCCCGGCGGCGCCGAGGCGGTCCTGGTGCCGGTGCTCACCGAACTGGACCGGCTGGAGGGCGTGCTCGCCGCCGTCGAGGGCGAGGGGGTCGACCGGTCCCGGGTGGCCGCCCGGCTGCAAGCCCTGCTCGCCAGGTGGGGCGACGACGGCGCCGCCCCGGACGACACCACCGACCTGATCGAGTCGGCCAGCGACGACGAGATCTTCGACTTCATCGGCAAGGAGTTCGGCATCTCCTAGCGAGACCGCCCTGCCCGACCGCCCAGCGCCACCCGAGGGGACCGACCACGATGTCCAACGCGGACAAGCCGAGCACCAACGAGGAGAAGCTCCGCTACTTCCTCAAGCAGGTCACCGCCGACCTGCACCAGACCCGCCAGCGCCTGCGGGAGGAGCAGGAGCGGGCGCACGAGCCGATCGCCGTGGTCGGCATGGCCTGCCGCTACCCCGGCGGGGTGGCCTCGCCGGAGGACCTGTGGCGGATGGTCGCCGAGGGCCGCGACGGCGTCGGCCCGTTCCCCACCGACCGGGGCTGGGACCTGGAACGGCTCTACGACCCGGACCCGGCCACCCCCGGCACCTGCTACGCCCGCGAGGCGGGGTTCCTCGACGACGTCGCCGGGTTCGACCCGCGTTTCTTCGGCATCTCCCCCCGCGAGGCGCTGGCGATGGACCCGCAGCAGCGGCTGCTGCTGGAGGTGTCCTGGGAGGCGTTCGAGCGGGCGGGCATCGACCCGGCGGGGCTGCGCACCAGCCGCATCGGCGTGTTCTCCGGGCTGATGAACAACAACGACTACGTCACCCGGCTCCCGGCGGTCCCCGAGGGCGTCGAGGGGTTCCTGAGCACCGGCGGGTCCGGCAGCGTCGTCTCCGGCCGCGTCGCCTACACCCTGGGCCTGGAGGGACCGGCGGTCACCGTGGACACCGCGTGCTCGTCGTCGCTGGTGGCGCTGCACCTGGCGGTCACCGCCCTGCGCCAGGGCGAGTGCGGGATGGCCCTGGCAGGCGGGGTCACCGTGATGTGCACCCCGGGGTCGTTCATCGAGATCAGCCGCCAGCGCGGGCTCGCCGCCGACGGCCGGTGCAAGGCGTTCGCCGAGGCCGCCGACGGCACCGGGTTCTCCGAGGGCGCCGGAATCGTCCTGTTGGAACGGCTGTCCGACGCCCGCCGCAACGGCCACCGCGTGCTGGCCGTCATCCGGGGCTCGGCGGTCAACCAGGACGGCGCCTCCAACGGGCTCACCGCCCCCAACGGGCCGTCGCAGCAGCGGGTCATCACCCAGGCGCTGGCCAACGCGGGCCTGACCACCGCCGACGTCGACGCCGTCGAGGCGCACGGCACCGGCACCCCGCTCGGCGACCCCATCGAGGCCCAGGCCGTCCTGGCCACCTACGGCCGCGACCGGGCCCCGGAGCGCCCGCTGTGGCTGGGCTCGTTCAAGTCCAACGTCGGGCACACCCAGGCCGCCGCCGGGGTCGGCGGCATCATCAAGGTGGTCATGGCCCTGCGCCACGGGGTGCTGCCCAAGACCCTGCACGTCGACGAGCCGTCCACCCACGTCGACTGGTCTGCGGGGGCGGTGCGGCTGCTCACCGAGGCCCAGCCGTGGCCGGAGGCGGACCGGCCGCGCCGGGCGGCGGTGTCGTCGTTCGGCATTTCCGGCACCAACGCGCACGTCATCGTCGAGCAGGCCCCGGAGTACGCGGAACCGGAGGAGGGGGCGGAGGTCCCCGCCCGGCCGCTGGGCGCGGTGGCGCCGTGGCCGGTCTCCGGCACCACCGAGGCCGCCGCGTACGAGCGGGCCACCGCCCTGCGCGGCACCACCGCCGACCCGGCGGACGTGGCGTGGACGCTGGCCAACCGGTCGGTGTTCCCGTTCCGTTCCGTGGTGTGGCCCGGTGACGACACCGTGCAGGTCACCACCGCCAAGCCGGGGGACCGCGTTGTCTTCGTGTTCCCGGGTCAGGGCTCGCAGTGGATCGCCATGGGCCGGGAACTGCTGGATTCCTCGCCGGTGTTCGCCGCTTCGGTGGCGGAGTGCGAGAAAGCGTTTGCGGAGTTCGTCGACTTCTCGGTGACGCACGTCCTGCGCACTGGGGAATCGTTGGAACGCATTGACGTGGTGCAGCCGGTGCTGTTCACCATGATGGTCTCGCTTGCCCGGGTGTGGCAGTCGTTCGGTGTGAAGCCTGCTGCGGTGGTGGGGCACTCCCAGGGTGAGATCGCGGCGGCCTACATCGCCGGGGGGCTGTCGCTCCAAGATGCGGCGCGGGTCGTGGCTCTGCGGTCGAAGTTGTGGCTGACCCTGTCGGGCAAGGGTGGGATGGCGTCGGTCCTGGCCCCGGCGGACCAGGTGCGTGAGCGGATCGGCAAGTGGTCCGATGTGCTCGCTGTCGCTGCGGTGAACAGCCCCGGCTCCTGCGCTGTCGCGGGTGATCCGGCCACTTTGGACAAGATGGTGGCCGAGTTCGAGGCTGAGGGTATCCGCGCCCGGCGCATCCCCGGTGTGGACACCGCTGGGCACTCCCCGCAGGTGGACGGGTTGCGGGAGCAGCTTCTCGCGGACATGGCGCCGGTTCTGCCGACGAGTTCGCAGGTCCCGTTCTTTTCCACGGTGACCGGCGAGCTGTTCGACACCGCTGGGATGGGTGCTGAGTACTGGTACCGGAACATGCGGGAGCCGGTGGAGTTCGAGGCCGCCCTGCGTGCTGCTCTGCCGGGTACTGCCGTGGTGGTGGAGGTGTCTCCGCACCCGGTGCTGTCCGTGGCGATCTCCGAGGTGATCGAAGACGCCGCCAGCGAGGCCGGTGTGGTCGGCAGCCTGCGCCGCGACGAGGGTGGTCTGGACCGGGTTGTGCGCAGTCTGGGGGAGGCGTGGACCCACGGCGCCCCGGTGGACTGGTCGAGCGTTGTGCCCTCGGGTGCGTTGGTGGACCTGCCCACCTACCCGTTCCAGCGGCAGCGGTACTGGCTCGACGTCCCGGAGGTGGCGGGCGACCCCGCCGGTTACGGCCTCGGCGCCGCCGACCACCCGCTGCTCGGCGCGGTCGTCGCCCTGGCCGACTCCGACGGGCTGCTGCTGACGGGTCGGCTGTCGCTGCGCACGCACGACTGGTTGGCCGACCACGCCGTCTGGGACACGGTGCTGCTGCCCGGCACGGCCTTCGTCGAACTGGCCGCGCACGCCGGGGCCCGGGTGGACTGCGGGGCGGTCGAGGACCTGACCCTGGAAGCCCCGCTGCTGTTCACCGACGACGCCGTGTCCGTGCAGATCACCGTGGGTGCCCCCGACGACACCGGTGCCCGGCCGGTCTCCATCCACTCCCGCGCCGACGACGACGAACCCTGGACCCGGCACGCCACCGGCACCCTCACCGCCGCCACCGCCGCACCCGACTTCGACCTCACCGCCTGGCCCCCACCCGGCGCGGAGCCGGTCGACGTCACCGGCCTCTACCCCGAACTCGCCGCCGCGGGCCTGGCTTACGGGCCGGTCTTCCAGGGCCTGCGCGCGGCCTGGCGCGACGGCACCGACGTGTGCGCCGAGGTCGCCCTGCCCGAGGACACCGCCGCGGCCGGGTTCGGCCTGCACCCGGCCCTGCTCGACGCCGCCCTGCACGCCACCGCCGCCGCGGGCGCCGAGGACAGCGGGCGCATGAGCCTGCCGTTCGCCTGGCGCGGGGTCCGCGTGCACGCGACCGGCGCGGGTGCGCTGCGCGTGCGGCTGTCCCCGGTGGACGGGGGAGTGGCGCTGCGCGTCGCCGACGCCGCGGGCCTGCCCGTGGCCACCATCGAGCAGCTCGCCGTCCGCCCGGTCACCCCCGACCAGCTCGTCCCCGCCGCCTCCCCGCTGCGCGACGCCCTCTTCCAGCTCGACTGGGTGCCGCTGACCGCGGGCGCCGCCGACCCGCGCCCCGTCGACACCCATGTGGTGCCCGCCAGCGCCGAGGGTTCCGCCGCCGAGGCCACGGCCCTGACCGGGCTCGTGCTCTCCCGGCTCCAGGAGTGGCTGGCCGACCCGGCCACCGCCGACCGCCGCCTGGCCGTGGTCACCCGCGGCGCCGTGGCTGTGGCGGGCAGCGACGCCACCGACCTGGCCCACGCCGCGGTGTGGGGCCTGGTGCGCTCGGCGCAGTCCGAGCACCCCGACCGCCTGGTCCTGGTCGACCTCGAAGCCGACACCGGCGTTGAAGCGGTCGTGCCGACCGCCCTGGCCACCGGGGAACCCCAGGTCGCCGTGCGCGGCGGCACGGCGCACGGCCCCCGCCTGGCCCGACCCGCCGCCCCAGAGGAAGGCGCGGGCTGGTCCTTCACCCCCGGCGGCACCGTCCTGGTCACCGGAGCCCTGGGCACCATCGGCGCCCTCGTGGCCCGCCACCTGGTCACCGCGCACGGCGTCCGGCACCTGCTGCTGACCAGCCGCCGGGGCGCGGCGGCCCCCGGCGCGGCCGAACTGGTCGCCGAACTGGCCGACCTCGGCGCCACGGCCACCGTCGCCGCCTGCGACACCGCCGACCGCGAGGCGGTCGACGCCCTGATCGCCTCGGTGCCCGCCGAGCACCCGCTGACCGCGGTCGTGCACAGCGCGGGCGTCCTCGACGACGGGGTCCTCACCGACCTGACCCCGGAGTCGCTGGAGCGGGTCATGCGCCCCAAGGCGCACGCCGCGCTCAACCTGCACGAGTCCACGAAGGACCTGGACCTGACGGCGTTCGTGCTGTTCTCCTCGGCCGCGGGTGTCTTCGGCAACCCCGGCCAGGCCAACTACGCCGCCGCCAACGCCTTCCTGGACGCCTTCGCCGCGCACCGCCGCTCCCTCGGCCTGCCCGCCACGTCGGTGGCCTGGGGCTACTGGGCCGACCGCAGCGGCATGACCGGCGACCTGGTCGACGCCGACCTCGACCGCATCGCCCGCGCGGGCATCGGCGCCATCACCACCGGGGAGGGCCTGTCCCTGTTCGACGCGGTGGGCGCACTCGACTCCTCTGTGCGCGACCGCGCCCTGCTGGCCCCGGTCAAGCTCGACCTGCCCGCGCTGCGCGCCCAGGCCGGTCCGCTCGGGGTGCCGCCGCTGCTCAGCGGCCTGATCCGCGCCCTGCCCCAGCGCGCCACCGCCGCCCCCGCCGGGGCGGACGCGCTGCGCCGCAGGCTCGCGGGCGTCCCCGACGCCGAGCGCGGGCCGGTGGTCCTGGCGTTCGTCCGCGAGCAGGTCGCCGCCGTCCTGGGCATGACCGGCCCCGAGGCCGTCGCCCCCACCGCCGCCTTCCCCGAACTGGGCTTCGACTCGCTGACCGCCGTCGAACTGCGCAACCGCCTCGGCGCCGCCGCGGGCGTCCGCCTGCCCACGACGGTGGTGTTCGAGCACCCGACCCCCGCCGCCCTGGCCGAACACCTGGCCGGGCTCGTCACCGACGCGCCGGGCGCCACCCGGGCCCCGGTCGGCGAGGCGTCCACGTTCGGCCCCATGGCGAAGAAGGCCATCGACGCCAAGCGCCTGCAGGAGTTCGTCGGCCTGCTGGTCATGGCCTCGTCGTTCCGCCCCACCTTCACCGACCCGGCGGAGGTGGGCAGGCCCCAGGCCTTGGTCCCCGTGGCCGCCGGACCGGCGGAGGTGCCCACCCTGGTGTGCGTGCCGTCGGTGCTGGCCATGTCCGGCCCGCACGAGTACGCCCGCTTCGCCGCCGCCCTGCGCGGCACCCGGCCCGTCTCGGCACTGCCCCTGCCGGGTTTCCTCCCCGGCGAGCGGATGCCCGCCACCATCGACGCCCTGATCCGCTCCCTGGCCGACACCCTCCTGCGCGACCTCGGCGGCGCCCCGTTCGCCCTGGCCGCCCACTCCTCCGGCGGCCCCATCGCCCACGCCCTGGCCGGACACCTGGAAACCCTGGGCTCACCCCCGTCGGCCCTCGCCCTGATCGACACCTACCCCCGCAACCAGAAGGTCTTCAACGGCATCCAACCCAAACTCGCCGACGGCATGGCGGGCGAGGACAACGGCGTCGGCGGCGACCTGAGGATGACCGCGATGGGCGGCTACTTCGACATGTTCGGCACCTGGAACGCCAAGCCCATCACCACCCCGACCCTCCTGCTCCGCGCCGCCGACCCCCTCCCCGCCTGGCGCCGCGACTCCGCCTGGCGGGCCACCTGGAAGCTCGACCACACCAGCGAGGAAACCCCCGGCGACCACTTCTCCATGATGGACGAACACGCGGCCACCACCGCCCTGCGCGTCCACGAGTGGGTCACCACCCAGGCCTGACCCCACAACGGAAGTCGGCCCGCGGCGGGAAATCCGCCGCGGGCCGACCTCCGTCGCGGAGGGGACTCGTCCTCGGAGCCGAGCAGCGTCACACCCGCCCGCCGCGCGAGTACCGCGCCGCGTGCTCCCGATCCCGACACCCGGTCTTCGTGTAGATCCGATTGATGTGCGTCTTCACCGTGGCCTCCGCCAGAGCCAACTCCTGGGCGATCTGCCGATTGCTCAGCCCGGCAGCCACCAGGTCCAGCACGTCCAACTCCCGCTCGGTCAACCGGGCCGCCACCCCGGCGTCCGCCCGGGGCGCCCGCGAAGCCGCCTCCAGCAGGGCCCGCTGCACGTCCCCGTCCAGCACCGCCTGCCCAGCCGCCGCCGCGAACACCGCACGGGCGATCTGCTCGCGGCTCGCGGACTTGGTCAGGAACCCCAACGCCCCCGCCCGCAGCGCCCGCAACGCGGACTCGTCGTCGGCGTAGGTCGTCAGGACCACGACCTGGGTGGCGGGGAACTCGGCCCGGATGGCGGCCGTGGCGGTGATGCCGTCCACCCCGGGCATGTTCAGGTCCATCAGCACGACGTCGGGGCCGCACCGGGCCACCTCGCGCACGGCCCCCGCCCCGTCGCCCGCCTCGCCGACGACGGCGATGCCGGGGTGGGCGCCCAGCAGCAGCACCAGGCCCTCGCGGATGACGGCCTGGTCGTCGGCGACCAGGACGGTGACCGGGGTGCTCACGCGGGGATCACCACCGACACGCACCAGTTCCCGCCGACCGGGCCGCTGCTCATCCGCCCGCCCGCCAGCTCGGCGCGCTCGTGCAGGCCGATCAGGCCCAGGCCCGCGCCGGTGCCGGTCAGCGGCCGGTCCGCCCCGCTGCCGGGCAGGGCGGTGGTGATGCTGACCTCGACCTCGGTGTCGCCGTAGCGCACCTCCACCGCCACCTCCGACTCGGGCGCGTGCTTGCGCGCGTTGGTCAGCGCCTCCTGCACCACCCGGTAGGTGGTCAGCCCGGCCTGCGCCGACAGCGGGAAGGGCTCGCCGACGACGCTGATGCGCACCGGTTGTTCGCCCTCGTCCCGGTAGGTCCCGGCCAGGGCCTCCACCAGTTCCGGCAGCGGCACCGCGTCCTCGCGCAGGGCGTGCACGGCCCGCCGGGTCTCCACCAGCCCGTCCCTGGTCAACCGCAGCGACCGGGCCAGCCGCAGGGCGGCGGCGCGCAGCACCGGGTCGGTCTCGGCGTCCGGGTGCGTGGCCAGGGTGGCGTCCACCGCCTCCAGTTGGATGGCCAGGGCGGCCAGCGAGTGCGCCAGGATGTCGTGGATCTCCCTGGCGATGCGCGCCCGCTCGGCCAGCGCCGCCGCGGTCGCCGACGCCTCGGCGGCCCGCTTGCCCTCGGCCAGCAGCCGTTCGGCCTGCTCGGCGCGCACCACGTACTGCTGGTGGCTCAGGCCCGCCCACCACATCAGCGCGAACACCAGCACCAGCAGCAGCCGCCCCGGGCTGCTGTGCAGGAACAGCGCCGCCAGGACCAGGCCGGAGGAACCGGCGGCGACGATGCGCCCCGAGTCGCGGACGTGCAGGTCGAACCCGGCCGAGTAGGCGATGGTGCCGCCCATCACCGAGGCCGCGCTGTCGGGCACCAGGGCGATCATCACCCCAAACGCCACCAGCATCGCCGCCAGCGACCAGCGCACCCCGCGCAGCGGCCCGAAGGTCCAGCACGCGCACGCGACCACGGCGACCACGACGGCCGCCCACAGCACCGCGGTGGTGGTCGCGCTCTGACCGGGGTCCCCGCGCAGCACGGTGACCACGACGACGACCAGTCCCGCGAACCGCAGGAGCAACCACACGCGGGGCGGCCTGCTGGTCAGGGGGGCCGCCCACTTGGGCAGGCTGCTGATCAATCGGGTCTCCTCGTTCCGGCCCCGTCGACGGTAACGACCGGCGCGCGGGCCAAGGTCGGCTCCGGGGTGGAGATCCGGGGTGGAGAACGCCCTCCACCCGCCCCCGCATCTCCACCACCGAGTCCACCGCCGAGGGGAGTGCCCGGACGCCCCCGCTGCCTAGGCTCGATCCCGTATTCAGGGGCACTGTCAGTGACACCCCACGACGAGGAAACTGGAGGTGGCCCGTGAGCGACAGCATGCGCGACGCGCTCATGCTCAGCGGTGTGCTCCTGGCGATCGTGTTGTTCACCCAGGTCGGCAGGCACAAGTTCGGCATCATCAAGATCCTGCTGCCGCTGGCACTCGTGGTGTTCGTCGGCTGGGACGTGCTGCGCGGCATGAGCATCACCACCCCCAACGTGCTCGCCGCCGCCATCGGCACCGCCATCGGGCTCGGCATCGGCTTCGGCCTGCTGGCCACGATGCGGGTCGAGCGCGACCACGCCAAGGGCAAGTCCTACACCCGCGCCGGTCTGCCGTACCTGCTGATCTGGCTCGTGGTCCTGCTCGGCCGTCTGGCGTTCATCTGGGCGCTGGAGAACGTGGACTCCTTCGGCCGCAGCGTGGCGAAGTTCCTGATGGAGAACAGCATCGAGCCCAAGGGCCTGGCCGCGTTCTTCGTCCTGATGGCCATGACGATGGTCCTGGTCCGCACCGTCGGCACCTGGGTCCGCTCGGCCCGCCTCAGCTCCGGCAGCGACCGCCAGGAGGCGACCGCGGCCGCGTAGCCCGGTCCCCGGCCCGCGGCGCCCCCGTGCGCCGCGGGCCAACCGCACCACCAGACGAGGCCCGCCACCGGCGGGGACGTGTCACGGACAAAGGAGTGTGTGCTCATGCGTGCGTTGGTGGTGGCGGCCCTGGCGGCCGCGGCGCTGTTCCTGGTCGGCTGCAAGCCGATCGACTCCTCGGCGGCGGGCGGCGCCACCGCGGGCGCGAACGAGAAGGCCCCGTCGGTCTGCCTGGAGGCCGCGGGCAACATGGACTGGATTCCCAGCATCCGCGACCCCGAGAAGATGCGCAGCGATGCCAGGGAGAAGGCCGAGCGCTTCCGCAGCCTGGCCCAGAGCACCGAGGACAACCGCGCGAAGCGCATCCTGGAGAAGCTCGCGGGCGGCTACGCCGCCATCATGGAGGCCCGCGCCGACAAGGCCAGGGACCTGCTCCAGATCGCCGAACAGGTCAGCTCCAACCTGCGCGAACTCCGCAAGCTCTGCTCATAGCCCCACCCCGGCCTTGGAGGCCGTTGCCCACAACCGAAGGCCGTGCCTTTGGTCAAAAGCCCGGTCGTTTTGGGGGCGTGCCCGGGTGGGTGGATCTGCTTGGGCGGGGCCCCTACAGCGATCATGTGCCTGGTGTGACCGAGTGGGGCGAAAAGAGTGCCCCACTGCCCAGGCAGGCTTGCACATGATCGCTTCCCCCACCCAAGCACATCCACCCACCCGGGCATTCTGGCGCCGGGCCGGCGGTTGGTGGGGTGGTCGGCTTTCGCTGCGCCCGATGGGTTCGGCGTGGCGGGGCGACTGGCCTGCGGTTCGGGGGTGGGCGGCGGCTGCGCCCGGTGGGGTTTCGGGTGGCTGGCCGCCGGGCAGGTGGTTGGCGGTGGGCTTTCGCTTTGCCGCCGCCGCAACCGGATCAGCCGCCGGTGATGCCGTGCTCGTACGCGTACCGCACCGCATCGGCCCGATCCCGGGCCCCGATCTTGGCGAACGCGTTGTTGATGTGCGTCTTCACCGTCGTCTCCGCGATGAACAGCTTCGCGGCGATCTCGGTGTTGTTCAGCCCGGCCCCGATCAACCCCACCACCTGCAACTCCCGCTCGGTCAACCCGTCCGGCTTCGCCCCCCGCGCCCCAGCCTGCTGCGGTGCGGGCCCAGGCCGGCGCAGGGCCGCCATGAGCCGTTGCGACACCGCCGGGTCGAACGTCGACTGCCCGACAGCGGCCGAGCGCAGTGCGGCGGCGATCTCCCGGCGGCCCGCGTCCTTGGTGAGGTAGCCGCGCGCGCCCGCGTCCAGCGCGGAGACGATCGACTCGTCGTCGGCGTAGGTGGTCAGCACGAGCACGGCCACGCCGGGGTGGCGCGCGGTGATCTGCCTGGTGGCCTCCACCCCGTCCACGCCGGGCATCCGCAGGTCCATCAGCACCACGTCGGGGCGGTCGCGGGCCACCGCGGCCAGTGCCGCTGCCCCGTCCTTGGCCGAGCCGACCACCTCGACCCCGTCGACCAGGCCGAGCAGGGCGGTCAGCCCCTCCCGGACCACGTGCTGGTCGTCGACCACGAGCACCCGGATGGCCGCGCCGCCGGTTCCCTCGCTCACGCAGGCACCTCCACCGTCAGGGCCCAGCTCGGCCCGTCGCCGTCCGACTCCGCTCCCGCGCTCAGCGTTCCGCCCACCAGCGCGACCCGCTCGCGCATCCCCTCCAGGCCGTACCCGCCGCCCCGGGTCGCCGCCGGGTCCCCCGGTCGCAGCGGGTTGCGCACGGTCAGCCGGACGTCGCCGACACCATACTTCAGCCGCACCGCCACCGGGGTGCCCCCGGCGTGCTTGGCGGCGTTGGTCAGCGCCTCCCTGGCCACCCGCAGCACCGCCACGGACACCGCGCTCGGCAGCGCCCGCTCGGCCCCCTCGGTGACCAGGTCGACGTGCATCCCGCGGTCCAGCCGGTAGCCCTCGACCAGGGCGGCGATGGCCACGGGCAGGGGTGGGACGTCGGCGCGCAGCGCGGCGACGGCCTCGCGGGCCTCGTCCAGGCCCGCGGCGGCCAGGGCGCGGGACCGGCGCACGTGGGTCAGCCCGTGCTCCAGGTCGCCGCGCTCCTCCAGGTGCGCCTCCGCCAGTTCCAATTGGACGCTCAGCGCGCCGAGGGAGTGGGCCAGCAGGTCGTGCAGCTCGCGGGCCAGCCGGGCGCGCTCGTCGAGGGCGGCGGCGCGGGCCCGCTCGTGCTGGGTGCGCCGCACCTGTTCGACCAGCAGCCGGTTCTGCTCGGCCTGCACCCGGTACTGCCTGCGGTTGAGGCCCATCAGGGTGACCAGCAGCAGCACCGCCGCGGTGGCCGCGGTCGACCCGAGCGGCCTGCCCGCCAGCGCGCAGCTCGTGGCGCTGATCGCCACGTCCAGCCCGCACGCGGCCAGGATGGCGGGCACGGACGGGGTCATGTGCGAGGCGAGCACGAGCAGGGTGATGCCCGCCAGGATCGCCGCGCTGCCGTTGGTCTCCGGCCCGGTCAGCGCCGACGGCAGCGCGGAACTGACCGCCAGCACCACCACCGCCGACCGGGGGTACCTGGTGTCGAGCAGGGCGAAGGCGACCCAGCACAGCGCGCTGGCCGCCACCACCGCCCACTCGGTGCCGTCGAACTCCCCCGGGCGCACCGACACCAGCGTGGCGGCGATGAAAACGCTGCCAAGGACGCGGACCAGCCACCACCCCGGCTCGAACCGCCCCCCGGTGCGCTCGCCGCCCGGCGGCCCGTCCTGCTCGGTCGCGATCCCCTGCGCCACGTTCCCCTGCGCCGCTGTCCCCTGCGCCACTTCCAGCCGCCCCCCACCCGTCCGGTGCCCCGACGCGGACAGCTTCGCACCGGGTCGGGGCGGCGGGGAGGTCGGGCCGGTCGGGTCAGTGGAAGCGGCGCCCCGGAACCGGTTGCTTGGAGGTGCGCAGGGCCACCACACCGGACTGGGCCAGCAGGTTCAGGCCGACGGTGAGCAGGATGGACCCGCCACCCGCGGTGAGGGTGGCACCGGAGAAGTGGCCGATGCCACCGATGACGACCCGGACCACCGCGAAGCCGATCCACAGCGCCATCGCCTTGGCGGCCATCCGCTGGAAGGCCCGGCCGTGCTCCCACTTGATCTGGATGGCCCAGCCGGTCAGCGCGCCGGTGACCAGGGCGAGCACGACACCGGTGACCAGGAAGGTGATGTCCACCCCGGTCACCGGCTGGTCGCCGAGGCGGCGCATCTGCAGCAGGCCGACCGCGGCGATGGTCGCGGGCCCCGCCCACGTCTCCTTGTCGCGGTGGTCGAACTCGCTCCACATGGCACGTTTGACCACGACGTACACGACGACGGCGATGGCGATCAGTGCGTTGACGAGGTTGCTGGCCGTCATGGCTGTCTCCCGGATGTCCTCGGCGCGGGCGTCACAGACAGTAGACAGTGGCGGGGAAGCGGGGTAACGGCCCCGGGGTGGAGACGAGGGTGGAGATCCGGGTGGGCCTCAGCGGCCCTTCGCGCCCGTGCGGCCGTCACCGGCACCCGTGGGCGCGTACAGCCCCTCGGCGATGAGGTCGGCGATTTCCCACTGGTTCCCGGCCAGCGGGCAGTGGTTGCCGGGGAACACCTCGACGCGGAATTCCCCGGTGGTGTTCCGGCGCCACTCGAATGCCTCGGTGGGCCGCACCGGGCCGCTGTCGGAGATGATGGCGGAAATGGGGGCGGCCACCCGCGGGGCCGACCCGGTCCCGGGGGCGGGGGAGCACGCGGCGAAGACCGACAGCGCCGCGGTCCGGTCGGTCCGCTCCAGGCGGGCGGCCACGGCCAGCGCCAGCGGGGCGCCCTCGGCGTGGCCCACCAGGGCCAGCGGTTCGCCGGGCAGGTCGGCGAGCTGCCCGACGAGCCGTTCGACGACGGTTTCCGGCTGCCACGCCCCGGTCAGCAGTTGCAGGACGATGACGTCGGTGCTCGCGGGCGTGGGCACACCCCCTTCGGCGGGGGTGGCGACGAGCCGGTCCCGCGCCACCGCGGCGCAGGCGATGAACGGGGCGCCCGCGTCGTTGAAGAAGGCGTCGAGCATCACAGCGGCCAACCCCTCGTCGTCGTGCGAGCAGCACTCATGTCCCTGTGCATTTCGCAGTTGCTGCACACAGACGCTACTGGTTCGCTGTGCGGCGCGCATCGGCTCGGTGGTTGAGTTGTTCCGCATGCGGGATTAGTCCCGAGTTTACGCCGACCGGGCTACACCGAAGGTGAGTGCCCACGACGGAAAGTGATCAACACAGTTCCCGGCGCTGTCCAGCGGTGCGACCGGTGTCGAAATCGGTGTCCACCCGCGCTACGCCTGTGCTGGTGGAGGCCGCCCCGGGAATTGCTCCCGGAGAACGGCCACAGCGGTTCCGGGGGGTCTGTGAGGGGTTGTGACCGCGTCCGTTAGGGGTTGTCCGCCCTTTTCGCGGCTCGTTAACGTGACCGCGTCTGGAAATGGCGCGGTTGCGGCTTTCTCCGCGTTTGTCCATTTCCTTCCCGCGCAGGCGAAAGGTGCTCACCGTGCACTCCTATCGCGTCGCCGTCATCGGCGCCGGTTACGTCGGTCTGACCACCGCGGCCTGCCTGGCCTCCCTGGGCCACCGGGTCACCTGCGGGGAGGTCGACGCCGCGAAGGTCGAGCGGCTGCGCCGCGCCGACGTGCGCATCCTCGAACCCGGCCTGCCCGAGCTGGTCGCCGAGGGCCTGGCCGCGGGCCGCCTGGACTTCGTCGTCGGCGCCGCGGCCGCCACCGCCGACGCGGAGGTGGTCTTCCTCTGCGTCCCCACCCCCATGGGCGAGGGCGGCACCGCCGACCTGACCGCGGTCGAGGCCGTGCTCACCGAGGTCCGCGACCACCTGCCCGCCGGGTGCGTGCTGGTCAACAAGTCCACCGTCCCCGTCGGCACCGCCGAGCGCACCGCGGCCCTGCTCGGCCGCGACGACGTCGCCGTGGTGTCCAACCCGGAGTTCCTGCGCGAGGGCAGCGGCGTTCGGGACTTCCTCAACCCCGACCGCATCGTGGTGGGCTCGCGCTCGCGCGCCGCCGCCGAGCGGGTGTCGGCCCTGTACGCGGGCCTGGGCGCCCCCACCGTCCTCACCGACGCGGCCAGCGCCGAGATGGTCAAGTACGCGGCGAACTGCTTCCTGGCCATGAAGCTGTCCTACGTCAACTCCCTCGCCGAGCTGTGCGAGCGCCTGGGTGCCGACATCGGTGACGTCACCGAGGGCATGGGCCGCGACAACCGGATCGGCCCGTCGTTCCTCGACCCCGGCCCCGGCTGGGGCGGGTCGTGCCTGCCCAAGGACACCAACGCGCTGATGCGGGTGGCCGAGGCGGCGGGGTTCGACTTCGGCATCCTGCGCTCGGTCATCGCCGCCAACGACCGGCAGGCCGACCGCGTGGCCGACAAGGTCGCCGAGGCGGTCGGCGGTTCGGTGGCCGGGGTGCGCATCGGCCTGCTCGGCCTGACGTTCAAGGCGGGCACCAACGACCTGCGCGACTCGCCCGCCCTGGCGGTGGCCGGGGTGCTGCACGCCCGCGGCGCCGACCTGGTCGGCTACGACCCCGGCCTGCTGGCCCTCGACCAGCCGGAGGCCCACGACCTGCTGGCCGCGGCGGGCATCCTCACCCTGGTCGACGACGTGCTCGACGTGGCCAAGGACGCCGCCGCGCTCGTGGTGCTCACCGAGTGGCCCGAGTTCCGCGGCCTGGACTGGCACCGCGTCGCCGACGCCCTCGCCGGGCGGGTCGTCGTCGACGGGCGCAACCACCTCGACCCCGACGCGCTGGCCAAGGCGGGCATCGCCTGGCGCGGCCTCGGCCACCGCCACGCCCAGCAGTCGCTCACCGCACCCGCGTAACCCCCCAGGAAGGGACGACCATGAAGGTTTTCTCCAGCGTCACCGGTTCCCACGGGCACGCCCGCGCCGTGCTCCCGGTGGTGCGGGCCCTGGCCGACGCCGGGCACGAGGTGCTGGTGGCCACGCCCCGCCACCTCGCCGAGGTGTTCGAGGACGAGCCGCTGCGCGTCGAACCGGTCATGCCCGACATGGCCCAGATCATCCTGCAACTGCGCGCCGCGGGCACCTCCGTGCTCACCGACGAGGGCATCGACCCCCGCCTGGCGCTGATCGCCCTGGCCAGCGGCCCGCACGTCACCGCCACGTTCAACACCACCCACGCCCTGGCCGAGGAGTGGGGCGCGGAACTGGTGGTGCGCGACGGCGCGGAACTCTCAGCCGTCCTGGTCGCCGAGGCCCTGGGCGTCCCGCACGTGTCCGCCCCCTCCGGCGCGGGCAACATCACCGACGCGGCGGGCATCGTCGAAGCCCTCGACGAACGCCGCGACGAGGTCGGCCTGCCCGCCCAGGACGACCCGTTCGCCATCTACCGCCACGGCCGCCTCGACTGCCTGCCCGCCGAGTACTCGTTCGGCGCCTTCCCCATGCCCGAGGCGTTCGCCTACCGCCAGCCCACCGACCTCGACCGGGGCCGCAGCCTCCCCGCCGACCTCGCCGCCATCCCCGGCGACAAGCCCCTGGTGCTGGCCTCGGTCGGCACGGCGCTGCCCGTGGTGCTCAACATGGAGCAGTTCGGCATCGACCTCCCCGAGGACATGCTGTCCCCCGCCGACACCGTCCGCGCCATCGTCCACGGCCTGTCCAAAGTGGACTGCTACGCCGTGGTCGCCTCCGGCGGCTTCCCCCCGGAGGACAGCGACTTCGGCGACCACGTCCTCGTCGTCGACCACATCCCCCAGCCCCTCCTGCTGGAATCCACCGCCGCCTTCCTCACCCACGGCGGCTACAACAGCATCCGCGAGTCCATCCGCGCGGGCGTCCCCATGGCCGTCCTGCCCCAGTTCGGCGACCAGCACCACAACGCCACCCGCGTCCAGGACCTCGGCCTCGGCCACCACATCACCGACGTCACCCCCGACGGGGTCGCCGCCGCCGTCACCCACCTCCTGGAAGACGAGAAGACCCGCGCGACCACCACCACCGCCCAGCGCCGAACCACGGCCCTCCCGGGTGTCGACGCCGTCGTGGCCCACCTGGAGTCGCTGGCCCGCGCCTGACAGGCAGGCGGGAACCCGCCGAAACACACCGCACCAACGGATGGCCGCCACCCGAGCGGTGGGAGGTCCGCGGCGGAGCGGCGCCTGACCTCATCCTGCCAACGCTGGATGTGCGTCCACCGTGCGGCGTATGGTCGGTGGATGAGCCCCGAATCGCGGAGGTCATCCCAGCACGGCGGGTCCGCGACACTGGTCCGCCAGACGAAGGACGTGCAGACCGCGGTCGTGTCCGCGCTCCTGCGCTACATCGAACTGACGGTGAAGATGCGCGAGTTCGAGGACCTCTTCAGCTCGCAGGTCGTGAACACCGCGGCGGAGCTGTTCATGGTCAGGGAACAGCGCAAGCGCCTGGAACGGGAATACCGGCGGATTCAGCAGAAGGTCGCCCAGGGCGATTACGACACCGCCGACGAGATCAAGGCGGAGGTCGACGAGGCGCTGCGGTCGTTCGACGGTGTCGCCGCGCCTGCGGGGTCCGAGGCGGCACCCGAGCCGGGTGGGTACGAGGGCGAGCGGATCGACGCGGCCACGAAGGCGCGCATCGTCCGCGAGTTCAAGCGCACGGTCCTGCCGAACGTGCACTCCGACACCTCGGAGGCGGAGTTCTCGGAGTTCGAAGTCGCCTACTCGGCTTACCGGAGCCGCGACTACACGCTGATGGAGGCGTTGGTCATCCAGTACCGGGGCGAAATCGGTCTTGAGGAGGACGGCCAACCGCTGACCCTGCGGCAGTTGCAGACCCGCCTGGCCGACTACCGGGCCGCGCAGAAGCGGCTCGACGAGCGCCTGCGCTCGCTGGAGCAGGACGTCACCTCGGCTGAGGTCAGTGCGCCCGACCAGGCCAGGAAGCGCATGGAAGAACAGCGGGAGCGGTTCCTCCACGCCATCGCCGAGGAAGCCGACAAGGTCCGCGACCTCCAGGACCTGTTGCGCGACCTCGCCGCCACAGCGCGGAACAGGAGCAGGGGGGAGAGCTGAGTTGGGAGAGCTGATCCGCTGGCCGTGGTCGCGCCCGCCCGCGCGCAACGAGGTCCGCGAGCTGATGCGGCGTTTCCTGGAGGAGAGCGACGACCAGGACGACTTCGAGTGGGACGCGCTGACCACCAGGGACGGCCTGCCGCACAACTGGATCTACGACCTGTTCCACGACTCGACCGGACGGGTGTGGGTCGGCACCTGGGGCGGCGGGCTCGGGGTCTTCGACGGGCGGTGGCGGACCTACCGGCGCCGCGACGGGCTGGCCAGCGACAACGTGACCTGCATCCGCGAAGACCGGCTCGGTCGGGTGTGGGTGGCCACCGACGGCGGCATGAACCGCTTCGACGACGGCCGGTTCGTCGACGCGGGCCTGACCGGCAAGAGCGTCCTGAACATCACCATCGACCGGCACCAGAACCTCTGGGCGGGCTGCTGGCGCGCCGCCCGTTCCGGCGGCGGGCTGTACCGGGCCGACGGTGTCGGTGACCGGGCGGGCATCGGGCGCGCCGGTCCGCGGTGGGTCGGCCTCAGCGGTCCCGGCGGAGCACCCGGGCTGGAGATCCTGAAGGTGTTCGAGGACTCCCGCGGCCGCGTCTGGGTGGGCACCTACGACGGTGGCAGGGGCGCGGGCGTCGGGTGCTGGGACGGTCGGCGCTGGCGGCGGTTCACCGAGGGCGACGGGCTCGTCGGGAATTGCGTCTACTCGATGTTCGAAGACCCGGAGGGGCGGATGTGGTTCGGCACCACCAAGGGTGTCGCCGTGTACGACGGCTCGGTGTGGCGCACGCTGACCAAGAAGGACGGGCTGGTCGACAACCAGGTCTTCGCCATGTTCATCGACACGGACAAGAAGATGTGGTTCGGCACCGCGGGCGGTGTGAGCCGCTACGACGGTGAGAAGTGGCGGTCGTTCACCCGCAAGGACGGCCTCGTGGAGAACCTGGTCCGGGCGATCGGCCAGGGCGGGGACGGCTCCCTGTGGTTCGGGACGTACCCGTACATGCCCCTGCGCGGCGGGATCAGCCGCGCACGGCGACCGGTCGCCCGCGACAGCATCGAGACGCAGGTGAACAAGTACCTGCCCCGCGGGCACCGGGACCGGCTCCTGGGGCGCGGGACCGACGACGACTGAGCGCTACCTCTTGACCCGGTTGCGCACCGAGATCAGCGCCAGTCCGAGGAACAGCGGGCCGCACAGGCGGACCAGGATTCGCACCAGCTCACCCGGCCAGGTGAGCACGACCGTCCCGAACAGCTTGGGTTCGAGGGAGACCGCCGCCCCGGTCGTGTAGACGGCGGACGCGCCGAAGCCCAGGCCCGGGGCGGCGAACCCGAATCTGTGCAGCGCGACCGCGGCCAGCGCCACCGTCACGGCCAGGCTCAAGAGCGCGCGCGTCGCCCTCAATCCGTAGCCGGACACCAGCCAGTACAGCGTCAGGATCACCCGCTCGCCGAACAGCGTCGACGGCGCGTGCCTGCGCATCTCCATCTCGCCGTAGTAGAAGTCAGCCGCGCCCGGCTCGTTCTTGCTGTCCTCCTGGGCTTTCCGCAGCGACCGGTAGAGCGTTGCCAGCGCCTCCGGCGAAGGGGGGCGGAGCTCGTCCCCGATCTCCTCCGCGCGCTTGCGCCAAGCCGCCCCGCGCCGCCGGGTGACCCGCCAGGCGACCTCCTCGGCCAGCAGTTGCCTGCGCGAGCGCAACGACAGCACCCGGTGCCCGGGCGACCGCGCGAACCGGCTGCGTCCCTCGATGCGCAGCTTGTCGATGTTGCTCGCCCCGGCGAACGCCGCCCGGGAGAGGTCGGCGTCGGAGACGGTCAGCTTGGTCAGGTCCACCCCGCGCAGGCTGGTGACCGACGGTGCCCACAGGCGCTCGGGCCGGTCGCTCCGATCGCGCCGGACCAGGTCCGCGAGCGCACCGCTGTCGAAGTCCAACTCCCGCGCCGTGGGCAGCGGGTCGAACGCGGTGTCGGCCCCCGACTCGTCACCGATCACCGAGGACGGCCCGGCGAACGAGGCGCGTTCCAGGTTCGCCCGCGCGTAGCGCAGCCGCAGCGTGACGCCCTGCTCGAAGACGGTGCGGACGCAGGACACCGCGGTCGCCAGCAGCTCGACCGTCACCGCCGCACCGAAGACCACCCGGTCCATGACGACGCGCTCGGCCCCCAGCGGACCGACCTGGTCGGCCGAGGCGAACGAGGCCCCGGTGAAGTCGACGCCGACCCGGTCCGACGCCCAGACCCGGCCGAAGTCCGCCACTGCGGCGAACGCGGCCCCGGTGAACGACACTGTGGTCGGCTGCCCGGGATTCGGCCGGAACCGCGCCCCGGCGAAACGCGCCACCCCCTGGAATTCCGCGTCGGCGAAGACAGTCGCCCCGTGGAACACAGCGTCGGAGAAGTCGACGTCGGCGTCGAACCGCGCCCACCGGAACGCCGCCTGCCGCAGCCGCGCCCCGCGGAAGTCGGTGACATCCCCCTCGAAGACCGCCTCGTCGAAGTGCGCCGTCCGCTCGAACCGCGCGCCGTGGAACCGGGTCGCGCCCTTGAACACGGTCCTGCCGAAGTCCGCGTCGTCGGCGAAGACCGCCTCGGTGAAGTTCGCATCGCCGAGCACCGGAGTCCCCTCCGACCGCACCCCGCCCAAGACGCGGCGCAGCAGGTCCGCGTTCAGCCGGGTGCCCCGCAGGTCGACCTCGCCCCCGGGCCGCAGCCGGGCCAGGATCGCCTCCACCCGCCCGACGTCGGTGTGCGCCAGGCACAGCGGGGCCCCAGCCGCCACCTCGATCGGGCGCACCGCGTACTCCCCGCGAATCCCCCTGCACCGCCGACCATCCGAGTCGACCCGCCCACACCGAGGCCAGTCCTCATTCCCCATGACACCGTGATACCAGCTTGCGCTCGCCCCGTGGGGCTGTCGCTGATGCGGGTACGCGAACCGCTGAGGCGGCCAACGGCGGCTGCGACCCGGCGCCGGGTGCGCGGCCTGGACGGAGCAGGGCTCGACGTTGTTCCCAGGGTGTACCGGAAGGCTTGACGGGCTTGGTTCCACGCGCTTACCCTTGTGTTCGGTACACCATGGGAACAACGGAGGCGACGCATGGGTGCAAACGTGAAGTTCTACACCGCCACCAAAGGGCGAAACCAGGGACGCGAGGCGTGGTCGGTCATCTTCCGGCACCCCGCGCGTCTGGACGTCGGTACCGGCAAGACCGGTCGTCGCGTCCGGCGTGGGCTCAGCACGACCGACGAGCGCGAAGCGGAGCGCTTGGTGGAACAGCTCAACGAGATCCTGCGGACTCCGGCGCTCTGGGAGGCGACTGCTCGCACTTCGCTCGCAGGCCGCTTCGACGCTCGTGTGATCGAGATATTCTACGACGGCCTGGAGGCCGTCCAACTTGACTTCGCCGGTGTGCGCGCGGAGCGGATTCCGTTCCCGACGAGCGCCGACGGCTACCGGACGGTGCTGCTGCTGGGTACGACCGGTGCGGGCAAGACCACGCTCGTGCGGCAGATCCTGGGTACCGATCCGAAGACCGAGCGATTCCCCTCGACGTCGACCGCCAAGACGACGGTGGCTGACACCGAGCTCATCCTGACCGAGGAGCGGGTCTACCGCGCGGTTGTGACCTTCGCGCCCCGCGATGAGGTCATCGACTACCTGGCCGAGAACGTCTCACGTGCGGCGTTGTCCGCGCGCCAGGGCAGCAGCGATGCCAAGATCGCGCTTGACCTGCTCGACCACCAAGACCAGCGCTTTCGCTTCAGCTACGTCCTCGGTCGCGGTGCGGGAGTGGCGACCGTCGTCGACGAGGACGTCGTCGACGACGACCTGCCGGATGACGACATCGATGACGACGACCGGGTCGACGGGGTCGAATTGGACCCCGGGGAGTACGGCCATGTCGACATCGAGGCGACAGAGCGCGTGCTGGCGGAGTGCGTCGCGTCCGTCAAGCAGATGGTGACGCGCTACGTCGACGAGGTCGGAGCAGATGTCGTGGCGGACGAAGACGACGAGCGGGTGCTCGACGAGCTGATCGAGGAAGCCCTCGACACCGACCTGCGGCAGTCGGAGGAGTTCCACCGGGTCGTTGACGCGCTCATCGATGAAATCGAGAAGCGCTTCGCGACCCTGGACGTGGGGGAGTTCCGGCGCAACCGGCAGGGCTGGCCCGTCTCGTGGTCGTGGGAGGCTGACGACCGCGCAGCTTTCATGAGGGTCGTGACCCGGTTCTCCAGCAACTACGCGCCGCTCTTCGGGCGTCTCCTGACCCCGTTGGTCAACGGGCTGCGGGTCAGCGGCCCCTTCCAGCCCAAGTGGTCGGACGCGCCGCTCCGACTCATCCTGGTGGACGGGGAAGGGCTCGGTCACACCGCCAAGTCGGTGAGTTCGCTTTCCACCCACGTCCAAGAGCAGTTGCGGCAGGCCGACGCGGTGCTGCTGGTCGACAACGCGACGCAGCCGATGCAGGCCGCACCGGTGGCCGCCCTCAAGGCGATGGTCGTCTCCGGGACCGCCACCAAACTGCACATCGTGTTCACGCATTTCGACCAGGTGAAGGGCGACAACCTCCCCACCTTCCCGCTTCGGGAGGAACACGTCCTGGGGTCGGTGGACAACGTCCTGAAAGCCATCGGGGAGGAGCTCACGCCGTCGGCCGAGCGAGTACTGCGTCGACGCGTCGAAAAGGCGCGGTTCTTCGTCGGCGGCATTCACGAGAAGCTCGACTCGCAGCGAAAAATCGGGGCGCGCACGATCCGCCAACTCGAGGAATTGCTGGATCTGCTGGCGCGCCCCGAGCGCGCGGCCGACGCAGGCCCCAACCGCCCGGTGTTCGACCGCATGAACCTCTCACTCGCCGTCACCGAGGCGGCCAAGGCGTTCCACCACCGCTGGCTGGGCCTGTTGGGTCTGCGATCCAACCCGGATGCCCCCAAGGAGCACTGGACGCGCGTCAAGGCGATGAGCCGACGACTGGCCGAGGGGTGGCAGAAGGAGGGCTACGACAACCTGATGCCGGTTGCCGACCTCAGCTTCCAACTGCAATTCCAGATCTACCTGATGCTGCAGCGCCCGGTGCGGTGGACCGGCGGTGAGCCGCCGAGCGAGGCCGAGCGCGAGGCGGCCCTCGACACGCTGACCAACGCCGTCGCCCAGAAGCTGATCGAGGTCTCGCGGCGCAGGCTCAAGGACGAGGTGCAACTGGCCTGGCAGCGGGCATACGCGCAGCGTGGCGCCGGTTCGACCTACGACCGGGCGCGCATCATCTCGCACGACGTCTACGACCACGGTGCGCCGATCCCGACGGCCGTGGCCTCCCGGGACCAGAACAGGTTCCTCAAGGCGGTCGCCGAGGCGATCACCGAGGTCGCCGAGGAGTTCGGCGCGGAACTCGAATAGGTCCCTGTCGGTCCGCACAGGAGAGCGAGCCACTGCGACCTGGCTGCGTTGTTCCGCATTCGGCGGAGTCGTTGTTGTCGAGGCTTGATGTGGGGTGGCGGGATGTGTGGATGTCGTCTGCGAACCCAAGGACTGGATGTTCGCCGTGGTAAACAGGAGGTGGTTGACAACCGGTGTGGGGGCGGGATGTTGATGGATGAGGTCAGCGGTGGCCCGGTCTTCCTGCCGCGAAGGCGCGCTGTGGTCCTGGTCGTCCTCGGGGCGTTGTTCCGGGTGGCCACGCGTCGAGTCCAGGCCCGTGGGGGTGCGCCCATACCGCATTCGGCGGGGCCGCAGCGCACGGTGTTCGTGTTCGCGGGGGTGGAGGTCGCCACCGCGCTGCTGGTTGCCCGGGTGATCCCGCCCGCGTGGTCGGTTCCGCACCTGGTCCTGGAGGTCGTCGCCGTGGGGGTGTACGTCGGTCTCGGTTTCGCCTGGCGGACCACTCCGCACGAGTTGCGCGAGGACGTCCTGCTGATCCGCACCGCTGTCCTGGGTGACCTCGCCGTTCCGCTGTCCGCGGTGGCCGCGGTCCGCGTCGAGAACCGGACCAGCCCCGGTTTCGGCACCCGCCACGTCGACGACGGCACCATCGCCTGTTCGGTGACCTCCCACACCAATGTCACCATCACCCTCGACCGCCCCCGCGAATTCACCTTTCGGAAAGGGGAGAAGCGGGAGATCACGCAAATCCGGTTCAACGCCGACGAACCCGCCGACGCCGTCCAGGAGATCTCGAAGGTCCTTGCGCACCCCCGGTGAAGCACCGGGTGCGTGACCTGCCCGCTGAGTTGAGGCAGAAGCTCGATCCCACCCCACCGCCGATCGTCGTGTTCGTGCGCGGCCGTACGCGGTCCGTACTAGGGTTGCAGGCCGCACACCTCGGACTGTGGGGGTCACCAGCGGTGGACAACTCGTCGTCGCGCAATGAGATGTCTGGGTCGGCGCGTGGCGTTGTGCAGGCGACCAACATCGACAACGTGTACCTGGGCGCTCCGGAGGCGGAACCGGCGGTTCCGGCGCAGGCGGGGGCGCCGCCCTCGCCGTTCGTCAACCGGGAGATCCCGTTGGCGGAGCTGAGGTCGCGGGCGGAGGCCGTGGACCGGGTGGGGCCGGGGGTGGCCGCCGTGCGGGGGATGCAGGGGGTGGGGAAGACGGCGCTGCTGCTGCAGTTCGCGGCCACGGCGGCGGACCTGTTCACCGACGGTGTGCTGGCGGTGGGGTTCGGGCCGGGGGCCGGGGCGCCGAGCGAGGCCGCGTGGGGGTTGTTGCAGGGGCTCGGTGTTCCCGAGCAGCGGATACCGGCGAAGTTCGAGCACCGGGTGGCGATGTACCGGTCGATGACCGCCGGGCGGCGGCTGCTGGTGCTGATGGACGACGTGACCGACGCCGGGCAGGTGTCGGCGCTGCTGCCGAACTCGTCGGGGAGCATGGTCGTGGTGGCGGGCAACCGCGCGCTGGAGGACCTGCTCGCGGACGGGGCGCTCGACGTCCCGCTGGAGTCGCTGTCGGTGGACGACGGTGTCGAGTTGCTGCGCAGGCTGTGCGGGGCGCAGCGGGTCGACGCGCAGGTGGAGCAGGCGCGTGAGCTGGTCGCCGCGTACGAGGGGCACCCGTCGGCGATCAAGGCCGCGGCGGGCCGGTTGCGGTTGCGGGCGTCGTGGCCGGTGTCGCGGCTGCTGACCGAGTTGCGCCGGGCCGTGCCCGCCAACGGGTCGGTCGAGGCGAAGGTGCTGGAGTCGTTCGACCAGGTGTACGGCGACCTGCCCGGGCCGGTGCGGGAGCTGTACCGCGTCGTCGGCGTGGTCATCGGGGTCCGGATCGGCGTCGAGGCGCTCGCCGAGGTCACCGGGCGGCCCCGGGACGACGTGGCCGCGGACCTGGACGACCTGTTCGCCGTCGGGCTCGTCACCGAGGACCGGGAGGAGACCTACCGCCTGCACCGGCTGGTGCGCCGCCACGCCCTGCAGCGCACCGCCGAGGAGGACGACGACGGCGTGCGCCGCGACTGGCGCGAGCGGGCGGTGCGGTGGTGGCTGGCCGAGGCGGTGGGTGCCGACCTGGCCGCCGACCCCGGGCGCCTGCGCGTCCCCGACCCCGACTCGGTGCGGGGTGAGCGGCCCGGGGGCGTGTCCGCCGCCGAGGCCCTGACCTGGCTCGACCACGAGCACGCGAACCTCCTCGCGGTCCTGGACGCCGCGGCGGCGGAGGGCTGGAACGCCGAGGTGTGCAGGCTCTTCGAGGCGTTGTTCGCCCTCTACAAGACGCGCAAGCCGCTGTCCTCCTGGGTCCGCGCGGGCCGGGTCGCGGTGGACGCGGCCGTGCTGACGGGCAGCCCGGAGACCGAGGCGCGCTGCCGCTGCCTGCTGGCCAAGGCCTTCCAGGAACTCGAACGCTTCGACGAGGCCCACGCCCAGCTCCGCCGCGCCCAGGAACTGGTGGACGACGTCCCCGAACGGTTCGCCGCCTCGGTGTTCGACTTCACCGGCAACCTGTGCCTGCGGCAGGGCGACCCGGAGACCGCGCTGACCTGGTTCCGGCGGGCGCTGGCGATCAACCGCAGGCTCGGCCTGGTGCGGGGGACCGCGTTGCAGAGCGCGCTGGCGGCGCGCGCGCTCGGCAGGCTGGGCCGGGTCGAGGAAGCGCTGGCGCTGTTCGCCGAGGCGCGCGACCTCGTCACCGGTGGCCCGGCCGCGGTGCTGCTGCCGAAGATCCTGGCGGGCACCGGGGCCGTGCTCGCCGCGGCGGGACGCGTCGACGAGGCCCGGCGGGCGCTCCTGGACGCCGTCGGGCAGGCGGTGGAGGAGGGCAACACCGCGGACGCCACCGACGCCCTGATCAGCCTCGCGGACCTGGGCGGCCCCGACGCGGACGCGCACCGCGGGCAGGCCGTGCGACTGCTGGAGCAGATGGGCAGCCCCCGCGCGGCCCGCCTGATCGCCGGGATCGTTCAGCGGGCGTGAAACCGCACCGTCGTCGAGCCCGATCCGACGACGATGGTGAGGCGGTGCAACCGGTCGAGCGCCACACCGCGCGCCAGGCAGCACTGGACGGCGGAACCCACCAGCGAGGCGTCCGCCGGTCCGGCCGCCACCACCGCCCCGCCACCGCGAACGGCGACGAGCAGCCCGCCGTGCCGGAGCGCGGCCACCGCCACCCGCAGGGCGGGCAGCCCGGCGAACGCCGCCGCGGCCCACTCGCCCGCCCGCGCGGTCGAAGCGTGCCGCGCGGTGCTCCACACGACGGCGGCGCGCTCGGCCCAGCCGGGGTCGACCTCGGTGTCGTCCGCGGCGAGGTGCCGGGCGTGCGGCTGGTCCTCGTCGTAGGTCAGCGCGGGGAACCGGGTCAGCTCCACCGTCGCCCGCCCGTCCTCGACCGGCCCGAGCGAGGACCGCACCGAGTAGGCGGTGGGGGTGGGCACGTCGACCTCCGGCACGGGCGCGGGGCGGACCCGGGCGGGCCCGCGCGGCGGCCGCACCCCCAACTCGCCGTAGACCATGGCGCGCACCCGCTCCATCGACCGCCCCCGGAAGGCGAACAGCGCGTCGGCGATGCCCGCCTCCAACGGCGCGGCGGAGTCCAACTGCCCGGCGACCGGCAGGTCCGGGCGCAGCCTGGCCAGCCGCCCGCGCAGCCGGTCGATCGGCGACCCGGGCACCACCTCCGGTCCCCCGTCCTCCGCCAGCACCACCGCAACCCCCGCCCCGGCCGCGTACGAGGTCAACGACCCGTGGTCGGACACGACGACGTCCGCGGCGACCAGCGCCGCCCGCCACCCCTCCTCCGGGGGCACGACCACGAGCCCGGACTCGATCGCGGGCCGCAGCCAGGCGCGGACCTGCAACGGCCCGTGCTTCGCCCACACGTTGGGGTGCAGCACCAGCGCGACCCGGTTCAGGTCGGCCGCCACGGCGCCGACCACCCGGGCGGGCAGCCCCGGTTGCCTGCCGTACAACGAGTGCGGACCCCAGGTCGAGCACAGCACGACCAGCCGCTTGCCGGTCGCCCCCAGGGCCGCCCGGTAGCGGTCGCGCAACCGCCCGCTCAGCCGAATCCGGTCGAAGCACGGGTCGCCCGCGACCACGGCGCGCGGCAGCAGCAGCGGCTCGACCGCGCGGATCACGTCGAGTTGACCGGGGTGGCCGACCACGATCCTGCGGGGCACCGCCCGCCCGTCCCGCACCAGGGTCGAGCGCCGCAACCCCGACACCGCACCCGCTTCGTGGGCGGCGAACCGCTGGTAGCCCACGCCGTGCGGGAACAGCACCAGCGGGGCGGCCAACCGGTGCAGGTCGCCGTTGTCGCTGGCCGCCAGCGCCAGGTCGAACGGGTGCTCAACCGCCTCACCCCAGGGGAGCAGGACGGCCCCGCGCTCCCGCAGCCGGGACCCGAGCCGGTCGGAGAACCACGACCCACCGTCGACGGTGAAGACCAGTTCGACCCGGGGATCACCCTCGAAGACCGGCAGGACGTCCATCAGCCGGTGCAGGGCGGCGGGGGAGCGCACGACCACGAGCACCGTGCGAATCGCCGTGACCGTGGACCACCGGCTCCCGGCTCCCGGCTCCCGGCTCCCGGCTCCCGGCTCCCGGCTCCCGGCTCCCGGCTCCCGGCTCGACATCGAATTCTACCAGCTCAGAGGTGTCTTGATCTTGGGAATTGGACCCGGGGCGCCGTTCCGGATGGGGGGATCGCCCTGGCACCGCGCCAGTCTACGTGCCGGGCCCGCCCCGCCGGATCGCGGATGAGGGCGCCGACGACCAACCCGATCCCCAGCACCGGCACCACGACGTCGGCGGAGCTCGGACCCGCGTGCACGTGGTGCCCGACCACCCCGCCGAGCACCTCGCACGTCGGCAGTCGCAGCCCCCGCCGCACGGCGGCACCCCGGATGGCCTCCGCGCCTGCGGTCAGCCGAGGGGGCAGGACCAGGACAGCGGGTAGCGTGGGCGGTGCCGTCCCCGCCACCCCTCCGGAGCCCGTGATGAGTGACATCCCCTGGGGCCCTCTCCTGATCACCGTCGCCGTGGTCGGCGGGATCATCGTCCTCGGTCTGCTCTTCGCCCTGTGGCGCAAGTACCGGATGATCCGCAGCGCCGAAACCCCGCTCCCCGCGAAGGTCGCGTTCTGGGGGTCGATCGCCTACACCGTCCTCCCGATCGACCTGCTGCCCGACCCGATCCTCTTCGACGACATCGGCGTGCTCCTCGGCGCCCTCACCTACATCACCACCACCGCCCGCAAGGTCCGGCGCGGGAAGGAGAGCCGACCGGGCTGACCACGTTCGACAACCCCGGCACAGGCGCCGAACGGCAGCCACTCCCCTGACCCCCGCCAGATCCCCGGCCCCTCACAACCGACTCACAACGGGGGCCGACTACCAATGGAGCCGCAGGTCGGAGACACCAGAGGGGACGAGGGACCATGCGGAAGGCGATGCTGGGAGTTGTGGCGGTCATCCTGGGGCTGGGGGCGGCGCCCGGGGTGGCGACGGCGGCGGGCGGGTGCGAGGTGGCGATCCTCGACACCGCCATGTACGAGGGGAGCCTGGGCGGGGCCAAGATGGGCTTCGGCGTGACGGCGACGGCGGGCTGCGCCGGGACGGTCAAGTACCGGACGGTGGTGTCCCCGGCCGGGGAGGGGGTGGCGAACACCCCCGAGGACTACACGGCGGTCAGCGGTGTCCTCGCGGTCAACGGTGGGCCGCTGGCGGTGCACGTGCCGGTGGTGCCGGACCAGAAGGTCGAACCCGACGAGGTGGTGCGGGTGGAGCTGTACGAGGCGAGCGGGGTGGTGATCACCCGGGCGCTGGCGGTGGGGAACATCCTCAACGACGAGGGGGTGGTCCTCGGTGTCGACGCCGGGAAGATCTACTGGGGGCCGGAGCACGTCGACATCCCGGTCGACATCAGCGCCGCTCCGCAGGCACCGGTCACCGTGCACTTCCGGACTCGGAACGGGACCGCGATCGACGGGGTGCACTACAGCTCGGTTCGGGGGGTTCTGACGTTGGAGCCCGGGAACACCTCGGCGGTGATCTCCGTGCCCCTGCTGGCCGGGGCTGACCTGGAGCCTGGTGCTTACTTCTACGTCGAGCTGTTCGATCCTTCGGCTGGGGTTGTGGGTACCGCACGGGTTTCGGTGACTGTTCGGCCGTAGGTGGTGCCCGGTGGCGGTGCCCGGTGGTGCCTGAGTGGGTCCGCTTGGCGTGGTTTCAAAGCCCGGTCGTTTGTTGGGCGTGCCCGGGTGGGTGGATCTGCTTGGGCGGGGCCCCTACAGCGATCATGTGCCTGGTGTGACCGAGTGGGGCGAAAAGAGTGCCCCACTGCCCGGGCAGGCTTGCACATGATCGCTTCCCCCACCCAAGCAGATCCACCCACCCGGGCATTCGGTCGCCGGGCCGGCGGTTTGTTGGGTGGTCGGTGGCTGCGCCGCTGACGGCTCGGGGTGGCTGGCCGCTGGCCGGTGGCTGGTGGGGTGGTCGGTGGCTGCGCCGTTGACGGCTCGGGGTGGCTGGCCGCTGGCCGGTGGCTGGTGGGGTGGTCGGTGGCTGCGCCGTTGACGGCTCGGGGTGGCTGGCCGCTGGCCGGTGGCTGGTGGGGTGGTCGGTGGCTGCGCCGTTGACGGCTCGGGGTGGCTGGCCGCTGGCCGGTGGCTGGTGGGGTGGTCGGTGGCTGCGCCGTTGACGGCTCGGGGTGGCTGGCCGCCGGCTGGCGGCTGGCGGGGTGGTCATCGGCTGCGCCGCTGAGGGTTTGGCGTGGTGGGTTGCCGGGCCGGCGGTTGCGGGGGTGGTCGGCAGTTGCGCCCGGTGGGTTCGGGTGGCTGGTCACCGGACCAGCGTTTGGCTGGGTGGTCGGGCGCTGCGCCCGGGTGGGGTTCGGCGGGGCAGGCGGTGGCCTGGGTGGGTGGTCGGCTCCGGGGCGGGCGGCAGTGGGGATGTGGGCCCGTCCGTGGGGACGGGCCCACGTCAGGGGCCCAGCAGGGACTCGGCCTCCGCGGTGGCGTTCGCCTGGGTGTACAGGCGGGCGGCGGTTTCGCGGTGGTGGCGGGCGGTGGTGGGGTCTTCGCGGCGCTGGGCCACCTCCGCGAGGTCGCGGTGCAGGTGGGCTTCCTCGAAGTGGTCGGGGACGCGTTCGCGGATTGCCTGGGCTGCTTCGAGGTGGGTCTGGGCGGCGGTCAGGTCGCCCGCGAGCAGGTGGGCGCGGCCCAGGTGGCCGAGGGCGCAGGACTCGCCGTGGCGGTCGCCGACCTCGCGGCTGATGGTCAGGGCCTCCTCGAAGTGGTGCCGGGCCTGGTCGTGGTTGTCGAGGTCCAGGTGGGCGATGCCGATGTCGAGGAGGGTTTCCCACTCCAGCCAGCGGTCGCCGATGTCGCGGCAGATGGTCAGGGCTCGGTGGAAGTGTTCCAGGGCCTTTTCCTGTTCGCCGGTTTGCAGGTGGGCCTCGCCCAGGGCGTCGAGGGTGCCCGCTTCCAGCCTGCCGTGGCCCAGTTCGCGGAAGCCCGCCAGGGCCTCGTGCAGTGGGGTGAAGGCCGACTCGGCGCGGCCCATCTGGGTGTAGGTGTGGCCCAGGTTGCGTTGGGACAACGCCTTTCCCAGTGCGTGACCGGCGGTGGCGCAGCGCTCGACGGCCAGCAGGTGGGCGGTGACGGCCTCGTCGAAGCGGCGCAGTTCGGCGTAGGTGTTGCCCATGTTGTTGTGGATGTGGCCCTGGCCCACCACGTCGTCGATGGTGTGGGCGACGCGCAGGGCCTGTTCGCTGGTGGTGAGGGCGTCGTGGAGTCTGCGGGTCATGGAGTGGGCCACGCCCAGGGCGCGCAGCATCTCCGCCTCCGCCGCGGGCTCGCCCAGCTCCGCCGCCGCGGCGGCGCCCTGCTTGCACAGCTCGACGCGCTCGTGCCAGTGGCCGGTGGCGTCGTAGAAGCTGGTGAGCAGGTAGGTCAGTTGCCAGGCCGCGGTCAGGTGGCCGCCCGCCCTGGCCTGCTGCACCACCGGCACCAGGTTGCCCCGCTCAGCCTCCAGGAAGGCAAGGGCGCTGTGCTTGTCGGTGAAGGGCAGCTCGGTCGGGACGTGGCGGACGACCGGGGTCACCTGGTCGCGTTCGGGGTCGACCAGGCGGTTCGCCGCGTCGGCCACCGCCAGGTACCAGTCCACCAGGCGGTCGGTGACGTCGCAGCCGGGTTCGCGGACGTCGATGGACTGGCGGGCGAAGTCGCGGATGAGGTCGTGGAAGCGGAAGCGGCCGGTGCCCGCCCTGGTGACCAGGTGCGACGCGGCCAGCTCCGCCACGGCCCGCCTGCCGTCGGCGGGGCTCAGGCCGCCCAGCGCGGCGCCCAGGTGGGTGCTGAACGTGGGGCCCGGGTGCAGGCCGAGCCTGCCGAACACCCGCGCCGTGCCCGCGGGCAGGGGCTCGTAGGCGCTGGCCAGCACGGTGCGCACGGTGCGGGAGTCCCCGTCGACCACCAGGCCGTCGAGCCGGTGCGGGCCGGTCAGCTCGGCGGCGAACTCGGCGATGGGCCGCGCCGGGTCGCCGAGAAGCCGGGCCGCGGCGATGCGCAGGGCCAGCGGCATGCCGCCGCAGAGGCGGGCCAGCCGGGCCGCTGAGCCGGACTCCCGCTCCACCCGGTGTCCGCCGACCACGTTGCCCAGCAGGGACACCGCCTCGTCGTCGCGCAGGGCGTCGACCACGACGACGCGGGTGGCGTGCCGGGCGGCCAGCGCGGCCATGCCCAGGCGGCTGGTGACCACCAGCAGGTTCCCGTCGCCGCCCGGCACCAGCCGCAGCACGTCCTCGACGCTGCCCGCGTTGTCCAGCACGACCAGGCACCGCCTGCCGTGCAGCAGCGAGCGGTACAGCGCGGCCCGCTCGTCGGGTTCGGCGGGGATGCGGTCGTCGGGCACGTCGAGCACCCGCAGCAGGTGGGCCAGCGCGCCGTGGGCGGGCACGGCCCGCCGCGGGTCCTGGCCGCGCAGGTCCACGAACAACTGCCCGTCGGGGAAGCGGTCGACCACCCGGTGGCCCCACTGCACCGCCAGCGACGTCTTGCCCATGCCCGCCGGACCGGTGATCACCACGATCGGCGGTTCGTCGGCGGTGGCCAGCACCTCGTCCAGGGCGGTCAGTTCCCCGTCCCGGCCGGTGAAGTGCCCGACCCGCGCCGGGAGCTGCCGGGGCGGGACGGGCGCGGCGGCGGCGGCCGGGGGCGGCGGGTCGAGCACGGGCTCGCGCCGCAGGATCGCGGTGTGCAGGGCGGCCACCTCCGGGCCGGGGTCGACCCCGAACTCCTCGGCCAGCGTGTGCCGCAGCCGCCCGTACACCTCGAGCGCGTCGGTGTGGCGGTTGCAGCGGTACAGGGCCAGCATCTGCAAGCCGACCAGGCGCTCGCGGGTGGGGTCCTGGGCCACCAACCGGGGCAGTTCCAGGGCGGCGGCCTCGTGCCCGCCGCAGCGGATCTCCGCCTCCCACAGGTCCTCGACCGCCGAGCGGCGCAGCTCCCGCAGCCGCTCGACCTCGTGCTCACCCCACCCGACCAGGGCCGCGCCCGCGAACGGCTCGCCCCGCCACAGCTCCAGCGTCGCGCGCAGCCCCTGGGCGGCGCGCTCGGGGGCTCCCCCCGCCAGGTCGCGGCGCGCGGTGGCGACCAGCTCGGCGAAGCGGTGGGCGTCGACGCACCCGGCGGGCAGGTCCAGCAGGTAGCCGGACTCGCGGGTGCCGAGCACCGGCGGGACGCCGCAGGCGGCCAGCGCCTGCCTGATCCGCGCGACGTGGCTGTGCAGCGTGCGCAGGGCGGTGCGCGGCGGGTCCTCGCCCCAGAGCACCTCCACCAGGCGGTGGAAGGGCAGCACCTCGCCCGCGTGCAGCGCCAGCACCCCCAGCACGGCCCGCTGGCGGGTGCCCGACAGCTCGGCCTCCCCGTTCGGGCCGTGCGCGGACACCGGCCCCAGCACCCGGACCTCGCACAGCCCGCCCTGCTCGGTGCCGGTCACCGCGTTCCCCGCGAACGGGCCACAACAGCAGCACAACAGGCCGACAACGTCGCCTCCGTAGACCTATGAGTGCACGGCGGGCGGCGCTCGCCGGACGACCAGGAAAGGTTTCCCGATGAAAACACACCTCCGTTCTCGTTCGTACCCCGCGTGGCGCTACGCCCTGCCCGCGGTGGCGGTGGCCGCGGCGATGACCGCGACCCTGGTGTCGCCGGGCGCCGTCCAGGCGGTCGCCGACACGGCCGTGACCTCAGAGGACGCCGACCACCCGACCGCCGAGGGGCCGGGTGACCTGCGGGACCCCCAGGCCCTGGTCATCGCCCAGGAGGCCGACCAGGCGTTCCGCCTGTCGCTGACCACCGCCGCGGCCAACCCGGACCAGGTGTTCCCGGCGGGCTCGATCGAGGCCATCCTCCAGGCGGGGGTGCGCTCGCTGCCCGCCGAGCGCCAGGAGCGGACCCGCCGCGGCGCCCAGTCCCTGCTGGCCGCCGACGTCGACACCCGGGTCGCCGAGTTCGGCCGCTACGGCCGCCTCGACCCCGCGGCGTACGCCCGGCTGGGCTTCGAGGGCGCCTTCCGCGACCTGCCGGTCGACTGGGCTGCCCTGCGCCGCAGCCTCCAGGCCGAGGCGGACCGGGTGGAGGCCGATTCGGCCACCACCACCCGGCACGCGCTGGACGTCGCCGCGGCCGAGGGCGTCGACCCGACGGCGGCGAATTCGACGCTCAAGGGCCTGAGCCTGCAGATCAGCTCCATCAAGGCGGTCAACTCCAACGAGTACTTCGGCGACGAGATCCGGCTCGGCGGCAGCACCGTGGACCACAAGGGCGTGACCAAGAAGATCGCCCCGTTCACCGTGATGAACGACTTCGACTCGGGTGAGATCAAGGTCTACCAGCCCTCGCTGACGTTCTCCTACGCCAACCTCATCGGCCACGAGGTGTCCGCGCCCGCCACCGTCTGCGACGTGCTGCTCATGGCCGACGCCGACTACGGCGGCTTCGCCGACGCCGTCAACGCCGCCTGGGAGAAGGTCCAGGCCCAGGTCCTCGGCGCGATCGAGGACTTCATCGGCACCGCGCTGAGCGTGTACCTGACCAAGGTGCTCGCGGGCCTCCTCGGCAAGGTCATCTCCTGGCTCGTCGGCAAGCTCCTCGGCTGGCTCATCAAGCTCTTCATGGACGACGTGTTCACCCCGGCCAAGGCGTGCATGACGATCCCGCACCGCTACGCCCACATGTACGACAACAACAAGCTGGCGGGCTGGGACAACCTCCGCACCTCGACCAAGTCCATCTGGTTCACCGCGTCGAGCACCTCCTACCGGATGAACGTCCACTGGAAGGTGCACGTCTGATCCGACCTGCCGGACCAAGGCCGTGAGCGGGGAACCCCCCGCCCACGGCCTTTCCGCGCGTAACAGCGGACGTTTCGAAGCACTCGTCGACCGGAAATTCTGAGGAAACGCGGGAATCGGCGGTGGAGGCCAACATGGCATTGTCGAGGTGTGGAACTTCCGACTCCGTCGTATTCGTCGAGGTCAAGGTTTGTCAGTCTCGCGATGCGCTGATTTCATGCATTCGGGAGTTCCAGAAAAAACTGTACCTCTGAGCGATGTCGGCGTATCCATCGATCTCCGGATCAGCATAGATCGCCTCGGTGTAGTCCGGACCGGTCTTGGTGGCGCCCCACTTGCATTTGAATCGGGCCAGTGAGTCACTTCCCGCATACCCGAGATGCAGGGTCGTGACATCGCGAGCTTTGCACAGCGAGATGATTTCGTGCATGAGGATGTCCTCAATCCTCGATCCGGGATATTTTTCGGAAAACGTTGCCACCAATACCGCATCACGGGGCGTAGGAAAAGACAAGACCCCGAAACCCCTGAAGTGCGAGTCATCCGAAACTTCGACGAGAAGTACGTGCGGGTTTCGGATATATGCGGGCAAAGATGTCATTGCCGCAACTGACGGAAGAGCAATGGGTCTTGTCTTCACCCACTCTTCGATCAGTCGGAAGTGGTTCGACGTCAGGAATTCCCGCTGCACCAAGTGTGCCCTCAATTTTTTGTTCAAGGCTGCTCTGGTCGATTTCCTCGCTTCGGGAAGAAGAAACATGTCATGATTTTTGACTTGTATCGTGTACTCGCCCGGGTATGTGTCGCTCGGCCCTGCCAAGAGGTGCAGGGTGTTACCCTCGACCGTCAGGGAAGGCAAGGATTCGAAAACCCCCCAGACGTGGAGGAGGGCAGCGCGGTCATCCTGCTGCATCTGCGCAACCCCGCGACAAATCTGTTCACCTGATATCGGCGTGCCGGGTTGTCCGGCCTTGAATGCCGCAAAATTCACGACTCGGCCGTCAAAATACGCCAGACAGTCGTCGATCAAAAACGGCTCGCCGAGGTAGCCACTCCCGAAGGTCCAATCGTGCTCGTACACGGAAAAATTGCTTCGAACTGCTTCGCGATCCAGATCTGTCAGCATGTCGTCATTCCCTGGGGCTGGTTCCTGGGGTAAAATCCATGAATTGAACGGCTTTCATCTCGGCGGTTTAGCAGGCGGGTTGGAGAATTTAGCGCCCTCAATGTCAGCCTTTTCCAATTCGCGGTCGTCGAACTTCGAACTCGTAAATCTTGCTCTGCGCATGGTGGCAGCTGTCGTGACCATACCGATCAAATTGGCCCTCTCGAAGTCTGCGCATTCGAAGTCGGCGCCAGTCGCGTTGACTCCCCGCAAATCAGCGTACCGGAGGTTCACATGATTCAATTTTGCGCCGGTTAGGTTTGCGTCGACCAGGTTCGCACCGCTCAAATCCGCTCGCTCCAGCCTGGTGTAAGACAGGTCGGCATTGCACAAGTTCGACTCTGGCAGCTTCAGCATTCTGAGATCCAGGTCGGAGAGATCAAGCGGGTCCTCGTCGGGGTGCTGGTTTCTCCTTCCCAAAACCGTCAGCGCGGCCTGAACATCTGCCCGTTCGCGAGGTTCCGGATCATTCGGGGCCGACGGCGCTGCGTCCAGCGCGCCATCCTCGTGGTGCATTGCGGATCGCCGCCGAACGAACGCCGTCAAAACGTTCATCACGGCAATTCGGTCCGGTGGATGCTGACGCGCTACCTGCTCCAGAGCAAAGATTCCCCCGATACGCTCGTCGAGGGCCTTGGCGCCGAGCAATGCGATTGACTTCATGTACCGTTCGGAATATTGCGCCCGACGGGAGAGCAGGTATGTCCGTAATGTCGCCAATAAGCCCAGTAACGTGATCAAACCTGCCGCACTGCCGAGCAAGGTTTGCCTGACGGAATTGATGGCCGAGGCACGCTGCGCCGGGTCGGCGATGCTCCTGACGGTATCACCTCCAACCGATTGGGATACCGGTTCCAATAACAGTCCGATCGCTGCAATCCCCAGTAGCGCAGCGAAGAGAAAACCGAACACGGGTCCTTGGAATCGTGAAAGAACTCGATGACACATCCGGAGTGCGGCTCGAAGGGCCGATTTTTTCTTCTTGCGACTCATATGGTTTCGTCCTTGTCCGCCCAGAACCCGCGTTATTGAAAAACTCCTCACGGGTACCACAAGATTGACGATGTGACTAGCCCTTTCGGGGGTTGGCTCACGCGAGCGCTTGCGCTGAAGAGTTCACAACGCTACTGTAACCCTGATCACCCGTACAGAGTACTGGAAATCGTAGCACACGGCCTATTGATGCGAGGTGTTCATGAAGCTCACCAAGCTTTATAAAGACCCGAGTTCCGGTGGTCAAGGTTGCCCTACGGTATATGTTGCCGAAAGTGGCGAATTTGTTGTCCAGGGTTACCTCGTCGATGGTGACACGATGGGGGAACTGGAAAACGTCCTGCCGGGCGAGTCTGCTGTTCGAATTTCTTCCGAAGTCATACTCGGTGCGATCGAGCGCTACAACACTCAAAAATAGGTGGCTTGAACTCTGATGAAACGCTTTTTGTCGCTTGAAGACCCCGACTTCGGCAAACTGTTCACTGAATTCTCGTACACAGCATTCAGGTTGGAAGCTCAACAAGTTTACGATGTCTCATACGAGCAGGACAGTTACCGCCGATTTTTGAACGGGGAGCCTCGAGGTGACTCACCAAGCATAGCCTCTTGGGTCAAACAGGTGACAGAAGACGTGGCCGACGGTAAGAGGTTCCAACGAGTGCATGTCGTCGTGGAACCTCTTACCGACTACCTGCGTTTTGAGTGCGCATGGTCATATCGAGACACCGTGGCCGCTGGCGAAGATGTACGAGTGATACCGCTGACGCCAGGTGCATGGCCAGAGGAAATCCCGACGACTGACTACTGGCTTTTCGACTCCTCTCGACTTTTGCGCATGGAGTACGATGATGCCGGTTATTTCCAGTATGCCGAACTGGTCGACGACCCCGATGAGATCGTGCAGGCCAATCTGTGGCGAGATCGGACTCTGAAGGCAAGCGTACCGTTTGCGGAGTTCGAAAAAAAGTTTGACAAATTCATGAACGCGTTGAAGTGAGTAGTCGTTCGCTGAACCCTTCCGACACTACAATTTCGAGTGAAAATCATGCCTGATCTTCCGGTGCCGCGTCAACTGCCGCGAGATGTGACAATGTTTGTCAATCGGAATTCCGAGATGGGCGTGCTCGATCAGTTGTGGGGTGATGTTGGGCAGCTGGATTCGAATGGTTTCGGCTTCGTCACCATTGCCGGTTCACCGGGAGTGGGCAAAACTGCGTTGGCAGTGCACTGGGCGCACAGGGTCCGACATCAGTTCCCAGACGGAGAGTTGTACGTGGACTTCGGTGGAAAACAGTTGTCGAAGACGACGCTGGATGAAGCGCTGGATGGCTGCTTGAGGGCATTGAGCGTTCTGCCTGACCAAATCCCGCCGACGGTAGACGCGCGGTCGGCTCTGTTGAGGTCGGTCCTCACGGGCAAACGTGTGCTCATAATTCTCGACAATGTATCCTCTGCCGCTGACACGCGACTTTTTCTTCCGGGTTCATCTGGATGCTTGGTCGTCGCGACCAGCAGGCGGTCGTTAGCGGGTTTGGTGGCGCGTGACGGAGCGAAGCGGATCACTCTTGACACGCTGTCGGTTGAAGAGTCGGTCGAGTTGCTCAACAAAGTGGTCGGTGAGAACATCTTTTCAGTTGACAGCGAGGTCACCCGGCAGCTTGTCGGCCTCAGTTGTCAGATCCCTTTGACGCTGAGAATAATCGCGGAGCGGATTGCCAGGCAACCTGATCGTCAACTTGTGGAATTTGTGCAGGAAATCACAAACGAGCGAGCGCGGTTGGACAGGTTCTCGTCTGTCGATGATGAAGACATAGATGTGCGCGCCGTTTTTTCGTCTTCGTACCGAGAATTGACCGCCGAGTCGGCCCGCACCTTTCGTTTGCTGGCACTGCATCCTGGCCTGATCTTATCCGCATCGGCCGCCGGTGCTCTACTGAACATCGATCTGAGGTCCGCCAGGAATCGTTTGGAGAACTTGGCTTCAGTGCATCTGATCCAATCTCAAGGGTATGACAGGTACGGCTTTCACGACCTCCTGCGAGAGTATGCGGCTGAACGCGTACGTGATGACGAGCCTGTCGAAGAGCGTCTCGCTGCCCATAGGCGAATGTTCCAGTGGTACTTCCGATCCTTGCAGGCCGCGTGCAGAACAATACTTCCGAATTTCCATGAACTACCTCTCGAAGTGGCCGATTCCTCCTTCGAGTTCTGCGAGTTCGGCGACTCCGCATCCGCGTGGGCTTGGTTCGAAGAGGAACGAGTCAACCTCGTATCCGCGATCCGTGAATCGACCCGTCTCAATGAGTTGGAGATCGCCTGGCACATATCGGCGATGATCTACCCATTGCTTGAACTCCATCAGCACTGGAAGCAATGGCTGGAAGTCAGCAAGGCTGGTGTGATCGCCGCTCAACACGCTGGAAACGCGTATGGCGAAGGATGCAATCACCTCGGCCTGGGTGATGCGCAATGGCTGTTGCAGGAACGCCAAGCGGCGTTGAATTCGTATCGTGAGGCGTTGCGGTTAGGTCGAAAATGCAGAGATGGGTGGCTGGAGGGGTTCAGTCTCAGGCAAATAGGCGTCGTACTGCTCGAACTGGGTCGCGATTCCGAGGCAATCGCGAGTCTGAACGAAGCACGTCGTGTGTTCCAGCGCATCGACGAGCGGCGTGGTGACGGCATGGTTCTGCTCAGTCTGGCCGCCGCTGACCGATCTGCAGGCAAGTTCGCTGCGTCCCTGTCTCGGTCGGAAGATGCTCTGCGTGTTCTGTCGCAGACGGACGACCAGTGGAGCATCGCCTGGGCCAGGTGTGCCGTTGGGCAAGCACTGCTGGACCTCGACGACGCGCCGCGTGCCGCCGAACAGTATTTTCGTGCTTACACCTCCTTCAAAGAGATCGACAACAAAAGAAACGAAGGTCGTGCACTGCTCGGGATGGGCATCGCAGCCAAGCGGATGGGCAGGGAACAGGAGTCGTTGGAGTTCCTGTCGAAAGTAGACGAAATTGTCAAAGATTTGAAAGACCCAAGTCTGGTGGCGGAAATCCAAGAAATGATGGAACAGTTGGACCGTTGATGTCGGGGTCTGTTCGGCAGTCACCATCACACCCTCGCCCCGCCACAGGCGCTGGAGGACGGGGCGCTCGTCGTCGGCGCCGGCGCCCCGTGCCCTCCTGCGCTAGAACGAGTTGCCGAACGCGCTGGACAGGTACTCCTTCGCGTCGCGCAGGGCCCCGTCGATGATGCGCGCCGCCTCCCGCGCCTGCTCGGGTTCGTGCGCGGCCTGCACCTGCAACCGGAAGCGCGAGGCGCCGGTCGGGGTGACCGGGAACTCGACCATGAACGCCAGCACCCCGCGGTCGAACAGCAGGCGGTTGACCGTCCTGGCCAGCTTCTCGTTGCCGATCAGGACCGGCACGATCGGGCTCGGGGACCCCATGCAGGTCAGCCCGCGGGTGGTCAGTTCGTCGCGCAGGGCGTGGATGGCGGAGAACAGCCGCCCGCGCAGGGCGTCGCCCTCGTCGGTGCGGATGATCTCGGCCGCCTTGAGCACCACCGCGGTCTGCACGGGGGACAGGGCGTTGGAGAAGAAGTGGGGGCCCGCGAACATCTTGATGTACTGCTTCACCGCGGGGGACCTGGCCGCGACGAAGCCGCCGTTGGAGGCGAAGGTCTTGGAGAACGCGCCCATGACCAGGTCGACCTCGCCCACCATGTCCTGGATGCCCAGGACGCCGGTGCCGCCGGGGCCCATCGAACCCAGGTCGTGCGCCACGTCGACGAGCAGGGTCGCGTCGTGGGCGCGGCAGACCTCCTGCAGGGCGGCGACGTCGGGCCAGTCGGCGTCCACCGAGAACAGGCCGTCGGTGATTACCATGATGCCGTTGCGGGAGTCGGTGGCGCGGATGCGGGCCAGGTGGGTGCGCACGGCTTCGACGTCGAGGTGGGTGTAGCGGGTGATGTTCCTGGTGGCCGCCCGCGCCCCCGATTGCAGGCACGAGTGGGCGAGGCGGTCGATGAGGATGTGGTCCTCCTGGCGGACCAGGCCGGTGACGGTGCCGAAGCCCGCCGACCACCCGTTGGAGAACAGCGTCACGTGCTCCAGGCCGACCAGCGCGCCGAGGGCCGCCTCCAGCTCGTCGGAGATGCGGGTGTTGCCCAGCACCATCGGCGATCCGGCGCTGTGCGGGCCGAAGTCGCGCATCGCCCGGACCGCCGCCTCCCGGATCTCCGGGTGGGCGTTGAACGACAGGTAGTCCTGCGAGTTGAAGTTGATGCCCCGGGCGGGTTTGCTCAGGTCGTTGGTGATGGTGGCGACCCCGCCGGGCGCCGCCTCCAGGACTCGGGAGTACTGCCAGGTCTCGGTGCGCCTGCGCGCTTCCACCCAGCCGTGGAACTCCTCGGTGCGGCCGAGCAGGTTGGCTCCGACGGGTCGGAAGAAGTCGTAGGCGTTCTTGTCGAGCGCGTAGTCCTCGTCGGGGTCGATCGCGGGCGCGGCGGCCGTCGCCGGTTCCCACATCGGTTCCAGGTCGGCGCGGATCGCCGGGTAGTCCTCGTCGAAGAACCGGGCCGCCTCTTCCGCCGGGAGGGTGTCCAACCCGTCCAGATCCTCCCACGGGATGTGCGAGGCCCAGTTGCGCATCATGTCCGACACCTCGCGTGCCGCCGCGGCGACGGCCTTGGCCGCGGCGAGCGGGTCGGTGGCGGCGGTGTCGGCCGCGGCGGTGTCGGCCGCGGCGATGATGGCGGCGACGACCTCGCCGTCCTCGCGCTCGTGTGCGACGGTGCCGGTCACCGGGCCACCTCCGTGCGCTGGAACGGGTTGCGGTGGTGGTCGCGGTAGGTGGCCTCGAAGTCGGCGAACACGCCGTGGTCGCGCGAGGACTCCTTGGCCGTGTCGTTGAGCAGGAACACGTTGGACGGGTCGAAGAACTCCGAGACCGGCGCCACGTCGACGTGGGTGGCGATGAAGCGGTCGGTCTCGGCCTGGTTGCCGCGCAGGGTCGAGAAGAGCTGCAACTCGTCGTGCCGCAGCGGTTTCATCTCCGCGAGCGTGCACACGTAGTCGTAGTAGGCGGCGGCGGTCTGGCTGCGCCGCTTGGCGGCGTACCCGGCCATGGCGGTGTCCCGGTCGGACTCCCCGCCGAGCCACCGGCCGATCGCCGCCGCGGCCAATTCCGCGTCGCGCAGGGCGTGGGTGATCCCCAGCGCGGTGCACTGGTCCTTGAACGACTCGGCGTCACCGACGAGCACCCAGCCGGGCCCGTGCAACTGCCGCAGGTAAGCGGCCTGGTCGAGCGTCCCGTAGAAGCGCTCCTCCCGCGTGGCCGCCGCGACGGTGCCCGCCGCCTCCTCGCTGATCAGCCCGAGAGCGCGGTGGAAGTTGCCCTCGACGTCGGCCCGGAACCCCGCGGCCCACTCGCTCGGCCCCCACGCCAGCACCATGGTCCGCCCGTGGTTCGTCGAGGCCATCGCCATCCCCAACCTGCCCCGGCGGTGGATCTGCGCGGGGGCGTCGGGGATGCCGCTGAAGTAGCTCCAGTAGGCGAAGGTGCACCGGGGCCGCTCGTCGAACTTGTCGATGCCCAGGGCGCGCGCGACGAACGAGTTCCGCCCGTCGGCCCCGACCACCACCCGCGCGTGCTCGACCGTGCCGTCCCGCCCCTCGATGCCGACAACGGTGCCGTCGTCGTCGCGCAGCAGCTCCTTGACGGTGTACCCCTCGCGGAACTCCACCCCCGCCTCGACCGCGTTGTCGATCAGGATCTTGTCCAGCACGTGCCTGCGGACCGAGAAGTACTCCGTGGTGATCCCGTGGTCATCACCGTGCAGCAACCGGAACTGGTTGCGCAGGAGCTCCTCGGGAACGCTGCCGCGCAGGGCGATCCCGTCGTTGACGATGGTCACCTCGGTGTGCGCGGGTGTCACGGCTCGGACCTGGTCCAGCACACCGAGCCGGTTCAGGTGGGAAGCACCGTGCGGCCAGATGAAGTGCGTGGACAACACGTCACTGGGAAACCGCGACCGGTCCACCACCAACACCCGTCGCCCCTGCCGGGCCAGGTGCGTCCCGACAGCGGCGCCCGCGCACCGACCACCAATCACAACAGCGTCATACATGCGGCCATCCCAACAGCAACCCCCAACCGTGTACAGGGCCGAACGGCCGAGCGCACCCCCTGTGTCCACAACCGGCGGTCCACGGGTTGGGGTCCACCCTGGACGCCACTGCCCAGGAAGGACCGGGCCGCGGTCGGGTCCGCCGAGTGGGAAGAAGCTGTTGTGCGCGCTTCTCCTTCCCGGGGACATCTTTCATTCGATTGTCAGCGGTTCGCACACCGCGCGCCCGGGTGGAGTTCGGGGTTCCGCTCCGATGAAAACCCCCCACGGCACGAGACGGCTGGCCCACTTGGTGGCCGCTCCGGAGTTCACCTCCGGTTCCCGAGGATCAAGTTTGAGAACCCAGGCACTGTTCCCGGATCGCAGGTGGGGCGTCGGCGAGGATGGCAGAGGCCGTGCGGTGGTCGTCGCCGTCCGGAGCCCGGGTGAGCGCCCAGCGCAGGAGGGGGATGGCGTGGGCCGAGCGCAACAGCACCTCGGCCGCCCGCGCCCCCTCCGGTGAGGTGTCCCTCCAGGTGCGCAGCGCCTCGTCCGGGTCATCGACGGATTCCACCAGGGCGATGTCTCCTGGACGAGCCGTCACGCGCAGGCGTGTGGGGGCCGGCCGGACCGACGTGTACCCGAGGACGACCCCCCTGATGCGTGATCCCACCTCCGGCCACGGTTGTTCCCGCTGAGCCCAGTCCCGGATGTGGTCGCTGTCGACGTACCCCGGCAGGTTCAACGGACCGACCACGACGAGGCCGTAGTGGAGGTGCCGGGTCACGGTGGCCTCGACCACGTCGTACCGGGCAGGAGTTTCGCTCATGGTCTTCCGAATCGGTGCTCGCCGGTGGTCTCGGGATCGGTGGACGACTTCCGGTGGTCGCTCGGAGGCGTCGCGCTCACGACCACCCGGGTTGTGCCGGGCGGGCAGTGCCACCCATGAGGTGTCGCGGTCGATCTCCTGGTGTGCCACGCCGGTGGTTTCCGCGGTGGCGGCTGGGGCGCCGGTGCCGGGGTTGCGGGTGTAGCGGGGTTGGGGTTGTCCGGCTGCCCATGCCGCACCCTGGCAGGTGAACGGAACGGGACATCCGGGTTGCCGATTCCCCTTGGCTCTGCCTGAAAATGACTGATCGGGGTCACTTGCCGATGCCGAAGGCTTCCCTGGCGATGATCTGGCGGGTGGTGGGGACGCCGGTGGTGGTGACGACCCAGGCCGTCCGGCGGGGGTGGTGGCTGTGCTCCGCCTCGCGCAGGAGGGCGTCGGCCAGGTCTGGGCGGGCGGTGAAGCGGCCCGCCGGGAGGGTGGGGGAGACGAGGTAGTCGCTGGTGGTGGTCGTGTCGAACAGGCCGTTGGGGCGCAGGACCGTCCACTCCAGGTCGGTGGCGCGGACGGCGTCCTCCATGCGGAGCATGTCGGTGTAGAGGGTCCGGCCCGCCAGGCGCAGCAGCGGGTCGACGACCCGGCGCTCGAACGGGCCGTCGCCGGGGGCGGGGGTCGGGTCGACGGCGCGGGAGCTGACGCAGACGAGGCGGCGGACGCCGAGGTCGGCCATGGCCCGGGTGATGGTGGTGATGCCCGCGGAGTAGACGGTGATCGGCTTGCGGCTGTAGGGGACGCCGATGGTCGAGACCACCGCGTCGCTGCCCGCGATGGCCGCGCGCACCGCGTCCGGGTCGCGCACGTCGCCCCCGGCGGTGGTCAGCCCGGGGGCGGTGAGCGGGAAGTCGGCCGGTCGCCTGGTCACCGCGGTGACCCGGTGGCCTGCGTCGAGCGCGCGCCGGGTGAGCAGCAGTCCCGTCGGACCGCTGGCGCCGAACACGGCGAGTTCCACGGTGCGTTCCTCCCGGGTCGGGGTCCGTACGGTCCGCGATCCTAGCCCGATGATCATGGTCCGGCGCGCGGGTTTCCGCGGTCGGCGGCACCCGGTGCGATGACCTGCGTGAAACCGTTGCCGGGATGGTCTCGGACGCGGCAATCGTTTCTTGGGTCTTCGTCCGAAAGCCCTGCTGAGAAGTCCTGAGTCCGGCTCGCACGACCGGTTGTCGATTTGTGATCGGCTTCACTGGAGTGGGGGGTTTGAACTGCTCCATCGCTTGTCGGCGTTCGACAATGGGACGCTGAGCTGCGAGGACGTCTCGAATCGCTGTTATTGGCCGCCTTCTTCCGTCGGGGTTCGACTTTAGTTGAACACTCTTCGTGATCTGCCTGTGTCCTGCGTAACGTGCTGTGACCCGGGTCACAATAAGTGTTCGGGGGGTAAAAGGTTGGGCAACAATCGCAACGGTGAAAGTGGGGGCAATCGGTTTCACCGTGGTGGTGATCGGCGGTGTGTGACCGCACCGGGACGTGGGCGGCGACCCCTCCCGGCTGACCGACGCGACGACCATGTCCCCGCTGCACCCGACACCTGTCGGGTGCTCCCGCGCGGGCGCCGGTTTGCCCTGCACAGTGCAGTGCAATTCGGCGGCCGGGGTCCGCGCGCGTACTGAGGTGAACGACCAAGGGGGTGCCGGTGGTCCGGCGGGTCTTCCGGCTCCATCACCGACAAGGAGCCAGCAGTGCGCGTTCTTGTGATCGAGAGCGATCGGGTCGACGCGGAGTCCCTGGTGAACGGGATGTCGCGGCACGGGTACGAGGTGTCGGTCGTGGGCACCGGTGCCGCGGGGCTCAAGGCGTTCCACCAGGCCGAGTTCGTCCTGCTCGACTTAGAACTGCCCGACATCGACGGGCTCGAGGTGTGTCGCAGCATCCGCGCGGCCGGTGACCTGCCGGTCATCGCGGTGACCCGGCGCGACACCGAACTGGACCGGGTGCTCGGCCTGCAGGCGGGCGCCGACGACTACCTGGTCAAGCCGTACGGCTTCCGTGAGCTGCTGGCCAGGATGGACGCCGTCCTGCGCAGGGTGCGGCCCACCCCGGCGGTGCCGAAACAGGTCTCGCGGGGGCGGTTGCGCATCGACGGGCACGCCAGGGAGGTGCGCCTGGGCGACGAGCGGGTCGCGGTGACCCGCAAGGAGTTCGACCTGCTGTACCTGCTGGCGTCCCAACCGGACAGGGTGGTCTCCCGCAAGCAGTTGATGTCGCGGGTCTGGGCGGAGACCTGGATGGAGTCCGCGCGCACCATCGACACCCACGTCAGCAGCCTGCGCAACAAGCTCGGGTCGCGGGACTGGATCATCACCGTGCGCGGCGTCGGGTTCCGCATGGGCTGCGCCGACCACGCGACCGTCGACCGTGCGACCGCCGGGTTTGACGAGTCGTGACGGGACTTGACGGGACTTGACACAGCCCTGTAGCGCAGCGCCTTGACCGGTCGGAGCCCGGCGGCCGACGATGGTGACAGTTCCACCGGATGTCCTGACAGCGGGGGAAAAACAGCCTCTCCCGCTTCTCCGGTGGAAGTCGCCGACACCGTCGTCGGCATCGGAACGCTTGCGACGTAAGGGGATGCAGGGATGCACAGCACCTTGATCGTGGCCAGGATGGACCCGGGGTCCAGTGCGAAGGTCGCCGACCTGTTCGGCGACTTCGACGCCACCGACATGCCGCACCGCATGGGCACCCGCAGGCGCCAGCTCTTCTCCTACCGGGGCCTGTACTTCCACCTGCAGGACTTCGACGCGGACAACGGCGGCGAGCTGATCGAGGAGGCCAAGTTCGACCCGAGGTTCATCGGCATCAGCGAGGACCTCAAGCCGTTCATCGACGCCTACGACCCGGCCACCTGGCGTTCGCCCAAGGACGCCATGGCCGAGCGCTTCTACTCCTGGGAGGGGGACAGGTGAGCGGCAGGCGGGTGGCGATCACCGGCATCGGCGTGACCGCGCCGGGCGGGGTCGGCACGAAGGCGTTCTGGGACCTGCTCTCCCACGGCCGCACCGCGACCAGGGCGATCAGCACCTTCGACGCGTCCGGGTTCCGCTCCCGGGTCGCGGCGGAGATCGACTTCGACCCGGAGCAGAGCGGCCTGTCGCCGCAGCAGGTCCGGCGGATGGACCGGGCCGCGCAGCTCGCCGTGGTCTCGGCGCGGGAGGCGGTGTCGGACTCCGGGCTGGAGTTCGTCGACCTCGACCCGCACCGGACCGGGGTCACCATCGGCAGCGCGGTCGGCGCCACCATGGGCCTGGACCAGGAGTACCGCGTCGTGTCCGACGGGGGCAGGCTGGAGCTGGTCGACCACCGGTACGCGACCAAGCACCTCTACGACCACTTCGTGCCCAGCTCGTTCTCCGCCGAGGTGGCCTGGGCGGTCGGCGCGGAGGGCCCGGTCTCGGTCGTGTCCACCGGCTGCACCTCGGGCATCGACTCGGTCGGGCACGCGGTCGAGCTGATCCGCGAGGGCACCGCCGACGTGGTGGTGGCCGGGGCGACCGACGCGCCGATCTCGCCGATCACCCTGGCCTGCTTCGACGCGATCAAGGCCACCACCCCGCGCGACGACGACCCGGCCACCGCGTCGCGGCCGTTCGACCGCTCCCGCAACGGGTTCGTGCTCGGCGAGGGCGCGGCGGTGTTCGTGCTGGAGGAGCTGGGCGCGGCGCTGCGCCGGGGCGCGCACGTCTACGCCGAGGTCGCCGGGTACGCCTCGCGCTGCAACGCCTTCCACATGACCGGCCTGCGCCCCGACGGCGCGGAGATGGCCGAGGCGATCCGGGTGGCCCTGGACGAGGCCAGGGTGGACCCGACCGACGTCGACTACGTCAACGCGCACGGGTCCGGCACCAAGCAGAACGACCGGCACGAGACCGCCGCGTTCAAGCGCGCCCTCGGCGAGCACGCCCGGCGCACGCCGGTCAGCTCCATCAAGTCGATGGTGGGCCACTCCCTGGGGGCCATCGGCTCCATCGAGATCGCCGCCTCCGCGCTGGCGATGGAGTACGGCGTGGTCCCGCCCACGGCCAACCTGCGCACCCCGGACCCGGAGTGCGACCTGGACTACGTCCCGATCACCGCCCGGGAGCACCGCACCGACACCGTGCTGAGCGTCGGCAGCGGCTTCGGCGGCTTCCAGAGCGCCATCGTGCTCGCCCGACCCGACCGGAGGACCCCATGACCACCGGCGTGACCACCTCGGCGAAGCCGAAGGTCGTCGTCACCGGAATCGGTGCCGCCGCGCCCAACGGCGTCGGCACCCACGACTACTGGTCGGCCACCAGGGTCGGCCGCAACGCGATCGGCCGGGTCACCCGGTTCGACCCGACGCCCTACCCGGCGCGGTTGGCCGGGGAGATCACCGGGTTCACCGCGGCCGACCACCTGCCGAGCAGGCTGCTGCCGCAGACCGACCGGATGACCAGGATCGCCCTGGCCGCCGCGGACTGGGCGCTCACCGATGCCAAGGCCGACCCGGCGTCCTTCGACGCCTACGAGATGGGCGTGATCACCGCCAGTTCCTCCGGCGGGTTCGAGTTCGGCCAGAACGAGCTGCGCAAGCTGTGGAGCATGGGCAGCCAGCACGTCAGCGCCTACCAGTCCTTCGCCTGGTTCTACGCGGTCAACAGCGGCCAGATCTCCATCCGCAACGGGATGAAGGGCCCCAGCGGGGTGGTGGTCAGTGACCAGGCGGGCGGGCTGGACGCCCTGGCCCAGGCGCGCAGGCAGATCCGCAAGGGCACCCCGCTCATCCTCTCCGGCAGCATCGATGCCCCGATCTGCCCGTGGGGGTGGGTGGCGCAGCTCGCGGGCGGCAGGCTCAGCACCGTCGAGGACCCGGAGCGCGCGTTCGTGCCGTTCGACCCCGACGCCGCCGGGCACGTGCCCGGTGAGGGCGGGGCGATCCTGGTGATGGAGGACGCCGAGCGGGCCGTCGAGCGCGGCGCCCGCGCCTACGGCGAGCTGGCGGGCTACGGGGCCACCTTCGACCCCGCGCCCGGCTCCGGCCGGGAACCGGGGCTGCGCCGCGCGGCGGAGCTGGCCATGGCCGACGCGGGGGTGGCCGCCGACGAGGTGGACGTGGTGTTCGCCGACGCGGCCGGGGTCCCCGAGCTGGACCGGGTGGAGGCGGAGGTCATCACCGGCCTGTTCGGACCGCGCGGGGTGCCGGTCACCGCGCCCAAGACCATGATCGGCAGGCTCTGCTCCGGGGCGGCCCCGCTCGACGTGGCCACCGCGCTGCTGGCCATCGAGGAGGGCCTGATCCCGCCCACCACCAACACCTCGCCCGACCCGGGGCTGGGGCTCGACCTGGTGCTGCACCAGCCCCGGCCCGCGTCGGTGCGCACCGCCCTGGTGCTGGCCAGGGGCCACGGCGGGTTCAACTCGGCCGTGGTCGTGCGCGGCACCGACTGACGCGTCCCGCACCGAACCGCGCGGTGGCACCGCCACGCGCAGGCAAGTCCACACCGGACGAACACACACCTTTCGACACCCGAGGAGCACAGCCATGCCCGAGCAGAGGTTCACCGTGGACGACCTGACCCGCATCCTCACCGAAGGGGCGGGAGCGGACGAGACCGTCGACCTCAGCGGCGACATCCTCGACACCGACTTCGAGGAGCTGGGCTACGAGTCGCTGGCGCTGCTGGAGACCTGCGGCCTGATCGAGCGGGAGTACGGCATCACCCTCGACGACGACACCGTCACCGAGCACCGCACGCCGCGCGCCATGGTCGAGGCGGTCAACGCCCGGCTGTCGGCCACCGTCTGACGACGACCGCGAGACACGAGCAGGAGGACGGGGACATGACGCAGGACAAGCCGGTCGCGCTGGTCACCGGCGCCACCAGTGGCATCGGGCTGGCCGTCGCGCGGCTGCTGGGCAGCACCGGGCACGCGGTCTTCATCGGCGCCCGCAGCGCCGACTCGGTGGCGGCCACCGCCGCCGAGCTGCGCGCCGAGGGGTTCGAGGTGGACGGGACCACGGTGGACGTCCGCTCCGGCGCGGAGGTCAAGGCCTTCGTCCGGGCCGCTGTCGACCGCTACGGACCGGTCGGCGTGCTGGTCAACAACGCGGGCCGCAGCGGGGGCGGGGTCACCGCCGAGATCGCCGACGAGCTGTGGGAGGACGTGATCGAGACCAACCTCGGCAGCGTCTTCCGGATGACCAGGGAGGTGCTGACCGCGGGCGGGATGCGGCAGAGGGAGCGCGGCCGCATCATCAACATCGCCTCCACCGCGGGCAAGCAGGGCGTGGTGCTGGGCGCGCCGTACTCGGCGTCCAAGCACGGCGTCGTCGGCTTCACCAAGGCGCTGGGCAACGAGCTGGCGCCCACCGGGATCACCGTCAACGCCGTGTGCCCCGGGTACGTGGAGACCCCGATGGCGGCCAGGGTGCGCTCCGGCTACGCCGAGGCCTACGGCACCAGCGAGGACGCCATCCTCAAGAAGTTCCAGGCCAAGATCCCGCTGGGCCGCTACTCCACCCCCGAGGAGGTGGCGGGCCTGGTCGGCTACCTGGTGTCGGGCACCGCCGCCTCCATCACCGCGCAGGCGATGAACGTCTGCGGCGGCCTGGGCAACTTCTGACCGACCCGACGACAGGAGGGCACCGCATGTCCACCCAGACCGAGCCGCCCGGCCTCACCGAGGTCGAGCACGAGATCACCGTCGCCGCCCCCGCCGAGGAGGTCTACCGGCTGCTGGCCGACGTGGAGAACTGGCCGAGGCTGTTCCCGCCGACGATCTTCGTCGAGCGCGAGGACCTGGGCTCGCAGGCCGAGCTCATCCGGATCTGGGCCACCGCCAACGGCGAGCCCAAGCACTGGACCTCGCGGCGGGCCCTGGACCGGGCGGGCCTGCGCATCGAGTTCCGCCAGCAGGTCTCCACCCCGCCGGTGGCGCAGATGGGCGGCACCTGGATCGTCGAGGAGCACCCCGAGGGCGCCAGGGTCCGGCTGCGCCACGATTACCGCGCGGTCGACGACGACCCGGCGGGCCTGGCCTGGATCGACGAGGCAGTCGACCGCAACTCGCGCACCGAGCTGGCAGCGTTGAAGTCCACCGTGGAGTCGCTGTACGCGGCCAGGGAGTGGACGTTCTCGTTCGAGGACAGCGTCGAGGTGCGCGGTTCGGCCCGCGACGTCTACGACTTCATCGACCGGGCCGACCTGTGGGCGCAGCGGCTGCCGCACGTGGCCGAGGTGCGGTTGCGGGAACCCGCTCCGGGCTTGCAGAACCTGCGGATGGACACCCGCGCCAAGGACGGGTCGACGCACACCACCGAGTCCTACCGGGTGTGCCTGCCGCACCACCGGATCGCCTACAAGCAGGTGACCCTGCCCGCGCTGATGGACCTGCACACGGGGGTGTGGACGTTCACCGAGCGCGACGGGACCACCACCGCCACCTCCCAGCACACCGTGGTGCTGCGCACGGAGAACATCGCGGCGGTGCTCGGCCCGGACGCCACCGTGGAACAGGCGAAGGAGTACGTGACCACGGCGCTGAGCACCAACAGCCTGGCCACCCTCGGCCACGCCAAGGCCCACGCCGAGCAGTCGCGGGGGTGAGCGCCGTGACGACGACCGGGAGGACCGACACGCAGGTGGTCGTCGTCGGCGCGGGTCCGGTCGGGCTGCTGCTGGCCGGTGAGCTGCGCCTGGGCGGGGCCGAGGTGGTCGTGCTGGAGCGGCTGCCCGAGCCGACCACCGAGTCCCGCGCCTCCACGCTGCACGCCAGGACCATGGACGTGCTCGACAGCCGGGGGCTGGTGGCGGCGCTGGGGAACCCGCCGAACGAGCCGAGGGGCCACTTCGGCGGGATTCCGCTCGACCTCACCCTGCCCGGCGCGCACCCCGGCCAGTGGAAGGTGCCGCAGACCACCACCGAGCGGGTGCTGCGGGACTGGGCGGTCGGCCTCGGCGCCGACCTGCGCCGGGGGCACGCGGTGCGCGGGCTGTCGGTCGGCGCCGACCACGTGGAGGTCACCGCCGACGGCCCGCGCGGACCGGTCCGGCTGCGGGCGCTGTGCGTGGTCGGCTGCGACGGGCAGGACAGCACCGTGCGCGAGCTGGCCGGCATCCCCTTCCCCGGCACCGGGGCGGCGCGGGAGCTGGTGCGCGCGGACGTCGCGGGCATCGACATCCCCAACCGGCGGTTCCAGCGGCTGGAGAAGGGGTTCGCCGTCGCCGCCCGGCGCGGCGACGGCGTCACCCGGGTCATGGCGCACGAGTTCGGCCGCGCGCCCGGCCCCGACCGGGGCGAGCCGACCTTCGCCGAGGTGGTCGACACCTGGCGGCGGGTCACCGGCGAGGACATCGGGCACGGCGAACCGCTGTGGCTCAACCGGTTCGACGACACCAACCGCCAGGCCGCGCGCTACCGCGACGGCCGGGTGCTGCTCGCGGGCGACGCCGCCCACCGGCAGCTCCCGGTGGGCGGGCAGGCGCTCAACCTGGGGCTGCAGGACGCGGTGAACCTGGGCTGGAAGCTGGCCGCCCAGGTCCGCGGCCTCGCCGGGCCCGGGCTGCTCGACAGCTACCACGCCGAGCGGCACGCGGTGGGCGCGCGCACCCTGGCCGACATCGCCGCGCAGGCGCTGCTGCTGTTCGGCGGCCCCGAGGTCGAACCGGTGCGCGACGTCGTCGCCGAGCTGATGGCGTACCCGGGAACGCGCGAGCACCTGGCCGGTGCGATCAGCGGCCTCGGCACCCGCTACGACGTCGGCCCCGGCGAGCACCCGCTGCTCGGCGCCCCGGTGCCGCCGCTGCGGCTCGCGGTCGCCGGTCAGCCCGGTGAGCGCCCGGTCGCCGAACTGCTGCGCGGCGGGCGGGGCCTGCTGCTGGTCACCGACACCGGGGCCGCCGAGCGGCTGCGCGCCGCCGCGGACCCCTGGGCCGACCGGGTCACCACCGCGGTCGGGTCCACTCGGGACGCCCTGGCCCCGGCACTGCTGGTGCGCCCGGACGGGCACGTGGTGTGGGCGGGCGAGGGCGACCCGGTGCCCGCGCTCGACCGCTGGTTCGGCGTGCCCACCGCGCGGCGCGGCGGACCCGGGACCGAATGGCCCGGCACCACGGGTCCGAGCACCCACCCGAGCACCACCCACCCCAGCACCACCCGCAACGGTCGCGCGACCCCCGACGGCGCGCGCCACACCGACGACAGGGAGCGGCAGACGATGGGCAGGTTCACCGGCAAGACGGCACTGGTCACCGGCTCCAGCCGGGGCATGGGGCGGGCGACCGCCCTGCGGCTGGCCAGGGAGGGCGCGCTGGTCGCCGTCCACTACACCAGCGACGACGTGGCCGCCAAGGACACCGTGGAGACCGTGGAGCGCGAGGGCGGCCGGGCCTTCGCGGTGCGGGCGGAGCTGGGCGTGCCCGGCGACGTGCACGAGCTGTTCCTCGGCGTCGAACGCGGGCTCAAGGAGCGCACCGGGGCCGCCGTGCTCGACATCCTGGTCAACAACGCGGGCACCATGGGCGGGGTGGAGCCGGAGGCCACCACCCCCGACCAGTTCGACCGGATCTTCGCCGTCAACGCCAAGGCGCCGTTCTTCACCATCCAGCGCGCGCTGCGGATCATGCCCGACGGCGGCCGGATCGTGAACATCTCCTCCGGCCTGACCAGGGTCGCCAATCCGCAGGAGATCGCCTACGCGATGAGCAAGGGCGCGGTCGAGCAACTGGCCAGGCACTTCGCCAAGCACCTGGGCCCGCGCGGCATCACGGTGAACTCGGTGGCCCCGGGCATCACCCGCAACGGCAACCCGGTGTTCGACATGCCGCAGGTGGTCGAGCAGATGGCGCGACTGTCGGCGCTGGGTCGGGTCGGCGAACCGGAGGACGTCGCCGACGTGGTGGCGTTCCTGGTGTCCGAGGAGGCCCGCTGGATCACCGGGGCCTTCGTCGACGCCTCCGGCGGCAGCCTGCTCGGCTGACCGGCCACACCGACCAGGGGAGGGGACACCGTGACCGCACCGGACCGGACCGGCAGGCGACCGGGTGCGCCGCCCGCGGCGGGCTGGGGGCTGCTGCTCGTGCTGGCGGCCAACATGCTCATCGACGCGGTCGAGGTCTCGGCGCTGGTGGTGGCCGCGCCCACGGCCGCGGCGGGGGTGGGCCTGGCCCCCGCCGCGGCGCACTGGCCGGTCACCGGCTTCGCCCTCGGCTTCGGCGGCCTGCTGCTGGCCGGTGGGCGGGCGGTGGCGCTGCTGGGCAGGCGCCGGGTCTACCTGGGCGCCCTGGTCGTGTTCGCCGCCGCCTCGGTGGTGGCCGGGCTGGCGGGCGACCCGGTGACCCTGGTCGCGGCCAGGGTGGTCAAGGGGGCCTGCGCCGCGCTCACCGCCCCCACCGGCCTGGCCATCATCGGAGCGGCCTTCCCCGCCGGACCCGCCCGCGACCGGGCGGTCTCGGTGTACGCGCTCTGCGGCGGCGCGGGCTTCGCCACCGGGCTGCTGCTCTCCGGCGCTCTGTCCACCGTGGACTGGCGGTGGGCGCTCGCCGCCCCGGCCCCGGTGGTGCTGGTGCTGGCCGCCGCGGGCGCCCGGCTGATCCCGGCGGACGAACCCTCCCACGGCCGGTTCGACCCGCCGGGGGCGCTGCTGCTCGCCGGTGCGCTGACCGCGCTCGCGGTGGGCGCCGGATCAGCGGCTCCCGCGCCCTGGCTCCTCGCCGCGGCGGTGCTCGCCGCCGGGTTCGCCGTCGTCGAGCACCGCGCGTCCTCCCCGCTCGTCCCGCCCGCCGTGCTGCGCGACCGCGCCCTGGCCGGGTCGGCGGTGACCGCGGCGGCGATGAACGGCGTCAACGTCGGCCTCCTGCTGCTGCTGTCGCTGCGCTGGCAGGGCGCGGGCTGGTCGCCGCTGACCACCGCACTGGCCCTGCTGCCCGCCAGCCTGCCGCTCGCGGTCGCCGCGCCGTTCTCCGGCGACCTGGTCCGCCGCGTCGGCGCCCGGCGGCTGATCGCGGCGGGCGCGCTCGCACCCGCGGCGGGCTGCGCCCTGCTGCTGCGCCCCGGCGCGCTGTCGGACTACCCGCTCGGCGTGCTGCCCGCGCTGCTGCTGGTGGCGGCGGGCTTCGTGCTCGCCTTCGCCGCCCTCAACGCCACCGCCCTGTCCGGGGCCGGGGCCGTCGAGCGGGCCGCGACCGGCGGCGCCTACCAGACCGCCGTGCAGGCCGGGGCGGTCGCCGTCCCCGCCCTGGTCGTCTCCACCGGGGGCGCCGCGGTCGCCGTGCTCACCGCCGTCGCCGCGGTGGGAGCCGCCGCCGGTCTGGCGGGCCTGCCCTCCCGGGGCCACGAGTCCCCGCACCCGACTTCCCAGTGAAGGAGCACACCGTGTTGCACCAGATCGAGGAGTTGACCGCGCTCAAGGCCGAGGTCCGTCGCGGTCCGAGTGAGCGCGCCACCGCCGCCCAGCACGCCAAGGGCAAGCTCACCGCCAGGGAACGGATCGACCTGCTGCTCGACGAGGGCTCGTTCACCGAGGTCGAACCGCTGCGCAGGCACCGCGCGGTCGGGTTCGGCATGGAGGACCGGCGACCGCACACCGACGGGGTGATCACCGGGTGGGGCGAGGTCGAGGGGCGCACCGTGTTCGTCTACGCCCACGACTTCCGCGTCTTCGGCGGCGCGCTCGGCGAGGCGCACGCGCAGAAGATCCACAAGGTGATGGACCTGGCCGAGGCCGCGGGCGCCCCGCTGGTCTCGCTCAACGACGGGGCGGGCGCGCGCATCCAGGAGGGCGTGCAGGCGCTCGCGGGCTACGGCGGCATCTTCCAGCGCAACACCCGCGCCTCCGGGGTCATCCCGCAGATCAGCGTCATGCTCGGCCCGTGCGCGGGCGGGGCGGCCTACTCGCCCGCGCTGACCGACTTCGTCTTCATGGTGCGCGGCACCTCGCAGATGTTCATCACCGGCCCGGACGTGGTCCGCGCGGTCACCGGCGAGGAGATCACCCAGGACGGCCTCGGCGGGGCCGACGTGCACGCCACCGGCTCCGGGGTGGCGCACTTCACCTACGACGACGAGCGCGAGTGCCTCGCCGACGTGCGCCACCTGCTGTCCATGCTGCCCGCCAACAACCGCGAGCTGCCCCCGGTGCTGCGCGGCGACGACCCGCCCGACCGCCCCACCGACGTGCTCGCCGAGATCGTGCCCGCCGACCAGGGCCGCGCCTACGACGTGCGCCGGGTCATCGAGGAGGTCGTCGACGACGGCGACTTCCTGGAGGTGCACCCCGGCTGGGCGGGCAACCTGGTGTGCGCGCTGGCCCGCCTCGACGGCGGCCTGGTCGGCGTGGTCGCCAACAACCCGGCCGTGCTCGCGGGCGCGCTGGACATCGAGGCCTCGGAGAAGGGCGCGCGGTTCGTGCAGTGGTGCGACGCGTTCAACGTCCCGCTGGTCACCCTGGTCGACGTGCCCGGCTTCCTGCCCGGGGTGTCCCAGGAGCACAGCGGCATCATCCGCCGGGGCGCGAAGCTGCTCTACGCCTACTGCAACGCCACCGTCCCGCGCGTCTCGCTGGTGCTGCGCAAGGCCTACGGCGGCGCCTACATCGTGATGGACTCCCGGTCCATCGGCGCCGACCTGGCGCTGGCCTGGCCGGGCAACGAGATCGCGGTGATGGGCGCGGAGGGCGCGGCCAACGTGGTGTTCCGCCGCGAGATCGCCGAGGCAGACGACCCGGCCGCGGTGCGCGCCCAGCGGATCAAGGAGTACCGGGCCGAGCTGATGCACCCCTACCACGCCGCCGAGCGCGGCCTGGTCGACGACGTCATCGCCCCCGGGGAGACCCGCTCGGTGCTGGTCCGCGCGCTGGCCATGCTGCGCGCCAAGCACGCCGCCCTGCCCGAGCGCAAGCACGGCAACCCGCCCCAGTGACGACCAGCGGGCAGTGACCCCCGGCCCGCAGCGATCCGGCACCACCACCCCCGCACCAGGAGAGGCAGAACCGTGTCCGACCAGCCCACCGTCCTGATCACCGCCGCCACCGGCAACGTCGGCCCGCACGCCGCGGCCGAGCTGCTGGCCAGGGGCGCGCGGGTGCGCGCGCTCGTGCTGCCCGACGACCCGAACGCCGGGCGGCTGCCCGCCGGGGTGGAGGTGTTCCACGGCGACCTCGGGGACCCCGACAGCGTCGACGCCGCGCTCGACGGCGCCGACGGGGTGTTCCTGATGTGGCCGTTCTTCACCCTGGACACCACCACCGCCCCGGCCGTGGTGGCCAAGATCACCTCGGTGCCCCGGCGGGTGGCGCTGGTGTCCTCCGTCGGTGTCCACATCGGACTCGAACCGGTGGACAACAACTGCCACGCCTACCTGGAGTCGCTGCTGGAGCCCACCGGCGCGGAGTGGACCTTCCTGCGCACCACCGGGTTCTTCGCCAACGCGGTGGGCTTCGCCGGGCAGGTGCGCGGCGGGGACGTGGTCCGGTTCCCCTACGGCGCGGCCACCCGCACCTCCGTGCACGAGCGCGACCTGGCCGCGGTGGGGGCCGAGGCGCTGGTCACCGGCGGTCTCGGCGGGCGCGCGCTGCTGGTGTCGGGCCCCGAGGAGCTGTCGCAGGCCCGCCAGGTGGAGATCATCGGCGAGGTCCTCGGCAGGCCCATCGGCTGGGTCGACGTCGAGCACGACGACGCCCGCCGTGCCATGGTCGACACGGGGTGGCCGCCCTCCTACGCCGACGGCGCGCTGGACTACTTCGCCGCGCTGACCAAGGAACCGGAGGTCGGCTCCGACGTCGTGGCCGAGGTCACCGGCCGCCCCGCCGCCACCTTCCGGGAGTGGGTCCACGAGCGCGTGGACGCCTTCCGCTGACCGCCGAGGAGGACTCCGCACCGATGGCACCGCACAGCTCAGGCGAGCACACCACCTTCGGCATCCTGCGCACCGACGGCAGGGCCACCGCCGACCGACTGGCCCGCACCTGGACCGAGGAGGTCGGCGCGCACCTGCGGCACGCGCCCGGCTTCCGCTCCGCCACCCTGCACCTCGCCGACGACGGCACCACCCTGGTCGACCAGGGGGAGTGGGCGGGCGAGGAGGAGTACACCCGGTCCTTCCTGGACAACCCCGACTGCGAGCGGCTGCGCGGCATCGGGGACTGGCCCGGGGTCGACGTCGGCACCGTGTTCGCCGGGCGCGCCGAACCCGGCATCGAGGGCCCCGCCGCGGGGGCCGACCCCGAGGTGGTGGTCGTGGCGATCCGCCACCTCGCCGAGGGGGCGGCGGACCGGGTGCTCGACCTGCTGCGGGAGAGCGCCGGGTGGAAGAAGTCATTCCCCGGCTTCATCTCGGCCACGCCGTTCCTCAGCCGGGATGGCACACTGTTCGTGAACCACCCGAAGTGGGACAGCGACACCGCCTACGCCGCCTGGATGCGCGATCCGCGGATCGCCGAGGGGCAGGAGGAACTAGCCCTCCTGGAAACCGCGCCACCGGAATACCTGCGCTGCACCGTGATCGCGGAGATCACCGCGAGCCCGATCGGCTAGCGGCGCGTCGGACGCGGTCGCGCCCCCGGGCGGCACCGATCCCGAAAGGTCCGACGACATGCCAGAGACGACGACGGTGCCGGTCGACTTCACCCTCGACCTCACCTGCGTCCACTCCTACCTCGGCTTCACCAGGTTCGAGCGGGCGGCGGCCACCCTGCGCGAGCGCGGGGTGGCCGTGCAGGTGCGGTTCCACCCGTTCCAGGTCAGCCCGGACGCCCCGGTGGAGGGCGAGCCGCTGCGCGACGTGCACGAGCGGTTCTTCGGCAGCCGCTGGAAGGTCGCCGAGGCCACCGGTTCCATGGCCGAGGTGGGCGCCAAGGACGGGCTGGAGTTCAACTTCGACCGGGCCGTGCACGTCAACACCTTCCGCGCCCACCGCCTCGCCGCCGCGGCGGCGGAGCAGGGCGCGGGCGAGGCCGCCGTGGAGCGGCTGTTCCGCGCCTACCTCACCGACGGCGCCAACATCGGCGACCCGGACGTGCTCGCCGCGATCGCCGCCGAGGTCGGCGTCACCCCGCCGGTGGGCGGCGACGACGACCTGCGCGCGGAGTTGGCGCGGGTCCGCGCCGGGGGCGTGCACGCCGTGCCGCAGGTCCGCGTCGCGGGCGGGCCGCCGATGGTCGGCGCGCAGACCGAGCAGGACTACGCCGAAGCACTGGAGCAGCAGGTCACCGCCCGGCGGTGACCCGAGCCGGACGGGAGACACCGTGGCGCACACCGGTATCCGACCCACCACCGGGGAGGTCGAGCTGGACGCGGGCGGTGTCCCCGTCTCGGCGCTGCTGGCCGAGCCCGCGGACCGCCCGCCGCGCGGGGTGGTGCTCGCCCTGCACGGCGGCGGGATGCGGGCCGGGTACTTCGCGGGCGTCGGCGACGGGGCCGACGCCCTGACGACCCTGGGCCCCGCCCTGGGCTGGACGGTGCTGGCCGTGGACCGCCCCGGCTACGGGCGCTCCGCGGAGGTGTTCCCGGCGGGCCTGGGCCTCGACGGGCAGGCCGCCGTCCTCCGCCGCGCCCTCGCCGACTTCGCCGCCCGCCACGACACCGGCGGCGGGGTCGGCGTCGTGGCCCACTCCTACGGCGGCAAGCTCGCCCTGGTGCTGGCCGCCGACGGCCTCGACCTGACCGACCTGAACCTGATCGGCCTGGACATCTCCGGCTGCGGGCACCGCTACGCCGTGGAGCCGGAGGTCGGGGCCACCGAGCGCGGCGGCGGCTGGCGGCTCAACTGGGGCCTGCTGGGCCTGTACCCGCCGGACACCCTGCGCCGCAGCGCCGCCCTGGTCGCGCCGTTCCCGGCCGAGGAGTGGGCCGAGGCGCACCGCTGGCCGGAGCGCTTCGGTGAGGTGGCGGCCCGGGTGCGGGTGCCGGTCCGGCTGACCTTCGCCGAGCACGAGCACTGGTGGCGCCACGACGACAGCTCCCTGGCCGACCTGGCCGCCCGGTTGGGTTCGACCAGGGTGGTGGTGGACCGGTTGGCCGGGGCGGGGCACAACGCGGGCCTGGGGTGGGCGGCGCGCGCCTACCACCTGCGGGCGCTGGCGTTCCTGGAGGAGTGCCTGGTGGGCACTCAGGCCCGGTAGAGGCGCAGGAAGGTGCGCACGCCCGAGCGGACCAGGTGGTCGAGGTCGGCGGCGGGCAGCGGGATGGCGTGGTGGAACGACTGCTCCAGCGCCTCGGTGTTGACCAGCAGCACGAAGTGGCGCACGGTCTCGTCGAGGTCGTCGGTGACCAGCAGGCCCCGGTCGACCAGGTCGCCGATGGACTTGGTCAGGCCCGCGGTGACCGGGCGCGGACCCGCCTCCAGCCAGCCCCGCAGGACCGCCTCCGGCAGCCTGGCCGCCTCGGCGATGATCACCCGGACGAGGGCGAAGTGGTCCTCGAAGTCCGGCAGCGGCACCGCCCAGGCGCGGCCGAAGGCGGTCAGGTCCTCCTCCAGGTCGGTGATGTCGCGCAGCCCGTGCTCGATCAGGTCCAGGTGCGCGGTGGCCACGGCCACGGCGCTCTCCTGGATCGTGAGCAGGAACAGCTCCTCCTTGTCCCGGTAGTGGTTGTAGATCGTGCGCTTGGAGACGCCCGCCTCGGCGGCGATGGCGTCGACGCTGGCCCGGGTGTAGCCCTCCCTGGCGAACACCGCGCGCGCCGCCGCGGCGATGGCCTTGCGCTTCTCGGGCAGGCCCCCGCGCTGTCTCGACGTGCCGGACGGCTCCGTTGACATGGTTGTTCCCTTCGACTTGCACTCACCGGTTTACCTTTTGCACTACCCCGTGTAGTGTACCTACTGGGCGGGGGAGAGCGGGCCCGGCGGCGGAGCCGCGGGCCGTCCCACCCGATCGCCTGGTGCGCAAGCACCCATCTTCCCCTGTCGAGAGGACGCATGATGTTCGGGAACCTGACCGTGACGGTCATCGACTGCGAAGACGTCGCGGCGATGACGGAGTTCTACCGGGACCGCCTGGGCCTGAAGGTGATGGACCAGGGCGAGAACCACACCGTGTTCGACACCGGGAACGGCGGCGAGCTGGTCGTGGAGTCGAACGGCTACAAGGCGCCGCTGAGCGTGGCCTTCACCGACGTCGACATCCCGGCCGCGCACACCGCCCTGGCCGACCTGGCGCCCACGGAACTGGCCGCGCACAAGGGCGGCGAGCGCTTCGAGGTCCTCGACCCCGAGGGCAACCGGATCATCTTCGTCAACGCCTGAGCCGCGTCCCGCCGCCCCGCGCGGGGCGGGCCACCCCCTCCCGCCCCGCGCGGCCCCGCTGGGCGAAGCCACCGGCGCAAAGCAACCAGCGCAAAGGAAACCACCGTGTCCGACACCTTCGCGGCGCGCCACGCGGGAACCCCGCGGGCGAACCTGTCGCGCTACGTCACCTACCTGCTGGGATGCCTCGTCTTCTCGGCGGGGGCGACCCTGTTCATCCACTCCGAACTCGGCGTCGACCCGCTCGACGTGCTCTCCCTCGGCCTGCTGGAGCACCTGCCCATCACCGTCGGCATCGCGCAGGCCTCGGTCGCGGTGGTGTGCATCGCGATCTGGGCGCTGTGGAACCGGCGCAGGCCGGTGCTCGCGCCGTTCGTCACCTTCTTCCTGTGCGGCAGCCTCATCGACCTGCTGCGCCTGCTCGACCTGTCCGCGCTGCCCGGCGTGGTGTCGCTGGCCCTGGGCGTGCTGCTGTGCGCCTACGGCTCGTCGCTGATCATCATGAGCGGCACCGGCATCCGGGCGATGGACCTCATCGTGATCAGCATGACCCAGCGCTGGCGGTGGCCGTTCTGGGCGGCCAAGGTCTCGGTCGAGGCCGTGCTGCTCACCGCGGGCTGGCTGCTCGGCGGCCCGGTCGGCATCGGCACCCTGGCCTTCCTGCTGTTCGTCGACGGGCTGATCCAGCCGTTCATGGCCGCCAACGGCAAGGTCCTGCACATCCCCAACCGCGGCATCGAGGCGCCCGCGGCCCGCGTCCCGGCGACCACGGGGGTGGCCGCGTGAGCGCCACCACGACCGACACCGCGGGCGGGGACACCCGGCCAGGCACCGGCGCGGGCGCCCTGTGGGTGCTGCTGCTGGCCTCCACGCTGACCGTCATGGCGGGCTCGATCATCACCCCGGTGCTGGAGGTGATCCGGGGCGACCTGGGCGTCACCGGCACCGCGGCCGGGCTCATCATCACCGCCCACGGGCTGGCCATCGCGCTGTCGAGCCCGGTCATCGGCTGGATGATCGACCGCTGGGGCGTGCGCGTCCCGCTCGGCGCGGGCCTGGTCCTCTACGGCCTGGCAGGCGGGCTGGGGCTGGTCCTCGACAGCTACCCCGCGCTGATCGCCAGCCGGTTCGTCTTCGGCATCGGCGCCGCCGCGGTGTTCAGCGGCACGACCGTGGCCATGTTCGTGCTCTACCGCCAGGGCGACGAGCGCGACCGGGTCATGGGCTTGCGGGGCACCGCGACCAGCCTCGGCGGGGTCGTCTGGCCGCTGGTCGGCGGCGTGCTGGGCGGGCTGTCCTGGCACGGCCCGTTCGGCATCTACCTGCTCGGCGTCCCCCTCGGCATCGCCACCCTGCTGCTCCTGCCGCGCACCGGTGGCGTGGACGCCACCCCCGGCCGCCCGCGCAAGGGCATGTTCCGCCTGGTCCGGGACTACCCGGCCCTGCTGGGCTACTACGGGTTGCAGGCCCTCGGCGCGATCCTCATGTACGCCCTGGTCGTGTTCCTGCCGCAGCGGCTGGGCCAGCTCGGGGTGGAGCGCCCGATCCTGGTCTCGCTCTACACCGTCGTCATGGCCGCCACGATGAGCCTGGTCGGGGTGTTCTACGCCCGCATCCGCCGCGGCAGCACCTACCAGCGGCTCCTGGTCGTCGCGCTGAGCTGCTGGGCGGCCTGCTTCGTCCTGCTCGCCGTGGTCTCCCAGCCGATCGTGCTGCTGCTGGCCCCCGTGCTGCTGGGCCTCGGGCAGGGCATCGCGCTGCCCGCGCTGACGGTCCTGGTGGGGGAAGGCGCGCCCGCCGACCTGCGCGGGCAGGCCACGTCGCTGTCGGGCACCACCACGTTCCTGGGCCAGTTCCTGTCCCCGCTGCTGCTGGGCCCGCTGATCGGGGCCACCTCGATCCCGATCGGCTTCGCGATCTCCGCGGGCCTGGCCGCCGTGGCCCTGCTGGCGCTGCTGTCGTTCCCGCTGTCGGTGGACCGGGTCGGCGCCCCCGGCGCGGGGAAGACCTGACGCGATTTGACACAGGTCTGCACGTCGGAGTCTTGAATACCCGGTCGGGATCGAACAGGTTGGAGGTGGGAAACCCGGTGGCACAACGGTTCCACGAGCACGTCGCAGATCCGTCCACTCCGGAGCGACCCACCCGTTCCCCCGACCACGGCAAGGAGAGGCACATGGACGCCGCAGTGATCGTCGCGGGCGCAGGCCCGGCGGGCCTGGTGCTGGCCGCCGAGCTCCGGCTCGCAGGCGCCGACGTCATCGTCCTGGAGAAGTTGCGGGCCAGGACGGGCGAATCCCGCGGGCTCGGCTTCACCGCCCGCACCATGGAGGTGTTCGACCAGCGCGGGCTGCTGCCCCGCTTCGGCGACATCACCCTCAGCGACCAGGGCCACTTCGGCGGCCTGCCGGTGGACTTCGGCGTGCTCGACGGCGCCCACCAGGCCGCCAAGACCGTCCCGCAGTCGGTCACCGAGGCGGTGCTGGAGCAGTGGGCGGTGGAACTGGGCGTGGACCTGCGCCGCGGCCACGCGCTCACCACCGTCACCGACCACGGCGACCACGTGGAGGTCCGCGTCGACGGCGGTGCGGGGGAGGAGGTGCTCACCTGCTCGTGGCTCGTCGGCTGCGACGGCGGGCGCAGCCTGGTCCGCAAGGCCGCCGGGTTCGACTTCCCCGGCACCGCGGCCACCCTGGAGATGTTCCTGGCCGACGTGCGCGGCCTCGACCTGGCCCCGCGCATGATCGGCGAGACCTTCCCCGGCGGCATGGTCATGGTCGGCCCGCTCGGCGACGGGATCACCCGGCTCATCCTGTGCGAGCGCGGTGTCCCGCCGAGGAAGCGCACCGCCCCGCCGGAGTTCGCCGAGATCGCCGCGGGGTGGGAGCGGGTCACCGGTGAGGACATCGGGCACGCCGAACCGGTGTGGCTCAGCTCGTTCGGCGACGCCACCCGCCAGGTCACCGAGTACCGCAGGGGCCGGGTCCTGCTGGCGGGCGACGCCGCCCACATCCACCTGCCCGCGGGCGGGCAGGGCATGAACACCAGCATCCAGGACGCGGTGAACCTCGGCTGGAAGCTGGGCGCGGTGGTCACCGGCCGCGCCCCCGCCGCGCTGCTGGACACCTACCACGACGAGCGCCACCCGGTCGGGCAGCGGCTGCTGATGAACACCAGGGCCCAGGGCCTGCTGTTCCTCAGCGGCGCGGAGGTGCAGCCGCTGCGCGACGTGCTCACCGAGCTGATCGCCTACGACGACGTCGCCAGGCACCTGGCGGGCATGGTCAGCGGCCTGGAGATCCGCTACCGCCTCGACCCCGGGTCGCACCCGCTGCTCGGCCTGCGGGTGCCGCCGCTGGAACTGGTCGGCGAGCACCGCAAGACCACGGTCGCCGAACTGCTGCACCCGGCCAGGGGGCTGCTGCTCGACCTGACCGACAACGCGGTCCTGCGCTCGCGGGCGGCCGGGTGGACCGACCGGGTCGACGTGGTCACCGCCGAACCGCACGCGCTCGCCGCCGACAGCCCGCTCGCGGGCACCTCGGCCCTGCTGGTCCGCCCCGACGGGCACGTGGCCTGGGCCGCCCCCGGCAGCCACGCCGACCTGCCCATGGCGCTCACCCGCTGGTTCGGGCCGAGCCGGTGAGCGCGCCGACGACCCCGACCGGCGCCCCGCTGCTGCGGGTCGTGCGCGGTCACCCCGACCCCGAGGAGCTGGCGGCGCTCACCGCCGTCCTGGTCGCCGCCGCGGCGGCGACCACCCCCGAACCCCCGCCGCCCGCACCCGCCCCGCGCTGGGCCCGACCGGGCCGGGCCACCGGCTTCCGCGGTCCCCGGTCGTGGCGGACCGGCCCGGCGGGCGACCACCCGCCGGGCTGAACCCGGCGGGGTGGCCACCGCCGGGGCCGGTCCCACCGGCCGCCCCCGGCGCGCACCACCACCAGAAGAAGAACCCGCCAACCCGAAGCAGAGGAAAAGGGCACATCATGTCGAACACCCCCCTGAAGCTGGCCGTGATCATCGGCAGCGTCCGGACCGGCCGCTTCGGCCCCACCGTGGCGTCCTGGTTCGCCGCGCAGGCCGCCGCCCACGGCGGCGTCGAGGTCGACGTCATCGACCTGGCCGACTACCCGCTGCCGGTGCAGTTGCCCGCCTTCGGCCAGCCCGCCGAGCCCGAGGTCGAGGCGATCCGCACCGCCCTGGGCAAGCGGATCGACGAGGCCGAGGCCTACGCGGTGGTCACCCCCGAGTACAACCACACCTTCCCGGCGTCGCTGAAGAACGCCATCGACTGGTTCCTCAACGAGTGGAAGGGCAAGCCGGTCGGCCTGATCTCCTACGGCGGCATGGGCGGCGGCCTGCGCGCGGCCGGGCACCTGCGCCAGGTGTTCGCCGAGGTGCACGCCACCACCGTGCGCAACATGATCAGCTTCCACAACGCCTGGGGCGACTTCGACGGCGACGGCACCGCGGTCAGCCCCGCGGGCAGCGACCAGGCCGCCAAGGACCTCATCGACCAGATCGTCTGGTGGGGCGAGGCGCTGCGCGAGGCGCGGACGAAGAACCCGTACCCGTTCTGACCGGGAGGCACGAGCGATGTCCACAGCGCACACCCCCCCGGCGGAGCAGACCGGAACCGAACTGCTGACGAGCATGTGGGAGCGCAACTACCTCCCGCTCACCGGGGAGATCATCTCCGGTTTCTCCCTGGCCGACGACGCGCGCTGCCTCGACCTGGGCGCGGGCGGCGGCGGCATGTCCCACTGGCTGGCCGAGCGCGTCCCGCGCGGGTCGGTCACCGCCCTCGACACCGACGTGTCGCAGATCGACCCCACCCGCTCGCCCAACCTGACCGTCGTGCGCGGCGACCTCACCGAGGCCGACTTCGCACCGGGCTCGTTCGACCTGGTGCTGGCCAGGGCGGTGCTGGCGTCGGTGCCCGACCCGGACGCCGCGGTCGCCGCCGCGGCCCGCTGGCTGGCCCCGGGCGGCACGCTGCTGGTCGAGGACTTCTACTTCCTGCCCGCCGAGGACGCCCCGTCGGAGGCCGCCAGGTCGGTCGTGCGGGCGTACCTGGAGGGGTTCCGGACCGGCGGGGTCGACGTGCGGTGGGCGCGTCGGCTGCCCGCCACCCTGGCCAGGGTCGGGTTGGCTGACATCGGTGCCCGGGTCACGCCGCTCGGCCCTGGCCAGTCCCCGCAGGAGAGCGAACTCATCGCCACCCGCCTGCGGTTGCAGGGCAGGCCGCTGGTCGACAGCGGCCTGGCCACCGAAGACGACATCGCCGAGTTCACCGCCGGTCTCGACCGACCGGAGGACCGCGACGTCACCACACTGCTGTTCTCGACATGGGGGAAGAGGAGAGGATGAAGACCACGAACACGACGGTCCGGCTGCTGGTCGGCCTGACCGCCACGGCCGCGGCGGCCCTGGGCGCCGCGCCCGCCACCGCCGCACCCGCGGCGTCCGCACCCGCCGCGGCGCACACCGCGCCCGCCGGGGCGGCATCCGCCGCGTCCGCTGCGGCGCCCGCCGTGCCTGTTGGGACGGCGTCCGCCGCGTCCGCTGGGCCTAGTGGGACGGCGTCCGCTGGGCCTGGTGGGGCGGCGTCCGCCGCGTCCGCTGGGGCGGGCACCGCGGTGGACGGCACCCGGGGCCGCACCGTGCCCGTCACCGCGGTCCCGGGCGACCTGCTCGTGCAGCCGTCGGTGGGCGCGGGGGCGGTCACGTTCCAGGTGTCCACCACCGACAGCAAGTCCGGCTGGGTCGGCCTGGTCAAGCTGCACCAGGGGGTCACCTGGGAGTCGTTCCGCGACACCTACCGCAAACTGGCCTCCACCGACCCCGCCGCCATCCTCGACGGCAGCACCCGGGTCCAGGCCGACGCGACCCTGCTCGGCGGGGTGCAGACCAAGGTGGGCCAACCCGGCACGTTCGTCCAGGTGCTCGCCCCGGGCCAGTACACCCTGTTCGACCACATGGACTTCCGCTACGGCGTGGCCCAGCCCCGGCACGAGGTCCTGACGGTCTCGGGAACCCCGTCCGGCACCACCCCCACCGCCTCGGGCACCCTGACCGCCAAGGACGTCCCCGGCGAAGGCCCCCGCTTCGTCGTCACCGGCACCCCGACGGCGGGGCAGCCGCTGCGGTTCGTCAACGCCATGCCCGGCCAGGCCAACGAGGCCATCCTGTTCCCCCTGCTCCCGGACGTCACCGACGCCGACCTCGCCGCCTGGGTCGCCAAGTTCACCGACCACGGCGTCTGGCCCACCGACCCGCCCCCGTTCGCCGAGCCGGAACCCGCGGGCCTGCTCCCCATCTCCCCGGGCCAATCGGTCACCGCCACACCCCCACTGCACCCGGGCCGCTACATCGCCATCTGCTGGATGAAGGACGCCGACGACGCGATCATGCTGCTGAAGAAGGGCATGTACGAGGTCTTCGAGGTCCACTGACCACCACCGCCCCACACCGAGGCCCCGCCCCCGTCCCGGGAGCGGGGCCTCGGCCGTCGTGGCTCGCCCCGGCCACCGTGGAGCGCGCTTGTCGGGCAGGGCTTCCGCCTGCCTTCGGTGTGGCGGATCGTCGGAGCAGGCAGGAAAGCTTCATCACGCGTCCGCCAGTTCGTCCGCGTCGTCCCGAATCGTCCTCAGTGGACCTGGGTGGAGGAACAGGGCGCCGCTGCAGATGATGGCGGCGGCCACGACCAGACCGGGCAGGGTGCCGAACAGGGTGCCGACCAGACCGCCGGTGACGCCACCCGCGGTTCCCGTGCCCCACACCACCGACAGGGCGGTGCCGTTGACCCTGCCCAGCACTTCCGGCGGGGTGATCTGCTGTACCAGGCTGAGCACGTGGATGTTGAGCACCGAATCGGCGAACCCGACGAGGAACTGGCTCACGATCAGCATCACCAGTGCCAGGTCGCGTCCGCCCGCGGGCAGCAGCAGGAACGCCAGACCGGTCACCAGCACAGCCGCGACCAGGGTTCGGCCCAGGGTGAGCTTGCGGGCGATCGCCCCGGCGGTCACCGCGCCCAGGATCGACCCCACCGTGCCCACGGCGAACGCGACACCGACGACGCCGGGACTCAACCCGCCGTGGTTGTAGGCGAACACCAGGACGAGCGTGCCTGCCATGGCCACGCCCAGGTTGGTCACCGCGATCGCGAGCACAAGACCGCGCAGCCGGAGGTCGGACATCAGCACCGCCAGGCCCGCGCGGGCCTCCCGCAGGGGCGACGGCCGCTCAGCGGTCCTGTCCACCGGCGGTTCCCGGTGTTCCACCAACAGCAGCGACACCAAGGACGCCAGGAACGACAGCGCGTCGGCCAGGATCGCCAAGGCGTTGCCGAGGAACTGCATCAGCCCACCGGCCGCGGCCGCGCCACCCACCTCGGAGACTGCCCGGGACGTCTGCAGCCGTTCGTTGCCCGCGACGATCCTCCCCTCGCCTGCCAGGACCGGCAGGTAGGACTGGGCGGCAACCTCGAAGAAGACTGTCAGCACGCCCACGACGCCCGCCACGACGTACAACTGGGCCATGGTGAGGCTGTCGAACAGGAACGCCACGGGCACCGATGCCATCGCCAGCAGCCTGCCGATGTCGGCCACGATCATCGTCGTGCGGCGGGACGCGCGGTCGACCCACACGCCTGCCACGGACCCCAACAGCACGAACGGGATGAACCGCAGTGCGGCGAGCACCCCGACGTCCCACGCCGTCCCGCTGAGGCTGAGCAGGGCGACGGTCGGCAGCGCGATCCGGGAGACCTTGTCCCCGAACGCGCTGATGGTCTGGCCGACCCACAGTTTGGTGAAGTCACCAGGATGGGCGAACCGAGCGGACATGTGCCTCCAATCGCAGGAAGGGAAGATCGGGTCAGATTAGGGGCGGGTGGCCGACAGGGCGGTGTCGGCTTTTGTCACCGAGAGGAGAGAAATGACCGGCAAGCGCCTGGTCGGTTCCGGCGGGGTGGCGGGCATGGCGCAACTGCACCAAGCCATCCCGCTGGTCGAACGACAACACGCCATCATCGAGTTGCTGCGGGTTCGTGCCCCCCGCCCGGTGTCGGGCGTGCTCCTGGCCCAGGAAACCAGGGTGAGCGTGCGCACAGTCGAACGGGACGTCGCCCGCCTGCGCGAGGCGGGCGTGCCCATCGCCATCCACCGAGGACCTGGCGGCGGGTACCGCATCGATGCCCGGTCTGAGCTGGCCCCGGTGGTGTTCACGCCGGGGGAGGCGTCCGCGCTGGTCGCCTCCCTGGTCGCCGTCGGCCCGTACGTCTCCGCCGCCGCCCGGACTGCGCTGGCCAAGGTCCTCGCCGCCCTCACCGAGGACTGAGCGCCGCCGCTGGGCGTGATCGGTGAGTCGCGGCGTGCGCACCTCGTTCGTCGTGCGAGTCGAGTGCCGGGGCGGGGGTTCCACGATCGCGTCCAGCGGTCTCGATCAGGCCGTCGGCGCCATCGCGATTCGGCGGGCGTTGTCCGTGCACCCGCGCGAGGCGTTGCACCCCTCAGAGTGGGTCGCGCACCGGCTCGGTTGATCCGGCGCCGGGGCGCTCGGTGGGGAATCCTGGAGGGGATGATCTTCGCCGAAGCGACCGTGGGGGTTGACCGTGGACGACGGGGACAGATTGCGGCAGGCGTTGTGGTCCGCCCGCGGCCTGATGTTCATCCAGGGCCTGCTGGCGACCGCGACCGCCGTCGTCGAAGTGGTCGAAGCGGTCGGGCACGCGCGCGACGGCTCGGCGGAGACCTCGGGTTCGTGGTTCTCCGTCGGGGGCAGCGTGGTCGTCGCCGCGGGGCTGGTGGTTTCGGCGGTGCTGCTGTTCCGCCGCGCGTGGGCGCGGGTGCTCGCGCTCGTCATTGAGGCCGTCGGCGTGGTGCTCGCGGTGGTGACCCTCGTCGGGGGTGACGTCCTGTCGGGCTTGAGTCGACTCGCGTTGGCCGCCCTGGTCATCCTCGGGATCGTCCAGTACGAGCTGGGGAGCAGGCGCGGCACCGCGTCCCCGCCCGGGGAGCCGCGACCCGGGCGGGGGTGAGCTCAGCGCGACGGCTGGGCGGTGGGCCGTTCGCGGAGCAGCAGTTCGACCACGACCAGGTTGGGGACCCAGGCCAGGAACGGCACGATCCGGTACGCGGAGGGGAAGTCGCCGGTCAGCGGCACCAGCGCGACCAGCCAGAGCCGCAGGGTCACCGCGGCGTAGGTGAGTGCGAACGCCCGCAGCATCCACCGCCGGTGCGTGGTGACCGCGCCGCGGCGGATCGCCCGCAACCCCAGGGCGGCGAAGGTCAGCCACAGCAGGGCCAGCAGCCCGAACCCGGCCGTGCCGACCGGGCCCGCGAGGTTGTGGGGCGCGAGTACGAGCCCGGTGAGGGCGCCGACCGCGATGGCCACCAGCACCGCCCGCCCGGCCGACCGGTGCAGGCGCGGGGTGCGGGCCCGGATTCGGGTGGAGAGCTGGATCGGTGAGAGCAGCAGCGCGAGCCCACCACCGGTCATGTGGGCGTAGAGGCACAACCGCAGCCACGCGGGCCGGTCGGCGTAGTTGGCGGCGAGTTCGTTGTCGGCCGCGGCGAGGTCGCCCAGCGACTGCGCGGTGTAGGGCAGCAGGGCGAACACCGCGATCGCCACGGCCGTCAACGCGAGCCACCACACCCCCGCCAACCGCCACGGGGTCGGGCCTGTCGTCGTTGCCATTCGCGGCTTCCTCTCCTCGGTGCCGCAACGGTAGGAGTTCGGCGGCCCCGGCTCGCCCCTCGTGCTGGGGCAGTTGCCTCCCTCCTGCGAGGGAGGCCGCGGCCGGTGTGCCGAGTGCACAATGGACCGTGCGGAAATCCCAGCTCTGGCAGACCCTCGGGTTCGTGGTCGCCGCCGCCGTGGCGAGCGTGCTCACCTCCGCCGGGCCGCCCTACCGGGCCACCGACGCGTTCGGGGTGGGTCTCGCGGTCCTGGCCGCCGGGTGCCTCCTGCGGCGGCAGGCCGCGCCGATCCCCGTCCTGGTGGCGACGGCGCTGGTGGTGGTGGCCAACGCGGCGGCCGGGTACCCGCCGACGGTGGTGCCGTGGGCGACGTGGGTGGCGCTGTTCACCTGCTTCTCGGTGTGCACCCGGCGGTACCGGGCGGTGGCGGTGGTCGTCACCCTGGCCGCCGTGGCGGGCCACTTCGCGTTCGACCGGGGGGCGGTCCAGGTGGAGGCGGTGTTCGGGGTGACCATGACCTTCCTGATCGCCGTGGTCGCGGGCGACGCCGTGCGCAGCCGCGGTGCCGCCGCCGCTGCCGAGCAGGCCCGGCAGCGCGCGGAGGAGCGCACCGAGCTGGCCCGCGAGCTGCACGACTCCCTGGGCCACGCGGTGAACGTGGTGGTCATGCAGGCCGGGGTCGCGCGCCGGGTCTTCGACGAGAACCCCCGGTTCGCCCGGGAGGCGTTGGGGCACATCGAAACCGTCGGCCGGGACGCGCTCGGCGAGCTGGACCGCCTGGTCCGGGTCGTGCGGACCGAGCAGCCACCGCCGGAACTGGCAGCGCTGGCCGAGCACGTCCGGGCCGCGGGCCGGGAGCTGCGGCTGCGGGCGGAGCAGGTGGAACTGGGTGCGGGGACCGCCCACGCGCTGCACCGGATCGCGCAGGAGGCGATCACCAACGCGTTGCGGCACACCGATTCCGGCCGGATCGACGTCCGCCTGCGGCAGGTCGGCGAAACCGCCGTGCTGGAGGTGGTCAACGAGGGCGGCCACCTCCCCGGGGGTAGACCCGGCCGTGACCGGGCCGAGCTCGGGGGCGGGCCAGACCGGGGTGAGGCCGTGTCCGGGGGCGGGCCGGACCGGGGTGAGGCCGTGCCCAGGGTCTGGCCGGACCGCGGCGAGGCCGTGCTCGGGGGCGGGCTGGACCGGGGTGGGGCCGTGTCCGGGGGCAGGCCCGGTCACGGCCTGGCCAATATGCGCGAGCGCGCCCGACTGGCGGGCGGTGAACTGGAGGCGGGCCCGTTCGAGGGCGGCTTCCGGGTGCGGGCCACCCTCCCGACCGGGGCCCACCGGTGATCCGGGTCCTGCTCGCCGACGACGACGCCCTGGTGCGCAAGGGTTTGCGCGCCCTGCTCGACGCCGAGGAGGGCATCACCGTCGTCGGCGAGGCCGCCAACGGCCAGGAGGTGATCCGCGCGGCCGCCACCCACCACCCCGACGTCGTGGTGATGGACGTGCGGATGCCGGTCCGCGACGGCGTCTCCGCCACCCGGGAACTGCGCACCACCCACCCGCGCCCCCGCGTCCTGGTCCTCACCACGTTCGACCTCGACGAGGTGGTCGACGACGCGATCGCCGCGGGCGCCGACGGCTTCCTGCTCAAGCGCGCCACCCCCGAGGAACTCGTCGCGGGCATCCGCGCGGTCGCCGCGGGCGACGCGGTGGTGGCCCCCGCGGTCACCCGCAGGCTGTTCGACGCCCACACCGCCCGCACCGGCCCCGACCCCCGGCGAACCGCCCCCCTCACCGACCGCGAGGCCGACGTGCTCCGCGCGATGGCCACCGGCCAGTCCAACACCGAAATCGCCCGATCCCTGCACCTGTCAGTGGAAACGGTCAAGTCCCACGTCAAGCACATCCTCGCCAAGCTGGACGCCCGCGATCGCACCCAAGCCGTCGTGTGGGCGTACCGAACGGGCTTCGCCTACCGGGCAGGCGGCTCGTGACCCCACCAAGCGGAACTGCGTCCGACGATCAGCACCTCCATCACCTAAAAACTCCACCGATCAGCACATCCAGACCAGGATGAAAAGGGCTCGCCATCCGGGTATTCGAAGGGAGTGGCAGTAGGACAGTCCGTCAGCGGAGTGCCGGTACTCCAGGGCGGCGGTGTTCAGGACCACGCCTTCGGCCTTCGTCTCCTCCCCGCGACGAGACAGAACTGCTCGTTCTCAACCGTGATCGACGCGTCGGAAGTGGAAACAGCATCGGGTGATGTGACGATCTCGGGGCAGGTTTCTCGAAAACTCGACAGGTCGACAATGGGTTGGTAACCCACCGACCCGGTCGTGGGAATGTGATCGGGGCGGTATCGGTCATGTCGCGATTCCGCCATTTGGCGCTTGGCAGACCTCCGTCGCAACCTGCACGATTTGGACGTTTGCACTCGACTGCGCGGGCCTCAACGGACGTGCGCGGTTTCTGGGGAGCTCTGCCGATGGCGCACAAGCGCTCTATTCGCCATGCCCGAAAGTTGGTGGCCCTGGGTGTTTCCGGGGTCTTGACGGCTTCGCTCGCGGTGGCCCTGACCCTGCCGACGGGCGCTCCGGCGCCTGCGGCGCCACAACGGGTGACAGCCGCACCCGACGAGTCGAGCGCCCTGATGCTCGCCCAAACCCAAGGCACCCCCGTCGAGGTCACCGGTCTGCGCACGGGCGACACCGAGGTCTTCGCCCAGCCCAACGGGTCCTTCGAGATGACCCAGACCGCCCTGCCCACCCGGGTCCGGCAGGCGGGCCGCTGGGTTCCGATCGACACCACCCTGACCAAGGCGGGCGCGGCTCTGCGCAGCACCGCCACCGAGGCGGAACTGCGGTTCTCGACGGGCGGTGCCGACCCGGTGGCCCGCATGTCGGCAGGTGGGGCCAGCCTCACCCTGACCTGGCCCACCGCCCTGCCCGAACCCTCGGTCGCGGGCGACACCGCCACCTACCCCGAGGTCCTGCCCGGCGTCGACCTGCGGGTCCGCGCTCAGCGTTCCGGCTTCAGCCACGATCTCGTGGTCAAGACCCCCGAGGCCGCTGCCAACCCGGCCCTGCGCCGCATCACCTACGGCATCACCGCCGAGGGCGTCTCCCTGGCTCAGCAGGACGGCAACCTCACGGCCACCGACCCGGGCGGTCGCGTCCTCTTCCACGCCCCCGCGCCGTCCATGTGGGACACGCCGGTCAGCGACGACGACGAGCCTGTCGAGCGCGCAGTGGGCCTGGAGCTCGGTGAGCACACCCTCACCCTGGTCCCGGACACCGCTCTGCTGTCCGACCCGACCGCCCGTTTTCCGCTGGTCATCGACCCGGCCTACAGCTATACCGGGCACGGGGTGACGCAGGCGGCGTGGGCGTTGGCCCGCGCGTCCTGGCCCACCCAGGCCAACGTCAACATCGGCCCCCGAGACAACGACGAGCGCACCAAGGGCGTGGCCCGGGCGGGCAAGTCCCCGGACGGCATCCTCGACCGCTCCTACTTCCACTTCAACGCGGCACCGCTCAAGGGCGCCCAGATCGCCTCGGCGACCTTCCAGGTCTACCAGACCTGGAAGTACTCCCACAGCTGCAACCCCAACGACGCGGCGGTGGGCGAGGTCAGCCTCTACCACACCACCGACGTGCAGTGGAACACCAGTTGGAACAACCAGCCGAACTGGGGTGCGAAGCAGGCGGGAATCCGCTCGGTGCCCAAGCTCGGCTACTGCGACCCGAGTTGGATCGGCATGTCGTTCCACGGCGCGGCGCAGTTCGTGGCCGACAACCAGTCGAACACCATCGGCCTGGGGTTGATCGGTTCGGATGAGTCCGGTTCGAACAGTTGGCGCCGGTTCTTCGTGCAGGACAACATCATCCCGAAGATCGAGGTCACCTACAACCGGCGCCCCGACGTGCCCACCGGTGCCCGGCTGGAGCCCAGCCCGACGGTCTGCGGCCACTGCGCGGGCACGGCCTACCTCAACAGCGCCAGCGTCGACATGGTGGCCGAGGTGACCGACCCGGACGGCGGCCAGGTCACCGCCCACTACGAGGTCTACACGCCGGGCGGCCGGGTCGAGCGGGTCACCCACGCCCCCGGGCGCTTCGCCTACCGGGACAACCTGAACGCCTACGCCGACGGCACCACCGTGCTGTGGAACGTCAGGGGCGACGACGGCGCGCTCCAGAGCACGCACCTGACCGGACCCACCTTCAAGGTCGACCGGACACCACCGACGGCGCCGCAGGTCTCCAGCGTGCTCTACCCCGCCGACAACGCCTGGCACGGTGGCACGGGGGTGGCGGGCGAGTTCACCTTCACCACCCCGGCGACGGCGACCGCGGGCACCGACCGCTCCGACGTCGACCGGTACGTGTGGGGCTTCACGGACCCACCGACGAATTACGTTTCCCCTTCCACCCTCAGCGGGCAGTTCACCGCCACCATCGCTCCGCCCCGTGACGGGCCCGTCGACCTGTACGTGCAGGCCGTCGACCGGGCGGGCACCCGTTCGGCCAAGACCGTGCACCACTTCTACTCCCGCCCCGGCAACGGCCCGGCATCGCTGTGGTCGCTCGACGGCAACACCAACGACAGCGCCCACGTGGGCGGTCGCAACGCCACCACCCACGGTGGCGTCATCTACGGCACCGGCGCGATCGGCGCGGCCGCCGTGCTCGACGGCGCGGGCGGGCACCTGCGCGCCCCCAACACCGTCCGCACCACCATCGGCTACACCGCCGCGGCGTGGGTCAAACTCGACCGCACCGACACCACGCAGGCGGTGGTCAGCCAGGACAGCGCGACCGGCACGGGCTTCGCCCTGCGCGCCAAGGGCGGCAAGTGGGTGTTCTCCGCCCCGCGCACCACCGCTGCCAACGCGCCCCTGGACGAGGTCGTCTCCGTCGAGAACGCCACCGCGGGCACCTGGACCCACGTGGTCGGGGTGTACGAGCCCGGCACGGGCAACGGCGTGCTCCACATCTTCGTCAACGGCCTGCTCTCGGCCACGGCGGCGCGCACCACGGCCCCGGTGGACTCCACCGGTGAGGTGCGCTTCGGCCAGGCCCGGTGGAACGGGGTGGACCCCGCCGACGTCCTCGACGGCGCGGTGGACGAGGTCCGCCTCTACGACCGCGCGCTCAACCCGACCTCCGTGCGTTCCCTGGTGACGCAGGACAACGTGCAAGCCGCGTACTGGAAACTGGACGAGGGCACCGAGCCCGAGGCCGTGGGGAGCAGCAGCCGCAACTCCGTCGACGGCGGTGCGGCGCTGGTTCTCAAAGGTGACGCCCACTTCGACCCCGAGGGGGCGCTCTCCGGCTCGGTACGGGTCAACGGCAACGGAACGGCGGGCACCGACGGGCCGGTCCTGGCGACCGACCAGAGCTTCACCGCCAGCGCCTGGGTCAAGCCCACCGAGCTGCTCGCCACGGGGACCACTCGCACAGTGCTGTCCCAGGACGGCAGCACCAACAGCGGGTTCACCCTGGGCGCACGCAACATCACCGGCCAGCCCGAGTGGTACTTCCGGCTCACCTCCGCGGACAGCGCCACCCGCCCGGCCGACGCGGTCGCCGCGGTCGCCGACCCGGCCGACCCGGCAGACCCGGCCGACCCGGAGCCCGGGTGGAAGCACCTGACCGCGGTCTACGACAAGCCCGCGCAGCAGGTCCGGCTCTACGTGGCGGGCCTGCTCGTCGACACCGAGCCCGCCACCGCCTCTTTCGCCGCGACCAGCGCGTTCGTGCTTGGCCGCGCGAAGTGGGGCGGCGCGCACGCGGAGCAGTGGAAGGGCGGGGTGGACGAGGTCCGGTTGTACAACCGCGTCCTCGGCGCCGAGGAGATCATCGGCCTGGTGGGCCAGGACTCGGTTGCCGCGGCCACCTGGCCGCTGGACGGCAACGCCAAGAACACCGGCACCCCGGACCGCCACGGCACCGCGTTCGGCAACCCCGGTTGGGCCGCCGGACAGGTGTCCGACCCGGACCCGGCCGACCTCGCGGTCTTCCTCGACGGCACCGACGACCACGTCCGCGCCGACGCGGTCATCGACACCTCAGCCACCTTCTCCATGTCGACCTGGGTCAAGCTCAACACCCGGACTCCCGGCTGGGGCTCGGTGCTCAGCCAGAACGGCGCCGCCGCCGCGTCGGTCAACCTCGGGTACACCGGGTCGGCCACCAACCGGTGGGCGGTGTCGATGAGCGGACCCGCCGACGTGGCCAACCCGACGAGCACCGTCACGGTGACCTCGGCGCAGAGCGCCCAGGACGGGGTGTGGACCCACCTGGTCGTCGTCTACGAGGCCATAAGCGACCAGCTCAAGCTCTACGTCAACGGCCAGCTCTCAGCCAGTGGCACCTTCGGCGCGGCCTGGAAGGCCACCGGCGACTTCGAGATCGGCCGCGCACGCACCCCGAGCGGCTGGGGCCAGTACGCGGCGGTGACGGTGGACGACGTCAAGCTCTACAGCCGCCCGCTGTTCGACGGTGAGATCCGCAAGATGTCCGGCCGCGACCTGACCCTGCAGCACAACCTGACCTTCGACGACGCCCCCGGCTCCCCGGTGGCGGCGGACTCGGTGGGCGGGCGCAGCGGCACCCCCTCCGGTGGGGCGTCCTTCGGCCCCGGCCGCACCGGTGGCGCGGTGGCGCTCGACGGCGTCGACGACGCGGTCACCACCGACGCGGTCGACGTGGACACCGACGGCAGCTTCACCGTCGCCGCCTGGGTCCGCTTGAACAAGATCCCCGACCCCGACGCCAACGGGGCCCCGGTCGACGCCACCGCCGTGAGCATGGGCGGCGGCACCAAGGGCAAGTTCCGCCTCGGCCTCGAGGTCGACGACGACAACAACCCCGAGGGCAAGTGGGTCTTCGAGCTGCCGGAGTCCTCCGGCGCCGTCACGCAGGCGTCGTTGGCCTTCCGCGGCGACGACGACATCGACAGCTGGGTGCACCTGGTCGGCGTGTACGACGCGCCCTCCAAGCGGCTCTGGATCTACCGCAACAAGGTGCGCGGCACCGACGGCCAGCTCATCACCGCGTGGGCGGGCACCGGCGGCCTGCGGGTCGGTCGGGGCCAGGGCGGCGATTTCTGGCCGGGCCGCGTCGACGACGTCCGGGTGTACGCGGGCGCCCTCGACGCCGAGCGGATCACATCGCTGCACGAGTCCTACCCCGAGCAGGTGACCCCGGCGACCCTGCCGTCGGCCGAGCACCAGTGGACGATGAACGAGGGGTCCGGGACCAACCTGGCCGACACCGGCACGGCCGCGGTCGGCCCCGCTGCCAGGCCCGCGACCGTGACCGCGGGCCAGGCGTGGATCGGCGGGCGCACCGGCGGCGGCCTGTGGCTCAACGGGACCTCCGGGGCAGCGCAGACCGGCGCTCCCGTCCTCGACACCGCGGCGGGCTTCACCGTTTCGGCGTGGGCCTACGCCGAGAACCCCGGCAGCACCGACCGCACCGTCGTCGGGCAGGACGGGAACCGGGTCAGCGCCTTCTCGCTGCAATACCAGGCGAGCTCGGGCAAGTGGGCGGTCGTGGTCCCCAAGGCCGACCAGGACAACCCCGAGCAGTTCGTGCTGACCTCGGCGCACGCCGCGGCGCTGTCGGAGTGGACCCACCTGGTCCTGACCCGCGAGGCCGGTTCGGGCGAGCTGCGGCTCTACGTCAACGGCGTGCTCTCGGCGAGCCAGCAGAACGTGCCGGTGCTGGCCTCGTCCGGACCGCTGAGCATCGGCCGGGCCCGGCGCAACGGGGTCGCCGCGGAGTACTTCGCCCGCGGCCTCGACGACCTGCGCACCTACTCCCGGGCGCTGACCGACGGTGAGGTCCGGGCGGTGCACGACGACGTGTACAGCAACGTCATCGGGCGCTACCGGTTCGACGGGGGGACCACCCAGGACGCGTCGTGGCGGGCCAACCACGCGGTCGTGTCCGGTGGGGCGCTGACCTACACCGCGGGAGTCAGCGGCCAGGCCGCCGTCTTCCCCGGTGCGGCCGCGGCGGTCACCCCGTTCCCCGGGGTGTCGATGCGCGACAGCTTCACCGTCGGCGGCTGGGCGCGGTTGTCCAGCCGGGCCACCACCCAGACCGTGCTGGCCCAGGACGGCAGCCGCGGCAGCGGGGTCGTGCTGCAGTACCGGCACGACCTGGACCGGTGGGTCTTCGGCGGGGCCACCGCGGACGAGGACGGGGCACCACTGGTCGCGGCGACCGCGCCCGCCCAGCCCGCCCTCGACGAGTGGACCCACCTGGTCGGCGTCTACGACTACCCCGATCAGCAACTGCGCATCTACGTCAACGGCACCCTGGCCGCCACCCGCGACAACGTCGTGCTCTGGCGCGCCGCGGGCGGGTTGACCATCGGGCGGGCCAAGGCCCAGGGCAGCGGCACCGCGTTCTTCGCGGGTGCGCTGGACGAGGTGCGGGTCGAGCAGGGCGCCATGTCCGACGCCGACATCGCCAAGCGCGGTGCCGACCACCCGGCTCCCCGGGCGGGCCAGCTCGGCGGTTACGTCAACTCTGCGGGTGACCGGCTCACCGCCTCGACCGACCAGCCGGTGCCCACGGGTTACCGGTTCGAACGGTCGCTGGGCGCGCTGGTCCACTCCACCGACGACAACACCGCGCCGCTGTACTCGTGCAGGCAGGGGACGGACTCGTTCACCTCGCTGGCCGCGGACTGCGGCGGTGCCACGGTGGTGGCCCAGCCGGGCCGGGTGTTCACCGTCGCGCCGACCAACATCCCCACCACCGCCCTGCGCGCCTGCCAGCGCACCGGTGACCGCTTCGCCTCGCTCGACGCGGCGTGCGAGGGGGGAACGGTCCTGTCGGTGCTGGGGCACGTGCCGACGTACGCGGTCCTGGCGCGCGCCCTCAACTGGGAGACCTCGCAGCACGAGGACTCCTCGGGCGGCTTCGGCAAGGGGTTCCGGATCGAGGGGTCCCTCGGCGTCCTGTTGATGGTGGCGGGCACGGGCACCCAGCCGGTGTACTCCTGCGCCGACGGCCTCGACCAGTTCCTGTCGACCAGCGCCACCTGCGACGGCAAGACCGCACTGGGCGTCGCGGGCCACACCTGGACCGCCGCGCCGACCGAGCCGCACCGGGTGCTCAACCGCTGCCGGACCGAGGGCGGGGAGCTGTTCACCTCCACCTCGCCGACCTGCGAGGGCACCACGTTCGTCGCCGCACTCGGCTACGTGCTGGTCTCGGTCCCGGTCGCCATCCCCGCCTTCTGAGCCAACTCCCTCCCACACTGGAGTCCCGTTGAGTTCCACAGGACCCGGCGCCAAGTGGCGCCGCGGAGCGATCAGATCGCTCATCGTGCTGGTGACAGCGGCGCTGATCCCCGTCGTCACCGTCCCCACCCGGGCCGCGGCGACCGGGGGGCCGTCGTACTCGCCCGCCGACCTGGCCTCCGTCCCCGCCACCCAGCAGGGGGTGGGGCCCGGAACGACCGGCGACGAGGTCGGCCCCAACGCCCTGCACGGCAACCAGTCGGGCGGCACCTCGCTGCCCGGCACCGGCAACTACACCACCACCGCCCCGCAGCGGTCGGCGTCCTGGAACGTCACCGCGCAGACCGGTGACTTCTCCTGGAACTACCCGCTGCGGCTGCCGCCCGCCCCCGGCGGGCAGCAGCCCGAACTCGCGCTGTCCTACAACTCCAGCGCGGTCGACGGCCTGACCAGCACCACCAACAACCAGGCGTCGTGGATCGGCGACGGGTGGAGCCTGTGGCCGGGCTACATCGAGCGCTCCTACGGCTCGTGCCCGGACGACATCGACGGCACCGACCCGGATGAGCCGCGCGACCAGTGCTGGCGCACCGACAACGCCACCCTGTCCTTCAGCGGGGGCGGCGGGCCGCTGGTCATGGACGCCGATCAGCGGTGGCGGACCAGGGCCGACGACGGGTCGCGCATCGAGCGCCTCGGCAACCCCGACGGCGGCTACGCCGACGACGAGAGCTGGAAGGTCACCACCACCGACGGCACGCAGTACTTCTTCGGCAGCAGGCCCGCGTCGAAGTCGGTGTGGACGGTCCCGGTCTTCGGCGACGACGCCCTCGAACCCTGCCACGGGAGCACCTTCGCCACCTCGTCGTGCACCCAGCCCTACCGGTGGAACCTGGACAAGGTCGTCGACCGGTTCGGCAACGCGATGCTCTACGAGTACGAAACCGAGAAGAACTTCTACGGCATCAACAACAACAGCTCGGCCGCGGAGTACGTGCGCGGCGGCTGGTTGAAGAACGTGGACTACGGGCTGCGCGAGGGGGACCCGGCCGTGCAGGCCACCGCCCGGGTCGGCTTCACCGTCGCCGACCGCTGCGTCGACGGCTCGACCTGCGCGTTCACCTCGCCGAACAACTACCCGGACGTGCCGCTCAACCTCAAGTGCGACGGCACCACGTGCCCGGACCGGCTCTCGCCGACGTTCTGGACCGCCAAGAAGCTCACCAAGATCACCGCGGAGGTGCGCACCCCCGGCACCTCCACCTTCGACCCGGTCGACTCCTGGACCCTGCGGCACGAGCTGCCGGACGCGGGCGACAACGAGAAGCCCGCGCTGTGGCTGCGCGGCATCACGCACACCGGGCACCTGGCCGCCGCGGCGGACACCACGCTGCCGGAGACGGTGTTCGACGGCGTCCGCCTGCCCAACCGCGTGCAGTCCGGGGACGGGTTCGCCGCACTGGCCCGGTTCCGGATGAACGCGATCACCTCCGAGTCCGGCGGCACCACCTCGATCGCCTACCACCCACCGGATTGCACGCCGACGTCACTGCCCGCCAACCCCGAGACCAACACCCTGCGCTGCTTCCCGGTCAAGTGGTCCCCGCCCGGGTCGCCCCTGCGGACCGACCACTTCCACAAGTACGTCGTGTCGCAGGTGTCGCAGTACGACCGGGTGGCGGGCTCGCTGGCCACGGAGAGCTCCTACGAGTACCACGAGGGCGCCGCCTGGCACTACGACGAGTCGGAGCTGACCAAGCCCGAGGACAAGACCTGGAACGTCTTCCGCGGCTACGGCCGGGTCGTGCTGCGCCAGGGCTCCGGCCAGGACGGTCCACGCACCCGGATCGAGCAGCGCTACTACCGCGGCATGCACGGCGACAAGCTGCCCACGGGCACCAAGGTCGTCAACGTCACCGACTCCGAGGGCGGCAGCGCGCCGGACGAGAACTGGCTCAGCGGCAGGCTCCGCGAGACGGTCACCCACGACGGCGACACCGGCCCGGCCGTGTCCAAGAGCATCAGCGAACCGACCTGGCAGGGCCCCACGGCCACCCGCGGCGACCTCAAGTCCTACATCGTCCGCGAGGGCGCGGTCCGCCAGTTGACCGCGCTGACCGCGGGCGGCTGGCGGACCACCCGCAAGCAGTACACCTACGACGACCGCGGCTTGGTCACCACCATCGACGACCAGGGCGACACCACCACCGCGGCCGACGACCGCTGCAGCCGCACGACCTACGCCCGCAACACCGCGGCCTGGCTGCTGTCGTTCGCCGTGCGGGAGGAGGTCGTCGCCAAGTCCTGTGCGGCGACCCCGGTGTTCCCCGCCGACGCCGTCAGCGACACGCTCACCTATTACGACAACCAAGCCGAGGGGGTCGCACCCACGAGGGGGACGGCAACCAGGGTCGAGGTGCTCTCCGAGCGGCCTGCGAGCGGCCCGGTCCGCGCCCTGGCCACCACCGTCGTCTACGACACCACCGGGCGGCGCCTGGAAGTCGCCGACGCGCTCGGCAACACCACCAAGACCGCGTTCACCCCGGCGGTGGGCGGTCCGGTCACCCAGACGACGGCCACCGACGCCAAGGGCTTCACCACCACGTCCCTGCTGGAGCCGGGCACCGGACAGCCCCGCAAGGTGACCGACCCCAACAACCGGGTCACCGAGTCCGAGTTCGACTCCCTGGGCAGGCTCACCGCCGTGTGGCTGGCCAACCGCAACCGGGCCGCCACGCCGTCGGAGTCGCCGAACGCCAGCTTCACCTACCTCACGCGCAACGACGGCCCCAACGCCGTCACCAGTTCGTGGCTGGGTCCCAACGGGGTCCACACCAGCTCCACCGACCTCTACGACGGCCTGCTGCGCAAGCGGCAGAGCCAGAGCCCGGCACCGGGCGGCACCGGCAGGCTGCTGTCGGACTACCAGTACGACTCGCACGGCCGGGCCTACAAGGGCTCGATGCCCTACTACAACGACGGCGCGGTCGACAACAACATCTGGCTGGCCGCCGACGGGCAGGTCCCGGGCCAGGTCCGCCGGGAGTACGACGGCGCGGGCAGGCAGATCGCCGAGATCTTCTCCGGCCACAACGTGGAGAAGTGGCGCACGACCACCGCCTACACCGGTGACACCGTCAGCACCACCCCGCCGGAGGGTGGCACGGCCACCACCGCGGTGCAGGACGCCCGCGGCCGGATGGTCGAGCAGCGCCAGCACACCGCGTCGGCCACCCCGACGGGCCCCTACCAGTCCACCACCTACACCTACGACGCGTCCGACCAGATCACCCAGGTCAAGGACCCGCAGAACAACACCTGGTCCTACACCTACGACCTGCGCGGGCGCGTGGTCTCCAGCACCACCCCGGACCAGGGCACGACCACGTCCACCTACGACGAGGCCAGCCGCCCGGTCACCACCACCGACAGCCGGGGTCAGACCCTGGCGACGACCTACGACGTGCTGGGCAGGCGCACCGCGCTGCACAAGGATTCGCCGACCGGCGCCAAGCTCGCCGAGTGGACCTACGACACGGTCACCAGGGGCAAGGGGCAGCCCGCCTCGGCCACCCGGTACGTCGGCGCCAACGCCTACACGGCCAAGGTGTTCTCCTACAACGCCCGCTACCAGCCGCTGCGCACCGACGTGGTGATCCCGGCCGCCGAGGGCGCCCTGGCGGGCACCTACACCGACCTGGCGACCTACAACGTCGACGGCAGCGTCGCCGCCGTGCAGTACCCGGCGGTGGCGAACCTGGCGCAGGAGATGTTCAGCACCTCCTACACCGACGACGGCCGGGCCAAGCGGTCGTGGGGCGGCTCCGGCGGCACCACCGAGTACGTGGCCGACACCGAGTTCACCCGCTACGGCGAGGTGCAGCACCTCCAACTCGGCCAGGGCGGCAAGCGGGCCTGGCTCACCTACGTCTACGAGGACAACACCCGCAGGCTCAGCCGCACCATCGTCGACGCCGAGGTCCCCCAGCCGATGGTGGCCGACCTGAACTACACCTACGACGACGTCGGCAACATCCTCTCGATCGCCGACACCCCGGTCGGCAAGCCCGCCGACGTCCAGTGCTTCACCTACGACCGGTTGCGCCGGATGACCGAGGCGTGGACCCCGTCGGGCACCTGCGCCGCCGCCCCGTCCACCGCCGGTCTCAGTGGCCCCGCCCCGTACTGGAACAGCTACGCCTACGACGAAGTGGGCAACCGCACCGCCGAGGTCGAGCACGCCGCCGCGGGCGACACCACCCGCACCTACGCCTACGAGCCCACCGGCCACGGCCTGGCCTCGGTCACCACGGTCAAGCCGGGCGGCACCACCGCCCTCGACCAGTACTCCTACGACGCGGCGGGCAACGCCGTCACCCGCAACCTGGCGAGCGCCGGGCAGGTCCTGGAGTGGGACGCCGAGGGCAACCTCGCCAAGGTCACCGAGGGCACCAAGATCACCTCGTTCCTGTACGACGCCGACGGCAACCGGCTGATCCGCCGCGAACCCGGCGCGGTGACGCTCTACCTGGGCAGCCAGGAGGTCCGCCTCGACACCACCACCGGCACCAAGACGGCGACCCGCTACTACTCCCACGGCGACCAGGTCGTGGCCATGCGCCAGGGCGGCGGCGTCACCTGGCTGGCCTCGGACCACCAGGGCACCAACCAGATCGCCATCAACGCCACCACCCTGTCGGTCACCCAGCGCAGGCAGAAGCCCTTCGGTGAGACCCGAGGCGCCCCGGTCACCTTCCCCGGCGAGAAGGGCTTCGTCGGCGGCACCCAGGACAGCTCCATCAACCTGGTGTCCCTCGGCGCCCGCCACTACGACCCCACCCTCGGCCGCTTCATCTCCGTGGACCCCTTCTTCGACGCGGGCGACCCCCAGGAGATGCACGGCTACACCTACGCCAAGAACAACCCCACCACCTACAGCGACCCCTCCGGCATGCGGGCCGACGGCTGCGGCTGGTGGTGCTCGATCTGGCAGGCCATCCAGCAAGCCATCCAGCAGGTCATCCAGATCCTCGAAGACCACATCAACAACCAGGCCAACGCCCGCGACGAACGGCGCAGGCAGGCCGCGGAGGAACGCCAAACCGAAGACGAGGCGATCCAACGCAGCGGCATGACGAGGGAGGACTACGAGAAGAAAAAGCAACTGGCCACGAGCAACAAATCGTGGATGGACGTGGCCCTGGAGAGCGCCCCAGAAATCCTCGGCGACCTCATCGGCTACAACGACGTCCGCGACTGCTTCGGTGACGTGGACATCCTCGCCTGCGCCAGCCTCATCCCGTGGGGCAAGATCCTCAAGGCCGCGGAGATCCTCGACAAGATCCGCTCCGTATGGAAGCGCGCGGACAACGTCATGGCCAGCATCGACGCGGCCCGCGAGGACATGCGCCGCGTCAACAACCTGAAGGACGAGATCCGCGCGAGCAAGCCCCCGGGTTGCAAGAACAGCTTCACCCCGGACACGCCGGTGCTCTTGGCGGACGGGTCACGTGAACCACTGGGCGACATCAGGGTCGGCGACGAGGTCCTCGCGACCGACCCGGTGTCCGGTCGAACAGCGGCGGGCACGGTCGTCGCGACCATCGTCGGCACGGGCGTCAAGGACCTCATCGACATCACGGTCACCACCAGCGGTGCCGACTCCACCCTGACGGCCACCGATGACCACCCGTTCTGGCTCCCGGAGCGGCAGGACTGGCTCCCCGCTGCCGCGCTGCGCACGGGTGACTGGCTGCTGACACCGACGGGCGACCGGGTCCGCATCACCGGACTGACCCCGCGCACGACCTCGACCACCGTCCACAACCTCTCGGTCGAGGGCATCCACACCTATTACGCCTTCGCGGGCGAGGCCCCTGTCCTGGTGCACAACTGCCCGGACAAGAATCCGATGGAGACACCGGACCCGGCCTCTTTGAAGAAGCTGAACGAAAACCAGTTGAAGAAGATGGTGGGGGATGTCCATGCGTTCAAGCACGGCATCTTCGGCGGGAAGGCCCCGGTCGGCCACTACGATGTGTTCGTGGACACCTCCAGCGGGTACCTCTTCATGCAGCAAAAATCGAAGGGTGGGCCGATCATCCCGACCTACCACCACAAGGATTGGGGCCCTGAGTGACACGGCAGGAACCCCCGCCGCGGCGGGTCGAGTTCAACGCGTCCGGCCCTGCGGACGTCCCGGGTCTCACCCCCAGGTTGGAAGCGCTCGGCTTCCGCCGGTCGGACCTCACCCCACGGTCGACCTGGCTGGACCAGAACGTCCGGGTGGCGTTCGAGTTCAGCGTGTCTGGGAACTCCGCGACCGATGTGTCCGCGCTGCTGATCGAGGCTTGCGATCGAGTGGCACGGGCCGAAGCGGAACTGCTCGAGCTCGTGGGCGCGGGATTCGGCATCTTGTTCAGCGTGGTGCTGGAAGTGACGGGGGAGGATGAGGTCAATTCCAGCTTCGTCCTGGAAGCGGCCCACCTGGCACTGCTGAGCCGCATCGGCGCCAACCTGGAGACAGCGCTGTACGTCCTCTGAACGACGGCCGGGTCTGGCCGGGCGATCGGGAGTGATCGCTCGGCCAAACCTGCCTGAGCCGCCCGGCCACCCCGGGCCGCCCATTCAGCTCGTGGCAACCGCGCAACGCTCAGGGGCGTCTCCTGCAGGGCGTCGTCGATCAGGGGGCGGCGGTGGTCATATCGCTGTGGGCTTCGGGGACTCGCGGGAGGAGCGGGGTGAGGGCGAACCATCGACTCCCGGTCAGCCCTGGCGGGACGCCTTGAGCATCTCCGGCCGGTCCACGACCTTGATGCGCTCGCGGCCGTGGGGTGCGCCGAGGGCCCGTTCGTAGGCGTCGAGGTTCTTCCAGCCCTGCCAGGTGGTGAACTCGATCCCGCGTTCGCGCAGGAACGCCACCACCGCGCCGGGTTCGGGTTGCGGCGCCGGGCGCAGCGTCGGGGCGTCGGCCAGGAGGGAGGTCACGGTCTCCGAGGAGCAGCCCTTGGTGTGGCCGATGAGGCCGATCGGGCCGCGCTTGATCCAGCCGGACACGTAGGCGCCGGGCACCAGGTCGTCGTCCAGGTCCAGGACTCGGCCCCTGCTGTGCGGGACGGTGTCGGAGACGTGGTCGAACGGGAGGTCCGCCAGGTGGGTGGAGCGGTAGCCCACCGCCCGGTACACCGCCTGCACGTCCCAGTCGTGGAAGGTGCCGGTGCCGCGCACGGTGCCGTCGCCGGTCAGTTCGGTGCGTTCGGTGCGCAGGCCGGTGACGTGGCCGTCGGTGCCCAGGATGGCGGTCGGGGCGTGGAAGAAGTGCAGGTGCAGGCGGCGCGGGCGGGTGCCGACGTCGCGGATGGCCCACTCCTGCAACGTCTTGACCACCATGTCGACCTGCTTGGAGGCCCGGATGGCGGCGAGGGAACCCTCGTCGAACTCGATGTCCTCCGGGTCGACGACGACCTCCACCGTCGGGGAGTGGTCCAGTTCCCGCAGTTCCAGCGGGGTGAACTTGGCCTGGGCGGGGCCGCGCCTGCCGAACACGTGCACGTCGGTCACGGCGCTGGCGGCCAGCCCGGCGTGGACGTTGTCCGGGATCTCGGTGCTCAGCATCTCCTCGGCGGACTTGGCCAGGACGCGGGCCACGTCGATGGCCACGTTGCCCGCGCCCAGGACGGCGACCGAGCGGGCGGTCAGCGGCCAGGTGCGCGCGACGTCGGGGTGCCCGTCGTACCAGGAGACGAAGTCGGCCGCCCCGTGGCTGCCCACCAGGTCGACGCCGGGGACGTCGAGGGGCCGGTCGTCCACGGCGCCGGTGGCGAAGACGACGGCGTCGTAGAACTGGCGCAGCTCCTCGAGCTTGAGGTCGGTGCCGTAGTCGACGTTGCCGAACAGGCGCACGCCCGGCTTCTCCAGCACCCGGTGCAGTGCGTCCACGATGCCCTTGATCCGCGGGTGGTCGGGGGCGACGCCGTAGCGGATGAGGCCGAAGGGCGCGGGCATCCGCTCGAAGATGTCCACCCCGACGTCGGCCCCGGACTTGATGAGCGCGTCAACGGTGTAGATGCCGGCGGGACCCGCGCCGACCACGGCGACTCGCAGGGGACGGCTCAACGGACTCTCCCAGGGTTGTCGAGGATGATTCACTTATCTTAAGGTAAGGCTAGCCTTAGAAAATTGTGATCCTGACTACTCTCGGTACTCGGCGCGGTCGAGCCCGCGATCGCACGGCCCACCGCGGTGGGCGCTGGTCTCCTGGTCGAAGGTGGGGATCACGAGGGCGCCTCCGATGCCCCCGGGGTCGACTGGAGGTGGCCTCGCCCCACCTTTGTCCTCAGCAGACCAGGTGAACCTCCGCCCGGTTGTGGGTCGATCTCCCCGAACCGCGCACGTCCCCCGCGACGCGCCGCTACGATCGCCGCGCACCGCGTCGAATGTCCACTTCGAGCTGCCCGCGATCCGGAAGGGGGCACTGTGCCTCTGGGCCACATCGAGCTGGCCGGTCTGAACGTTCCCGACGACCCGCAGACGAGAGCCCGCTTCGCCGAGCTCACCCGTCCGGGTGGCGTTGAGCTGCGGCCCGCGGAAACCTACGAAGCCAGCGACCCGGCCGGGCTGATCACCGTCACGGTGGACAGGGCGCAGATGGTGACGAACGTCCACATCCGCCCGCGCTGGTACGAGCGGCTGCGGCCGGAGGCGTTCCCGGCCGCGCTCTACAACACGTACATCACCGCCGTCCAGCGCGCGTTCGCCGTGGAGTTCGCCCACCGGCCCCAGAGCCCGGGGGGCCCGCCGGGACCGCCCGCGCCGGAGGAGTCCTCTGTGCACCTCGCCGAACTGCCCATCGAGGAGTTCATCGCGAGGACCAGGTCCCGGCTCGACGCCATCGACGCCGAGTACGACGCGATCCGGCGCCGGGAGCAGGCACCGCCGGTCGCCACGACCGAGGTCCGGAGTCCACTCGGGTACCTCACGATGCACGTGCGCGACGGCGGCCCGATCGCGATCCACGGCAACCCGCAGGCGCTCGACAACCCGTCCGGCACCGCGCTCGCCGAGGACGTCGCGCACCTGTTCGCCCGCGCGGGCTTCGGCGTCGAACCGGACGCGCGACCACGTCCGGCCGCGCGGCCGCGCACCGGCGGCGACGTGGCGGACGACGACTACTTCGACGGCTTCAAGGTGCTGGGCAAGAGGGGCGAGAATGGCTGACTACAAGGTCGTCACATCGGAGTTGCGCAAAGAGGCCAAGCTCTGGCAGGAGAAGGCGGACAAGGCGGAGCCGATCGTGCAGGCGGTGGCGGCGACCTACCTGACGGCGCCCGCCTTCTTCGTCGGCGACCTCATGACCCTCGCCGCGGGGGTCGTCAACGCCGAACTCGAGGCCGGTCAGTACGAGGACTTCCGCGCTTTCATCGAGAACGTCCTCCGGGGAGCGGTCACCGAGTTCAACCAGATCGACGTGGCACTGCGCAGGATCGCGGACGAGTACGACCGCACGGAAAGCGTCAACGAGATCGATCTCGCGAAGTTCTACAGCGTGTAGGAGTTGAAGACCCGATGTCCGGTTCCGGTGAGATGCTCAACCTGTTCGAGCGGGGGTTCCAGGGGCTCGAGGACAAGGCCCGGGAGTGCGGCGACAAGTTCAACGCCGGTGTGCACCACATCAACGACTGGCGCTTCGTGCTCGGTCCGGCGATGCTCGCCATCCGCCCCGCCCTCGACACCATCCGCGACGGCCTGGAGAAGTTGTTCCGGCTGATCAGGACCGCTGTGGAACACCACATGCCCGTCGTGTCGCTGATCGTGCAGTCCTTCAACTGGATCGAGGACGTCCAGGCCCCGGTGAACGGGCTGACCCACCAGAAGACCGCGACGTTCCTGGCCAACTACTGGGAGGGTCCCGCGGCCAGTGCGTACGCGGAGCGGGTCACGGCGCAGAACGACGCGATCAGCGCCGTCTCGACGAAGGCGGACGGCGTCAGCAAGTGGCTGATGGACATCGCCAAGTACAACATCGAGTACATGACCGAGCTGGCCAAGATGGCGACGGGCTTCATCGGCGCGCTGGTCACCGCCGCGATCGAGGGAGCGACCGTCGTCGGCATCCCGTTCGCGGTCAAGGACCTCGCGGGCGCCATCGGCACCCTGGTGACCCAGTCGCTGGACAACCTGGTGGGCATCGCGAAGAGGTTCGCGGAGGCGCTCAGCAAGGTGCGGGACATCATGAGCATGATGACCGACGGCAAGCTCCCCGAACGCGGGTGGCCGCAGGCGGTCAGCGGCTGAGGCCGCACCCATCACGAGACAGGGACCATGAGCAGAAACCCCTTGAACGCGTGGCGACCGGTCGTCGGTGTGGTGGCCGCGGCGGTGGCGCTCGTCAGCGGCTGCGGTGTCGAGCCGATCCAGCCGCCCGCGTTCAGCCCGACCACGACCACGACCACGACCACGCCACCTCCGACGCCGGTCAAGTACTCCCCAGCGGGTTGGAAGGGGTGCCCGGAGATCGAGCGGGAACTCGGTGGGGACCTGCCGCCCCCGCGGCCGGAAGACGAGCAGGAGGGCCCCGGCTGGTCCCTGCGGATCTGCCCCTTCCAGTCGGATGCCGCGCTCGTCGTCCTCAGCGTCCAGTACTGGGAGACGACGGAGGACGTCACCGGCGTCCACCCCGGATCGGAACGGGCCGAGGAGGACTTCCTCGGACGCGGGCAGGCGCGCGAGGAGGACAGCGGCTCCGACCTCGGCTCGGCTGCCCGTTGGAAGCGGGACGACACCACGGGCTGCACCCTGGAGGTCCTCGACGAGAACGCGGTGGTGAGCGTGGCGGGCAGCAACCCGGAGGACCCCGCCGAGGGGAAGACCGAGCAGTGCCGGGGACCCGTGCGCGAACTGGCGAAGCGGTTCTACGCCGCCGTGCAGCCGCAGTGACCCGCCAGGCGTGGGCCTGAGCACTCCCGTGCACGTCGTCGATCTGCTCAAGCGGAACGCGGTCGGCACGGCCGGCTCCGCCGACTTCCGGGCCGGGCTGCCCGGCGGAGGTTCCGCCCTCGCCCGACACCACCACTCCCGCAGCGGCGCCGTGACCCGCTGACGGGTGTCCGCGCGGGCGCTGCGGGGGCGGCGTGCCCGCTGCGGGGCCGCTGTGGCGATACTGCCCGGCATGGCGCTCACCCCCCGCAGGCTCAACCGCAGCACGCTGGCCCGGCAGATGCTGCTGACCCGGGAATCCCTCGACCCGGCCGAGGCCGTGCGCAGGCTCGTCGGCCTCCAGTCGCAGCAGCCGGGGTCGCCCTACCTGGCCCTGTGGAACCGGCTGGAAGGGGTCACCGCCGAGCAGGTCGACGCGGCCTACCGCGACTTCGACCTGGTCAAGTGCACCCTGCTGCGCGGCACCCTGCACACGGTCCACCGCGCCGACCACCCGCCGTTGCGCGCCGCCGTGCAGCCAACGCTGCGCGCCCACCTGGGCGATGACCGCTTCGCCGCGGAGCCGGACGAGGCCGGGCCGCTGGCGGCAGCGCTGGCAGGCCGGGCCGCCGAGCCCGCGACGAAGGCGGAGCTGGAGTCCTGGCTCACCGAGCAGGGGTGGCCGGGCACGTGGTGGGGCATGCGCTTCTACGCGCCGCTCTGGCACGCGCCGACCGGGGCGGCGTGGTCGTTCGGCGACCGGCCGAGCTTCGTCGCCGCACCCGCCCCGGACCTGTCGGAAGAGGCGGTCGCGGCGGGGCTGGCCGAGCTGGTCCGCCGGTACCTGGCCGCCTACGGGCCCGCCACGGTGGCCGACATGGCCCAATTCGCCGGGGTGCGGCGCGGGCGGGTGCGGGCGGTGCTGGGGTCGCTCGACCTGGTCGAGCACCCGGCGCAGACGGGCCCACCGCTGCTGGACGTGCCCGACGCGCCGCTGCCGGACGAGGACGTGCCCGCCCCGCCGCGACTGCTGCCCATGTGGGACAACGTCCTGCTGGCCCACCACGACCGCACGCGCCTCATCCCCGCCGAGCACCGCGGGCACCTCACCAGGGTCAACGGCGACTTCCTCCCCGCGCTGCTGGTGGACGGCAGGGTCGCGGGCGTGTGGCGCCCGGCGGACCCCGGGGTGGAGGTGACGGCGTTCGAGGCGCTGCCGGGACCGGTGTGGGAGCAGTTGGAGGACGAAGCCGTGTCGCTGACGGGGTTCCTGGGCGACCGGCCGAGTCCGATCCACACCAGACACCTCGCCTGGTGGAAGTCCCTGCCCGGGGGTGAGACGCGCGTGCTGGGCGGGTGATCGGTTCCGGTCGCGCCGCTGTCAGGTCGTGCCCGGCCTTTTGTTGGTGTGCCCGGGTGGATGTGCTCAGCCGTCTCCTGCAAAGCCCGGTTGTTTGTTGGTGGTGCCCGGCTGGGTGGATGTGTTTGGCCGGGGCCCCTATGGCGATCATGTGCTCCAGTGCGTCAGGTGGGGCTGAAAAGATGCCCCACCGCCCAGGCAGGCTGTCACATGATCGCCACCCCCGGCCAAACACATCCACCCACCCGGGCAGTTGCTTGGTCGGGCCGGCGGTTCTCGGGGTGGTCGGCCTGCGTTCAGGACCTCCACCCACCCGGGCAGTTGGCTCGCCGGGCCGGCGGTTCTCGGGGTGGCTGGTTGTTGTTGCTGCGCCGGTGGGGTTCTTGGTGGCGGACTGGTGGTTGGCGGGGTGGTCGCGCGGTCTGGGGGGCAGGTCTTAGGGTGCTGGGGTGATCACCGAAGAAGAACGCGCCGCCCGTTCCGCCCGCGCCCGCGACGCCGCTGTGGCCGCCGCGACCGATCTGGGGCTTGACGCCTCGGGGGCGGTGGTCGTCTACGACGTGTTCTCGGTCGTGGTCGACCTGGCTCCGTCGCCGGTGGTGGCCCGGGTGCCGGTTGTGACCCCGCGTGGCACCGACTCCGCGGGGTTCCAGCGCACCGAGCTCGCCGTCTCGCGGTGGCTGGCCGGGCGCGGGGAGCCGACCGTGGTCCCCAGTGGACTCGTTCCGGCCGAACCGGTCTTGCGCGATGGGTTCGCGATGACCTTCTGGGAGAAGGTCGACGGCGTCCTCCCGCCGGACTACGAGGTGGTCAAGCGCATGCCCGCCGTTGCGCGCCTGCACTCGGTCCTCGCCGAGTACCCCGGTGAGGTCGGGTTCTTCCCGGGGATGCAGGGTTACGTGGACCTGGCCTTCGACGACCTCGCGGGGCGCGCGGACCTGTTGCCCGCTGCGGACCTGGCCCGGGCTCGCGCCGAGTGGGCGGCGCTGTCGCCTGCCATCGCCTCGCCCGAGGCGTTCGCCGGGGTGTTCCCGGGGGTCCCGGTGCAGGTCGTGCACGGCGACGCCCCGTACTTCAACCTCATCGCGACCGCCGACTCCGTGCTGTACTCCGACTTCGAGCACGTCGGCCTCGCTCCCGTGGAGTGGGACCTCGCGCACACCGGCGCCGAGGCGATCGCCGCCTACGACGCCGCGGCCGTCGACCTGGGGCTGCGGCCGGTGGACCCCGGCGCGCTGCGCGCGGCGGAACGCCTGCGCGACCTGCAAGCGGTCGCCTGCCTGGCGCTGGCGCCGCAACTGCCGCTGCTGGTCGACGGACTGGCCTCGACGGTGGAAACCTGGCGCGGTACCGAACCCTGGGCGTAGGACCGAGCCGGTTGGTGCGGTCGAGGGAACACGACCGACCGGGGCGACGGGTTCGGGGCGGGCGGCAGCACGGCGCGGACACCGCCGCGGTGTCCGAAGAGGACGCGGGGTGGCGGGCCCGCGGTGGTGGCACCGAGGTCCGCGGGCCTGTGCGGGGTCGCCCGTATGGGCCCTGTCGCGGGTGCGGGGACGGGGGGCATCCTTGGTGTCCGGCGCGCGTGCCCGTGCCGGGCTCCCGAGCACCGCCTGGATGGAGACCGATGATGATCACATCGTTCCGCACCGCCGCGGCCGTCCTGCCGGCAGCCGCCTGCACCTCGGCACTGCTCGTGCTGGGCTCGAGCACCCCGGCCTCGGCGGGCGTGCTCGACGTGACCTGCGCCCCGCCCAGCAGCGAGGTCGTCAGCTTCTCCCCGCCGCTGACCATGACCCCGCAAACCGTCACCGTCAGCACCACGACGCAGTACGGGCCGTGCGTGTCGCTGAGCAACCCGGCCCTGACCTCCGGCGCCCGCACCAACAGCAGCTCCGCCCCCGGTCAGACCTGCCTCGAACTGCTGACCAACGGGCCCACCACCTTCACGGTCACCTGGAACACCGGCCAGACCTCCACCATCTCCGCGAACCGCACCTCCACCGTCGTCGGAGCCGCCCTGGTGACCACCCACACCGGCACGGTCACCGCGGGCCTGTTCGCCGGGAGCACCGCCGTGCAGGTCCTCACCGGCGCGGCCGCCGACGTGCTGCCGTGCACCCTGGGTCTGGGAACGGTCGCGAGCATCTACTCCGCCGTCACCCTGGAGATCACCTCGGTCTGAGGTCCGTGGGGTCCGCCCGCGACCTCGACGATCGCGGCCGCCGTCGGTTTCCCCGCTCCCGCGGTTCAGACGGGTTGGTGGGAGGTCCACTCCACGGGGTGCAGCGCGTGGTCGCCCTTGAGGCCCTTCAGCTCGGTGTGCCGGGGCTCCGCGAGGCGGAAGCGGCCCGGGTCCGGGAGGCCGTCGAGGGTGTCGGCGCTGACGAGGACTTCCTCGCTGCCCGCCTGGGCCGCCACCCGGGCGGCGGTGGCGACGGTGCGGCCGAAGTAGTCGCCGTCGCGGGTGATGGCGGGGCCGCGGTGGATGCCGATGCGGATGGTGATGGGGGTGGCGCGCAGGGCCTTGTGCTTGCGCTGGGCCAGGGCGTGCTGGATGGCGATGGCGGCGGAGATGGCCGGTTCGGGGGTGCTGAAGGCGACCATGAAACCATCGCCGAGGGACTTGACGACGTGGCCCCCTCGGGTGCTGACCTGCGTGCGGACCAGGTGGTCGTGGGCTTGCAGGAGGCGGACCCAGGCCTTGTCGCCGAGTTCGTCGTTGAGGGTGGTGGAGTCGATGATGTCGGTGAACACGAACGTGATGGTGCCGTCGGGGGCGGTGACGCGGGCCAGTTCCCCGCGGTGTTCCTCGGCCCAGCGGGTCAGGTCGTCGAGGGAGCTCAGGAGCAGGCCGCCGACGCCGTGGCGGCGCAGGCGGGCCGCGGTGGTGTTGGCGATCCGGACGGCGCGGTGGGTCGCCCCCAGCAGACCCTCGGCGCGCGGCCCGGCCCCCAGGCGCGGCCGCGACTCCGAACGCGAGCGGGTGGAGGCCAACAGCCTGGCGTAGCGGCGCCTCGACCGCCCCAGGAGGATGGAGAGCACCAACACCGCGACCAGGGCACCGACGGCGACCACGGACACTGCCACCAACCAGACGGTCACGACGCGGTCTCTCCTTCACGGCGGGCGGACCCGGGCACCAGCATGCTACCCATCGGTAACCCACCGGGCGGCCGGTGTCACCGTGATCTCACCGGTCCCGGGCACCTGAACCACCTCGCCGCGTGCGGGACCGCCGCTTCGCCTGGTTGCGACGTGGGTGGTTCGACTGTGCGCGAGGTGGCAGATGCGGTGGCCACCACCATCGACCACAGCGGGATCGACCGATGAACGACGCTTTGCGGCAGCTCGCCGACCTGACGGGTCGGCAGGGCACGGCCGGGGCAAAGCCCCGAGGGCGCCCCGCTGTCGGCCCAGCTCGACGTGCGGGTCGTCGGCGCGGACGGCGTCTTCGACTCCGGGTTCCCGACCTTCGTCGTCCACCAGGTGACCGGCCGGGGGTGGCGGCCGGTGTACCTGGGCGGGCTGGACCGCTGGGCCGCGCGTCAGCGGTCCGCGTGGTCGCTCGGGTTCGGGACCCCGGTGGTCGGGGCGTGCGGTGCCCGGGTCGGTCCGCGGTTGAGGTAGGTGGCCAGGCCGCCGAGTTCCTCGCTGGCGATGAACGCCGACCGCACGTTGAGGAGGGCTTCCTCGGCGTGGACCTGGCAGCCCCACGCCGCGTCGCCCCAGGAGTCGGCGACCTTGAGTTCTGCCGGGGCGGTGCACCCGTCGGCGGCGCCCAGCGCGCACTGCTCGGGGTGCGGCACGGCGGCCTGCGCGGCGGCGGCGGTGCGCATCCGGTCCGCCAGTTCGGCGGCGGCGGTGGCGCGCTGCTCGGCCTCGGCGCGCAGTTTCTGCTCCGTGCGCACCGCCTTGGCCAGCTCGTCGCGGGCCGCTTCGGCGCGGGTTTCGGCGTCGCGCCGCGCCTGCTCGTCGTGGTGGCGCTCGATGGCCAGGGCCGCGGTGCCCGCGAAGACCCTGGCGAGGGCGAAGTCGAAGTCCCGCGGGACCCGCGGGATGCGGTGGTACATGGCGAAGGTGCCCAGCAGGCTCCCGTCGCGGGCCAGGATCGGTGTGGACCAGCAGGCGGCCAGGCCCGCCCGGTCGGCCAGGTCCCGGAAGTCGTCCCAGAACGGGTCGGTGGCGATGTCGGTGACGATGACCGCTTCCCGCCGGTGGGCGGCCGTGCCGCACGAGCCGACGCCCTCGCCGGTGGCGATCCCGTCGATGGCCTCGTTGTAGAAGTCGGGCAGGCTGGGCGCGGCCCCGTGGCGCAGGTGCAGGCCGTCGGGATCGGCGAGCAGGACGGAGACGAGCACCTCCTGCGCCGCGAGGTCCTCGATGCAGCGGGCCATCCCGTCGAGGACCTCGCCCAGGGGCGCCTGCCGGGCGATCTGCTCCAGCAGGGCGCGGTGCTCGGCCATCAACTGGTGGGCGTGCTTGACCTGGGTGGTCTCGACGCCGATCACCCGAATCCCGGTGACAGCGCCCCCGGCGTCGCGCCGCGGCTCGTAGGTGAAGTCGAAGAACGCCTCCCGCGCGTCCGGGCCCGTCCCGAGCACCACCCGGACGTCGCGGCCGGTGTGCGGCTCACCGGTGCGGTGGACCTGGTCGAGCAGGGCGATGAAGCCCTGACCGACCAGCTCGGGCATCAACTCGGCGAGCGGCACACCGGTGCGCTCCCGCTGCCCACCGATCGTGGCGAAGAACGCCGGGTTCGCCGCCTCCACCACGTGCGTCGGCCCCGCCAGCGAGGCGAACACGGCGATGGACTGCCCGAACAGCGCCCGCAGGTCCTCCTCCGCGGCCTGCCCGGCAACCGCAGGACCCGTGGACAGGGGGTGCCCGCTCGATGCCGCCGTCATGGTGTGTTCCGTTCCTCGTCTGTGGGGTGCCACCGTAATACCAGGGACGCGTCCGGGCCGCACGGGCTCGCGGGCTGAGACGCACGCCGCTGTGGTCGAAGGCCCCGGCCCCGGACGGCGGAGAGCGAGCCGCCCGTCGAGGAAACCCTTCCTCGGCGGGCGGTTCGCCTGTCGTCAGCCGGGGCCCGGCCTCACCTCAGGTGCCGGGCGAAGAACCGGTTCCCGTCGTCGCCCTCGAACCGCGGGACGCCGGTGTGCCCGCCCGTGTTGGCGTGCAGCGTCTTCTCCGCGGAACCGAAGGCGTCGAACAGGTCCAGGGCCATCTGCCGGTCGTTCCCCTCGTCGTCCCACTGCAACAGGACCAGCAGCGGGATGGTGACCCGCCGGGCCTCTTCGACGATGGCGCGCGGCACGTAGCTCCCGGCGAACAGGAGGGCGGCCGAGATCCGCGGCTCCACCACCGCCAACCGGACGCCGATGGAGATCACCCCGCCCGAGAACCCGACCGGGCCACCGATCCCGGGCAGCGGCAGGAGTGCGTCCAGGGCGGCCCGCCACTCCGGGACCGCCTCGTCGACCAGTGGGAGGACCAGCCGGTCGACGACCTCGTCGGGGACCGGCTCACCCGCCCGCACCGCCCGGCGCAGGTCGGCCCGGGCTTCCTCCGCGGCGGCGGAACGGGGTCGGTCGCCGCTGCCGGGGAGTTCGATGGTGGCCGCGGCGAAGCCCTCCGCCGCGGCGTGCCGGGCCCGGTCCAGCAGCCGGGGGTACATCCCGGCCAGCCCGCCGGGGTGGCCGAGCAGGACCAGCGGGGCCGGTGCGGGCGCGGGTTCGGGCGTCCACAGGATGCCGGGGACCTCGCCGAGGGTGAACCCGCGTTCGAGGACACCGTCGTCGAAGCGCTGTTCGGAAGTGAATCGCATGGTCGTGCCTTTCGGGAGAGCTCGTGAACGGCGCTCCCGGACGACCTACCGCCCGACCGTGACCCGCGAGGGGAGCACCCATGTCGATACGTTCACGGGTACCACCTCCTCGGTCTCTCGCACGGCCGACGGCAAGGTAGCAGTGCCCGCCGCGGTCCACCACGAGGTTTTCGCATGACCTCCGCGACCGCCCGGGTGAATCGAAAAAAGATCCGGGAGGCGGTGTCGGATCGGCGTGGTGGCGTTCGTAGCAGGGGTGAGGCCGCCCGCGGGGGTGGCCCGGACGAGGGGAACCGCGACCATGAGGCTGACGACCATGACCCAGGTCACCATCGACGGCGTGATGCAGGGCAACGGGCACGCGCCGGAGGAGGACCGCGAGAACGGGTTCGAGCGCGGCGGGTGGGCCCGGACCTCGCCCTCGACCCGGTCGAGTCGCGGGTCGACTCGAAGGGCGTGGCGATCCAGGTCCACCGGCCCGCCGGGCGCCCGCGGTACGCGACGGTCTGAAGTCCCCCGCTTTCCCGACGACACAGGAGATGATCCTCAGATGCGGTACCTGGTTTCCGTCATCGACGACAAGGTCAACCCCGGCAGCACGGACCGGCAGCCCGCCATCAGCGCGTTCAACGAACGGCTGATCGCCGACGGCCACTGGGTCTTCGCGGGCGGACTCGCCGACACCGACGCCGCCACGGTCGTCGACAACCGGGGTGAGCAGGTCGTGTTCAGCGACGGGCCCTTCGTGGAGTCGAAGGAGTACCTCGCGGGCCTCTGGGTGTGGGAGGCCCCCGACCTGGACGTGGCGCTGCGGCTCGCCACCGAGGCGTCGGAGGTCTGCGACCGCAAGATCGAGGTGCGGCCGTTCCGGTGAGCGATGTCGACGAGGCGGTCACCCGGGCCCACCAGGAGGGGTGGGCCCGGGTGGTCGCCGCCCTGACCAGGCGCTTCGGTGACCTCGACATCGCCGAGGAGTCGGCGGCCGAGGCGTTCGCGACCGCCGTCGAGCGGTGGCGGGCCGACGGCGTGCCCCCCAACCCCGGCGCGTGGCTGACCACCACCGCCAACCGCAAGGCCATCGACCGCATCCGGCGCGAGAACAAGCGCGACGACAAGCACGAGGAGGCCCGGCTGGTGCACGACGACGACCCGCCCGAGCCCCCCGGCGCCATCGACGACGACCGGCTCCGGCTGATCTTCACCTGCTGCCACCCGGCGCTCGCGCCGCAGACCGGGGTGGCGCTGACGCTGCGCATGGTCGGCGGCCTGACCGTGCCCGAGATCGCCCGCGCCTTCCTGGTGGCCGAGACCGCCGTGGGGCAGCGGATCACCCGCGCGAAGACCAAGATCAAGGCGGCGCGCATCCCCTACCGCGTACCGTCCGCCGAGGACCTGCCTGCCCGCGTCACCGGTGTGCTCACCGTCCTGTTCCTTGTCTTCAACGAGGGCTACCTGGCCACCGGCCCCGACACCGACCCGGTGCGCCACGACCTGACCGCCGAGGCGATCCGGCTCACCCGCCTGATCCGCGCCCTCCTGCCGGAGGACGGCGAGGTGGCCGGGCTGCTGGCGCTGATGCTCCTCACCGAGGCCCGCCGCCCCGCCCGGGTCTCGGCGGACGGCGAACTGGTCGCCCTGCACGAACAGGACCGCGGGGCCTGGGACCCCGCCCTGATCGCCGAGGGCCACCGGCTGGTGCGCGAACGCCTCGCCGCTGCCGCCGCCGGGGTGGCCCCGGGCCGCTACCAGGTCCTGGCCGCGATCAACGCCGTGCACACCTCCGCCCGCGACGCCCGCGACACCGACTGGTCCCAGGTCCTCGCCCTCTACGACCGGCTCGTCCGCCTCGACCCCTCCCCGATCGTCGCCCTCAACCGGGCCATCGCGGTCGCCGAACTCGACGGCCCGGAAGTGGCCCTGGCGACCGTCGACCGCCTCGAGGACGATCTGGCCCGCTACCACGCCTACCACGCCACCCGCGCCGACCTGCTGCGCAGACTGGGCCGCAGCGAGCAGTCGCGCGCGGCCTACGACACGGCGATCGAACTGGCGGGCAACACCGCTGAAACCGCCTACCTGACCCGCCGCCGCGACCAACTGGGGTGGAGCCCTCCCGGCGCGGCAACCGAAACACGGCCTAGTCCTCCCGTGGAGGGACGTTGAGCACCTCCAGGTAGAGCTTGCGGACGATCGCCTCCTGCGTCGCGCCCGTCGAGACGTAGTGGTCGAGTCCGGGGGTGCCGTTGACCTCGATCACCGCGCACGTGCCCTCGTCGGAGGCGATGTCCGAACAGGCCAGGTCGACACCGCAGAACCTCAGGTTGAACAGGCCCGCCACCGTGACCGCCAGGGTGACCCACCGCTCGGCGACGATTCCGGTCACGTCGTCGGCGGTGCCCCCCGCCGACAGGTTGGAGATGTCGAGCAGGCGGACCCGTTCGCCGGTTTCCGGCACCGAGCGCAGCGTGCGCCCGTCCCGGCGCAGTCGCGCCCCGATGCGGGCGTCGCCCGCCCTGAGCACCGTGTCGCGGAGCCCCAGGCTGTACGACTCCTGCAACCGGGACATCAACTCGGCCACCGTGGACGTGCCGTCCCCGACGACCGCCAAGGGGTTGCGCCGGTACGCGGAGATGAGCTTCCCGTCGAGCACGACCAGGCGGTAGTCCGGCAGGTCGATGGCCTCCTCGACGAGGGCCACCCGGACCCGCTCCTCCTCGAACGCGGCGAACACCCCGGCGAGTTCCGCCTCGTCGGACACCCGCCACACGTTGATGCCCTTCGAGCCGTCGACGGGCTTCACGTACACCGGGAACCCCGTGTTGTCCCGCACGTACTCGGCGGCGGCGTCGACGGTGCGCAGCGCGTGGTGGCCGTTCGACTCCATCCGGGGGCGGATGCGCCGGGCCCACCAGGGGAGCAGGAACGACTCGCCCCTGGCGCAGGGAACACCGGAACGGCGCAGGAAGAACTTGGTGTGGGCCTTGTCCTTCACCACCTCCTGCGCGGCACCCGAATTCAACCCGACGTCATTCCCGCGAGTCGTGCGGTACGTGCCGTTCGCGTAGTGGATTCTGGTGACGTACCCGTACTCCGGCTCGATCTCGACATCCACGACGTTGGACAACGCGCCCTCCGCGAACAGCCCCGCGACCATCCGGGTGACATACGGGTAATGCGGCGCACCATCGATGACCATGTCGCGACACGTTACCCCGCAACGGATTCAACCCCGGGATGGCCTGGAGGTCGTCCGGGTGGCCCCGCCCCATTCGGTCTCAGCTCGGACTGACTTCCCGCGCTCGAGAGGCGGGGGACCGCACTGCTGGTCCACTGTGGATTGAACGTGGGAAGGTCCGGCACCAGGCCGGGGTGGCTCAGCGCGCGGGCCAACAGCCCCCACGCGACCTGCCCGGCTGCCCCCCGCCCCGGCGGCCGTGCCCCAGGTCGGGGACGGTGCTGGATGGGGGCGGAGGGGCGGGAGGAGGTGCCTCAGCGCGTGCTCGCCAGCCGGGTGACCGGGGTGGTGTCGCGGTCGACGAGGAAGTCGGGTCTGGTGGGGGAGCGCGGTGCGTTGGTGACCGAGTTGTAGGTGATCAGCAGCAGTGCCCGGCCCCGGTCGGACCGGTTCTCCGCTGAGGAGTGCACCAGGTTCGGGTGGAACGCGAAGAGCGTCCCCGCCGGTCCGGTCAGCTCGACGGTGCCGTGCGCCTCGGCCAGGTGCCGGGCCACCGCGCCGTCCACCCGGTGCGGCAGGTCGGCCGAGACGTGGCTGCGCCAGTCCGCTTCCCCGGCACCCACCCGCTCCGGGACGTCGAGCAGGTGGGTGCCGGGGATCACCGTCAGCGGGCCGTTGGTCGAGTCCACGTCGTCGAGCAGGAGGGCGATCGTCAGCGCCCTGGGTTCGGGCATCCCGTCCTCGGTGCGCCAGAACGGGTAGTCGCGGTGCCAGGGCCAGGCGGCCCCGAGGCGGGGCTGCTTCAGGTTCACCTTGAACTGGTAGACGTACGCGGGCGTTCCCAGCAGCGCCTCCGCGGCGTCGACCAGGGCGGGGTGGCGGACCAGCCGGGCGCACCCGTCGTCGTGGCGGTGGCAGCCGTGGACCGCCCGCACCACCGACGACCCCGCTTCGTGGACGACCTCCGGCCGGTCCTGCGCGCTGATCCGCTCGATGGCCGCGCGCAGCTCCGCCACCCGGTCCGGCCCCAGCCGGGCGGGCAGCCCGCTCCACCCGTGCGCGGCGTAGTCGGCGACCAGCGAACCGGTCGCCGCCTGCTCGACCGGCATCAGGCCGGGTCCCCGCCGTCGCGGGCGTGGCCCTCCATCGCCTCGATGAGGCTCTTGGGGCGCATGTCCGTCCAGTTGCGCTCCACGTACTCCAGGCACTCGGCCCGCCCGGCCGGTCCGTGGGCGGTGGTCCAGCCCGCGGGCACCTCGACGAACTCCGGCCACAGCGAGTGCTGGCCCTCGTCGTTGACCAGCACCAGGTAGGTGCCGTCCTCGTCCTCGAAGGGGTTGGTCATCGTGGTTCCTCTCCACTCGTGGGTCTACCGCTGGGTGCCGCGCGGGTGCGCGGCGTCGTGCCGCCGGGTGGTGTCGAGCCTTGCGGCCAGCACCCGGCCGATCTCGGCGGCCGGGCCCGGCCGCATCATCTCGGCGTGCCTGCACCCGATGAGGTGCGGTCGCACCGCGCCGTCGACGTGGGGCAGCCACCGCCGGGCCAGCGAACCGGGGTCCGACTTGCCCACGGTGGCGGTGAACAGCAGCAGGTCGCCGCGGAACCGGCCCAGGTCGGCGGTGTGCACGACCCGGACGTTGTTGTCCATGACCCGCAGGAAGCCGGGCAGCTCGGACTCGACGAAGGCGCCGATCGCGCTGCCCCGCTCGCGCAGCAGCGCGGCCACGGCCTCCGGGGTCGGTTCGCCGTCGCCGAGGTCGCGCGGGTCGCAGCCCGCCACCTCCAGCAGCAGCTCCAGCGCGACGCCCCGGCCCACCGGCTCGACGTCCGGTCCCGCCTGCGCGGCCCCGGCGGTGGCCAGCGTGGTCGGGTAGGTGTCGAGCACCGCCAGCAGCGCCACCTCCTCCCCGGCCGCCTGCAACCGGGTGGCCACGGCGTGCGCCACCGGGCCGCCGAAGGACCAGCCGAGCAGGTGGTAGGGGCCGTGCGGCTGCACCGACCGGATCTCCCCGAGGTAGTCCTCGGCGACCTCCGCCACGGTCGAGGGCAGCGCGTCCGGCTCGGTGTACGCCCTGGCCTGCAACCCGTAGACCGGGTGCTCGGCCGGGATGTGCGGCAGCAGGGCCGCGAACGGCCAGCCCAGGCCGCCACCGGGGGACACGCAGAACACCGGGGGCGCGTCCCCGCCGCGGCGCAGCGGCAGCAGCACGGCCAGCGCGTCGTGCTCGCCGACGCCGGTGTCGAGCAGCGTGGCCAGCCCGGCGACGGTGGGTGCCTCGAACAGCGCGCGCAGGGTCAGCTCCGCGCCGAACGCGGCCCGCACCCGCGCCACCACCCTGGGGACCAGCAGCGAGTGCCCGCCCAGCTCGAAGAAGCTGTCGTCGATGCCGACCGAGGGCAGGCCGAGCACGTCGGCGAAGATCCCGCACAGCACCTCCTCGTGCGGGGTGCGCGCCCGCCGGGCACCGGGCCCGCCGGGCAGCGGGGCGGGCAGCGCGGCCCGGTCCACCTTGCCGTTGCGGGTCAGCGGCAGCGCGTCGAGGACGACGAACGCCGCGGGCACCATGTGGCCGGGCAGGGCGGCGGCGACCCGCCCGCGGACCAGTTCCCGGTCGACCTCGTGCCCGGCGGCGGGCACGAGGTAGGCCACCAGCCCGGTGGTGCTCCCGTCGGCGCGGGCCACCACGGCGGCCTGGGCGACACCGGGCTGGGCGGCGAGCACCGCCTGGACCTCGCCCGGTTCCACCCGGAACCCGCGGACCTTGACCTGCTGGTCGGCCCGGCCCAGGAACTCCAGCTCGCCCGCGCCGGTCCAGCGCACCAGGTCGCCGGTGCGGTACATGCGCTCCCCGGTCCCGGCGAACGGGTCGGGCAGGAACCGCTCGGCGGTCAGCCCCGGCCGCCGGTGGTAGCCGCGGGCCACCCCGGCGCCCGCCGCGTACAGCTCGCCGGGCACCCCGGCTGGCACCGGTGCCAGCCGGGCGTCGAGCACGTAGAGCCGGGTGTTCCACAGTGGACCGCTGATCGGGGCGGTGCCCGGCCACCCGGCCGGGTCGGCGGGCAGGGTGTGGGTGGTGACCGCGTGCGTCTCGGCCGGGCCGTACACGTTGTGCAGCCTGCGGCCGGGCAGCGCCGCGTGGAACGCGCGCAGGCCGCCGCCGAGCGCCAGGGCCTCGCCGCCCTGGAGCACGTCGGTGAGCGACGGGAGCGCGGTGCCCAGGTCCCCGGCGGCCTCGACCAGCGCCTCGACCGCCGGGTTGGGGGCGAACAGCTCGTTCACCCCGTACCGGTCGATCCAGCGCGCGAGCGCCGTGGCGTCCCGGCGCACCCGCTCCGGCGGGATCACCAGGGTCTTGCCCGCCACCAGGGTGGACAGGACCTCCTGCACCGCGAAGTCGAAGGCGAGCGCGGTGAACTGGGCGGTGCGCGTGCCGGGCCCGCCGGGCAGCGCCGACCGGTGCCAGGACAGCAGGTTGACCAATCCCCGCACCGGCATCACGACGGCCTTCGGGCGCCCGGTGGACCCCGAGGTGTGCACCACGTAGGCCGGGTTCTGCGGCCGCACCGCGGTGGTGCGGTCCGCGTCGGTGATCGCGGTGGCCGGGGTCGCGGCGACCGCCGCCAGGGTGGCCGGGTCGTCCAGGGCCAGCCACGCCACCCCGGCCGCCGCGCCGGGCAGCCGGGCGGTGATCTCGCCGGTGGACAGCACCAGGTGCGGTTCGACGTCGGCGAGCAGGTCCGCGACGCGCTGGGCGGGGTCCTCCGGGTCGAGGGGCAGGTAGGCCGCGCCCGCCTTGAGGACGGCGAGCACCGCCACCACCAGCTCCGGGGAGCGCGGCAGCAGCAGCGCCACCACCCGCTCGGGACCCGCCCCCCGGCCGATGAGCAGCCGGGCCAGCCGGGTGGACCGCTCGTCCAGCTCGGCGTAGCCCAGTCCGGCGGCGCTGTTCCCCGCCGGACCGGTCTCCTCGTCCGCCCACAGCACGGCCGGGCCGTCCGGGGTGCGGGCCACCTGTTCGGCGAACAGTTCCGGCACCGACCGCGCCCGCACCGGGTGGGCGGTGTCGTTGCGGGTGACCAGCAGCTCGTGCCGCTCGTCGGGGGTCAACACCTCCACGGCGGTGACGGGGGTGTCCGGTTCGGCCAGCACCGCGGCCAGCAGCCGGGTGAAGGTGGCCGCCAGCCGCTCGACGGTGCCGCGGTCGAACAGCTCGGTGCTGAACTCCAGTGCGCCGTTGACGCCGTTCGGGGTGCCGTCCTCCGCCCGGCTCTCGGCCATGCTGAACAGCAGGTCGAACCGGGACGTGCCCAGCCCCACCGGCACCTGCTCGGTGCGCAGGCCGGGCAGCTCGACCGCGGCCCGCGCGTTGTTCTGCAACGCCAGCATCACCTGGAACAGCGGGTGGCGGGCCGCCGACCGCTCCGGCCGCAGCACCTCCACCAGTCGCTCGAACGGCACGTCCTGGTTGGCGTAGGCGGCCAGGTCGGCCTCCCGCACCCTGGCCAGCAGCGCCCGGAACGACGGGTCGCCCGAGGTGTCGGTGCGCAGCACCAGCGTGTTGACGAAGAAGCCGACCAGTTCGTCGAGCGCGCTGTCGGTGCGACCGCCGACCGGGGTGCCGATCGGGATGTCGGTGCCCGCGCCCAGCCGGGTGAGCAGCACGGCCAACCCGGCCTGCAGCACCATGAAGACCGTCGCCTGGTTCTGCCTGGCGAAGGCCACCAGCTCCGCGTGCGGGCCCGGGTCGAGCCGGAAGGCGATCCAGTCGCCCCGGTGCCGGGTGGTGGCCGGGCGCGGCCGGTCGACCGGCAGCGCCAGCTCCTCGGGCAGCCCGGCCAGGCGCTCGCGCCAGAAGCCGGTCTGCCGGTGCACGGGGCTGGTGGGGTCGTCCTCGTCGCCGAGCACCGCCCGCTGCCACAGGGTGTAGTCGGCGTACTGGGCGGGCAGCGGCGCCCAGCCCGGGGCGCCCCCGCCCAACCGGGCGGTGTAGGCCGCGGCCAGGTCGCGCATCAGCGGCGCCATGGACCACCCGTCGCTGGCGATGTGGTGCAGCACCAGCAGCAGCACGTGCCGGTCGCCGCCGAGGTCGAACAGCGCGGCGCGCAGCGGCAGGTCGGCGGCCAGGTCGAACGGCTCGGACACCGCGGCGGCCACCAGCGCGGGCAGGCCCGCCTCGTCGGCGGGCACCCGGCGCAGGTCGGGTCGCAGCCCGTCGGGGTCGAGCACCACCTGGTGGGGTTGGCCGTCGGTCTCGGCGAACACCGTCCGCAGGCTCTCGTGCCTGGTCACCAGGTCGGCCAGCGCCTCGGCCAGCGCGGTCGCGTCGACCCGCCCGGACACCCGCAGCGCCACCGGCACGTGGTAGGTCGGGCCCGCGTCCTCGAACCGGTCGAGGAACCACAGCCGCCGCTGGGCGAACGACAGCGGCACCCGCTCGGGCCGCGGCCCGGCGGTGAGCGGTGGGCGCCCCGCCCCGTCCGCCGCGCCCAGCAGCCCGGCCAGGCCCGCCGGGGTCGGCTCCTCGAACACCGCGCGCACCGACAGGTCGACCCCCAGCACCGCGCGGATGCGGCTGACCAGCCGGGTGGCCAGCAGCGAGTGCCCGCCCAGGTGGAAGAAGCCGTCGTCGGGGCCGACCGCGGGCGCGCCGAGGACGTCGGCCATCAGCTCGCAGAGGACGTCCTCGGTCGGGGTGCGCGGGGCCCTGGCCGCGCGCTCCCCGCGCACCTGCGGCTCGGGCAGCGCGGACCGGTCGACCTTGCCGTTGGGCAGCAGCGGCAGCACGTCGAGCACCACGAACGCGGCGGGCACCATGTACTCCGGCAGCGCCGCCTCGGCGTGCGCCCGGATCGCGGCCACCTCGGGCGAGCGCCCGGACCGGGGCACCAGGTAGGCCACGATCTGCCGGTCGCCGCGCGGGTCCCGGCGGGTGACCACGCAGACCTTGGCCAGGTCGGGGTGGCTGTCGAGCACCGACTCCACCTCGCCCGGTTCGATGCGGAAGCCGCGGATCTTGACCTGGTCGTCGGTGCGGCCGAGGAACTCCAGTTGCCCCTCGGCGTTCCACCACACCAGGTCGCCGGTGCGGTACATGCGTTCGCCCGGCCCGCCCAGCGGGTCCGCGACGAACCGGTGCGCGGTCTGCCCCGGCTGCCCGAGGTAGCCGCGGGCCAGTTGCACCCCGGCCAGGTACAGCTCGCCGGGCACACCGGGCGGCACCGGCCGCAGGGCGTGGTCCAGCACGTACACCCGGGTGTTCCACAGTGGACGACCGATCGGCACCATGCCCGGCCCCCGGTCGCGGGGGCAGTGGAACGCCGTCGTGTCCACCGACACCTCCGTGGGCCCGTACAGGTTCCACAGGTCGGCGCCCAGCACGCGGAAGAAGTCCGCCCGCAGCTCGTCGGAGAGCAGTTCGCCGCCGTAGATCACCCGCTTGAGGCCGGTGCACAGCGCCGTGGTCGGCTCGTCGACGAAGACCCGCAGCATCGGCGGCACGAAGTGCGCCGTGGTCACCCCCGCCCGGCGCACCAGCCCGGCCAGGTACGCCGGGTCGCGGTGCCCGCCCGGCTTGGCCAGCACCGTGGCCGCGCCGACCGCCAAGGGCCAGAAGAACTCCCACACCGACACGTCGAAGCTCGACGGGGTCTTCTGCAGGACCCGGTCCTCGGCGGTGAGCCCGTAGGTCTCCTGCGCCCACAGCACCCGGTTGACGATGCCGCGGTGCGGGATGACCACGCCCTTGGGCCTGCCGGTCGACCCCGAGGTGTAGATGACGTACGCCGGGTGGTCGGGACCGGCCACCGGGGTGGGGCCGTCGGCGGGCAGGGTCGCCAGTTCCGCGACCACCGCCGGGTCGTCGAGCACCACCGCGGGCACCGCCGCGGCGCCCGCGGGCAGCCCGCCCCCGCCGCCGACGGTCAGCGCGACCACCGGGCGGGAGTCCGCCAGGGTGTAGGCGATCCGGTCGGCCGGGTACTCCGCGTCGACCGGCAGGTAGGCCGCCCCGGCCTTGACCACGGCGAGCAGGCACACGACCAGTTCGACGGACCGGGGCACGGCCACGGCGACCACGTCCTCGGCGCCCACCCCGCGCGCGGCCAGCAGCCGCGCGAGCCGGTTCGCCCTGGCGTCGAGGTCGGCGTAGGACACCTCGGTGTCCTCGAACACCACCGCGGTGGCCTCGGGCGTGCGGGAGACCTGCGCCTCGACCAGTTGCGACAGCGTCGTGGGCGGCAGTTCGCGCGCGGTGTCGTTGCGCACCACCAGCAGTTCGTGGCGCTCGGCGTCGTCGAGCACGTCGATGGTGGCCAGGTCCCGCTCCGGGTCGGCGGCCACCGCCCGCAGCACCCGCAGCAGCCGCGCCAGCACCCGCTCGGCCTGTTCCCGGTCGATGAGGCCGGGTTGGTGGTCGAGCCGGAACCGCAGCCGCTCGCCCGCGCGCACGGTCAGCGAGAGGGCGTAGTGGTTGGCGTCGCGGCCGGAGACGCCGCTGATCCGCAGCCCGGTGTCCGGGAGCGCGATGGCCCTCGGGTCCGTCGGGTAGTTCTCGAAGGTGACCACGGTGTCGAACAGGTCGGTGCTGCGCCCGGCCCCGCCCGCCGTGCCCGCGAGCCGCTGCACGTCCGCGAGCGGCAGGTACTGGTGCTCGGCCATGCGCGCCTGCGCGTCCTGCAACTCGGTGAGCGCCCGCGCCGCGCCGCGGCCGGGGGTCAGGTCGACCCGCACCGGCACCGCGTTGATGAACAGGCCCACCATCGCCTCGACCCCGTCGACCTCGGGCGGGCGGCCCGAGACGATGGTCCCGAAGACGACGTCCGCGCGCCCGGTGAGCGCGCCCAGCACCACCGCCCAGGCGCCCTGGACCACGGTGTTCGTGGTCAGGCCCAGCCGCCGGGCCGCGGCGGACAGCGCGTCGCCCACCGCCCGGTCCAGCTCGCCGGTGCGGCGACCGGGCGCCGTGGGCGTCCAGTCCGGCGGTGCCGTCGCCACCAGCGTCGGTTCCTCCACGCCCGCCAGGTGGTCCCGCCACGCCCGTTCGGCCGCGCCACGGTCCCATGTGGACAACCAGGTGAGGTGGTCGCGGTAGGGCGCGATCGGCGGCCCCGCCGCCGCGCCGCCGTGGTATAGCTCGAACAGCTCGCGCACCAGCACGGGGGTCGACCAGCCGTCCAGGAGCACGTGGTGGTTGGTCATCAGCAGCCGGTACCGGTCGGCGGCGACCCGGACCACCGTGAACCGCAGCAGCGGCGGGTGGTCGAGCCGGAACCGGCGGGTGCGGTCCCGCTCGGCGACGCGCTCCAGCTCGGCCGCGGGGTCGGCGGCACCGGACAGGTCCACCTCGTGCCACTCCGGTCGCACGTCCCCGGCGATCACCTGCACCGGGCTGCCGGAGGCGCGCCGGGGGAAGCAAGCCCGCAGGTTGTCGTGCCTGGCCACCACCGCGTCCGCCGCGGCGCGCAGCCGGGCGGGCTCCCACGGGCCGTCGAGGTCGATGGCGAGCTGCACCGCGTAGAGGTCGGCGGCGCGGTCGTCGTACCAGGCGTGGAAGAGCAGGCCCCCCTGCAACGGGGCCAGTGGCAGCACGTCGGCCAGCCCGGGCACGGCCGCCGCCAGGTGGTCGACCTCCCGCTGGGAGAGCTCGACGAGCGGGAAGTCCGAACCGGTGTGCCCGCCGCCGCCCGCGTCGACGTGCCGGGTGATGCCCTCCAGCGCGTGCCGCCACAGCTCGATGAGCTCCGCGACCTCCGCCTCGGCCAGGGCGGTGCGCGGCCAGGTGGCGGTGGCGCGCAGCCGCGGGCCGTCGGGGTGCTCGTGGGTGACGGCGTTGACCTCGACGGCGTGCGCCGCGGGCAGGTCGGCGGTCAGCGCCGCGCGGTCGGTGCCGGGCGCGGCGCGGTCGAGGCCGCCCGCACCCGCGCCGAACCGGCCGAGGTAGTTGAACCCGATCTGCGGGGTCGGCAGCGCGGCGAGCACCGCGCCCGCCTCCGGCCGCAGGTACCGCAGCAGGCCGAAGCCCACGCCGTGGTCGGGGACCGCCCGCAGTTGCTCCTTGACCCGCTTGACCGCGCGGCCGACGCCGTCGCCGCCCGCCCGGACCTCGGCCCAGCCGACCTCGCCGGGGTCCAGGCGCACCGGGTGGATCGCGGTGAACCAGCCGACCGTGCGGGACAGGTCGGCCCCGGTGTCGCCCTCGTGCCTGCCGTGGCCCTCCAGGTCGACCAGCACGGCGCTGCCCGCCGCCGCCCGCCGCCCGCGCCACCGGGCGACGGCCAGCGCGAGCGCGGTCAGCAGCACGTGGTCGACCCCGGCGTGGAACGCGGCGGGCACCCGGGTCAGCAGCGCGCTCGTCAGCTCGGCGGGCAGCTCCGCGGTGAACCGGGCCGCGGTCGAGGCGGTGTCCGCGGCGGGGTCCAGCGGCCGGTCGAGCAGCAGGGGGTCCGGGGTCCGCAGCACGGCGGTCCAGTGCGCCAGCTCCCCGGCCCGGTCCACCGCCTCGGCCCGCTCGGGCAACTGCCTGGCCCACCGCCGCAGCGGGGTGCCCACCGGCGCGAGCCCGGGAGCCCGGCCCGCCGACACCGCGGCCCAGGCCGCGTGCAGGTCGGGCAGCAGGATGCGCCACGACACGCCGTCCACGGCCAGGTGGTGGACCACCAGCAGCAGCCTGCCCGGGGTGTCCGCCCCGGCGTCGAACCACACCGCGCGCAGCAGCGCACCGGCACCGGGGTCCAGCGCGCGCCGCGCGGCCACGGCCGCCCGGTCGACCGCCGCCGCGTGCTCGGACGGGTCGAGCCCGGTCAGGTCGACCGTGGTCAGCAGGTCCTCGGCGGGCACGGGCGCGGTCGGCCCGACCGACAACCGCCACGGCCCGTCCGCGGGGCGCTCCAGGCGCATCCGCAGGGCCTCGTGGTGGTCGAGCAGGGCTTGCAGCGCCGCCGCCAACCGCCCTGGCGCGCAGTCGGGCGGGGTGTCCAGCAGCACCGACTGGTTGAACTCGTCGACCGGGCCGCCGCGCTCGCGCAGCCAGTGCGCGATCGGGGTGAGCGGCACCTCCCCCCAGGCGTCCTCCGGGGTGCTGCCGGGCCGCGCGGGGCGGGCGATCGCGGCCAGCCGCTCGACGGTGCGGTGGCTGAACACCTCGCGCGGGGTGAACACCAGGTCGGCGGCCCTGGCCCTGGCCACGAGCTGGATGGAGACGATGCTGTCGCCGCCGAGGTCGAAGAAGTCGTCGCGCACCCCGACCGAGGGCACCCCCAGCAGGTCGGCGCAGAGCGCGCAGAGCACTTCCTCGGCCGCCGTGCGCGGGGCTTGCGCGGTGGTGGACGCGGTGAAGTCCGGGGCGGGCAGCGCCCGCCGGTCCAGCTTGCCGGTGGGCCCCACCGGCAGCGCCGCCAGCTCGACGACGGCCGCCGGGACCATGCGGTCGGGCAGGGCCGCGGCCACGTGCGCGCGCACCTCGGCGGGGTCGAGCCGGGCACCGGGCGCGGGCACGGCGTAGGCCACCAGCCTGCGCACGCCCGGCGCGTCCTCGCGCACCACCACGGCGGCCTGCGCGACGCCCCCGTGGCGCAGCAGCACCGACTCCACCTCGCCCGGTTCGATCCGGAAGCCGCGGACCTTGACCTGCCGGTCGGCGCGGGCGACGAACTCCAGCTCGCCGGTGCCGCGCCAGCGCGCCAGGTCGCCGGTGCGGTACATGCGCGCACCGGGCGGCCCGAACGGGTCGGCGACGAACCGCTGCGCGTCGGTGCCCGGCTGCCGCAGGTAGCCCCGGGCCAGGCAGTCGCCCGCCAGGTACAGCTCGCCGGTGAGCCCCTCGGGCACCGGGCGCAGCGCGGCGTCGAGGACGTGGGCGCGCACACCCGGGTTCGGCCTGCCGATCGCGGGTGCCGCGTCGCCGGACAGCGGGTCGCTCAGGGTCGCGCACACGGTGGCCTCGGTCGGGCCGTAGGCGTTGAGCACGCGGCGGCCCGCCGACCACCTGGCGACCAGCCCGGCGGACAGCGCCTCGCCACCCACCACCAGGCAGCGCAGGCTCGGCAGGGCGGCGGGCGGGACGGTGGCGAGCACCGAGGCGACCACCATCAGGTGGGTGGCGCGGTGCTCGTCGACCAGCGCGGCCAGCTCCGGCCCGACCGGGTCGCGCCCGGCGCCGGGCAGCACCAGGGCCGCGCCGCTGAGCAGGGTCATGGCCAGTTCGCCGACGACGACGTCGAAGTGCGGCGCCGCGACCTGGAGGACCCGGGAGTGCCGGTCCAGGCCCAGCCGCTCGGCGTGGCCCCCGGCCAGGGACGCCAGACCGGTGTGCGCGACGACGACGCACTTGGGCGTGCCGGTCGAGCCCGAGGTGGGGATGACGTAGGCCGGGTGCGCGGGCAGCAGCGGCGCGGCCCGGTCGGCGTCGGTCGGGTTCGCGCTGTCCTGCTCGGTGCTGTCGGTGCTGTCGGTGCCGGTGGGGGTTGTGGGTGCCCCCGCCAGGTCGACCTCCAGCCGGGGCACGCCGGTCGGCGCGGGCAGCGGGCGGTCGGCGGTGGCGAGCACCAGCACCGGCCGGGTGTCGTCGAGCAGGGTGCGCAGCCGGGGCTCGGGCAGGTCGGGTTCGACGGGCAGGAACGCCCCGCCCGCCTTGGCCACGGCCAGGACCGCCACCACGAGGGCGACCGACCGCGGCAGCGCGAGGGCCACCACCCGCTCCGGACCGGTGCCCGCCGCGATCAGCGGCCGGGCCAGCCGGTTCGCCCTGGCGTTCAGCTCGGCGTAGGTCACCGGGCCGGTGTCCGGGCAGTCGACGGCCACCGCGTCCGGGGTGCGCTCGACCCGCGCCTCGAACAGGGCGGGCAGCGTCGCCGGGGGCACCGCGGCGGCGGGGGCACCCCACCGCCGCAGCCGCTCACGCTCGTCGGGTGCGAGCAGGTCGAGCCCGGCCACCGGCAGGCCCGGGTCCGCGGCGATCGCCCCCAGTACGCGCACCAGCCCGCGCAGGGCCGTGCGGGCGAGCCGGTCGGGCACGTGCTCCGGGTGGTGGTGCAGGCCCAGCCGCAGCCGCGGCCCCGGCACGGCGGCCAGCCCCAGCGGGTAGTGGGTGGAGTCCTGCCCGTGCACGCCGGTGATCCGCAGCCCGGCCGCGGGCGGCTCGCCGGGGCCCGCGTCGAACGGGAAGTTCTCGAACACCACCGCGCTGTCGAACAGCGGACCCACCCCGGCCACCCGCTGGACCTCGGCCAGCCCCAGGTGCTGGTGGGCCATCAGCCGGGTCTGCTCGTCCTGCAGGCGCGCGAGCAGGTCCACGACCCGCGCGGCCGGGTCCAGCCGCACCCGCACGGGCACGGTGTTGACGAACAACCCCACCATCGACTCGATCCCGGCGACCTCGGGCGGCCTGCCCGCCACGGTGGCGCCGAACACCACGTCGTCGCGGCCGGTGAGCGCGGACAGCACCACCGCCCACGCGCCCTGCACCAGCGTGTTCGTGGTCAGCCCGCACCGGCGGCCCACCGCGGTGAGCGCGGCGGTGGTGTCCTCGGGCAGTTCCGCGCCGATCCGGGTGGGCTTCGCCCGTCCCGCGTGCCCGGCGTCGGGTGCCACCAGGGTGGGGCCCGGCAGGTCGGCGAGGGCGGTGCGCCACGCCTCCCTGGCCGCGTCCCGGTCCTGCGTCGCCAGCCACGCCAGGTGGTCCCGGTACGGGGTGGGGGCCGGGAGGTCCGCCGCGCCGCCGTGCAGGGCCACCAGGTCGCGCAGCAGCGCCGGGGTGGACCAACCGTCCAGCACGAGGTGGTGGTGGGTCAGCACGAGCCGGGCGTGCCGCTCGCCGAGGCGGACCAGCAGGAAGCGGATGAGCGGCGCGGTCGAGACGTCGAACCGCTCGGCGCGGTCGGCGGCGAGCAGGGCGGCGAACTCCTCGGCCCGCCGCCCGCCCGCCCCGGACAGGTCGACCTCGCGCCAGGGCAGGTCGACCCGGTCCAGCACGACCTGCGCGGGAGTGCGCAGGCCGGTGTGCCGGATCGCGGTGCGCAGGGCCGCGTGCCTGTCGACCAGGGCCGCCGCGGCGGCGCGCAGCCGTTCGGGCCGCCACGGGCCGTCGAGGTCGACGGTGAGCTGCCCGGTGTAGGCGTCGTGCCCGCGTTCCCCGGACCCCGGCCCGTCGTAGAGGGCGTGGAAGAGCAGGCCCTGCTGGAGCGGGGCGAGCGGCAGCACCTCGACCAAGCCGGGCAGATCCCGTTGGAGGCCGTCCAGCTCGGCCTGGTCGAGGTCGGCCAGCGGGAAGTCCGAGGGGGTGAACCCGCCCGCGCCGGGTTGCCCGGTGTGCTCGACCAGACCGGTCAGCGCCGCGAACCACAGCTCCGCCAGCTCGCGCACCGCCGCCTCGTCGAGCACGCCGGAGGGCCAGGACCAGACGGCGTCGAGGCGGGGGCCGTCGGCGCCGTCGTGGGTGATGGCGGTGATGTCGACCGCGTGCACCACGGGCATGTCCGGGTCCGCCGTCGGCACCGCGTGCGGCTCGTCCGCCGGGCCGAAGTCGCCGACCTGCCCGCCGGAGCCGAACCGGCCGAGGTAGTTGAAGCCGATCTGCGGGGTGGGCAGCGCGGCCAGGGTCGCCGCCGCGGTGGGGTCGAGGTGGCGCAGCAGCCCGTGGCCGATGCCGTTGTCCGGCACCGCGCGCAGTTGCTCCTTGACCCGCTTGAGCGCCATCCCGGCGGCCGGGCCGCCGCGCAGCGCCTCGGCCGGGTCGACCGGCCCGGCGTCCAACCGCACCGGGAACGTGGCTGTGAACCAGCCGACGGTGCGGCTGAGGTCGAGCCCCGGCGCGATCTCCTCGCGCCCGTGCCCCTCCACCTCGACCACGACAGCGGTGGTGTCCGCGCCGCGCCCGCGCCGCCAGGCGGTGACCGCCAGGGCCAGCCCGGTGAGCAGGACGTCGTTCACCGCCGCGTGGTGGCGTGCCGGGACCTCGGTGAGCAGCGCCTCGGTGGTGGCCACCGGCAGCGACAGGGTCAGGTGCCCGGCGTCGCGGCGCAGGTCCTCGCCCGGCCGCACGGGCCGCGCACCGAGCTGGGGGTCCTCCCCGTCCAGTACGGCCACCCACCCGGGCAGCTCGGCGGTGCGGGCGGGGTCCAGCGCGGCGGTGACCAGGTGCTGGGCCCAGCGCCGGAACGGGGTGCCCACCGGCTCCAGGTCGGGTGCGGCCCCGGTGCGCACGGCCGCCCAGGCCGCGGCCAGGTCCGGCAGCAGGATGCGCCAGGACACCCCGTCGACGGCCAGGTGGTGCACGACCAGCAGCAGCCGGTCGCCGTCCGGCCGCCCGGTGGCGAACCGGACCGCCCGCACCACGACACCCGCCTCGGGGTCCAGCTCGCCCACAGCGGCGGTGCCGTGCGCGGTCACCAGTTCCGCCAGGTCGGTGCCGGGGTCGGGGCAGCGCACGGTGGTGAGCAGGTCCTCCGCGCGCGCGGAGCCCGGCTCGGGCACGCGCAGCCGCCAGGAGCCGTCCGCCCGGCGCAGCAGCCGCACCCGCAGCGCGTCGTGCCGGTCCAGCAGCGCCTGCAGGACGGTGACCGCCTGCTCGGTGGTCAGCTCCGCGGGGACGCGCAGCAGCATGGACTGGTTGAACGCGCCGATCGGGCCGCCCAGCTCGCGCAGGTCGTGCACGGCGGGCGTGAGCGGGACCTCGCCGACGCCCGCGGCCGGGTCCACCACGACGTGGTCGGTCAGCTCGCGGGCGGTGCGCGCCAGCGCGGCCACCGTGCGGCGCAGGAACACCTCGCGCGCGGTGAGCACCAGGCCCGCGCGGCGGGCGCGCGCCACCAGCTGGATGGAGGTGATGCTGTCGCCGCCCAACGCGAAGAAGTCGTCGTCGGCGCCCACCTCCGGCCGGTTCAGCAGCTCGGCGACCAACCCGCACAGCACCGCCTCGCGCCGGGTGCGCGGTGCGCGGGTCGTCGCGGTGGTGCCGGGGTCCACGGGCGCGGGCAGCGCCGCGCGGTCGAGCTTGCCGTTGGGGGTCAGCGGCAGCTCGGCCAGCGGCACGAAGACGGCGGGGACCATGTGCTCGGGCAGCGACGCGCCCAGGAACTCGCGCAGGGCGGCCTGCCCGGGCAGGGTGTGCCCCGCCCGCGGCACCACGTGCGCCACCAGGCGCGCCGCGCCCGCGCCCCCGGTGCCGTGGTCGAGTGACACCACGGCCCGGCTGATGGCCGGGTGCCGACGCGCGGCGGCCTCGACCTCCGCCGGTTCGACGCGGAAGCCGCGCAGCTTGACCTGCTCGTCGACCCGGCCCAGGTACTCCAGGACGCCGTCGGCGGTCCACCGCACCAGGTCCCCGGTGCGGTAGGCGCGCGTGCCCGGCGGGCCGTACGGCGCGGCGACGAACCGCTGCGCGGTCAGTCCGGGCCGGTCGAGGTAGCCGCGGGCGAGCTGGGCGCCTGCCAGGTACAGCTCGCCGGGGACACCGGTCGGCACCGGCCGCAGGTGCTCGTCGAGCACGAGCACCCGGGTGTTGCACGCCGGTCGCCCGATCGGCACCGGCCCGTCCGACAGCGGGGCGCCCGGGGCGACCCGGTGCCGGACGCAGCCGATGGTGGCCTCGGTGGGGCCGTAGTGGTTGGTCACCGCCGCCGCCGGGTGCCGCTCCCGCCAGTCGCCGAGCGCGGACGCGTGCAGTTGCTCGCCGCCGACCACCAGGTCCTCGGTGGGCGACATGCGCTCGGGCGCCGAGTCGAACAGCGCCAGGTGGCTGGGGGTGACCTTGAGGAAGGTGCACGGCCGGGCCTCGCCCGGGTCGTCGTCCCGGTCGTCGTCCTGGATGGCGAACGCGTCCGCGGACTCCTCCACCCGCAGGCACCCGCCCGCCGCCAGCGGCACGAACAGGGTGGTGGCCGCCAGGTCGTACGCCGTGGACGAGTGCAGGACGGCGACGCCCGCCGCGCCGGGGAACTCCTCCCGCGCCCACGCGACGTAGTTCGCCAGCGCCGAGTGCGAGACCACGACGCCCTTGGGCTCGCCCGTCGAGCCGGAGGTGTACACGACGTACGCTGCACTGTCCCCAGTGGACTCCACCGCGGGGAGTCGTTCGGGGGGCAGGCCTGCGAGTTCGTCGCGCACCCCCGGGGCGTCGAGCACCAGGGTCGGCGTGCCCGCCGAGTCGATGTCCTTCGTGGCCAGCAGCAGGGCGGGCCGGGCATCCGCGAGCAGGGCCGCGGTGCGCCCCGCCGGGTGGTCGGGGTCGAGCGGCAGGTAGGCGGCTCCCGCCTTGAGCACGGCGAGCAGCGCCACGAGCAGCCCTGCCGACCTCGGCAGCGCCACCGCGACGACCCGCCCGGCGCCGACCCCGCGGGCCCGCAGCAGCCTGGCCAGTCGGTTCGCCCGCGCGTCGAGTTCCGCGTGCGTGACCACCTCCGCACCGCACAGCACGGCGGGCGCGTGCGGGGTCCGGTCCGCCCACGCCCCGATGAGCGCGTGCACCCCGACGGCGGGCACCTCCCGGACCGGGCCGCGGCCGAGGTCCAGCAGCCGTTCCCGCTGCGGCTCGTCCACCAGGTCGACCCGGCTGATGGGCTGGTCCGGGTCGTCGGTCATGGCGGTGAGCACCCGGCGCAGCCACCCGGTGATGCGCTCGGCGGTGGACCGGTCGAACAGGTCGAGGTCGAACTCCACCGACGCGGCGACGCCCGCCGGGTCGCCGTCGGCCGTGCCCCGCTCGGCGAAGGAGAAGGACAGGTCGAACTTGGCCGATGGCGGGCCCGCCGGGACGTGGGTGACGTCCAGGCCGGGGGCGCGCGTGGCGGGCGGTTCGGTGTTCTGCAGGGTCAGCATCACCTGGAACAGCGGGTGCCGCGACAGCGACCGCGGCGGGTTGAGGTGGTCCACCAACTGCTCGAAGGGCAGGTCCTGGTGGGCGTAGGCGGCGAGGTCGGTGTCGCGGACGCGGGCGAGCAGGTCCCGGTGGGTGGGGTCGCCGGAGGTGTCGGTGCGCAGGACCAGGGTGTTGACGAAGTTGCCCACGAGGGAGTCGAGGGCGGTGTCGGTGCGACCGGCGATCGGCGTGCCCAGCGGGATGTCGGTGCCCGCCCCCAGCCGGGTCAGCAGCGCCGCGACACCGGCGTGCAGCACCATGAACACGCTCACCCGTTCCCGGCGGGCGAGCGCGGCGATCCGCCCGTGCAGCCGCGCGTCGAGCGGGAACGCGATCCGGTCGCCGCGCCCGCTGGGCTCCACCGGCCGCCCGCGGTCGGTGGGCAGCGCCAGCTCGTCGGGGAGCCCGGCCAGCGCGGTGCCCCAGAACGCCAGCTCGGTGGCGGCCCGGCTGCCCGGGTCGTCCGCGGAACCGAGCAGTTCCCGTTGCCACAGCGCGTAGTCGGCGTAGCGCACCGGCAGCGGCGGCGGCGCGAAGCGCAGGCCGCGGCACCGCGCCGCGTAGGCGTTCGCGACGTCGGTCAGCAGCGGGCCCAGCGACCACCCGTCGGCCGCGATGTGGTGGATGGACAGCAGCAGGTGGTGCTCGGCCGGGCCGAGCGCGAACAGCGTGGCGCGCAGCGGCGGTTCCACGGTGAGGTCGAAGCCCCTGGCCAGCTCCGCGTCGACGGCGTGGTCCAACCGCCCCGCCCCGACCTCGACCAGGACCAGGTCCGCGCCCGTGGCCGAGCCCGGGTCCAGCACCAGTTGGTGCGGTTCGCCGCCCCGCTCGGGGAAGACGGTCCGCAGGGGTTCGTGGCGGGCGACGACGTCGTGCAGCGCGCCGCGCAGCGCCTCGCGGTCCAGCTCCCCGGTCAGCCGCAGCGACAGCGGCATGTTGTACGCCGCGCCCGAGTCCTCGATCCGGTTCAGCAACCACAGCCTGCGCTGCCCGGACGACAGCGGGACCCGGTCGGGCAGGACCGCCCGCCGCAGCGGCGGCCGACCGGCGCCGCCGGGCCGGGCCCGGTCGAGGCGCTCGGCCAGGCCCGCCGCGGTCGGGGTCTCGAAGACCGACCGCACCCCGAGGTCCACCCCCAGCGCCGCGCGGACGCGGGCGGTCAACCGGGTGGCGAGCAGGGAGTGCCCGCCCAGGTCGAAGAAGTCGTCATCGACACCGACCCCCGGCACGCCGAGTACGTCGGCGAACAGCCCGCGCAGCAGTTCCTCGTGCGGGGTGCGGGGCTGCCGGGCGGGTGCGCCGGTCGCGGTCGGGGGCAGCGGGTCGGTCGCCAGCCGCCTGCGGTCGGTCTTGCCGCTCGCCGTGCGCGGCAACGCCCCCAGCGCCACCACCAGGGCCGGGACGAGGTGCCGGGGGAGCCGGGTGCCGAGCAGGTGCCGCAGCCGCGCCGGGTCCACGTCGTGGCCGGGTGCGGCGGAGACGAAGGCGACCAGCCGCTGCTCACCGGGGGTGTCGGTGCGCGCGACCACCGCGGCGCCCGCCACGCCGGGCAGCGCCGCGAGCGCGGCCTCGACCTCGCCCGGCTCGACGCGCACCCCGCGGACCTGCACCTGCTCGTCGACGCGGCCCACGAACTCCAGCACGCCGTCGGCGGTCCAGCGCGCGCGGTCGCCGGTGCGGTACAGCCTGCCCCCGGCCGTGCCCGCCGCGGCCGTGCCGAACGGGTCGGCCACGAACCGCGACGCCGTCTCGCCCGGCCTGCCCAGGTAGCCCCGCGCCAGGGCGGGGCCCGCCACGTACAGCTCGCCGACCACGTGCGGCGGCACCGGCCGCAGGTGCCCGTCGAGGACGTGCACCCTGGCCCCCGCGATCGGGGTCCCGATCGGGGCGGCGGCGGTGCGCAGCGGGTCGCTCACCGTGGCGCACACCGTGGTCTCGGTGGGGCCGTAGGCGTTCACCAGCCGGTGGACCGGTCCCCACCGGCCCGCCAGCTCGGCGGGCAGGGCCTCACCGGCGAGCACGAGGGTCACGCCCGCGGGCACGTCCTCCGGCGCCAGCTCGGCGAGCACCGACGGGGGCGCGGTCAGGTGCGTCACCCGGTGCTCGGCGAGCAGGTCGACGAGCAGGTCGGGGGTCATCGGCTCGTCCGGGGGCAGCACCAGGGCCGCGCCGGTCCCCAGGGCCATGCACAGCTCCCACACCGAGGCGTCGAAGGCGGGGGAGGCGAACCGGAGCACCCGCGAGCCCGGCCGCACGCCGAGTCGTTCCCGCTGCGTGGCCACGAGCGCGGCGACCCCGGTGTGCGAGACCACCACGCCCTTGGGGGTGCCGGTGGAACCCGAGGTGTGGATCAGGTAGGCGGCTCGGGCCGGGTGCGGCGGCCCGCCGCGCTCGGCGTCGGTCGGTTCCCGGTCCGGCAGCCCGGCCAGCTCGGCTCGGGCGCCCGGGGCGTCGAGGGCGGTCCAGGCGGCGTCGGGGACGTCGGCCAGCGCCGCCGCCGTGCGCTCGTCGGACAGCAGCACGACGGGTCGGGCGTCGGCGACCACCGCGGCGAGCCGGTGCGCGGGGTGGTCCGGGTCGAGCGGGAGGTAGGTCGCGCCCGACTTCACCACGGCGAGCGCGGCGACGACCTGGTCCACCGACCGCCGCAGCGCCACCGCGACCGCCTTCTCCGGCGCCGCGCCGCGGGCGAGGAGGAAGTGCGCGAGCCGGTTGGCCCGCCGGTGCAGCCACGCGTGGGTGCGGGTGGTGCCGTCGGGCTCGACCAGGGCCGTCGCCTCGGGGGTCGCGGCGGCCTGGGCCGCGAAGAGTTCGGCGAGGGTGGCCTGCGGGGGCGCGGGAGGGGCGTCGGCGCGCAGGAACCGGCGCCGCTCCGCCGGGTCCAGGACCTCGACCTGGCTCAGCCGCTGGTCGGGGTCGGTGGCCAGGGCGTCGAGGACGCGCAGCAGCCGCTCGGCGATGGCGCGCGCGGCCGCGCGGTCGAACAGGTCGGTGCGGAACTCGAGGTGCCCGTCGACGCCGTCCGGTCCGCCGTCGGCGGTCCACCGCTCGGAGAACTGGAACGTCAGGTCGAACTTGGCCCCGCCGGTCGCGACCGGCTGGTGCTCGACCAGCACGCCGGGCAGCTCCAGCGCGGGCGCGGCGGTGTTCTGCACGACCAGCATGACCTGGAACAGGGGGTGCCCGCCGGGGACGCGCTGGGGGTTGAGGTGTTCGACAAGCTGGTCGAACGGGGTGTCCTGGTGGGCGTAGGCGGTGAGGTTGGTCTGGCGGGTCCTGGCGAGCAACTGGCGCAGGGTGGGGTCCGCGCCGGTGTCGGTGCGCAGCACGAGGGTGTTGACGAAGAAGCCGACGACGTTGTCGAGCGCGTCGTGGGTGCGGTTCGCGGTGGGGGTGCCCAGGGCGATGTCGGTGCCCGCGCCGAGGCGGGTCAGCAGCGCGGCGAGCGCGGTCTGCAGTGTCATGTGGACGGTGGCCCGGTGGGTGCGGGTGAGCGCCGCCAGCCTGCCGTGCAGGGCGGGCGGGATGGTGAAGCCGATGTGGTCACCCGCGTGCGTCGCGGTCGCGGGCCGGGGGCGGCTGGTGGGCAGGGGGGTGGTGGCCGGGATGCCGCGCAGGGCGTCGGCCCAGTGCGCGAGGTGGTGGTGCAGGGCGGAATCCGGGTCGTCCGCGTCGCCGAGGGCGGCGTTGTGCCACAGGGTGTGGTCGGCGTAGTGCACCGGCAGCGGGGTGAACTCCGGGGCGCGACCGCCGCTGCGGGCGAGGTAGGCGGTGGTGAGGTCGCGGGCCAGGGGGGTGAGCGACCAGCCGTCGCAGGCGATGTGGTGCACGACCACGAGCAGCACGTGCTCCTCGGCGCCCAGCGCGTACAGCGCCGAGCGGAAGGGCAGGTCGACGGCGAGGTCGAACTCCCGCGCCGCCTCGGCGGCCAGCACACCGGGCAGGTCGCCCTCGTCGACCGCGGCGCCGACCTGCTCCGGGTGCGCCGTCGCGGCGTCGAGCACGTGCTGGCGCGGCTCGCCGTCCTCGGCCGGGAACACCGTGCGCAGGCTCTCGTGCCGCCGCACCAGGTCTTCCAGTGCCGCCCGCAGCGCCCGGGCGTCCAGCGGGCCGCGCAGCCGGACCGCGAGGGTCACGTGGTAGGCCGCGCCGGAGTGGTCGAACTGGTTGAGGAACCACAGCCTGCGCTGCCCCGGGGAGAGCGGCACGCGGTCCGGTCGCGGCCCCGCGACCAGGGGCGGCCGGACCCGCGCCGGGCCGCCACCCGCCGCGCGGTCGGCCTCGGCCAGGCGGGCCGCGGTCCCCACGACCGTCGGGGCGTCGAACAGCGCGCGCAGCGGCAGGTCGACGCCCAGGGTCGCCCTGATCCGGGTCACCAGCCGGGTGGCCAGCAGCGAGTGCCCGCCCAGGGCGAAGAAGTCGTCATCGATGCCCACCCGGCCGACGCCGAGCACCTCGGCGAACAGGCCGCACAGCACCTCCTCGCGCGGCGTGCGCGGCGGGCGGGACGCGGCGGGGGCGTGCCGGGGGGACGGCAGGGCGGCGTGGTCGAGCTTGCCGGTCGCGGTCAGCGGCAGCTCCGCCAGCGGCACCAGCGTGGTCGGCACCAGGTGCGCGGGCAGGGTCGCGCCCAGGTCCCGGCGCAGGGCGTCGAGGTCGAGCCGGTCGCCGCCGCCGGTGGGCACGACGTAGCCGACGAGCGCGCGCTCGGCCTGCTCCCGGCCGCGCACCGCGGCGGCGGCGTCGGCCACCGCCGGGTGGGCGCGCAGCGCCGCCTCGACCTCACCGAGCTCGACCCGGTGGCCCCGGACCTTGACCTGGCGGTCGGTGCGACCCAGGAAGCGCACCCGGCCCCGCTCGTCGCGCGCGGCCAGGTCCCCGGTGCGGTACATCCGCGTCCCCGCTGGCCCGAAGGGGTCGGCGACGAACCGCTCGGCGGTCAGCCCGACCTGGCCGAGGTAGCCGCGCGCCAGTCCCGCGCCCGCCAGGTACAGCTCGCCGGGCACCCCCGGCGGGGCGGGGCGCAGCGCCGCGTCGAGCACGTGCGCCCGGACGTTGCCCAGGGGCAGCCCGAGCACGGGTTCCCCACCGTCCACCCTGGCCGCCAACGCGCTCACGGTGGCCTCGGTCGGGCCGTAGGTGTTGAAGGCGGTCACGTCGTCGAGCGCGGCCAGCTCGGCCCACCGCACCGCGTCCAGCTCCTCGCCGCCCACCAGCAGCACCCGGGGCGCCCGGTCCCCGGACAGCAGCCCGGCCTCGACCAGGACCGGCAACTGCGAGGGGGTGGCGTGCAGCGCGTCGAGCCGGTGCTCGCGGGCGTACTCGACCAGCTCGACGGCGTCGGTCAGCAGTTCCTCGCCCAGCACGTGCAGGGTGGCGCCGTGCAGCATGGCGGCGAGCTGCTTGATCGAGGCGTCGAACAGGAAGCTCGACGTCAGCCCCATCCGGCCGCCCGGCTCCCACAGCGCCGGGTGCGGCAACGCGGCGGGCAGGACGGCGCAGTAGTTGGCGACCGCCGCGTGCCCGACGACCACCCCCTTGGGCCTGCCCGTCGACCCGGAGGTGTGGATGACGTGCGCGGGGTGCTCCGGCAGCAGCGGCGTGGTGCGCTCGGCGTCGGTGGGCGCGGTCGCGGCCCGCCCGCGCAGCCGCGCGCGGACCCCGGGGTCGTCGAGTTCCACGATCGGCACGCCGTGACCGGGGGGCAGTGCGGCGGCGGTGGCGGTGGTGGTCAGCACGGCCGCCGCCGCGGTGTCGGCGAGCAGCAGCGCGACCCTGGCCGGGGGCAGGGCCGGGTCCAGCGGCAGGTACGCCGCGCCCGCCTTGAGCACGGCGAGCAGGGCGACCACGGTCCGCGCCGAGCGCGGCAGGAACAACCCGACCACCCGCTCCGGGCCGATGCCGCGCTCGGCGAGCAGGTGCGCCAGCCGGTTGGCCTCGGCGTCCACCTCGGCGAAGGTGAGCGCGTCCGCGCCGGACACCAGGGCGACCGCGTCGGGGGTGCGGGCGGCCTGGGCCTTGAACAGCGCGGCGGGGCTCGTGGCGGGCACGGGGACGGCGGTGTCGTTCCCGGCGCGCGCGAACCGGGCGCGCTCGGCCGGGTCGACCGGGTCGAGCAGGCCCAGTGGCCGCCGGGGGTCGGCGGCGAGCCCGGTCAGCGCCCGCACCAGCCAGGCCAGCACCCGCTCGGCCCGCTGCCGCGGCACCGCGTCCGGGCGGTGGTCCAGCCGCAGCCGCAGCCGGGGGCCGGGCACGGCGACGAGCACCAGCGGGTAGTGCGCCGCGCCGCGCAGGTGCGCGGCGGTGATGCGCGGCTCCCCGGCCGCGGGCGGTGCCGCGGCCGGGTCCAGCGGGAAGTTCTCGAACACCAGCAGGGTGTCGAACAGCTCGCGCAGCCCCGCGGCCCGCTGCACCTCGGGCAGCCCGAGGTGCTGGTGCTCGAGCAGGCCCGCCTGCCGGTCGCGCAGGCCGCGCAGCAGGTCGAGCACGGGGGCGGCCGGGTCGAGCGGCACCCGCACCGGCACGGTGTTGATGAACAGCCCCACCATCGACTCGGCGCCGGGCAGGTCGGCGGGCCTGCCGGAGACCGTGGTGCCGAACACGACGTCGCGCCGCCCGGTCAGCGCGCCGAGCACCACCGCCCACGCGCCCTGCACGAGCGTGCTCGTGGTCAGCTCCGCCGCCCTGGCCACCGCCGTCAGCGCGGCGGTCTGCTCCTCGGTCAGCTCGGCGGTCAACTGCTCCGGTGCCGAGGACCCGGTGCGCCCGGCCACCAGGGTGGGGCCGTCCAGGTCGGCCAGCTCCGCCCGCCACGCCCGCGCCGCCGCGGCGCGGTCCTGCCGGTCCAGCCAGGCGAGGTGGTCGCGGTGGGGGGTCACCGGCGGCAGGGTGGCGCCCGCGTACAGCGCGCCCAGCTCGCGCACCAGGACCGGCACCGACCAGCCGTCGAGCAGGATGTGGTGGTGGGTCCACACGAGGCGGTGCAGCCGCTCGTCGAGCCGCAGCAGGGTGCAGCGCAGCAGCGGCGGCCTGGCGAGGTCGAACGGCCGCGCCCGGTCCTCGGCGGCCAGCCGGTCGGCGGTCGCCGCGCGCTCGGCCGGGGTGGCGCCGGTCAGGTCCAGCTCGCGCCAGTCGGGCTCCACCGCCCTGGCGACCACCTGCACCGGGTCGCCGGAGGCGCGCGGCCGGAACGCCGCGCGCAGGTTCGCGTGCCGGGCCAGCAGGGCCGCCACCGCCGCCCGCAGCCTGCCCGGGTCGACCCCGTCGGCCAGGTCCAGGGTGAGCTGCGCGGCGTAGACGTCGGCCTCGCGGCCGTCGTGCATGGCGTGGAAGAGCAGTCCCGCCTGCAGCGGCGCGAGCGGGAGGACGTCGTCGAACTTCGGCTGCCTCACAGCGGCGATCCCCAATCCATGTCGATCTCGTCCTCGAGCTCGTCGATCTCGTGCTGGCTCAGCTCCACCAGCGGCAGGTCGGACGGGGTGAGCCCGCCCGAGGCCAGGTGCCCGGCGAACCCGGCCAGGCCGGTCAGCGCCCGCTCGCAGGCGCGCACCAGCGCCGCGACGCCGTCGGCGGGCAGCAGCGACGCGGGCCACGACCAGGTGGTGCGCAGCCGCGGCCCGTCCGGTCCCCGGTGCACCACCGCGGCCACCTCCAGCGCGTGCGCCACCGGCAGGTCCGGGTCGGCACCGGGCACCGCGGCGCCCTCGGGGGCGAAGTCCCAGTCCGCGGCGGCGCGGTCGGCGCCGTCCACCGCGCCGAGGTAGTTGAACCCGATCTGGGCGGTGGGCAGGGCGGCCAGCGCGGCCCGGGCGGTCGGGTCGAGGTGGCGCAGCAGGCCGAAGCCCGCGCCCCGGTCGGGGACCGCCCGGAGCTGCTCCTTGACCCGCTTGAGCGCCTGCCCGGCGGCGGGACCGCCGCGCAGCGCCTCGTCGAGGTCCAGGTGCCCGGGGCCGATGCGCACCGGGTGCAGGGCGGTGAACCACCCGACCGTGCCGGACAGGTCCAGGCCGGGGGCCAGGTCCTCGGTCCGGCCGTGCCCCTCCACGTCGACCAGCACGCCGCCGCGGTCGGTGCCGCCCCGTTCGCGCCGCCAGGCCGCCACCCCCAGTGCGAGGGCGGTGAGCAGCACGTCGTCGACACCGGCGTGGTAGGCCGTGGGCAGGGTGCTGAGCAGCGGCTCGGTGGTCTCCGGCGGCAGCACCGCCACCAGCGTCCGGACCGTGCCCTCGGTGTGCGCGGCCGGGTCGAGCGGCTGGTCGGTGAGCGGGGTGCCCGCGTCGCGGAGCACGTCTGTCCACAGTGGCAGTTCGGCGAGCCGCTCCGGTCGCGCGGCGGCGCGGTTCAGCTCCCGGACCCACCGGCGGTACGACGTGCCCGCGCGGGTCGCCTCGGGCGCGCGCCCGGCCGAGACCGCCCGCCACGCCGCGGCGAGGTCGGCGCGCAGGATTCCCCAGGCCACCGCGTCCACGGCCAGGTGGTGCACCACCAGGAGCAGGCGGCCGGGCCTGGTCGACCCCGCGTCGAACCACACCGCTCGGACCAACTCGCCCTCGCGCGGTGCCAGTGCCCGCCGGGCCAGTTCGCCGTGGTGCTCGACCGCCTCGCGCAGCGCGGTGCCGTCGTGGTCGCGAACGTCCACCTGGGACAGAACGTTCCGCGTCGGGTCGGCGCCCGGTGGGGCGGTGGTGAACGACCAGTCCCCGGCCGCGTCGACCACCAGGCGCATCCGCAGCGCGTCGTGCCGCCGCAGCACCGCGTCCAGCACCACCCGCAGGCCGCGCGGGTCGAGCCCGACCGGCGTGGTGAACAGCGCCGACTGGTTGAACCCGTCGACCGGCCCGCCGCGCTCGCGCAACCAGTGCGCGATCGGCGCGGGCGGCAGCTCCCCGAACGCCTCCGCCGGGTCTTCGGCCACCGGGTCCGCGAGGTCGGCGGCGACCGCGGCCAGCGCGGCGGGCGTGCGGTGCCGGAACACCTCGCGCGGGCTGAAGTGCAGGCCGGCTGCCCGGGCGCGCGCCACCAGCCGGATGGAGACGATGCTGTCGCCGCCCAGCTCGAAGAAGCTGTCCGAGGGGCCGACCCCGGGCAGCCGCAGCACCTCGGCGAACAGCTCGCACAGCCGCGCCTGCTTGGCGTCCGCGGGTTCCCCGCCCGAGATCAGGGGTGCGAAGTCCGGGGCGGGCAGCGCGGCGCGGTCGAGCTTGCCGTGCGGGGTCAGCGGCAGGGCGTCCAGCACGACGACGGCGGCGGGCACCAGGTGGGCGGGCAGGGTGTCGGCCAGTTCCCCGCGCACCCACGCCTGCGACAGCTCCACCGCACCGGGGCCCGGGTTGCCGGGGACGACGTAGGCGACCAACCGGCGGTGCCCGTCCTCGTCGTCGCGGGCGACCACGGCGGCCAGCGCCACCCCCGGCAGCACGGTCAGCGCGGCCTCGACCTCCCCCGGCTCGACCCGGAACCCGCGCACCTGCACCTGGTCGTCGGCCCGGCCGAGGTGGTCCAGCCGACCGTCCGCGCGCCACCGCACCACGTCACCGGTGCGGTACGCCCGCGCTCCCGGCGGGCCGAACGGCGCGGCGACGAACCGCTCGGCGGTCAGACCCGGCCTGCCGAGGTAGCCCTGCGCGATCCCGCCGCCCACCAGGTACAGCTCGCCCCAGGTGCCGGTGGGCACCGGCCGCAGCCGCTCGTCCAGCACCGCCAGCCACCGGCCGGGCAGGCCGCGGCCGACGCCGCTGCCCGGTGCCGCCTCCGCCACCACCGACCGGTCCAGGGGCCGGTGGGTCACGTGCACGACGCCCTCGGTGATGCCGTACATGTTCGCCAGGGCCGCCGACCGGCTCACCGGGTGGGCGTACCAGTCGGCCAGCCGCCGGGCCCGCAACGCCTCACCGCCGAGGACCACGTGCCGCAGGGCGAGCCGGTCGGCGGTGGGCTCCGCCGCGAGGGCCGCGGTCAGCGGGTGGAACGCCGACGGGGTCTGGTTGAGCACGGTCACCCGTTCGCGGACCAGCAGGGCCAGCAGGTCGTGGGGCGAGCGGGAGACCTCGTGGCTGACCACGACGAGCCGCCCGCCGTGCACCAGCGCCCCCCAGATCTCCCACACGGAGAAGTCGAACGCGGGGGAGTGGAACAACGCCCACACGTCACCGGGCCCGAACCCGAACAGCTCCGCGGTCTCGGCGAACAGCGCCGCCGCCTCCCGGTGCGCCACCACCACGCCCTTGGGCCTGCCGGTGGAACCCGAGGTGTGGATGACGTACGCGGGGGAGTCGGGGAGCACCACCGCGCCGGGGTCGGTGTCGGGCCGCGCGGCCAGCGCCGCGACCGTGTCCGGGTCGTCCAGGCGCAGCACGGCGACCGGCCCCGGGTCCACCGGTGCGGTGGCCGACCGGGCGACGACCAGCGCGGGCCGGGCGTCGGTGAGGATCAGCGCGATCCGCTCGGCCGGGTAGTCCGGGTCGACCGGCAGGTAGGCGGCGCCCGCCTTGAGCACCGCGAGCATCGCCACGACCAGCTCCGCCGACCGGGGCAGCAGCAGCGCGACCGGCCGCCCGCCGCCCGCTCCCCGCGAGCGCAGCAGGTGCGCCAGCCGACCGGCCCGCGCGTCGAGGTCGGCGTAGGTCAGCGTGGCGTCCTCGGCGGTCACCGCCACCGCATCCGGGGCCCGCCGGGCCCGCTCGGTGAACCGCTCCACCAGCGTCGCCGCACCGCCGGGCACCGCGGGTGCCGGTGCGCCGAGGAGCCTGCGCCGCTCGGCCGGGTCCAGCACGTCCACCTGCTCGATGGGCTGGTCCGGGTCGGCCACCACGGCGTGCAGGACGCGGACCAACCGCCTGCCGAGCTGTTCGGCGGTGTCGCGGTCGAACAGGTCGGTCCGGTAGCGCAGCGCGGTGTGCAGCCCGGCCGGTGCCGCGTCGTCGGTGTGCTGCTCGTGGACGGTGACGGCCAGGTCGAACTCGGTCGGCCCGGGGTCGAGCGGCAGGCCGCGCACCCGCACCCCGGGCAGGTCCAGGTCCGCCCGCTCGGTGTTCTGCAGGGTCAGCACCACCTGGAACAGCGGGTGCCGGGACAGCGACCGCTGGGGGTTGAGGTGTTCGACCAGTTGCTCGAAGGGCAGGTCCTGGTGGGCGTAGGCGGTGAGGTCGGTGTCGCGGACGCGGGCCAGGAGTCGGCGGTGGGTGGGGTTGCCCGAGGTGTCGGTGCGCAGGACGAGGGTGTTGACGAAGTTGCCGACGAGGGGGTCGAGCGCGGAATCGGTGCGGCCCGCGACGGGGGTGCCGATCGGGATGTCGTGGCCCGCGCCGATGCGGGTCAACAGCACCGCGAGCGCTGCCCGCACCGACATGAACACGGTCGCGCCCGTCTCCCGGGCCAGCTCGACCAGGCCGCGGTGCACGCTCGCCGGGAGCGTGAACTCGACGCTCCCCGCGGGCTGGTCGGTGGGCAGCGCGGGCCTGGTCCGGTCGAACGGCAGCGGCAGTTCCTCCGGCAGACCGGCCAGCGCCGCGCTCCAGTGGGCGAGCTGGGTGGACCGGAGGCTGCCGGCGTCGTCCTCGGCGCCGAGCAGTTCCCGTTGCCACAGCGCGTAGTCCGCGTACTGCACGGGCAGCGGTGCCGCGCCGCCCGCCTCCCCGGTGAGCCGGGCGCGGTAGGCCGCGGCCAGGTCGCGGGCCAGCGGCGCCAACGACCACCCGTCGCCCGCGATGTGGTGCAGGACGACCAGCAGGACGTGCTCGCCGGGTGCCACGGCGAACAGCGCCACGCGCAGCGGGACGTCGGTGGACAGGTCGAAGGGGCGCGCCGAGGTGGCGGCCAGCAGCCCGGCCAGGTTTTCCTCGGCGGCGGGCACGGCAACCAGCGGGGTATGCGCCGCGCCCGCGTCGACGACCACCTGCGCGGGTGTCCCGTCCACGTCCGGGAAGACCGTGCGCAGGCTCTCGTGCCGGGTGGTGACGTCGAGGAGCGCGGCGTCGAGGGCCGCCACGTCCAGCTCGCCGGAGAGCCGCAGGGCCATCGGGATGTGGTAGGTGCCGCGGGCCGCCTCGAACCGGTTGAGGAACCACAGCCGAAGCTGGCCGGAGGACAGCGGCACGTGCTCGGGCCGGGTAAGGGCGCGCACCGGTGGGCGCACCGGGCTGTCGCCCGCGTCCGCGAGCCGCGCGGCGAGCGCGGCCACCGTGGGCGCCTCGAACACCGACCGCACCCGCAGCTCGACCCCGAACACCGACCGCACCCGGTTGACCAGGCGCATCGCCAGCAGCGAGTGCCCACCCAGGTCGAAGAAGCCGTCGTCGACGCCGACCGATGGCACCTCCAGGACGTCGGCGAACAGCCCGCACAGCAGTTCCTCGGCGCCGGTGCGCGCCGCCCGCGCCGGGGCGGGGGCGGAGCGCACCGGCGCGGGCAGCGCGGCCTGGTCCAGCTTGCCGTGCACGGTCAGCGGCAACGCCTCCAGCAGCACGACGGCGGCGGGCACCATCGGCTCGGGCAGCACCCGCGCGGCGTGGCGGCGCAACTGCTCCGCGTCCACCCCCGACGCCGCCCCACCCGCGGCGACGGCGTAGGCCACCAGCTCGACCGCACCCGAGGGCCCAGGCCTGGCCACGACCGCGGCCCGCGCCACCGCCGGGTGGCGGGCCAGCGTGGCGGCCACCTCGTCCGGCTCGACCCGGACACCGCGCACCTTCACCTGGTCGTCGGTGCGGCCCAGGAACTCCAGCGCCCCGTCCGGGTACCGCCGCACGCGGTCGCCCGTGCGGTACATGCGCTCGCCGGGACCGCCGTGCGGGTCGGCGACGAACCGCTCAGCGGTGCGACCGGGTGCGCGGTGGTAGCCGCGCGCCAGTTGCGCCCCCGCCAGGTACAGCTCACCGGGCACGCGCTCGGGCACCGGGCGCAGGTGCTCGTCGAGCACGTACGCGCGGGTGTTCCACACCGGCAGTCCGATGGGGACGGTGGGCTCCGGCCGGGCGGGCGCGGGGCGCCACGCGGTGACGTCCACCGCCGCCTCGGTGGGCCCGTACAGGTTGTCCGGCGCGATGCCCAGCACCCGCTCGCAGCGGGCCGCGAGCGCGGTGGGCAGGGCTTCGCCGCTGCACAGCACCCGGCGCAGGCCGGTGCCCGCCGCGGCGGGCGCGTCCAGGAAGACGTCCAACATGGACGGTACGAAGTGCGCGGTGCCCACCCGCTCGCGGCGCACCAGCTCGGCGAGGTGGTCGGGCTCGCGGTGCCCACCCGGTCGGGCGAGCACCACGGCCGCGCCCGCGATCAGCGGCCAGAACAGCTCCCACACCGACACGTCGAAGCTCGTCGGCGTCTTGTGCAGCACCCGGTCCTCGGCGGTCAGGCCGTACTCGGCCTGCGCCCACAGCAGCCGGTTGGCGATGGCGGCGTGCGGCACGAGGACACCCTTGGGGCGCCCGGTGGAGCCCGAGGTGTGGATCAGGTACGCCGGGTTGCCCGGGACGGCGGTGGGCGGTGGCGCGGACGCGGGGCGCGCGGCGAGGTCCCCACCCACCTCGTCGAGCAGGATCTGCTCCACGGCGGCGAACCCCGCGCCGTCGAGCACCCCGGACGTGCCGCGGTCGGTGAGCAGGGCGACGGGCCCGGCGTCGTCGACCACCCGGGAGAGCCGTTCGGCCGGGTGCTCGGGGTCCAGCGGCAGGTAGGCGGCACCGGTCTTGAGCACCGCCACGAGGGCGACGACCGACTCGACCGAGCGGGGCAGCGCCACCCCCACGGTCTTCTCCGGTCCCGCGCCGGAACCGGCGAGCAGGTGGGCGAGCCGGTTCGCCCGCTCGTGCACCCGCGCGTAGGTGTGGGTGGTCCCGTCGTGGTCGACGACCGCAACCGCGTGCGGTGTGCGCGCCGCCTGGGCTTCGAGCAGTGCGGTCAGGGTGGTCGCGGGCAGCGGGTGGGTCGTCGTGGCGCGCAGGAGCCGGTGCTCCTCCGCCGCGTCGAGGACGTCGACCCGGCTGACGCGCTGGTCGGGGTCGGCGGCGAGGGCGTGCAGGACCCGCACGAGCCGGGTGGCGATGCCGCGCGCGGTCTCCCGGTCGAACAGGTCGGTGCGGAACTCCAGCCTGCCGGTGATGCCCCCGGCCGCGCCGTCGGGCAGGCGGGTCTCGGTGAAGCCCAGCCACAGGTCGAAGTTCGCCCTGCGCACGGTGGTCGGCTCGTGCTCGACGCGGACGCCCGGCAGGCGCAGCACCGGCTCGGCGGTGTTCTGCAGGACGAGCATCACCTGGAACAGCGGGTGCCTGCCGGGGTCGCGCCGCGGGTTGAGGTGTTCGACGAGCCGCTGGAACGGCAGGTCCTGGTGGGCGTAGGCGTCGAGGTCGACCGCGCGTGCCCTGGCGAGCAGTTCGCGCAGGGTCGGGTCGCCACCGGTGTCCAACCGCAGGACCAGGGTGTTGACGAAGAAGCCGACCAGGTCGTCCAGCGCGTCGTGGGTGCGGCCCGCGACGGGGGTGCCGATGGGGATGTCGGTGCCCGCGCCCACCCGGGTCAGCAGTGCGGCGAGGGCGGCGTGCAGGGCCATGAACAGGGTGGCCCGGTCGGTGCGCACCAGCGCGGTGAGCCGCTGGTGCAGCGCGGCGGGGACGGTGAAGGTGATGTGGTCGCCGGTGTGCGCCGTGGTGTCGGGGCGGGGGCGGCAGGTGGGCAGGGCCAGTTCGGCGGGGGCGCCGCGCAGGGTGGTGGCCCAGTGCTCCAGGTGCCGGGCCGAGCCGTCGCCGTCGAGGGTCCTGTTGTGCCACAGGGTGTAGTCGGCGTACTGCACGGGCAGGGGTGCCTGCTCGGGTTCCCGGCCCCGCGCGCGGGCGGCGTAGGCGGTGGACAGGTCCCTGGCCAACGGGGTGAGCGACCAGCCGTCGCAGGCGATGTGGTGCACGACCAGCAGCAGCACGTGCTCGTGCGTGCCCGTCGCCCACAGCCAGGCCCGCAGCGGGAGGTCGCGGGTGAGGTCGAAACCCCGCTCGGCGCGGGCTCGCAGCAGCGCGGCGACCTCGTCGGCCCGCACCGCCCCGGTGGTGACCAGGCCCTCGCGCACCGCCTCGACGTCGAGCACCCGCTGGTGCGGTTCGCCGTCGTCGGCGGGGAAGACCGTGCGCAGGACCTCGTGCCGCCGCACGACGTCGGCCACCGCCGCCCGCAGGGCGTCGTGGTCCAGCGGCCCGACCAGCCGCACGGCCATCGCCATGTTGTAGGTCGAACCGCTGTCCTCGAAGCGGTTGAGGAACCACAGCCTGCGCTGCGCGTGCGACAGCGGGAGCCGGGCGGGCCGCTCGGCGGGCCGCAGCGGCGGTCGCGCGCGGTCGGCGGGGGTGAGCCGGGCGGCGAGGCCCGCGGCCGTGGGGGCCTCGAACACCTCCCGGACGGCGAGCTCGGACCCCAGCACCGACCGGACGCGGCTGGTCAACCGGGTGGCCAGCAGCGAGTGCCCGCCCAGGTCGAAGAAGTCGTCGTCGACCCCCACCGCGGGCAGGCCGAGCACCTCGGCGAACAGCCCGCACAGGATCTCCTCCTGCGGGGTGCGCGGCGCGGCGCCCGCCGCCGCCGCGGCCACGTCCGGCGCGGGCAGCGCCCGCCGGTCCACCTTGCCGTTGACCGTGAGCGGCAGCGTGGGCAGGGCCACGAACGCCGAGGGCACCATGTACTCCGGCAGCACCTCACCCAGGTGCGGGCCCAGCGCCGCGGTCAGCGCGCGGACGGCGTGCGACCGCTCCGGGTCGCTGGTCCGCCTCGCCTGCCCGGCGTCCTCGGCGGCCAGGTGGGTGCCGTCGAGGGCCCGGCCGCGCGCCTCGGCCGCGTCGACGAGCACCAGGTCCAGCGCGCCGTCCGCCTCCTGGTCCGGGGCCCGCCGGGCCGAGGGGGCGATCACGCAGGTGTAGCCGAGGTCTTCGACCGCCCGGTGCACGGCCTCCACCGTCGGCAGCGCGTCGGGGTCGCGGTCGGTGCCGCCGGTGAGCGCGGCCAGGGCGGTCCGCGGGTCGGTGTCGGCGTCCAGCGCCCGCAGGGCGGCCAGCTCCGGGGCGATCCTGGCGTTGGGCACCCCGGTGACCCGCAGCCGCGCCGGGCGCTCGGCGCGCAGGTGCGCCACCACCCCGGCGAGCCCGGTGACCTCCCGCCCCCAGCGCAGCCGGGGGGCGTCGGCGAGCGCGAGGACCCGGTCCGCGCCCTTGTGCAGCACCACGTCGTAGCGGTACCCGGTCAGCTCGTTGTCGTGGTGGCCGCGCTTGACGCGCAGGTCCACCGCGGTGATCCCGGGGTTCGCCCGCGCGGTGGCGGCGAAGTGGTCGGGGTCGACCAGCAGCTCCTCCTCCAGCAGCAGGCCGCGCCGCACGGCGGTGCGCACGGCCGCGGCGGTGCCCGCGCCCCCGCGGCGGAGCTGCACGGCGGTGCCCAGGCACCGGGCGAGGCGCAGGTCCCGCACGTCGCCGACGAACACCGCCCCGCCCGGCCGGACCAGCTCGACGGCGCGGGCCAGCACCCGGTCCAGGTAGTCGGCGGAGGGGAAGTACTGGACGACGGAGTTGATCACCACCGTGTCGAAGTGGTCGGTGGGCAGCCCGGTGGTGTCCTCGCCCGCCTGGCAGCGCAGCTCGACCCGGCCCGCCAGCTCCGGCCGGGTGGCCAGGTGCTCGCGCAGCCGGTCGACGGCCGAGGGGGAGAAGTCGGTGCCCCAGTACGACTCGCAGTCCCCGGCCAGCTCGGCGAGCAGCAGGCCGCTGCCGACGCCGATCTCCAGCACCCGCCGCGGTCGCAGCGAGCGGATGCGCTCGACGGTCGCCGCCTGCCACTCCCGCATGTCCGCCAACGGGATCGGCTGCCCGTCGTAGCTGCTGTTCCAGCCGGAGAAGTCGCTGCCGAAGCCGCCGCCGGGGGCGGCGAAGTAGGCGTCGGTGCCGTAGAGGGATTCGTAGATGCCGCGCCAGTCCTCGACCTGGTCGCGGCCCGCGCCGCCCTCCGCCGCGCCCGCCGCGGGCACCACGTAGGCCACCAGCCGCCGTTCCCCGGCCCGGTCCTCCCGGACCACCACCGCGGCCCGCCCCACCCCGGGGTGCGCGGTCAGCGCCGCCTCGACCTCGGCGAGCTCCACCCGGAACCCGCGCAGCTTCACCTGGTCGTCGGCGCGGCCCGCGAACTCCAGCCCGCGCGGGGTCCACCGCGCCAGGTCGCCGGTGCGGTACATCCGCGTCCCCGCCGGCCCGAAGGGGTCGGCGACGAACCGCTCGGCGGTCAGCGCGGCCCGGGCGGCGTAGCCCCGCGCCAGCCCGGCACCCGCCAGGTGCAGTTCGCCGACCACGCCCGGCGGCACCGGCCGCAGCCCCGCGTCCAGCACGTAGGCCAGGGTGCCCGCCATCGGCGTGCCGATCGGCACCGTGCGGCCGGGCGGGGAGCCGGGGTCCACCGCGTGGAAGGTCGCGAACGTGGTGGTCTCGGTCGGCCCGTAGACGTGCCGCAGCGCAGTGCCGGGGCAGGCCGCCGCGACCCGCTCGAACGCGGCGGGCGAGACGTCCTCGCCTCCGGTCCACACCTGCCGCAGCGCGCCGAGGGTCGCCGGGCTCTCCTGCGCCAGCAGGTTGAACAGCGCGGTCGTGAAGAAGGCGCAGGTCACACCGCGCTCGGTGATCACCCGGTCCAGGTCGGCCACGCCCAGCTCCCCCGGCGGTGCCTGCACGACGCACCCGCCCGACAGCAGCGGCACCCACAGCTCGTAGGTGGAGGCGTCGAACGAGTGCGGGCTGTGCGCCAGCACCCGGTCCTGCTCGCCGCCGCGCCAGCACGGGTCGAACGCCAGCGACACCACGTTGGCGTGGGTGACCACGACGCCCTTGGGCACGCCGGTGGACCCCGAGGTGAACATGGCGTACGCGGCCCGGTCGGGCTCGACCGGGCGCCGGGGGTCGTGCTCGGGCAGGTCGCCGGGGACCGCGTCGGCCCGCAGCACCGCGAGCCCGTCGGCGGCGGCCCGGCCGGTGAAGGGGTGCTCGGCGCCCGCCGCGTCGGTCAGCAGGATGCCCGCGCCGGTGTCGGCGGCGATCAGCCCCATCCTGGCGCGCGGGTGGCGCGGGTCGAGCGGCACGTACGCCGCGCCCGCCTTGACCACGGCCAGCAGCGCGACCACCAGCTCGGCGGAGCGTTCCACCAGGACCAGCACCGGGCGGTCGTGGTCCGCCCCGTGCCGGATCAGCAGGTGCGCCAGGCGGTTGGCCCGGGTGTCCAGTTCGGCGTAGCCGAGCCGCACGGCGCCCGCGTCCAGCGCGGTCGCGCCCGGGGTGCGCGCGACCTGGGCGGCGAACAGCTCGGCCAGGCCCGCGCCCGGCCGGGCCGGGGCGGGTGGGCGCACCGGGCCGCCGTCGCCGCGGGCGAGCACGGCCCGGCGGCCGTCGTCGTCGAGCAGGTCGAGCCTGCCCACCGGGCACGCCGGGTCGGCGGCGACGGCCGCCAGCAGGCCGAGCAGGTGCGCGGCCAGCCCGCGGGCGGTCGCCGGGTCGAACAGCTCGGTGGCGAACTCCAGCACGCCGTCCAGGCCGTCCGGGCGGCCGTCGGCGGTGCGCCGCTCGGTGAAGGCGAACAGCAGGTCGAACTTCGCCTCGGCCGGGGGCACCGGGACCGCGCCCAGCACCACGCCGGGCAGCCCCGCCTCGGCCCCGGTGTTGTTCTGCAACCCCACCATCACCTGGAACAGCGGGTTGCGGTCGACCGAGCGCCCCGGGTTCAGCTCCTCGACGAGCAGGTCGAAGGGCAGGTCCTGGTGGGCGTAGGCGGCCAGGTCGGTGTCGCGGACGCGGGCGAGCAGGTCGGTGAAGCCGGGGTCGCCGGAGGTGTCGGTGCGCAGCACCAGGGTGTTGACGAAGAAGCCGACGAGGTCGTCGAGCGCCGCGTCGGTGCGCCCGGCGACGGCCGTGCCCAGCGGCAGGTCGGTGCCCGCGCCCACCCTGGTCAGCAGCGCCGCGACCGCGGCGTGCAGCACCATGAACAGCGTCGCCCCGCCGTCGGCGGCCAGCGCGGCGAGCCGGGTGTGCAGCGCGGGCGGGACCGGCAGCGGGACCGCCCCGCCGCGGTAGCGGGCGACCGGGGGCCGCGGCCGGTCCAGGGGCAGGGCGAGCTGTTCCGGGGCGCCCGCCAGGGTGCTGCGCCAGAAGGCGAGCTGGCGGCCACCGGTGCTGTTCGGGTCGCCGGGGTCGCCGAGCACCGCGCGGTGCCAGAGGGTGTAGTCCGCGTACTGCACCGGCGGCGGCGCCCACCCGGGCGCCCGGTCGGCCAGCCGGGCCGCGTAGGCGGTGGCGAGGTCGTCGGCCAGCGGGCGCAGCGACCAGCCGTCGCCCGCGATGTGGTGCAGCACCAGCACCAGGACGTGGTCGTCCTCGGCGAGGGCGAGCAGCCGGACCCGCAGCGGCGGGTCGGTGCGCAGGTCGAACCCGGCGGTGGTGGTCGAGGCGACGGCGGCGTCCAGCCCGGCGGCGTCCACGGTCACCACCGCGGCGTCCACCCGGCCCGCCCGCCCGGCGGGGGGCGGCAGCACCACCTGGTGGGGTTCGCCGTCGGACTCGGGGAAGACCGTGCGCAGGCTCTCGTGCCGGTCCACCACGTCCAGGCAGGCGGCCAGCAGCGCGTCGCGGTCCAGGGGACCGGTGAGCCGCAGCGCGAGCGGGATGTTGTAGGCCGACCCGGACCCCTGCAACCGGTCCAGGAACCACAGCCTGCGCTGCGCGAACGACAGCGGCAGCCGGTCCGGGCGCGCGGCGGGCCGCAGCGGCGGCCGGTCCGTGCCCGCGGCGGTGTCGACCCGCCCGATCAGCCCGGACACCGCGGGCGCCTCGAACAGCGCCCGCACCGGCAGGTCGACGCCGAAGGCCGCGCGGACGCGGCTGATGAGCCCGGTGGCCAGCAGCGAGTGCCCGCCCAGTTCGAAGAAGCTCTCGTCGACCCCCACCTCGGGCAGCCCGAGCACCTGGGCGAACAACCCGCACAGGACCTCCTCCCGCGCGGTGCGCGGGGCCCGGCCGCGACCGGTCGTGGCGACCGGGGCGGGCAGCGCCCGGCGGTCCACCTTCCCGTTCGGGGTCAGCGGCAGCTCGTCGAGCACGACCACCGCCGCCGGGACGAGGTGGTCGGGCAGCACCCCGGCCAGCGCACGGCGCAGGTCGGTGGGTTCGAGGCGGTGCCCGGGGGCGGCCACGGCGTAGGCGACGAGCCCGAGGTCGCCGGGGCGGTGCTCCCGGGCGACGACGACCGCCGCGCCGACGTCCGGCCGCGCGGTGAGCGCGGCGGCCACCTCGCCGGGCTCGACCCGGAACCCGCGGACCTTCACCTGGTCGTCGGCGCGGCCGACGTAGTCGAGTTCGCCGTCCGCCCGCCACCGCACCACGTCCCCGGTGCGGTACATGCGCTCCCCCGGCGGCCCGTACGGGCAGGCCACGAACCGCTGCGCGGTCGGGGAGGGCAGGTCCAGGTAGCCGCGCGCGAGGCCGGGACCCGCGACGTACAGCTCGCCCGCGACCCCGGCGGGCAGCGGGCGCAGGTGCTCGTCGAGCACGTGCAGGCGCAGGTCGGGCAGGCCCCGGCCGATCGGGCTGCCGGTCCGGTGCGCCCGCGGGTCCAGCCGCACCCCGGTGACGTGCACGGTCGTCTCGGTGATCCCGTACAGGTTGACCAGCGCCGGGCTGTCCGGGTGCCGCTCCCGCCAGCCCGCCAGCGACCCCGGGTCCAGCGCCTCGCCGCCGAAGGCGACGCGCCGCACGGACAGCCGGTCGCCCAGCCCCGGGTCCTCGGCGTCGGCGCGGGCGAGCTGGGTGAACGCCGACGGTGTCTGGCTCAGCACGGTGACGCCGGATCGCACCAGCAGCGCCAGGAACTCCTCCGGTGCCCGCGCCACGTCGGCAGGCACCACGACCAGGGTGGCGCCGTGCAGCAGCGCCCCCCAGGTCTCCCAGACCGCGAAGTCGAACGCGGGGGAGTGGAAGGCGCTCCACACGTCGTCCGCGGTGAAGTCGAACAGCTCAGCGGTGGCGGTGAACAGCCGCAGCACGTTGCCGTGCGGCACGACGACGCCCTTGGGGCGGCCGGTGGACCCCGAGGTGTGGATGACGTACGCGGCGGAGTCGGTCGTGGGGGCGAGCGGGCGCTCCTCGGGGGTCAGCTCGCCCGCGGGCGCGGCACCGAGGGCCCGGACCACTCCGGGGTCGTCCAGCAGGACCAGGGTGGCGTCCGGTTCCCGGGGGAGTGCCGCCGCGACGGCCCCGGTGGTCACCACCGCGGTGGGGTGCGCGTCGGCGAGGGTGGAGGCGATGCGCTCGGCGGGGTGCTCGGGGTCGAGGGGCAGGTAGGCGGCTCCCGCCTTGACCACCGCCACCGTCGCCACGACCTGCTCGATCGACCGCGGCAGCGCCAAGGCCACCGCCCGCTCCGGCCGGGCGCCCGCGGCGAGCAGCACCCTGGCCAACCGGTTGGCCAGGGCGTCCAGCTCGCCGTAGGTGAGCGCCCGGTCCCCGCAGACCACGGCCGTGGCCCCGGGGGTGCGGCGGGCGACCGCGGCGAACGCCTCGGCCAGCGTGCCGGTCGGCGGCTCGACCCGGGTGGGGGCGCCCCACTCCAGAAGCTGTCGCCGCTCCGCCCCGTCGAGCAGGTCCACCGCGCTCAGCCGCTGGTCCGGGTCGGCGACCACCGCCGCGAGCACCCGCACCAGCCGCTCGGCGATCCGCTCGGCCCCCGCCCGGTCGAACAGGTCGGTGCTGTACTCCAGGGACCCGTGGACGCCGTGCGGGGTGCCCTGCGCGCCGCGCCGCTCGGTCAGCTCCACGGACAGGTCGAACATGGTCGTCGGCAGCCCGAGGGGCAGCCCCTCGACCGCCAGGCCGGGCAGTCGCGGCGGGGGCGGGGCGGGGTTGTTGTGCAGGACCAGCGCCACCTGGAACAGCGGGTGCCGCGCGGTGGACCGGGCCGGGTTGAGCTCGTGGACCAGCCGCTCGAACGGCAGGTCCCGGTTGGCGAACGCGGCGAGGTCGGCCGCGCGGACCCGGCCGAGCAGTTCGCGCGCGGTCGGGTCGCCCGAGGTGTCCGTGCGCAGCACCAGGGTGTTGACGAACAGGCCGACCAGGTCGTCGAGCGCCTCGTCGGTGCGGTTGCCGACCGGGGTGCCGATGGGGATGTCCCGGCCCGCCCCCAACCGCGACAGCAGCAGGGCCAGTCCCGCCTGCACGACCATGAACAGCGTGGTGCGGCTCTCCCTGGCCAGGGCGCGCAGGCCGCGGTGCAGGTCCGGCGGGATCTCCAGGGGCACGCGGTCGCCGCGGTGGCTCGCGCGGGCGGGGCGCGGTCGCTGCGCCGGGAGGGTCAGCTCGGCGGGCAGGTCGGCCAGCGCGGTCCGCCAGAAGTCGAGCTGCCGCGCCAGTGCGCTGTCCGGGTCGGCGCCGTCGCCGAGCAGTTCGCGCTGCCACAGCGCGGCATCCGGGTACTGCAGCGGCAGCGGTTCCCACTCGGGGGCGCGACCGGCGCGGCGGGCGGCGTAGGCCCGCGACAGGTCGCGCGACAGCGGCGCGAACGACCAGCCGTCGCCCGCGATGTGGTGCAGGACGAGCAGCAGGACGTGCTCGCCCGTTCCCCCCACCTCGTACAGCGCCGCGCGCAGCGGGGGATCGGTGGTGAGGTCGAAGGGCCGGGCCGCCGCCGCGGCAGGCCCGGCGGCCAGCTCGGCCTCCGGCAGCGCCGCGACGGGCAGCGCGACGGCGGTCGCCGGGCGCACGTCCTGGTGGGGTTCGCCGTCGACCTCGGGGAAGACCGTGCGCAGGCTCTCGTGCCGCTGCACCACGTCGCCGAGCGCCGCGGTCAGGGCGGCGCGGTCGAGGTCGCCGGTGAGGCGCAGCGCGATGGGCAGGTGGTAGGCGGACCCGGTGTCCTCGAAGCGGTTGAGGAACCACAGCCGCCGCTGGGCGTGCGAGAGCGGGGTGCGCTCCGGGCGGTCCACCGGTCGCGGCGCGGGCCGGACGGCGGCGCCGGGGTCGAGCACGGCGTCGAGGCGGGTGCTCGTGCCCGCCTCGAACAGCGCGCGCACGGGCAGCTCCACCCCGAGCACCGACCTGATCCGGCTCACCAGCCGGGTGGCCAGCACGGAATCGCCGCCCAGGGCGAAGAAGTCGTCGTCGGCGCCGACCGCGGGCAGCTCCAGCACGTCGGCGAACAGCTCGCAGAGGATTTCCTGCCGCGGTGTGCGCGCGGGCGCGCCCCGGCCCGGGGCGGCGGGGCGGGCGGGCACCCGGTCCGGTTCGGTGACCCCGGGGAGCACCGGGCCCGCGGTGTGCCCGGGCGGGTGGTCCAGGTCCGCGGCCAGTGACCGGAGCGTGCGCACCACCGCGTCCAGCGCGCGCCGCGCGGTCTCGGCGTCGACCACGTCGGTGCGGTGGGACAGGCGCAACAGCAGCCGGTCGCCGGGTGCCACCGTGAGCGAGAGCGGGTAGTGGTTGGCGTCCCAGGCGCCCACGGCCGTGACCCGCAGCCCCGGCGGCGCGGCCACCACGGCGTCGGCGGACCGCCCGCGGGCCAGGTGGTTGCGGAACAGCAGCACGGTGTCGAACAGCTCGGCGCCGACCCCGGCCAGCCGCCGCAGCTCGCCCAGGCCCACGTGCTGGTGCGGCAGCAGCGCGGCCCGCCGGTCCTGCGCGGCGGCCAGTTGCTCGCCGAACGGCCGCCCCGCGTCGAGGCTGACCCGCACCGGCACCGTGTTGACGAGCAGCCCCACCAGCGTCTCGACGTCGGGGATCGTGGGTGGGCGGATGGCGGCGGTGGTGCCGAAGACGACGTCCTGCCGCCCGGTTAGCCCGCTGAGCACCACCGCCCACGCCCCCGCCACCACGGTGTTGAGCGTCAGGCCCCGGCCGCGGGCGGCGGTGTGCAGGCGCGCGGTCTGCTCGGCGGTCAACTCGGCGTCCAGGTCCCGAGGCGGGGCGGGCGCCCCGCCGCGGGCGGCGCCGGGGGCGACGAGGGTGGGTCCGCTCAGCCCGGCCAGGTGCGTCCGCCACTCCCGGCGGGCGGCGTCGTGGTCCTGCCTGGCCAGCCACCGCGGGTAGGCCCGGTGGTCGGCGGCGGGCGGCAGGGTGACCGCCGGGTCGCCCTCCCGGGCGTAGAGCGCCCACAGGTCGTCCACCAGCACCGGCACGGACCAGCCGTCGAGCAGCACGTGGTGGTTGGTGATCAGCAGCCGGTGCCGGTCGGCGGCCAGCCGGACCAGGGTGAACCGGATCAGCGGGGGGCGGTGCGGGGTGAACCCCGCGGTCCGGTCCTCGGCGACGACCCGGTCCAGCCCGGCCGCGCGCTCCGGCTCGCCGAGGGCGGACAGGTCGTGCTCGCGCCAGGCCAGGGGCACCTCGGCCAGCACGACCTGGACCGGTTCGTCGACCCCGTCCTGAACGATCGCCGAGCGCAGCACCGCGTGCCGGGCCAGCAGCGCCCCGGCGGCCCGGCGCAGCGCGGCCGGGTCCAGCGGCCCGTCGACCTCCAGCGCGAGCTGCATGGTGTAGACGTCGGCCGCCCCGTCGTGGGCGGCGTGGAACAGCAGTCCCTCCTGCAACGGCGTGACGGGGAGGACGTCCTCGATCTCGGCCCTGGTCACCGGGGTGCCTCCCATTCCGCTTCGATCGCCGCCGCCAACCGCCCGCGCTGGAACGCGCTCAGCTCCACCAGCGGGGCGCCGGTGTCCTCGGGGTCGGCCTCTGGTGCCTGCCGGTCCGCCGCCGCGGCCACCGCCGCGAGGGCGGCCGGGGTGCGGTGCACGAAGACGTCGCGCGGCGTGAGGGGCAGCCCGGCCCGGCCCGCGCGGCCCGTGAGCCGCAGGGTGAGCACGCTGTCGCCGCCGAGGGCGAAGAAGTCGTCGCGGACCCCCGCCTCGGCCACCCCCAGCACGTCGGCGAACAGCTCGCACAGCGCCAGCTCCGCCGGGGTGCGCGGGGCGCGGTCCGGTGCGGCGCCGCGCGGGTCCGGCGCGGGCAGCGCGCGCCGGTCGACCTTGCCGTTGGCGGTCGTGGGGAACGCGTCGAGCACCACGACCACCGGGACCATGTGCTCGGGCAGCACCCGCGCCGCGTGCTCCCGGACCGCGGCGGGGTCCACCGCCGGCGCGCCCGCCGCGGTGACGTAGCCGACCAGCCGCCGGTGCCCGTCGCCGGACTCGCGGGCCACCACCACCGCCCGGCCGACCAGCGGGTGCCCGGCCAGCGCCGCCTCGACCTCGCCGGGTTCGACCCGGAAGCCGCGCACCTTGAGCTGCTCGTCGGCCCGGCCGAGGAACTCCAGCCGCCCGGACCCGGTCCAGCGCACCAGGTCGCCGGTGCGGTAGGCGCGCTCGCCCGGCCCGCCGCCCGGGTCGGCGACGAACCGCTCGGCGGTGAGGCCGGGGCGCCGGTGGTAGCCGCGGGCCACCCCCGCGCCCGCCAGGTACAGCTCGCCGACCACGCCCGGCGGCACCGGCCGCAGCGCCCGGTCGAGCACCAGGACCCGGGTGTTGGCGATCGGTTCGCCGATGCCGGGCGCCCGCTCGTCCGCGCCGAGGTGGGCGAGGGTGGACCAGATGGTGGTCTCGGTCGGCCCGTACAGGTTGACCGCGCTCGCGGCCCTGGCGCGCAGGCGGGCGGCCAGCGCGGCGGGCAGCGCCTCGCCGCCGGAGAGCACCCGCACCCCGGACAGGGCGTCGCGGTCGCCCTCCTCGTCGGCCGCGTCGAGCACCGTCTGCCACAGGCTCGGTGTCGCCTGCGCGACGGTGACCCCGGTCCGCCGGGCCAGCGCCAGCAACCGCGCCGGGTCCCGCACGGTGTCGCGGTCGGCGAGCACAACGCACGCCCCGTGCGCCAGCGGGAGGAACAGCTCCAGCGCCGCGATGTCGAAGGCGATCGTGGTCACCGCCAACCACCTGTCTCCTGTGGACAGTGGAACGTGGTCGGCGAGCGCAGCCAGGAAGTTCGCCAGGGCACCCCTGGGCACCACGACGCCCTTCGGCAGGCCGGTCGAGCCCGAGGTGTAGATCGCGTACGCCGCGTTCGACGGCACCGCCCGGGGGAAGGCGCACGGCGGGGCGCCCGCCAGTTCGGCCCGCGTCCGCGCCGCGTCCAGCGCCAACCGGGGCACCCCGACCGCGGGCAGCGCGCCTGCGGTGGCCTCGTCGGTGATCACGAGCACCGGTTCCGCGTCGGACAGCATGTGCGCGGTCCGCTCCGGCGGGAAGGCCGGGTCCAGCGGCAGGTGCGCCGCCCCCGCCCGCTGCACCGCCAGCAGCGCCACCACCAGCTCCGGCCCGCGCGGCAGCGCCACGGCCACGAACCGCTCCGGGCCCGCGCCGCGGGCCACCAGCAGCCGGGCCAGGCGGTCGGCCCGGTCGACCAGCTCGGCGTAGGACACCGTCGTGTCGGCCGTGCGGACGGCGGGCAGCCCGGGGTGCGCGGCGGCGACCCCCGCGACCACGTCGGCCAGGTCCACCGGCGGAACCGGGCGGACGACGCCCCGCCCCTGCTCCAGCAGCAGCGCGCGTTCCCCGGCGGTGAGCAGTTCGACCTGGCGGACGGGGGTGTCCGGGTCGGCCGCCACCGCGGCGAGCAGGCGTGCCAACCGGTCGGCGATGCCCGCCGCGGTCGCCGGGTCGAACAGGTCCGCGTTGAACTCCAGCACCCCGTCCAGCCCGTCCCCGCGCTCGGCGAACCCGAACGAGAGGTCGAACCGCGCCGACCCCACCGCCACCGGCTCGGCCGCGACGGCCAGCCCGGGCAGGTCGAGCACCGGCTCCGGGGTGTTCTGCAACCCCAGCATCACCTGGAACACCGGGTGCCTGGCCAGCGACCGCGGCGGCGCCAGCGCCTCGACCAGCCGCTCGAAGGGCAGCTCCGCGTGGGCGTAGGCCGCGAGGTCGGTCTCGCGCACCCGGCCGAGCAGGTCGCGGAAGCTCGGGTCGCCGGACGTGTCGGTGCGCAGCACCAGCATGTTGACGAAGCAGCCGACCAGTTCGTCCAGCGCGTCGTCGGTGCGCCCGGCCACCGGTGTCCCGACGGGGATGTCGTCCCCGCCGCCCAGCCGCGACAGCAGCAGCGCGAGACCGGCGTGCAGCACCATGAACAGCGTCGTCCCGGTCCCGCGCGCCAGCGCCCGCAGCGCCGCGTGCTGCTCGGCGGGGATGCCGAAGGCCACCTCGCCGCCCCGGTGCGAGGCCACCGGCGGGCGGGGCCGGTCGGCGGGCAGGGGGATCTCGTCGGGCAGACCGGCCAGCACCGCGGTCCAGTGCGCCAGGTGCGGCGAGTCCGCGGCGAGCAGGTCGCGCTGCCAGAGCGCGTAGTCGGCGTACTGCACCGGCAGCGGCGCGAACCCGGGGGCGGCACCCGCGCGCCGCGCCGCGTACGCGGCGGACAGGTCGCGGGCCAGCGGGGTCAGCGACCAGCCGTCCGCCCCGATGTGGTGCAGCACCACCAGCAGCACGTGCTCGCCCGGCCCGACGGCGAACAGCGCCGCGCGCACCGGCGGCTCGGTGGCCAGGTCGAACGGCCTGGCGACCTGCTCGGCCAGCGCCGCGACCACCCCGTCCCCGCCGGTCTCCGCCTCGGTCCAGGCCACCGGCCCCGGGTCGAGGACCTCCTGGCGCGGGTGGCCGTCCACCACCGGGAACACCGTCCGCAGGCTCTCGTGCCGGGCCACCACGTCGTCCAGCGCGGCCCGCAGCGCCGCCCGGTCGAGCCCGCCGGTCAGCCGCAGCACCAGCGGGATGTGGTAGGTGGCGCCCAGGTCCTCGACCCGGTCGAGGAACCACAGCCGCTGCTGCGCGGCCGACAGCGGCAGCACCCGGGGTCGGGTGGCCGGGGCGGGCGCCGGGCGCGCGGCGCCCGCCGTGCCGTCCAGCCTGCCCGCGAGCAGGGCGGCGGTCGGGGCCTCGAAGACCGCCCGCACCGCCAGTTCCACCCCCAGGACCGCCCGCACCCGGCTGACCAGCCGGGTGGCCAGCAGCGAGTGGCCGCCCAGGTCGAAGAACCCGTCGTCCACCCCGACCCGCGCCACCCCCAGCACCTCGGCGAACAGCTCGCACAGCACGGCCTCGCGCGGGGTGCGCGGGCCGCGGCCGGACCCGTCCGGGGTGAGGTCGGGGGCGGGCAGGGCGGTGCGGTCCACCTTCCCGCTCGGGGTGGTCGGCAGCGCCGCCAGGCGCACGAACGCGGCGGGCACCAGGTAGTCCGGCAACCGGTCGGCGAGGTGGCCGCGCAGCGCCGCCGCGGTGGGGGTCGTGCCCGCCCGGGGGACGACGTAGCCGACGAGCCGCTGCTCCACCGCGCCACCGCGGGTCACCGGCACCGCCAGCACCGCGGCCTGCGCCACGTCGGGGTGGCCCGCGAGCGCGGCCTCCACCTCGCCGGGCTCCACCCGGAACCCGCGGATCTTCACCTGGTGGTCGACCCGGCCGAGGAAGTCCAGCGTCCCGTCCGCCCGCCACCGCACCAGGTCGCCGGTGCGGTAGACGCGCTCCCCCGGCGGGCCGAACGGCGCGGCGACGAACCGCTGCGCGGTCAGGCCGGGGCGGCCGAGGTAGCCGCGGGCCACCTGCGCGCCGCCCAGGTACAGCTCGCCGGGGACGCCGACCGGGACCGGTCGCAGCCGGTCGTCGAGCACGTGGCAGCCGGTGTTGTCGATCGGGCCGCCGATGCCCACCCGGACCGGCCAGTCCGCCGCCCCGCCGGTGAGCGCGTGCGCGGTGACCACGTGGGTCTCGGTGGGGCCGTACCAGTTGCGCAGCGTCCACTCGGGATGCCTGCGGTAGAACTCGCGCACCTCCCCGCGCACCGACAGCGCCTCGCCCGCCTGCATCACGTCGGTGAGGGCGCCGGGGTCGCGCCCCAGCTCCGCCGCCGCGTCGCACAGCGCCTCCAGCACGACGGCGGGGGCGAACAGCTCGTTGACGCGGTGGCGGTCGAGCCAGCGCACCAGTTCCACCGCGTTGCGCCGGGTCTCGGTGTCCGGCACCACCAGCGTCTTGGCGCCCGCCAGGGCGGAGGCGACCTCCTGGGCGGAGGCGTCGAAACCGGTCGCGGCGAACAGGGCGGTCCGCTTGCCCGGCCACACCGGCACCGCCGCGAGCTGCCAGGTGATCAGGTTGACCAGCGCGCCCGCCGGGAACACCACGCCCTTGGGCCTGCCGGTGGAACCGGACGTGTAGATCACGTACGCGGGGTTGGCGGGCGACAGCGGGGCGGGCAGGTCCGCGGTCCCGGGGGCGTCGGCCCGCTGCCGCGCGAGGTCGTCGACCACGTCCTCGGCGTCGAGCACCAGCACGGGCACGCCCGCGGTGGCGGGCAGCCGGTCCGCGGTTCCCCGGGTGGCGAGCACGACCAGCGGCGCGGCGTCGGCCAGCGTGGACGCGGTCCGCTCGACCGGGTACTCGGGGTCCAGCGGCAGGTAGGCGGCGCCCGCCTTGAGCACCGCGAGCAGCGCCACCACCAGGTCGGGGGAGCGGGGCAGCGCGAGGCCGACCAGCCGCTCGGGGCCCGCGCCGCGCGCCAGCAGCAGGTGGGCGAGCCGGTTGGCCCGCGCGTGCAGCTCGGCGTGGGTCAGCACCACCTCGCCCGCGCCGCCCGCGACGACGGCGGGCACGTCGGGGTGGCGCGCGACCGCCGCGTCGAACAGCTCCGGCAGCGTCGCCGCCCCCGTCGCCCGCCCGGTGTCGTTCCACTCCAGCAGCACCTGCCGCCGCTCGGCCCGCCCGAGCACGTCGACCCGGCTGATCGGCAGGTCGGGCTCGGCGGCGACGGCGCGCAGCACCCGCACCAGCCGATCGGCCAGCCGGTGCGCGGTGTCGGGGTCGAACAGGTCGGTGCTGTGCTCCAGGAAGCCCGCCACCCCGGCGGGGGTGCCGTCGGGCGCGTGCCGCTCGGTGAGGGTGACCAGCAGGTCGAACTTCGCCGTGGCGCTGTCGACGTCGTCCACGACCACCCGCAGCCCGGTCAGCCTCGGCGCGGGCGGTGCGGCGGGTTGCAGCGCCAGCATCACCTGGAACAGCGGGTGCCGCGCCGTCGACCGGGCCGGGTTCAGCGCCTCGACCAGCCGCTCGAACGGCACGTCCTGGTGGGCGTAGGCGTCGAGGTCGGCCGCGCGGGCCCTGGCGAGCAGTTCGCGGAAGGTGGGGTCGCCGCCGGTGTCCACCCGCAGTACCAGGGTGTTGACGAACAGGCCGACCAGGTCGTCGAGCGCGTCGTCGGCCCGGCCCGCGACCGGGGTCCCGACTGGGATGTCGGTGCCCGCCCCCAGCCGGGTGAGCAGGGCGGCCAGCGCGGCGTGCAGGACCATGAACAGGCTGGCCCGGTTCTCCCTGGCCAACCCGGCCAGCAGCCGGTGCAGCCGCTCGTCGAGCCACAGCGGCGTGCGGGCGCCGCCGCGGCCGGGCCGCGCGGGCCGCGGGTGGTCGCGGGGCAGGGCCAGCTCGTCGGGGAGCCCGGACAGCCTGCCCGTCCAGAACTCCAGCGCCGCACCCGCCCGTCCGTCCTCTGAGGACAGCTCCGCGCGCTGCCACAGCGCGTGATCCGCGTACTGCACCGGCAGGGGAGCCCACTGCGGCGGTGCACCGGCGCAGCGCGCCCCGTAGGCCCGCGACAGGTCGTTGCCGAGCGGCGTCATGGACCAGCCGTCGGCCGCGATGTGGTGCACGACGAGCAGCAGCACGTGCTCCCGCGGCCCCAGCGCGAACAGCGTCGTCCGCAGCACCGGGCCCGAGGCCAGGTCGAACGGCGCGGCGAGGTGTTCGGCCAGCGCCGCGGGCAGCGCCGCCGCCTCGGTGTCCACGATGGACAGATCAGGACAGCCGACCGCCGTGGGCAGCACGTGCTGGTGCGGTTCCCCGTCCTCGACGGGGAACACCGTGCGCAGGCTCTCGTGCCGCTGCACCACGTCGGTCAGCGCCGCGCGCAGCGCCTCCCGGTCCAGCGGCCCGGACAGCCGCAGCACCCCGTGGACGTGGTACTCCGAGCCCGCTCCCTCGTACTGGTCGAGGAACCACAACCTGCGCTGCGCGAACGACAGCGGGACCCGTTCCGGACGGGGTGCCCGCCGGGGCCCGGTGCGCGCCGGGCCCGCGCCCGCCGCGCCGACGGCCGGGGCCAACCGGGCCACCGTGGGGGCCTCGAACAGCGCGCGCACGTCGAGGTCGGCGTCGAACGCGCCGCGGATTCGGCCGACGAGCCGGGTGGCGAGCAGCGAGTGCCCGCCCAGGGCGAAGAAGTCGTCGTCGATGCCGACCCGCGCCACGCCCAGCACCTCGGCGAACAGCGCGCACAGCAGTTCCTCGCGCGGTTCGCGCGGGCCGCGCGACGGGCCAGCGGCGGCCACCGGCCGGGCGGCGGGCAGCGCCGCGCGGTCGAGCTTGCCGTTCGGCGTCGTGGGCAGGGCGTCGAGCACCACGAACGCGGCGGGCACGAGGTGGTCGGGCAGCAGGGTCCGGGCGTGCGCGCGCAGCGCGGACGGGTCCGGCACCCGGCCCGGCGCGGGCACCAGGTGGGCCACCAGGCGCGGGTCGCCGTAGCGGTCCGGGGCCGCGCCAACCACGACCCGGGCGACGTCGGGGTGCCCGGCCAGCGCGGCCTCCACCTCGCCGGGCTCCACCCGGAACCCGCGCACCTTGAGCTGGTCGTCGGACCGGCCCAGGAACTCCAGCTCGCCGTCGGGCCGCCGCCGCACCAGGTCGCCGGTGCGGTACAGGCGGGACCCCGGCGGGCCGAACGGGTCGGCCACGAACCGCTCGGCGGTCAGCGCGGGCCTGCCCAGGTAGCCGCGCGCCACACCCGCGCCGCCGAGGTGCAGTTCGCCCACCGCTCCCGGCGGGCACGGCCGCAGCGCCGCGTCGAGGACGTGCGCGCGGGTGTTGGGCAGCGGCAGGCCGATCGGCGGCGCGGACCGGCCGGGGACCACCTCGGCGCAGGTGGACCAGATGGTGGTCTCGGTGGGGCCGTAGACGTTGGTGACGCCCGCCGCGCACGCGGCCAGCCGGTCGGCGAGCGCGGCGGGCAGCGCCTCACCGCCGACGAGGACCCGCACGCCCGCCAGGCTCCCCGGGTGCGCGGCGACCAGTGGGCCCAGCAGGGTGGGCGTGGCCTGCACGGCGGTGATGCCCCCGCTGTCGAGCTGCTCGGCCAGCAGCGCGGGGGTGAGCAGTGCCGCCCCGGGGCAGACGACCACGCGTGCGCCGACCACCAGCGGCAGCAGCAGCTCCAGCAGCGAGATGTCGAAGCCGGTGGTGGTCACCGCGAGGAACCGGTCGTCGGGGCCGAGCCCCCACCGCCGCGCCATGCCCAGCAGGAGGTTCACCAGGTTGGCCTGGGACACCACCACGCCCTTGGGGGTGCCGGTCGAGCCCGAGGTGTGCAGGACGTAGGCCGCCTGGTCCGCTTCCACCGCCCGCGCGGGCAAAGCGGTGCCTTCGCCGAGGGCGCGTCGCGTCGCCGGGTCGTCGAGCAGGATCGCGGGCGGGTGGTTCGCGGCCGCCGAGTCGGAGGTGGTCAGCACCACCGCGGGCCGTGCGTCGGCGAGCACGAACCGCACCCGCTCGGCCGGGTGGTCGGGGTCGATCGGCAGCCAGGTCGCGCCCGCCCGCAGCACGGCGAGCAGCGCGACCACCAGGTCCGCCGACCGGGGCAGCACCACGGCGACCGGTCGCTCGGGGGCGGCGCCGTGCTCGACCAGCAGCCGCGCGAGCCTGCCCGCCCGCTCGTCGAGTTCGGCGTGGGTCAGCCGGTCGCCGCCGGACACCACCGCTGTCGACCCCGGGGTGGCGGCGGCCCGCGCCGCGACCAGCTCGGCCGCGGAGACCGCGGGCACCGGTGCGGCGGTGTCGTTCCAGTGCGCCAGCACGTGCTCGCGCTCGGCGGGCGGCAGCGCGTGGACCCGTCCGAGGGGCAGGTCCTCGCCCGCGGCGAAGGTGCCCAGCACGTGCTCGAGCCGAGCCAGCACACGCCGGGCGGCGGCGTCGTCGACCAGGTCGGGCTGGTGGTGCAGGCGCAGCAGCAGCCGCGACCCGGGTGCCGCGGTCAGCGCGAGCGGGTAGTGCACGGCGTCGCGCCCCTCGACCCCGGCGACGCGCAGGCCGTCGGGGGCGGCGAAGGGGTCGGCGCCCACCGGGTAGTTCTCGAACACCACGACCGTGTCGAACAGCGTTCCGGTGCCGCGCTGGATCTCGGCGAGCGCGAGGTGCTGGTGCGCCACGAGTCCGGCCTGCCGCTCCTGCACACCGCGCAGCACCCCGGTCAGCCGGGCCGCGGGTGGCAGGGGCACCCGGACCGGCACGGTGTTGATGAACAGCCCGGTCGTGGTCTCGATGCCCGGCACCTCGGCGGGGCGACCGGAGACGGTGGCACCGAACACCACCTCGTCGCGCCCGGTGATCGCGCCCAGCACCACCGCCCACGCGCCCTGCACGACCGTGTTCAGCGTCAGCCCCCAGCCGCGGGCCGCGGCGGCGAGCCCGGACGTCGTGCCCTCGGGCAGCTCCGCCGTGAGCAGGCCCGGCGGCACCGGTGTCCGCGATCCCGCGTCCGGCGCCACGAGCGTCGGGCTGTCCACTCCGGACAACTCGTGCCGCCAGGCGGTCGCGGCGGCGTCGCGGTCCTGCGCCGTGAGCCACGCGAAGTAGTTCCGCAGCGGCTGCGCGTCGGGCAGCCCCCCGGCGTGGCCGCCGTCGGCGTAGAGGGCGAACAGCTCGCGGACCAGCACCGGGATCGACCAGCCGTCCAGGATGAGGTGGTGGTGGGTCAGCACCAGCCTTGAGCGCCGCGCCCCCAGCCGCACCAGCGTCCAGCGCAGCAACGGCGGTCGCGCCACGTCGAACCGGCGCTCGCGCTCGCCGAGCAGCACGCGGTCGAGTTCGGACCGCTGCTCGTCCTCGGGCAGACCGCCGAGGTCGACCTCGGCCCACGGCACCTCGACCTCGCGCAGGACCAACTGCACGGGGGTGTCGAGCCCGGCGTGCTGGAAGCAGGCCCGCAGCGCCGCGTGCCGCGCGACCAGCGCCCGCGCGGCGGTGCGCAGCAGCGCGGCGTCCCACGGCCCGGTCAGGTCGAAGGAGAACTGGACGGTGTAGACGTCGGCGGCCCGCTCGTCGTAGCGGGCGTGGAAGAGCAGACCCTCCTGGAGCGGGGCCAGCGGCAGGACGTCCTCGATGGGTGAGCGGTGCACTACGACCCCTTTGGCCCCGTGTCGAAGGTGCTCTCGAACTGCTGGATCTGGTGCTGGCTCAGCGCGACCAGCGGGAAGTCGGACGGGGTGCGGCCCGCTGTGCCGGTGCCCGCGGCGAACCGGACCAGGCCGCGCAGGGCGGTGGACCACGCCTCGGCCAGCTCCCGCACGTCCGCCTCGCCGAGCAGGTCCCCCGGCCACGACCAGGTGGCGGTGAGCACCGGCCCGCCGGGGTGGTCGACGGTGACCGCGGTGACCTCCAGCGCGTGCGCCACCGGCAGCCCGGGGTCGCTGCCCGCCACCCCGGGGTCGGACGCCACCAGCTCCCAGGGCGTGCCCGGGGCGCCCGCCCGGAACCGGCCGAGGTAGTTGAAGGCGATCTGCGGGGCGGGCAGCGCCGCGAGGGTCGCGCGGGTGTCCTGGCGCAGGTGGCGCAGCAGGCCGAAGCCGATCCCCTTGTCCGGCACCGCCCGCAGTTGCTCCTTGACCCGGCGCAGCGCCGCGCCCAGCGCGGCCGAACCGGCGCCGGTCTCGGACCGGGTCACCGTCCCCGGGTCGAGGCGGACCGGGTGGACGGTGGTGAACCAGCCCACGGTGCGGCTGAGGTCGACGGGCGCGAGGCCGTCGTGCCTGCCGTGGCCCTCCAGGTCGACCAGCACGCCCTCGCCCGCCTGCCCGCGCCGGTCGCGCCGGTGCCGCACCGCCAGGGCCAGCGCGGTCAGCAGCACGTCGTTCACCTCGCCGTCCACCGACGCGGTGACGCGGGTGAGCAGGTCCCGGGTGTCCGCACCGGACAGCGAGACGGTCACCTCCCGGCTGCTGCCCGCCGTGTCCCGCGCCGGGTCCAGTGCCCGGTCGCCGAGGAGCGGGTCGTGCCCGGAGAGCAGGCGCACCCACGTCGGCAGTTCCGCCGCTCGGCGCTCGTGCGCCGCTTCGGCGAGCAGGACGCGCGCCCAGCCGCGCAGGGAGGTGCCCACCGGCGCCAGCCGGGCGCGCTGTCCCGCCGCGATCGACGCCCACGCCGCGGCCAGGTCGCCCAGGACGATCCGCCAGGACACCCCGTCGACGACGAGGTGGTGCAGCACCAGCAGGACCTGCCCCGGTCGCTCGGGTCCCGCGTCGAACCACCGGACCCGGACCACCCGCCCCGACCCGGGTTCCAGCTCCGCGCGGGCCTGTTCACCGCGCGCCGCGATCACCGCCCGCACCTGGTCGGCGTCGAGGCCCGACGTGTCCACCCGCTCGACGCAGTCCGCCGCGCGGGCACCGCCCGGCCGGTCGACGACCAGGTGCCAGGTGCCGTCCGCCTCGACCAACCGCGCCCGCAGCGCGTCGTGCCGGTCGATCACGGCCTGCACGGTGGCGGTGAGCGCGGCCTCGGTCAGTCCGGCGGGCGCCCAGGCCACCATGCTCTGGTTGAACCCGGTGACCGGGCCGCCGCGCTCGCGCAGCCAGTGCCCGATGGGGGTGAGCGGCACCTCGCCGGTGGCCGCGCCGTCCGCCTCGACCGGCGCGTCCGCCACCGGCACCGCGACGGCGGCCAGCGCCGCCACCGTCTGGTCCCGGAACACGTCCGCCGGGGTGATCAGCAGCCCGGCCGCGCGCGCCCTGGCGGTGAGCTGGATCGAGGCGATGCTGTCGCCGCCCAGCTCGAAGAACCCGTCGTGCGGGTCGACCGAGTCCAGGCCCAGCACCTCGGCGAACAGCCCGGCCAGCACCCGCTCGCGCGGGCCGCGCGGCAGGCGGGCGGCCTCCGGCGCGTGCCGGACCTGCTCCGCCACGACCACGGGTGACCGGTGTGCCCCGATACCCGGGAGGTCCACCTGGGACACGCGTAGACCGGGGTCTTCCGCCATGGCGGTGACGACCCGTTCCAGCCACCCGGTGAGCCGCCGCGCGGTGGTGCGGTCGAACAGGTCGGCGTTGTACTCCAGCTCGGCGACGATGCCCGCGGGCGCCGCCCCCGGACCGCGCCGCTCGGCGAACGCGAGCGACAGGTCGAACTTGGCCGCCGCCAGCGGCGTGGGGTGCGCGGTGGCGCGCAGGCCGGGCAGGTCGAGCACCGGCGGGTCGGCGGAGTCCTGCCGGACGAGCGCCACCTGGAACAGCGGGTGCCTGCCCAGCACCCGGGCGGGCCGCAACTCGTCCACCAGCCGCTCGAACGGCAGGTCCTGGTGGGCGTGCGCGGCCAGGTCCACCTCCCGCACGCGCCCCAGCAGTTCCCGCAGCGCCGGGTCGCCGGAGGTGTCGGTGCGCAGCACGAGGGTGTTGACGAACAACCCGACCAGCCGGTGCGCCGCCGCGTCGGTGCGCCCGGCGACCGGCGTCCCGACGGGGATGTCCACACCGGCGCCCACCCGGGTCAGCAGGACCGCGAGCGCGGCCCGCAGCACCATGAACAGCGTCGTCCTGGTGTCCCTGGCGAGGTCGTCGAGGCGGTGGTGCGCCGCGGCGGGGACCGTGAACGCCACCCGGCCCGCCCGACCGGTGGCCACCGCGGGCCGCGGCCGGTCGCGGGGCAGGGCCAGCTCGTCGGGCAGCCCGGCCAGCGCCGCCGACCAGTACCGCAGTTGCGCCGAGATCCGGCTGTGCCCGTCGTCGGCGGAACCCAGCAGTTCCCGTTGCCACAGCGTGTGGTCGGCGTACTGCGCCGCGAGCGCGGGCCAGCCCGGGGCGCGCCCGGCGAGCCGGGCGGTGTAGGCCTCGGCCAGTTCGTCGAGCAGCGGGCGCACGGAGTGCCCGTCGCAGGCGATGTGGTGCAGCACCAGCAGCAGCAGGTGCTCCCGGTCGCCCAGCGCGAACAGCACCGGGCGCAGCGGCGGCTCGGCGGCGAGGTCGAACCCGCGCCCCAGCTCCCGGGCCACCAGCGCGGGCAGGCCCGCCCCGCCCGCACCCGACGCGGCGCTGTCCGGCGCGGTGCTGTCCAGCACGACCAGGTCGGGCACCTCGGCCGGGTCCAGCACGTGCTGGCGCGGTACGCCGTCGGTGTCGGGGAAGGTGGTGCGCAGGATCTCGTGCCTGCCCACCAGGTCCCGCAGGGCGGCGGTGAGCGCCGCGACGTCCAGCGGGCCGGACAGCCGGGTGGCCAGCGGCACCAGGTAGGCGTCGTCCGCACCGCCCAGCCGGTCGAGGAACCACAGCCTGCGCTGGGCGAACGACAGCGGCACCCGCTCCGGGCGCGGTACCGCCACCAGCGGGGGCCGCGCCGCCGTGGCCCTGGCGTCGAGCCACCGCGCCACCCCGGCCGGGGTGGGGGCCTCGAACAGCGCGCGCACCGGCAGCTCGACGCCGAGCGCGGCGCGGACCAGGCCCGCCAGCCTGGTGACCAGCAGCGAGTGCCCGCCCAGGGCGAAGAAGTCGCCGTCCGGTCCGACCCGCGCCACCCCGAGCACGTCGGCGAACAGCCCGCCGATCAGGTCCACGCGCTCGTCGAGCGGGGCGCGGTGCCCGCCCGGCGCCACCCGCCCGGGGACGGGGTCGGGCAGCGCCCGGCGGTCGAGCTTGCCGTTGGCGGTGACGGGCAGCTCGTCGAGCAGCGCCACGACCGAGGGCACCAGGTGCGCGGGCAGCGTCGCGGCCAGGTGCGCGCGCAGCTCGGCCGGGTCCGGCCGCCGCCCCGGGTGCGCCACCGCGTACCCCACCAGCCTGCGGTCCCCGGTGTGGTGCTCGCGCACGGCGGCGGCGCTGTGCGCGACGGCCGGGTGCGTCGCCAGCGCGGCCTCCACCTCGCCGAGTTCGACGCGGAACCCGCGCACCTTCACCTGGTCGTCGGCCCGGCCGAGGTGGACCAGCTCGCCCTCGGCGGTGCGCCGGGCGAGGTCGCCGCTGCGGAACATCACCGCGCCGGTGCCGGAGGGGTCGGCGACGAAGCGCTGGGCGGTGAGCCCGGGGCGGTGCAGGTACCCGCGCGCCACCCCCGGTCCGGCCACGTACAGCTCGCCGGTGACGCCGGTCGGCACCGGGCGCAGCCGCTCGTCGAGGACGTGCACCCGCAGGTCGGGGAGGCTGTCGCCGATCACCCCGGCCACCGCGCCGCCGGTCCGGCCGTCCAGCGGCGCGTGCGTGGCGTGCACGGTGGTCTCGGTGATCCCGTACATGTTGACCAGCCGGGCGCCCGGGTGCCGCCGCGCCCAGTCCGCCAACCGCGCGGGGTCGAGCGCCTCGCCCCCGAAGATCACCCACCGGAGGCCGGACGGGGTGCCCCGCCGCCGGTCGGCGTGGTCGAGGGCGTAGAACGCCGACGGCGTCTGGTTGAGCACCGTCACCCGCTGCTCGTCGAGCAGGTCCAGCAGGTCCTCCGGCGATCGGGTGACCTCCCGGGGGACCACCACCAGCGTCCCGCCGTGCAGCAGGCAGCCCCACAGCTCCCAGACGGAGAAGTCGAACGCGTACGAGTGGAACAGCGCCCACACCTCGTCCTGGCCGAACCCGAACAGGTCCCGGGTGGTGGTGAGCAGCCGGACGACGTTGCGGTGCGTCACCAGCGCGCCCTTCGGCACCCCGGTGGACCCGGAGGTGAAGATCGCGTAGGCGGCGTTCGCCGGGGACAGCGGCACCGCGCGGTCCCGGTCGGTCGGGGCGGTGTCGGGCAGTGCCGCGAGCCGGGCTGCGGCAGCCGCGGAGTCGAGGACCAGAACCGGCACCGCCGCGGGCACCCGGTCCAGGGCGGCCCCGGTCGCGACCACGGCCACGGGCCGCGCCTCACCCAACAGCAGCGCCACGCGGTCGGCCGGGTAGTCCGGGTCGATCGGCAGGTAGGCCGCCCCGGCCTTGAGCACGGCCAGGACCCCGACCACCAGGTCGACCGACCGGGGCAGCACCAGCGCCACCACGGTCTCGGGGCCGCAGCCCCGGCCGATGAGCAGGTGCGCCAACCGGTTCGCGCGGGCGTCCAGCTCCCCGTAGGTCACCACCGCCGCGCCGTGGACCACGGCGGTGGCCGTCGGCCGCCGCGCGACCTGGGCGGCGAACAGGTCGGGCAGGGTGGAGGGGTCCGGGGTCGTCGCGGCCTCCGCGCGCTGCCACCGCGACCGCAGCGCCCGCCGCTCGGCCGGGGTGCACACCCGCACCTGCCCGATCCGCCGGTCGGGTGCGGCCGTGCAGGTGTCCAGCACCTGCACCAGGCGCTCGGCGAAGGCGGCCGCGGTGCCGCGGTCGAACAGGTCGGTGCGGAACTCCACGGTGCCCGCGAGCCCGTCCGGCGCGCCCGACCGGTCGAGCCGGGTCGCCAGCTCCACCGACAGGTCGGCCCTGGCCGTGCCGGTGCCCACCTCCTCGGCCCGCACCAGCAGGCCGGGCAGGTCGAACCGGCCGCCCGGGGTGCTGCGCAGCGCCAGGATCACCTGGAACAGCGGGTGGTGGGCGGGGCTGCGGGCCGGGTTCACCGCCTCGACGAGCACGTCGAAGGGCAGCTCCCGGTGGGCGTAGGCGGCCAGGTCGGCCGTCCGCACGCGCTCGAGCAGCTCCCGGAACGACGGGTCGCCCGAGGTGTCGGTCCGCAGCACCACGGTGTTGAGGAACGGGCCGACCAGGCCGTCGAGCACTGGGTCCGGCCGGTCGGCGACCGGGCTGCCCAGCACCACGTCGGTGCCCGAGCCGAGCCGGGTCAGCAGCGCGGCCAGCGCCGCGTGCACGACCATGAACACCGTCGCGCCGCTCGCCCGGGCCAGCTCCACCACCGCGGCGTGCAACCGCCGGTCCACGGCGAACCGCACGAGGTCGCCCGCGTGAGCGGCCACCGGGGGGCGCGGCCGGTCGGTCGGCAGCGGCAGCGGCTGCCGCAGGCCGTCCAGGGTCGCGCGCCAGTGCTCCAGGTGTTCTCCGCGCGTGGTGCCGACCGATTCCCCCTGCCACAGGGCGAAGTCGGCGTACTGCAACGGCAGCGGGTCCCACCCCGGTGCCGCGCCCGAGCACCTGGCGGTGTAGGCCGTCGAGAGGTCGCGGGCGAGCGGTTCGAGGGACCAGCCGTCGCAGGCGATGTGGTGCACCACCAGCAGCAAGACGTGCTCGCGCTGCCCCAGCACCAGCAGGTGCACCCGCATCGGCGGCCCGGCGGTCAGGTCGAAGCCGTGCGCCGCCGCCGCGCGCAGCGCCACCTCGGGGTCGTCCGGGGTGGAGGTGGTGACGGGCACCGCTTCGGGTGGGTGCACCACCTGGTGCGGTTCGCCCTCGTGCTCGGGGTGGGCGGTGCGCAGGACCTCGTGCCTGGCCACCACGTCGCGGACGGCGGCGGACAGCGCACTGCGGTCCAGCGGGCCGGTCAGCCGCAGGGCCAGGGGCATGTTGTAGGTGGCCGCCCACCCGGTCAGCCTGCTGAGGAACCACAGGCGCCGTTGGGCGGGCGACAGCGGGACCCGGTCGGGCCTGCGGCGCGGCCCCGGCGCCGGGCGGTCCGCGCCACCCCGCGCGCCGTCGAGCAGCTCGGTCAGCGCCGCGGCCGTCGGGGACGCGAACACGTCGGCGATGGCCAGGTCGACCCCGAAGACCGCGCGGACCCGGCTCGCCAACCGGAACGCCAGCAGGGAGTGCCCGCCCAGGGCGAAGAAGTCGTCCAGCGGGTGCACCGCGGGCACGCCGAGCACCCGCGCCATCAGTCCACACAGGACTTCCTCGCGCGGGTCGGCGTGCGCGCGACCCGCCCCGGCGCCCGTGCCCGGGGGAGCGGGCAGCGCCCGCCGGTCCACCTTGCCGTTGGCCGTCAGCGGCAGGGCGTCGAGCACCACCACCGCTGCCGGGACCAGGTGCTCGGGCAGCGACCGGGCCAGGTCGCGCCGCAGCCGCACCGGGTCCGCGGTCCGGCGGGCGGCCGGGACCGCGTACGCCACCAGCCGCCGGTCGCCACCGGGCCCGTCGCGCACCACGACCGCGGCCCTGCTCACCTCGGGCAGACCGACCAGGGTGGCCTCGACCTCCCCCGGCTCGACCCGGTACCCGCGCAGCTTCACCTGGTCGTCGGTCCGCCCGACGAACTCCAGGTCGCCGGTGGTGTTCCAGCGCACCAGGTCGCCGGTGCGGTACAGCCGCGACCCGGGCGGCCCGAACGGGTCCGCGACGAACCGCTCGGCGGTGCGGCCCGGCGCCCCGAGGTACCCGCGGGCGAGCTGCGCGCCCGCCAGGAACAGCTCGCCGACCGCGCCCGGCGGCACCGGCCGCAGCCAGGGGTCGAGCACGTGCGCCCGCGCGTTGTGCACCGGCCGCCCGATCGGCACCCGGTCCGGCCACCCGGCGGCGTCCCCCGCGAGCGTCGTCGCGGTCACCACGTGGGTCTCGCTGGGCCCGTAGTGGTTGTGCAGCCGCAGGCCCGGCCTGCGCGCCAGCAACCCGCGCAACGGGTCGCCGAGGGTCAGCTCCTCACCCGCCTGGGCGATGTCGGCCAACCGGGCGAGGGCGATCCCGCGCTCCGCCGCGGCCTCGGCGACGGCGTCGAGGACAGCGGTCGGTGCGAACAGCTCGTCCACCCCGCGCTCGTCGAGCCACGCGGCGAACGCGGCCGGGTCGCGCCGCACCCCGTCCTCCGGCACCACCAGGCACCGCCCCGCGCACAGCGTGGCGAGGACCTCCTGGACGGACACGTCGAACCCGGGGGCGGTGAACTGCGCGGTGCGCCCGCCGCTGCCACCCGCCGGTCGCGCGGTGGCGTGCCAGTGCAGGAGGTTGACCAGGGCGCCGCCGGGCATGACGACCCCCTTCGGGGTGCCGGTGGAACCCGAGGTGTAGATGACGTAGCAGGCGTTCGCCGGGTGCGGGGGCGGGACCCGGCCCGCTTCCAACGGCGGGACCGCGGGTCGCCCGGCGAGTGCGTCGCGCACCCCGGGGGCGTCGATGGCGATCACCGCGGCGGTCCCGGCGGGCAGGTCGGCCGCGGCCGAGCCGGTGGTGATGACCGCGACGGGTGCGGAATCCGCCAGCAGGAAGCCGATCCGCCGGGCGGGCAGGTCGAGGTCGACCGGCACGTGGGCGGCACCGCACTTGAGCACCGCCAGCAGTGCCGCCACCCGGTCGGCGCAGGCGGGCAGCGCCACCGCGACGGTCCGCTCCGGCCCGGCTCCGTGCTCCACCAGCAGGTTGGCCAGGCGGTTGGCCCGCTCGTCGAGCGCGAGGTAGGACCAGGTGGCGCCCGCGTGCTCCACCGCCGGGGCGTGCGGGGTCCTGCGCCGCTGCGCCTCGAACAGCCCGGCCACGGAGGTCTGCGGGACGGCGGCGGCGGTGTCGTTCCACGCCGCGGGGACCCGGTCGCGCTCATCCCGGTCCGCCACCTCGATACTGCCCACCGGCCGGTCGGGGTCGGCGGCGGCGACGGCGGTCAGCAGCGCGGTGAACCGCCGGTGGTGGTCACCGAGGTCGCTGTCCCGGTACAGCTCGGGGTTGCCGTTCACGTTGATCCGCAGCCGCCCGTCCGCCCGGCTGTAGACCACGATCGCCACGTCGTCGACCGGCCCGTTCGACAGGTTGTGCACCTGGGCGTCGACCCCGTCGAACTCCAGCTCGTAGTCGAAGGGCATCACGTTGACCGTCGTGCCGAACCAGGCGCGGCTGCCGCCCACCAGGTTCAGGTCCCGCCGCAGCTCCTCGCCCCGGTAGCGCTGGTGGCGCAGCGCCTCCCTGGCCACCGCGGAGACCTGCTTGGCGAGCGCGCCCAGGCTCGTCGCCGGGTCGACGACCAGCCGCAGCGGCAGCTCGTTGGCCAGCGTGGTCGGCATCGCCCTGGCCCCCGGCGTGGTGCGGGCGGCGACGGGCATGCCCAGCACCACCTCGCGCACCCCGCTGACCCGGTGGGCGTACAGCGCGGTCGTGGCCATGACCAGCACCGGCCAGGCCACCCCGGCCGCGCGGGCGGTCTCCCGCAGCCGGTCGGCGGTGGCGGCGGGGACCGACGCGGCGTGGCGCAGGAACCCGGTGGTGGTGCGCGGCTGCCTGCCCGCGAGGCTGACCGGGGCGGGGGCGTCGGCGAGCTGGGCGAGCCAGTGCGCCCGGTCCGCCGCGAACCGCGGCGACCCCCGGTACTCCCGCTCCTGCTCCACCAGCTCCCGCATCGACCCGAACTCCGGGGGCGGGCACGGCTCGCGGCGGACCAGCGCGGTGTACACCCGCGCCACCCGGCGCATGAGCTGCAGTGCGCCGTACCCGTCCATCGCGATGTGGTGGGCGAGCACGCCCCAGAGGTGGTGGTCGTCGGCCAACCGGTACACCGGGAAGCGCATGACCGGGCCCGCGGCGAGGTCGAACGGCTGCGCGAGCAGGTCGCGCAGGTGCTGCTCGGCCGCGCCGCGCGGGTCGGCCGCACCGCTGAGGTCGAACTCGGGGACCGGTGTCCCCGAGCCCGCGGTGAACCGCTGCCAGGTGCGCCCCTCCTCGTCCTGGCGGAACACCGCGCGCACGGACTCGGCCTCGTCGACCACCCGGCGCACCGCCGCCACCAGCAGTTCCCGGCGCAGCGGCCCCACGAGCTCGACGAAGTCGCCCGCGTTGTGGGTCGTGGCGGCCGGGTCGAGCTGCTGGGCGTACCACAGGCTGTTCTGCGCGGCCAGCAACGGGATCTCCCCGGCCGGACCGCCCCCTTCCCGCGGTTCCCGCTCGTGTGGTCGGTCCTGCTCGTCGGAAGTCCTCTGCACGTCTCAGCCCCCCAGGCCAGCGCGAGGTCGTGGTGGCGGGTGCGCTCAGCTCTCGCTGCTGTACAGCACCGGCTTCTCCAGTGCCCGCAGGTCCGCGGGCGCGACGGCCAGCGACACGCACAGGTCGCCCGCGTTGAAGAAGATCTCGTCCTCCGCCAGCAGGTCAACGTCCATCACCAGCGGCAGGCCGAACAGCCCGCCGATCGGCGGCAGCTCGCCGAAGGAGCAGCCGGTGGTCTCGCGCATCTGCTCCTCGGTTCCCAGCCGCACCTCGCGGGCGGACAGCAGCTCCGCGGCCCTGGCGAGGTCCGCGCGCTTCTGCGCGGGCAGCGCGAGGACCGCGAAACCCTTGGCGCCGGGCCGCTTGTGCCGCAGGAACACCGCCTTGGCCTGCTGGGAGTACCGGGTGCCGAGCACCCGGTGGTACTCGTCGGCCGAGGCGGCGCGCTCGTGCTCGATGACCCTCGATGCCACGCCGTTGGCCTCGAAGTACTCCTGAATCCGCTGCGTGACCGCACTCACCGCTGTTGCTCCGTTCCACTGCTCACCCGCGCGGCACCGCCTTGTGCCGCACCACCGACCGCGGAACCGCCCTGTGTCGCGCGGTTCCGCCCGTCATCCTCCAGGACCCGTGGCCCGCCGAACTCGCCGAGGTGCTGCCTGCTGGTGAGTTCGGCCGTGCCCAGGTCGAAGGCCCTGGCGAAGGACAGGCCGCCGGAGAGGTCGTCGACCCCGTCCGCCACGCCACCCAGCGCCGCGGGTGAGTCCACCCAGGACACGTAGGCCGAGCCCGGGGCCAGCACCACGCCGACCTCGCCGTGCACCGGCAGCGAGATCCGCTCCTGGAACCGGTCGAGGGCGGCCCGCAGGGTGCTGTACCAGCCGCCCGCCACCACCAGGTCGGTCCACTCGTGGTCCAGCGCCGCCTTGACGCGCAACTCGGTGCCGGTGAGCACGACCTGCTCCAGGTGGCGGTGCGCGGCCAGCACGACCGCGGCGGCGGGCGCCTCCCGCACCTCGTGGTTCTTGTGCCCGTAGCGGGTGTCCTCGACGCCGTTGAACCGGCCGATCCCGAACCCGCCCGCGCGGGCGTTCAGCTCGGTGAGCAGGTCGCGCAGCGGCAACGCCCTGCCGTCGAGCGAGGTGGGGACACCGCCGGTGAAGCCGAGCACCAGTTCCTCGGGTTCCCGCGTGCTCCGCCCCGGGCCGCGCGTCCAGGCGAAGACGTGCTCGGGCACCCGGTTGGCCACCGAGTCCAGCTCACCGTTCTCGATGACCCTGGCCCAGATGTTGGCGTCCACGCTGTGGATGCCCCGTTCGCCCACCGCGCCCGCGAGCGCCCGCAGCTTCTCCGGCCTGCTGATCCGCTCCTCCAGCAGCGGGTTGCCGACCACCAGCTCCGGGGCCAGGGCGCGGATCGAGTTGTTGAACCGCGCGCAGCTGTTCTGGTGGAACTCCGCGGTGTGCACCACGCAGTCCGCGCCCACCTCCCGCGCGAGGTCCACCGCGATGCGGGCCATCAACGGCCTGCTCAGCGTCGAGGAGACCGGGAAGATGCCCTGGTACAGGCAGTTGGCGCGGATCGCCGGTCGCACGTGCTCCTCGACGAAGGCCTCCGTCGCGTCCACCACGCGCAGCGGGTGGCCCAGCTCGTCGGGCAGCGCGGCCAGCCCGTCGGCGTCGGGGTCGTCGGGGGCGCCGAGCCGCACCGACAGCGCGACCAGGTCGATGCCGCGCTGCGCGGCCCACCACATGAAGTAGCTGCTGTCCAGGCCCCCGGAGTAGAGCAGCACGCACTTGCCCGCCACCCGCTCCAACCCGGCCAGGCTGGAGACGAGGCCGGGCCCGCGGCCCCCGCGCTCAGAAGACAAGGCGGTGCCGCCCGTCGAGGTAGACCCGGCTCGACCACAGGTCGCCGCTGCGCACCAGCACGCGCAGGCACCAGCGGTCGAGGCCGCGCCACTGCGGGGCGAAGCTGCTGCGCCCGTGCAGGACCTTGCGGTTGTCCAGCACCAGCAGGTCCCCCGCCTCCAGCGCGACCTGCGTGGCGCAGCCGCCGCACCGCTGCTCGAACGCGGCCATGGCCCGCTGCGCCCGGTCGTCGATGCCGCGCATGTCGGCGAACTCGGCGTGCACCTCGGGGGCCGAGGACGGGCCGCTGATCAGCGGGATCGGTCCGGAACCCATGGTGTGCCCGCCGAACGACAGCGGCGCCCGCACGTGGAACAGCGGCAGCCGCAGCACCTCCAGGACGTCCTCGGGCAGCCGGGCGCACACGTCCCCGGCCGCGACCACGCTGGTCCGCGCGTCCGCGGTGGGGTCACCGCGCAGGCACAGCAGCGCGACGAAGTCGGGGGAGTGCGGGTGCAGGTGCACCGACTCCGAGTGGTGCGGCAGCACCGCGCGGGCGCCGCTGCTGGACACCGCGTCGGCGGCGGCCCGCGTCGGCAGCACGTGGGTGACCAGGTCGCCGTGGTACTCGCCGCGGTAGCCGTAGGGCTCACCGAGCAGTCGGGTGGTGCCCACCAGGGCCCCGGTGGCCACCGGGGCCAGCCCGCGCGGGTCGCCCCGCTCGCGGTCGGTCGGCGTGGGCGGCAGGTCGCGGTCGACGGGCAGGCCGCGCACGAGCAGCACACCCGGCGCCCCGGGGTCGCGCAGGCCGAGCAAGCCGTGCAGCACTTCGGCGGGCAGGTGCGGCAGGACCGCGGCGGTGGCGTCGTCGGCGAAGGCCGCGTCGTCCCCGCCCGCGCGCACGGGGCCGAGGGCGTCGGCGAGCCGGGCGGCGTGCGGTGCGGGGAGGGTGCGGGTGACGTCGGCCAGGTCGAGCCCGGCGCCGAACGCCGTCGATCGGACCACGAATTCCCCCTGTCACCCGAAATGCTGTTCGCGACCAACAGCCCAATTCGGATGCTAACCACGCCCTCGCGGCTACCCGGTGGAATGTAACGCAGGTCACTTCTGGTTGGTGAAGATGTGGCAACGGCCGGTAGCGGCCATTCGAGCGGAATGGTTGCGATGTTCCCACGGGTGTGTGCTAAGGTGGATTTAGTCACTGTGTGTGACCATGGATAGCAATGGATGAGTAGTAGCCGTCTGATCCGTCTGGGGGAACAGAATGGTCCAAGTGATCGCGGAAAGATAAACGCCGGGCGTGGTGGCTGCCGTTGCCCCGGTGTGCCGCTCGGTGTCCCCGGCTGTCTCGACAACCGCCGTGACCTGCGCTTTTGCCATGGTCGGCGTCGTCGTTCGCCTGTGGGAACCAGCGCCGGACCGCGCCGTGCGCCGTGCCGCGAGTCGGGTGGGGTCGGTTCACCCCCCGCCGGTCGCAATCGCGGTGGCGTACCCCGATGGGGTGCGGGTGGTGTGCCGGGCGGGCTGGTCAAGATCGGGTTTGCGACCCGGTCGCGTTGGTGATCGCGCTATTCCCGGGCTGCGGTCGGCCGGGTTCGGTGAATCGATTCTTTCCGATTCCCGTCTCCTTTGCGCGGTCCGGCGGCCTTCTCCCCGTGCTTTCCGGATAAGGATGACCGGCCGGTCCGGCCGGTTTCTCGCCCTGCCTTGGGGGTCTGTGGTGGAAACGTGGCTGCTCGGCCAGGACGACGTGGGCCGCGTCCTGCGCGTCCTCGGTCGCGACACCGTGATGCGACGGGTGATCGACGCGCTGCGCGCCGCGCTGGCCGACCTCGGCCGGGGCGTCCTGGCCCCCTCGCCACCCCGCACCGGCTTCACCCGGGGCGGGGCGGTCCCCGGTGTCATCGAGGTGATGCCCCACCGCCAACCGGGCCGCGGCGTCACTGTCAAGACGGTCGCCTACAGCCCGCGCAACGCCCGCCGCGCCGGGCTGCCGACGATCCTGGGCACCGTCGCCCGCCTCGACGACGACACCGGCCACCTGGTGGCGCTGGCCGACGGGGTCCTGCTCACCGCCCTGCGCACGGGCGCCGCGTCCGCGGTCGCGACCAGCCTGCTGGCCCACCCGGGCGCCACCACCCTCGGCCTCGTCGGCGCGGGCGCCCAGGCGGTCACCCAGGCGCACGGCCTGGCCCAGGTCCTCGACCTGCGCCGGGTGCTGGTCAGCGACACCGACCCGGCGCACGCGGCGGGCTTGGCGGCGCGCATCGCCTTCCTCGGCCTGGACGTGCGGGTCGCCGCGCCCGCCGAGGTCCTCGCCGGGGCCGACGTGCTGTGCACTGCCACCTCGGTCGAACCCGGCCGGGGCCCGGTCTTCCCCGACGGCCCGCACCGCGAGCACCTGCACGTCAACGCCGTCGGTGCCGACGAGCCGGGCAAGACCGAGCTCCCGCTGTCGCTGCTGCGCCGGGCCCGCGTCTGCGTCGACCACCCCGAGCAGGCCCACGCCGAGGGCGAGTCGCAGCGCTTGGCCCCCGGCGAGGTCGCCGCGACCCTGGACCGGCTGTGCGCCGACCCGGCCGCTGCCGAGGGCTGGCGGCACGGGCTGACCGTGTTCGACTCCACCGGGTTCGCCCTGGAGGACCACGTCGCGCTCGACGTGCTGCTGGCCGCGGCCGAGGAACTCGGGCTCGGCACCAAGGTCGCCATCGAACACCTCCCCGAGGACGTGCTCGACCCCTATGCGACCCGCCGCGCCACCACTGACCACTATGGACAGTCCACCGTGGTCGACGAGTGAGGACGCACACCCCCGAACGGCGGTGTCGTGGGAAAGTGGCGACTGCTGTACTGGTTTGGCAAGGAATCAACCGATACACCGACTGGGGATCATGACCATGCGCAACTCCTTGAAGAACGCCTGTCGGAACGTGCTGGCCGCACTGGTGCTGGCGCTCCCGCTCGTCGCGGCGGGCGCCGGGTCGGCCGCGGCGGCGCCGGAACTGCCGAGCGTCCAGGTCGACGCCCGCGCGTGCAGCGACACCGACCCGACCCCGCAGATCCGCCTGGTGCTCGGCCCGGGCGCCGTCGTCTGCTACGGCGGCTACCGCGGCTCCCTCCGCGTCGACGACCTCTGGGCGACCGGGCTCGCGTCCGGCGGGTACTGGGGCTACGTCACGTGCAACCTGAACCCGAACTACCCGCAGGAGCTGTTCGCGCCCAACGAATTCGTCCCCCTCAGCTGCCCGGTGATGTGGATCGGCATCACCGGCCCGAACTGGACGCCGTGACAGCGGGAAGCACCACCTCCCGCTGACAGTCGCGTGTGGACCCCCCGATGACGGGGGGTCCACACGTGTACCGTGACGAGGACTCCACCCGACGACGGAAACAGGTGCGCGTGATGGGTCCCGGCGGCACACCCCCGGTCGGCGACGCCCCACCCCCCGGGGTGCTCGGGGTGCTGATCCCCAAGCAGGAGATCCTGACCCGCACGCGGGACGCGGTCATCGCCCTGACCTGCTTGCGCGTCCACGAGGAAGGCTGCGTCCTCGAACTGGTCGCCGCGGCCCGCCGGGGCGACCGGCCGCACGAAACCTGGTTCGGCCGCACCGACGCCCAGGCCGGTGCCCTCTTCGCCCCCGTGCCGGGCCGCACCGACCCCGCGGCGGTCCGGGTCCGCGTCGCCCACGCGGGCGCCGACCCCGGCACCCCGCCCCTGCTGCGCGGCAGCGCCGGAACGTCCACACCGGACCTGCTGGAACTCACCCTGCGCTTCTGGCTCTCCCCGAACCCGCCCCCGACCCCGTTCGACCTCGTCGTCGAGTGGCCCGCCGCGGGCATCGCCCCGCACCGCCACCCGATCGACGGCGGGGAGATCGCCGAGGCCGCCCGCCGCGTCCAGCGCTTCTGGTGACCCCGGAGCGCCGCCACCCGCCTCCGGCGGTGCTCAGGAACCGATGCCGACGTAGTCCTTGAACTGCACCGTGATCGAGTGCCGGTCCGACGGCCAGTTCCGCGTGGCCACGGTGCGGGTCGCGCCGCCGCTGCCACGCACCGCCTGGGTGACCCGGACGGTGCGGCCCGCGTCCGGCTGGGCGGGCACGTACCGGTCGGTCCCGGTCACGAAGGGCAGCGTGCTGAACGGGGGCAGCGCCACCCCCGGCGCGGACGCGCCGTCGCAGCCGTCGTCGAAGACGAAGGCCGCGAGGATCTGGCGCAGCCGGGGGGCGGTGGCGGGGGCCAGGACGTCCACGCCGTCGAACCGCAGGCGGTCGTTGTCGCCCGCCGCCTGCTGGTCGGCCCACCACTCGCGGTTGCGGATCACGGTGAAGGCGGAGTGGCCGGGGCACCTGTCGACGTGGTCGGTGATGCCGCCGGGGCGGGAGATCTGCAACCGCACGAAGCGGTTGGAGCGCTCGAAGGGCTCGAAGTAGTAGTGGTGGGTCTGCTGGCCCTCGCGCACCACCTCCGCCTCGTAGTGCTTGCGGCCGTTGACCTCCAGCGGGCCGAAGGAGCCGTCCGGGCCGGTCGTGACCGTGTGCGCGGCCCCGCCCCGGCGGGCGCCGGTGCGGTCGTCGACCTCCCAGACCCGCAGCACGCCCTCGACGCCCTGGTTCTGCGGGTAGTACAGCGCCCGCCCCGCGATCACGACCCGGTCGGGCGGTTCGGGCAGCACCGCGGTGGTGCGGGCCGGGCGGTCGCGCAGGAACCGGTGGATGTGGGCGAAGCCCTCGGCGGAGGTGGTGGTCTCGGTGTGCCCCAGGGTGGGCAGGTGCACGTTGGCCGCGCCGCCGATCGAGCCGTCGGGTTGCAGGCTGCCCCAGAGCGCGAGCGTGGGGACGCCGCCGGGCAGGGTGGCGCTGGAGCGCCCGTCGACGTTGACGTACCTGCGCACCGAGGCCGCCCGCTCGGGGGTGGCGAGGTAGGTCTGCGCGACCGACGTGCCCCGGGAGTGCGCGACGACGTCCACCCGGGGCGAACCGGTGCGGGCGCGGACGCCCGCGATGAACCCGTCGAGGCCCGCGACGGCCTGGTCGTTGCTCGCGGTGCTGGTGTCGTACTCGTAGGCGTGCAGCAGGCCGTCGGCGTAGCCGTTGACCGAGAACCGCATGGCGTTGGACTCCCACTGCTGCGCCGAACCCTGCTGGCCGTGGACGAACACGACCGGGGTGAACCCGGCCCGCACCGCCTCCACCGCGGCCCGCGCAGGCGCCACCGCCACCGCTGAGGTCGCGACGAGCGCCAGCAGCCCCGCGAACACCCCCGATCGGCGCCACCGGGTCGACGTCAGGACGTTCATGATCCTCCTCCGTGGCGGGCGGGCCGCCCGATGCCGCTCGCGACGGCGTCCCGCAGGTTCTCCCGCGCGTCGGCGGGCAGCAGGTGACCCGCGTGGACGTTGGCGGCGTCGGTGCTGACGACCGGGCCCAGGTAGCTCGCGGGGTTCGGGTAGAGCCGGGACAGCGTCGGCCCGTCGAAGGGCTCGTGGGTGCCGAACAGGCGGCAGAACGCCTCGCCGGTGTTGTCACCGGTGTTCAGCGCGATCGGCGCGACCACCTGCGAGAGGCGGATGCCGCCCAGCGCGAGCCCCAGCGCGTCGCGCTTCTTGGTGACCCCGTCGGCCTCGAACTCCAGCGGCCGGGCCGTCGGCGGCGGCGTGCCCCGCTGCACCCACGCGCGCAGGTGCTCGTAGGCCGCCGCGGTCACGTGGTGCATCGGCACCCGGCTGAACGGCGGCCGGTCGCAGGCGTACTCCGGCGCCCCGCCCAGGTCGCGCTCGGAGATGGGGGCCCGGTAGGCCTGCCCCTCGTACCCGGAGTGCGCCGCGCCCGCGACCTCCCAGCGGCGGAACCGGTCGGTGTCCGCGGGCCGCTGCGCGCTGCGCACGTCGGTCTCGGACTGGACCTGGAAGACCGGCTCCGCGCCCGCCCGCGTCGGCGCCGCGCCGACGACGAAGGCGTAGCCGTCGAACACCGGGCTCGTCTGCGGCAGCACCCGGTCGTAGAGGATCGCCATCCGGGCCGAGGACTGGGAGGCCCCGATCGCCAGCAGGGTCCTGGTCCGCAGCCCGCCCATGACCGTGCCCAGGTCCACGGCACGGCCGGCCTGGGTGAAGATGTCGTAGGACAGCTCGTCGGCGGGGAAGCGGCCGCCGCCGGTCACGTCGAGGTTTCCGTAGCGGGCGGGACTCCACCCGCGTAGCTGCTCCACCCCGACCCGCTGGGCCGACACCCCGACCCACGCGTGGCCCGCGCGCACCACCGAGTCGGCGTTCCACAGCGCGTCCAGGTCGTACCCGGCGGTGACGTTCTGCCACTCCACCAGGGTCGTCCCGGAGAAGTCGCGGGCCCGCGCGGGCCGCCGCACCACGACCCTGGTCGTGTACGGGACCTCGTCGGCCACCCGCGCACCCGCGGCGGACCAGCCGTCGGCCAGCCCGGAGAGGTGGAACTCCTGCTCGACGTAGCCGCTCGCGGCCAGGTCGACGGGGGTGGCGAAGAAGGGGTAGGTGTCCTCGATCCGCTCGGCCAGCCGATCACCGGGCGCGGTCCCCGGCAGCGGGCCGACGACCCGGGGCACGGGGTCCGCCGCGGCGGTGGCCGACGCCGGGACGGCGGTCGGGGCGAGCAGGGCGAGCGCGGCCGTGACCAGGCCGACGCGGCGCCAGGGGGAAATCGGCATACCGGCTCCCGCGACGATGGGGGGTGGGGGCACACGGAACGTAACCGGACCCGCACACCCCGCACCAGGACGGGCGGAAATCGTGAGACCGCCGTCGCACGGGCGCGGGGCACCTCACCCGGAGGGCCGCAGCACCGCCCTGGCGGCCCGCTCGGCCAGGGCGGGGTCGAGCGGGGCACCGCCCAGCAGCTCGGCGTAGATCATCGACTCGACGATGCGCACGTAGAGGTAGGCGAGCTGGTCCAGCGCCGACGGCGACCACGGCCCACCGGGGCCGTGCACCTCCCGCAGGATCTCCCGCTGCGCCGACACCGCCCGCCGGTGCACCCCGCCGGTGGCGTTGAGCAGCACCCGCGCGGCCGTCTCCGGCTCACCGCGCAGGAACGCCCGGAACGGCGCCGACCCGCGGATCTGGTCGGTGAACCGCTGGGTCACCTCCAGGACACCGTCGTCCCCGCCGCGCCTGCGCTGCTGCCGCGCCCGCACCAGGAGCCGCTCGGCCAGCAGCCACAGCACGTCACCGAGCAGACCGTCCCGGCTGCGCACCACCCGGTAGAGGGTCGCCCGGCTGATGGCCAGGGCCGTCGCCAACCGGTCCATGTCCACCGTGCCGTGCTCCAGGAAGAACCGGGACGCGCCCCGCACGACCTGCTCCCGGCTCACGACCCGCTTGGCGCCGATCGGGGTCGCCATGACGCCTCCACTCCCGCCGGGCCGCCCGCCCGCACTCCCACCCATCATCGTCCCCCACCACCCGGCCACGAGGGTCGCGCGTGCGCCGGTCCGCACCGCGCGGAAGCGGGGTGAGCCCACGAGGTGGCCGACCTCACGCGGCACCGGGCGACACCGTCGGTTCGTCCACCCCCGAACTCCGGTTCGCCCGGCGCACCTGCCCGTCTGCCACGTCGGGAGCAGCCCTCGCCGTGGGGGAAGCGGTCGCTGAGGACGTTCTCGCCCCCGCCGTGGTGCTTCCCGGCACCGCTGAGCCGCGCGGTCCCCCATCGTCGTCCGTGCCCGCTCGGTACCCGGGGAACTGGTCGCCGCGTGGTCGACGGTGTGTCCGGCGCCGCTGCGCACCAGCACAACCGGTTGAGTCGGCTCGGGTACGAGGACCTGGCCGAACCCGCACTCACGCCGTGCACGGGCCTGGGGGCACACCCCGCCCGTTGTCCTGACGGGCCGGGGGCGGTGCGGGATGATCGCACCGGCCCCGGCCTCGTCCGCTGCCTCAGGCAGCGGCAGGCGACCGCAGTCGGACAGCCTGGCTGATGATGTACTCGGCGACCTTGGGCGGTTCGCCGACCGGCGCGCCGTCCACCTCCACCCAGGCGTGCGCGGTGAACGGGTCCAGTGCGAAACCGGTGCACCAGTCCGGTGCGCGCCCGTGCAGGCGACAGTACACGACCACGGCCACCGAGCGCGGCAGGCAGCCCTGGCCGGTGCACCGCGCGCTCGTCGCGCAGACGGTGTCCCGCGCCCGCTGGGTGAGTTCCGCGGACGCCGGGCGCGCACCGCGGTGCAGGAACGCCACCGCCCGCGCCAGCCGCCGGGGCGGGAGCGTGATCAGCACCCGGGCGACGCCCACGGCGAGCCGGGCCCGGATGCCGGTCATCCGACGTCCTCCGCGAGCTTCGCGTCCACCAGTGCCGTCACCAGGTTCTCCACGTCGCGGCGGACCACGGCGGCGTCGGCCGCCACCAGCGCGGTGGTGGCCGTGACGACGGCCTCGACGTCGCGGCCGTCGAGCAGGAGGGTGACCATCTGCTTGGCGGTCCCGTTGAGGCGCCAGTAGGCGGCGTCGCGGCCGGTGCCGAGCAGGATCGCTTGGTCGCCGGACTCGTGGATGGTCACGCCGGGGCGCAGGCGCAGTGTCATCCGGTGCTCCTCGTCTCGTTGTCGATGGCCCGCAGCCACCGCTCGGCGCCGACGACCCTCTCCAGCTCCAGCAGACCCACGTCCGCCAGCGCGGGGGAGTCCAGGTGCGGCAGCAGGCGGTGCGGGTCGACCAGCCCGAGGTCTGCGAGGCGGGCCGTGGCGAAGCCCGCCACCAGGTCGTGCCTGCGCCTGCGGTGCTCGGCGTAGATGTCGGCGGTGAAATCACCGCGGTCCCGCTTGGCGAACAACGCGCGCGGCATGAACGGGGCCACCGCCTCGGCCAGCAGCCGCTTGTCCTCCCGGGCGTCCAAGCGCGCCGACACCGGCGCCCGCAGCGCCGCTTCGACCACCTGGCGGTCGGTGAACGGGGCCTGCCAGGTGATGCCGGTGCCCGCGAACACCACGCCGAACTGCCGCAGGATCTGCCCCTGGTAGCTGATCGACTCGACCACCTGGTGCGCGGTCGGGTCCGCGCCGAGCGGCTCGGGGTCCCCGGCCGCCGCCTCCTCGAGCGCGCCCACCACCAGCGCGCGCCCCTCGGCGGTCAGCCAGCCGGGCAGCACCGGCGGCGGGAACCACGAGTAGGAGTCCGCCCGCCGCGCGGCTCGGCCCGCGGCCACCGCGGCCACCATCGACCGCAGGTGCGCGGCGTAGGAACGCCGGTCGGCGACCCCGGAGGCGAACGGGCGCAACGGGAACTTGCCGGACAGCTGGTGCCTGCGCAGGACCCCGAGCGCGCCCAGTCCGCGCTCAGCCCACACCGACCGGTACACACCGGGCACGACGTCGAAGAGTTCGTCACCGCCGAGACCGGTGAAGTGCACCCGCGACCCCGTCGCGGCCACCGCCGGGGCCAGCACGTCCAGGTAACCGCGGGAAGCCGACCACACCACCGGGCCCTCGGCCAGCTCCACCGGGTCGGCGCGGGCGTCCAGCGTGAACGCCGTGCTGGTCTCCGACAGCGGTGGGAACTCGACCAGTTCGACCCCCAGATCGGCGGCGGCTGCCCTGGCCCGCCCGGTCTCGTCGTTCCACGGGCTCGTCGAGGAGGTGCGGAAGGCGCGGAACCGCCTGCCGAGGTCGTCGAGCGCATAGCAGATGCTCGTCGAGTCCAGGCCTCCCGACAGGTCCGCGGTCACCAGGCCCGCCGACCGCGACTGCGCGCGCAGGACGTCCCGCAGCGCGTCGCGCACACCGGCCGCGGCTTCCGCGACCGGGAGCGCGGGCCCACCGGTGGGTGACCACCAGCGGTGCGTGCTCGGGACCCCGCCGGGTGGCAGCCGCAGCCACCGCCCGATCCCCACCGCGGTGATCCCCGACCACATTGTGCGGTGCGCGAACGGCTGGATCGGCATCGCCTTCGCCAGCGACAGCGCCACCGAGGTCAGGTCGGGCGCGGCACCGGTCATGGCGCGCAGCACGGCGGGTGAGTCCGACACGAGTGGCAGGTTGTTGTCCAGCGCCCAGAAGAATCGACAGGAACCTGACAGGTTTCCCTGGAAACGGGTGCCGCCCGGCCCTTGGCCGATAAAATGGGCGTGGGCAGAAATATGTCCGGCGACGGAATTCCACGAGTGGTGATCAATGGGATTCCCGGTCAACCGGTCGATGTCGAGCGCGGTCGCCGGGGGGGTGGTGGAAACAATTCGGGCACCGGGCGGGGACGCGATCTCGTGCCACTGCGCGTCCGGTGTCGAGATGATCCACGGGCGCCCGGACGGGTACCGCAGGACCTGGTCGCCGACGATGTCGCCTGCCCGCTCCCCGGCGGCGGCGGAGAGTGGGTCGTCCGGGAGCACGACGAAGGGCACGACTGCCTCCGCGATCTTGGTTGCCTGGTCAGACCCGCTTTTGCCGCTGTGTGCGGCGGTGGTGCCGGTGGGGCGGGTTCCGGACCCCGCCCCACCGGCGGGTGCTCAGCCGATGAAGGTGTAGCCACCGAAGATGTCGCGGTTGTCCCAGAACGGGTAGCCGTTGGTGACCTCGCGGAAGCCGCCGATCTTCTCGAAGACCGGTGCGATGTAGACGGACAGCACGATGTACCTCCCAGTGTGTTCCAGCGTGTTGGTGGAAAGGAAGACAAAAAGGTCATCCTGAGCGGCGAAAATCACGCTCTCCCCGCTCGGCAGCCCCATGCCGTCTCCCCGAAATCAACGTAGCACGCACTCGACGGAATCGGCAAGAAATCTGTATGGTGACCACCGCGGCCGCAGATTGTCCGGCCGGGCGACCAATGAAAACGGGGGTTTGGTGCCATGGGTGCGATCACACGTCCACGCCCGGCGAAGGTGTTGTGGGGGTTGGTGCGGCAGCAGCGCGGGACACTGCTCCCCGCGGCCGGGCTCAGCGTGCTCGGCGCGGTCGCGGCCCTCGCGCAACCGGTGGTGGTGAACGCCATCATCACCGCGGTCCAGCACGGCGACCCCGGTGCCGCGCTCGCGGTGGGCGCCTGCGCGCTGTTCCTCGCGGTCGGGGTGATCATGTCGGTGCAGCAGTACCTGTTGCAGCGAATGGGAGAGGGGGTCGTGCTCTCCGCCCGGCGATCGCTGGTGTCGGCGCTGCTGCGGCTGCCGATCGCCGAGTTCGACCGGAGGCGCTCCGGCGACCTGGTTTCCCGGGTCAGCAGCGACACCACAGTCCTGCGCCTCGCGCTGGCCCGCGGGGTGCTGGCGGGAGTCGGCGGTACGGTCACGGTGATCGGCGCGCTGGGAGCGCTGGTCTACATCGACGCGCTGCTGTTCGGTCTCACCGTGCTGGTCGCGCTGGTGTTCGCGGCGATCACCGCGGTTCTGGCCAAGGGCGTGCGGCGCGCCAGCCAGGAGGTCCAGGCCCAGGTGGGGGCGCTCACCGCCGCGGTCGACCGGGCCGTGCGGGGAATCCGGACCATCCGGGCGGGGAACTCGACCGACCGCCAGGAGGAACTGCTCCAGCGGCACGCGACCGCGTCCTGGCACGCGGGGCTCCGGCTGGCGCGGGCGTCCTCGGTCATCGAGCCGATGTCGGTGCTGACCACGCAGGCCATGCTGATCATCGTGCTCGGGGTCGGCGGCTACCGGGTGGCCTCCGGGCAACTGGCGATGCCCGACCTGGTGTCGTTCCTGATGTTCGTCTTCCTGCTCGTCGCACCGCTGGGCCAGATCTTCGCCGCCGTCGGCACCCTGGGCTCGTCGCTGGGTGCCCTCGACCGCATCCAGGAGATCCGCGACCTGCCGTCCGAGGACGAGGTGCGGCGGCGGGCGGCGGTCGTCCCCACCGCGCCCGCCGACGGCGGTGGCGCGCGGCACGCGCTGTCCTTCCACGACGTCCGCTTCGGCTACGACACGGGTGGAGGTGGCGACCCGGCCCTGGACGGCGTGTCCTTCGACATCGAACGGGGGGCGCGCGTCGCGCTCGTGGGTCCGTCCGGAGCGGGCAAGAGCACCGCGCTCAACCTCGTCGTCGGCTTCTACCCGCCGGAGTCGGGGACCATCACCGTCGGCGGTGTGGACGCGGCCACGTTGACCGCCGCGCAGCTGCGCGCGGGTGTGGCCTACGTCGAGCAGGACGCGCCCGCCCTCGCGGGAACCCTGCGGGAGAACCTGACCCTCACCGCGCCCGGGGCCACCGACGTCGAGTGCTGGGAGGCGCTGTCCGCGGTCAACCTCACCGGCCTGGTCCAGCGCTCCAGCCGGGGTCTGGACAGCGAAGTCGGGGAATCCGGCGTCGCCCTCTCGGGCGGGGAGCGCCAGCGGCTCGCCATCGCGCGCGCACTGCTGTCCCGACCCGAGGTGCTGCTGCTCGACGAGTCGACGTCCAACTTGGACGGGCACAACGAGATGCTGGCCAGGCAGGCGGTCCAGCGCGCCTCGGCGGGGTGCACGCTGCTCGTCGTCGCGCACCGGCTGTCCACCGTCGTCGACTCCGACCTCATCCTGGTCTTCGACGGCGGCCGGATCGTCGCCCGGGGCACCCACGAGGGCCTGCTCACCCGCAGCGGGCTCTACCGCGAGCTCGCCACCCACCAGCTCATCGCGTGAACAGCCGCGTCAGACCCAGGTCCGATGCGCGGGCTCGACGAAGATCAGGCCCGGGGCCGATGTGCCCGCCCCGGCCCACCGGTTGACTGGACCTCGACAAACCAGTGCTCCGACGGGGTGAACGCCACATGTTGACGATCGACAGGCTCACGAAGCGGCGGGGGTCGGCGCTGATCCTCTCCGACGTCACCTTCCAAGCCCGGCCCGGCCGCGTCACCGGCTTCCTCGGCCCCAACGGCGCCGGGAAGTCCTCGACGCTGCGAATCCTGCTCGGCCTCGACCGCCCGACCTCCGGCACCGCCCTGGTCGACGGGGTCCCGTTCGAGCGGCTGCCCGACCCGCTGCGCACGGTCGGCGCCGTGCTCGACGGGTCCGGCGCCCACCGCGCGCGCACCGGGCGGGCGCACCTGAGCTGGGTGGCCGCCGCGGCGGGCATCCCACGGCGGCGGGTGGACGAGGTGCTCGCCGAGGTCGACCTGACCGGTGCCGCCCGCAAGCGCGTGGGCAGCTACTCGCTGGGCATGGGCAGGCGGCTGGGCCTGGCCGCCGCGCTGCTCGGCGATCCCGCCGCGCTGGTGCTCGACGAGCCGGTCAACGGCTTGGACCCCGAGGGCATCCGCTGGATGCGCCGGTTCCTGCGCGAGCGCGCCGAGGCCGGGCACACGGTCCTGCTGTCGAGCCACCTCATGGGCGAACTGGCCGAGGTGGTCGACGACGTCGTGATCATCAATGGCGGGCGGGTCGTCGAGCAGGGCACCCTGGCCGAGGTCACCGGCGCGCACCGCACCCTCGAGGACGCGTTCTTCGCGCTCACCACCGGGGCGCGGGGGGACGCGCGGTGAGCGCCTACTCGGGAGAGCTGCGCAAGCTGACCTCGCTGCCGTCGGTCTGGGCCGCGTTCGCCATCGGCATCGCCGTGCCCGCGGTCGTCGGTGTCCTGTCCGCGGTTTCGACGAGCTCGGCGATCGCGAACGGGTCCAAGCCCGAGGCCGGACCCGACCTCGGCTACCAGGAACTCGCGTTCGGGGTCGCGGGCGCCATCGTCCTCGGCGTGGTCGCGGCCAGCAGCGAGTACTTCACCGAGGGGGAGAGCGCGGGCTCCGGACGGCAGATCACCACCAGCCTCACCGCGGTACCGTCCCGGACGCGGTTCCTCCTGGCCAAGGTCGCCGCGCTGACCACCGCGGTCGTGCTGATGTCGGCCATCGCCACCGGGATCACCCTCTCCTGCGTGCAGGCGGTGGTCGGCGACCACGCGCACGCGCTCGACGGGGCCGCCGCGACCCGGGTGCCCGGCGTCGTCCTCTACTGGGTGCTGACCGCGTTGCTCGCCTTCGGCATCACGCTGCTGACCCGCAACGGAGTCGTCCCGCTGGCGGTGCTGGTCCTCAACACCTCCGTCGTCACGGTCACGTTCCTGCTCTCCAAGGTCACCCCGCTCGCGGTCTACTTCCCCGACCTGGCAGGCATGCGCATGTTCCTCACCGAGGTCAGGGTGCCGGTGGAGTTGTCCCCGCTCACCGGCGGTGTGGTGATGGCGGTGTGGGTCGTCCTGCTGCTCGCCTGCGGGTTCACCGCCTTCACGAGGAGGGACGCGTGATGACGACGGTCGCACCCACCCGGGCCCGCGGGAGCGAGTTCACCCGGTCCAGCCGCGCCGAGGTGCTCAAGCTGCTCAGCCTGCCCGCCACCCTGCTCACCGCCGCGGGCTCGCTGCTCGTCTCGGCGGTCCTCGCGGTTGCCTTCGCCACGGCGGGGAGGCAGGGCAGCACGGGCACCGCCTCGGCGCTCGACATCGGACTGGCCCCGATCGGCTACACCCAGGCCGGGTTCATCATCCTCGGGGTGCTGGCGGCGACGTCGGAGTACACCGGCGGTCAGGTCCAGACCTCCCTCACCGTCGTGCCCCGCCGCGTGCTCCTGCACCTGTCCAAGGTGGTGGCGCTGGTGCTGATCGCGGTACCCACCGCCCTGGTGGTGGTCCTCGGTGGCCTGGTGGTGGCCGATCTGGTGCTGGGTGATGCGGCGGTGGTGCCGCCGTTCGGCGACTTCGCGGTCGGTGTGGGTGGCGCCGCCGCCTACCTGGCGCTGACCGCTGTGCTGTCGTCGTCGGTGGCCACGGTCATCCGCCGCACGATCCCCGCGGTGGCCGGGCTGCTCGTGTACTACTTCATCGCCGGACCGCTGCTGCGCGACCGGACGGCGTTCGCGGCGTACCTGCCCGACACCGCCGGGTACGGCATGTGGTTCCACAGTGGAGCGGGGCGCTTCGGCTCGCTGAGCGCTCTGGTCGGAACGGGTTTCGTGGTCGCGTGGGTGGTGCTGGCCGTCGCTGTGGCCGCCGTCTCGTTCCGAGCGCGGGATGCCTGAGCGCGAGCACCACCGCCGGGAGTGCCCGCGCCCCCGCGCCCGGTCAGGGCGCGCAGCGCTCGGTCGGGAACAGGCCGAGCGCCGCGGCGCGGGCCCCGGCGGCGAACCGGGAGGTCACGTCCAGCTCGCGCATGATGTCCGCGACGTGCCTGCGGTAGGTGCGCACCGACATGCCCAGCTCGCGGGCCGCGGCGTCGTCGGTGTGACCGGCGACGAGAGCGCACAGCACCCGTGCGCCGAGCGCGCCCAGGCTGCGGTCGCTCAGCCGCGCGTGCTCGCCGAGGTCGGTCGCCTCGGCCCAGGTGCTGGCGAAGAAGGCGCTCAGCCCCGCCAGCACGGCGGGAGCGCGCACCAGCACCGCCTCCGTGCCGGACGCGAGCACCGCATCCGCCCCGTCCGCGATGAGCAGGTGCGGGCTCGGTCGCGCCGAGGCCCGCACCCGCACCGCGACTCCGTTGTCCATTGTGGACAAAAGGGTGCCCCGGACGGGCTCGGCCAAGTGCTTCACCGTGCACAGCAGCTCGACCCGGACCCCGCGCCCGGGCAGCGCGGCCACGAGGTCGACGAGTTCGGCGAACTCCGCACCCGGTGGCGGGGCGGTGCACCGCAACGATGTCGTCGTGGTGGAGACCAGCAGGCGTGCGGCGTGCCTGCGGGCGTGCGGCGTGGGCAACCGCTCGGCTCCGTCGCGGTGGTACTGGTGGTTGCGCGCGGCGAAGGTGATCAGGGCGGCCGCCTTCGCCAGTGCCTCCTCCACCCCGTCCTGGCCCGCGGTGGACCCGGAGGCCCCGCGCTCGATGTCTTCCCCCTGGTGCAGCACTCATCCCCCACGTGTGTGTCCTGCGGTGACCTCTCAACTCTCCGGTGCACCACCAGATCCGCTGTTCCGCCGGTTCTTCGCGCAGCTGGACCTGTGACCGGTGCCCCCGGTCGCGACGACGTCGGCGGTGCTCCCGGTCTCCCTGCCCCCGCAGGACCTGATCCGCTTCCACCAGATACCCTCTGGGACGCGCGTACAGTCGAAGCTACCACGGACCGCAACGAGCGGAAAGTGTTGTGCCATCACCTGAATGGGGTGATCGGGACTCCCTCGGTGCGCGGCTTGTGGGAATCCCGCGCATGCGGATTCCCGCCACGAGCGCGGTAGTGTGAACACGATGACAACAGGCGATCGACCCGTTCGGCGGTCACGCGCGTGGCTCGTCTGCGCGGCCGCGCTGCTCGTGCTCTCGGCGGTGCTCCTGGCGGTGGGCGCCCAGGGGCCGGGGGCGGTGGTGATCCCGCCCGCGGTGGCCGTGCTGGCCGTCGGGGTGACCGCCTGGACGGTGGTCCGCGCCCGCCGCCGCAGGGCGGAGTACGAGGCCCGGCTCACCGCGTGGGCGGCGGAGCGGGCGGCCGACCGGGAGCGGATTCGGATCGCCGGGGAACTGCACGACATCGTCTCCCACGGCCTGGGGGTGATCATCATGCGCGCCGCGGCCGCCCGCCGGGTGCCCGGGGAGTCCGAGCAGGCACTGGTGGACGTGGAGCGGTTGGGCCGGGACGCGGTCGCGGAGCTGCGGCGCATGCTGACCGTGCTGCGCGCGGGCGACCGGAACTCCGTGCCGCTGCGCCCGGTGCGGAGCCTGTCCGACCTCCCCGGCATCGTCGACGCCGCCCGCGCGGCGGGCCACACCGCCCGGTTGTCCGTCGACGACCTCGGCGAGGTCTCCCCGGGCGTCCAGGCGGCGGTCTGCGCGATCGTCCAGGAAGCCATCGCCAACACCTCCCGCCACGCGGGACCGACCGGCCTCCTGGTCCACCTGGCTCGCGACGGCGGCTGCGTCGTGGTGGTCGTGCGGGACGACGGCCCGCGCACCGAGTGGTACCCCACCCGCGGCGCAGGCCACGGCCTGGTGGGCCTGCGCGAGCGGGTCGACGCCTTGGGCGGCACGCTCGACGCCGCCCCCGCCGCCACCGGCTTCTCGCTCACCGCGCGCCTCCCCGACGGGGCCGCCCGATGACCGCCCCGATCCGGGTCCTGCTGGTCGACGACCAGGCACTGCTGCGCCACAGCCTGGCCGCGGTCATCGGTGCCGCGCCGGACCTGGTCGTGGTGGGGCAGGCCGAAACCGGCGACCACGGGGTGGCGCTGGCCAAGGAGCTGCGCCCGGACGTGGTGCTGATGGATCTGCGCATGCCCGGGCGCGACGGCATCGCCGCCACCCGCGACATCACCACCGACCCGGACCTGGCCCACACCAAGGTTCTCGTCCTGACGATGTTCGAGCTCGACGAGCACGTCCACGGTGCCCTGCGCGCCGGGGCCAGCGGGTTCCTGCTCAAGGACACCGACCTCGACGAGCTCATCAGCGCCGTCCGCCGCACGCACGCGGGCGAGTCCCCGTTCGCGCCCGTGGTCCTCACCCACCTGGTCGAGCACTACCTCTCCACCCCGCGCCACCAGCCGCTCCCCGCCGACGGGCTCACGCAGCGGGAGGTGGAGATCCTCACCGTCATCGGCCGCGGCCTGTCCAACACCGAGATCGCGGACACGTTGAGCATCTCGGTCAAGACGGTCAAGACCCACGTCGGCAAGCTGTTGAGCAAGCTCGAGGCGCGCGACCGCGCCCAGCTCGTCATCGCCGCCTACAACCTGGGGCTGGTGGTACCCCAGAACTGAACCGGGGGAGGGGTGGAGCAGCACGGGTTCATCAACCCCACCCCACCCCGCACGGACAGGCAATGCCTCGCCGCCGGAAGCGCTACCCGGTAGTGCGCGCCGCCGCCTTCCTCGGACGGGGACGGTTGCGCCCCGAGTTTGAGTCGTATAGACTCAAACTATGTTCACCAGGGCAGACGCGTTGGAACGGGTCGAGCGGGCCGGATCGGCCGCCGGGCTCTTCGGGTCCCCCACCACCGATCCGAAGCGGCGCGCGGAGGCGCAGCGGCTGTACCGGGCGCTGGCTTCCGTCCTGCACCCGGACGTGACCGGCGAGGGGGACACCCGGGCGCACGCGGCGTCCGCGGAGCTGAACCGGATGCACCACGAGTGGACGCGGGGCGCGACGGTCGAACTGCGCACGGCGACCGGCACCTACCGGATCGGTGAACCGTTCGCCGTCGGCAGCGTCGCGAACGTGTACCGGGCCGACGGTCCGCACGTGGTCAAGGTGGTGCGCAACCCGGCGCTGAACCCCCTGCTGCACAGCGAGTGGGACGCGCTGCGGGCGCTGGAGCGGTTCACCGACCGGCACCGCTGGCTGCGCCCCTACTACCCGCGCCTGCTCGACACCTCCGGTGCTCTCGGCCGGGGTGAGCGGGCGTTCACGGTGCTCGACCCGCTGGTGGACGGGTTCGTGACGCTCGCCGACGTGCGGCGCGCGTTCCCGGGCGGGTTGGACGGCCGCGACTACGCGTGGATGCACCGCAGGCTGCTCAAGGCGCTGGCCGGGGCGCACCGGCTCGGGCTGGTGCACGGTGCGGTCACCGCCGAGAACGTGCTGGTGCACCCCGAGGAGCACGGGATCGTGCTGGCCGGGTGGTCGTTCGCCGTCGAGAGCGGGCAGCGGTTGCTCGCGACCGGCAAGTCCACCGCCTACCCGCCGGAAGTCCGCCGGGGGGAACCGGTCACCACCGCGACGGACGTCCACATGGCACACACGCTGATGCTGGACCTGCTGGCACCCGACGAGAAGAGGCAGATCACGTTCGCCCGCGGGTGCGCGCAGGACCGGCCGTCGCGGCGACCGGACGCCGTCGACCTGCTGGGCGAGTACGACGAACTGCTCGACGAGCTCTACGGCGCGCGGGTCTTCCGCCCGTTCGCCCTCCCCCCAACGACAGGAGCATGACCATGGGACACGGCAAGTGGGACGACAACGCCTACCTGGCGGCCAAGACCTTCCGCGCGGCGAAGGGGATCGCCGACTTCGGCTACACCGCGGCGACGAAGGGCAAGCCGTCCAGGAGCTGGAAGGCCGCTCCCGCGCTGGACCCGCTGGGCGTGGCGGCCCGCGAGTGCCGCGACTCGCCCGACCACGCCGACTCGACGCCGATCGCGGTGCTGTTCGACGTGACCGGCTCGATGGGCGCGGTGCCGAGGATCATGCAGGGCAAGCTCGGCAAGCTGCACGGGCTGTTGCAGCGCAAGGGGTACCTCGCCGACCCGCAGTTGATGTTCGGCGGGATCGGTGACGCCGACAGCGACCGCGTGCCGCTGCAGGTCGGGCAGTTCGAGTCGGACAACCGGATGGACGAGCAGCTGCGCGACATCTTCCTGGAGGGTGGTGGCGGCGGGCAGAAGAGCGAGTCCTACGAGCTGGCCGCCTACTTCGTGGCCCGGCACGTGGTCACCGACGCGTGGCAGAAGCGGGGCCGCAAGGGCTACCTGTTCCTCATCGGCGACGAGCTGAACAAGCCCCGGCTGGAGGCGCGGCACATCCGCCGGGTCATCGGCGACGACGTCGCGCAGGACATCGACCCGGTGTCGGTGTACCGCGAGCTGGCCCGCAAGTGGAACGTGTACTTCATCCTGCCCAACCAGTCCTCGTACTACGACGACGACGCCATCGGTGAGCACTGGCGCCAGATCCTGGGGCAGAACTTCCTCAAGCTGGACGACCCCGGCGCGGTGTGCGAGCTGATCGCCGCCACGATCGGCGTGGAGGAGCGGGTGGTCGACCTGGACCAGGCGCTGGTGGACCTGGCCGACGTCGGCTCGGTCGCCGAGAGCAGGGCCGTGGGCAAGGCGCTGGTCTCGGTCGGTGCGAGCGCGAGGTCGCTGGCGAAGTCGGCCGCCCCGCTGGGCATCGACGGTCCCGACGACGTGGTGCTGAGCTGACGTGGACCAGCACGTGGTCGTCGTCGGGCTGGGGTTCGGCGACGAGGGCAAGGGGGCGGTGGTCGACGCGCTGTGCGCCGACGGCTCGGTGTCGGCGGTGGTGCGGTTCAACGGGGGCGCGCAGGCCGCGCACAACGTGGTCGCGGGCGGCAGGCACCACACGTTCAGCCAGTTCGGGTCCGGCACGCTCGCGGGCGTGCCGACCTGGCTGTCCCGCCACGTGCTGGTGGAGCCGATCGCGCTGGCGGCGGAGTCGCGGGAACTGGCGGCGCTCGGCGTCGCCGACCCGTTGGGCCTGGTGTCGGTCGACGCCGACGCGCTGCTGACGACCCCGTTCCACGTCGCGGCGAACCGGGCGCGGGAGGACGCCAGGGGACGCGACCGGCACGGGTCGTGCGGCAAGGGCATTGGCGAGACCGCCTGGTACGCGCTGCTGGCCGCGCGGGGAGCCCGGCCGGGCGAGGTGGTGGAGGGCCAGGAGCTGAGGGGTGTTCCTGGCCCCCCACCGACGGTGGGCGACTGCGCGAACCCGGTCGCGCTGCGGCGCAAGCTCGACGCGCTCGCCCGGTTCCACGAGCCGCTGATCGGCGACGGCCCCCGGGTCGACGACCTCGTGGCCCTATACCGGGCGTTCGCCGACGCCGTGCGGATCACGACCGGCGACGAGGCGGGCAGGCTCGCCGACGCCGGGCGGCTGGTCTTCGAGGGCGCGCAGGGGGTCCTCCTCGACGAGACGCACGGCTTCCACCCGCACACCACCTGGTCCACCGTCACGCCGCGCAACGCCAGGGCGCTGCTCGCGGGTCGGGGCGCGCGGGTGCTGGGGGTGACGCGGACCTACCAGACGCGGCACGGCGCGGGCCCGCTGCCGACCGAGGACCGCGGTGTCCTCGACCGGTTCCCCGAGCGCCACAACGGAACCGGGGAGTACCAGGGCGCGTGGCGGGCCGGTCACCTGGACGCCGTGCTGCTGCGGTACGCCGTGGCCGCGTGCGGCGGCGTCGACGGCCTCGCCGTGACGCACCTGGACGCGCGGGACCTCCAGGTCGCCACGGCCCACCGGACCGGCACGGGCCACCTCACCGAACTGGGGTCCCCCTCGGACCTGGTGGCGGGTTGCACCCCGGTCCTGGAACCCCTGCCCGACCCGGTGGGTTTCCTGGAGGACCTGCTCGACGTCCCGGTCCTCGTCACCGGAGCGGGCCCCACCCGGGCGGACTACACCGTGCGGGCACCGGCCCACCGCTGACGTGCGGGACAATCCCCCCATGATCGAGTCGACGCTGGTCTCGGTGGACGTCCTCGTGCTGCGCTTCGACCCGGACGCGCGCGCGGTGCTGCTGGGAGTGGCACCGCGCGCACTGGACCCGTTCGCGGGCGCCCTGGCCCTCCCGGGCGTGCTCCTGGGCAGGGGCGAACGCCTGCGCGAAGCCACCCGCCGCGCCGTCACCGGCAAGCTCGGCGTCCCCGACGCGGCCGTCACCGCGACCGGCCAACTCGCCACGTTCGACGAACCCTCCCGCGATCCCCGCGGCCCGACCCTGTCGATCGCCCTGTGGGCCACGGTCGCCCCCACCCGCCCCGACGACGGCACCACCACCTGGACCCCCCTGGACGCCGTCCCCCCACTGGCCTTCGACCACGACCGCATCATCACCGACTGCCGCCCCCTGCTGGCCGACAAGCTGTGGCGCGACCCGCAGTTCACCGCGGGCCTCCTCGGCGGCGAGTTCACCACCGCGCAAGCCCTCGACGTCACCGAATCCCTCACCGGCGACCGCCCCTACCCGGCCAACCTGGGCCGCACCATGGACCGCGTTCCCGGCCTCGAACGCACCGCGCAGCACGCCGCGGCCCTGCCGAAGGGCGGCCGCCCGCCACTGGTGTGGCGGTGGACCTCCCAGGGGACCGGTCTGAGGTGAGTCCGCGGTGTGCTCCCCCCAGCCCGATCCCGCGGCGGCGGGTGTCAGCAGGGACAGCACGAGCATGTCGGCCCGCCCGCGCAGCACCTGACGGCCCGTGCCCTCCTGACGGCCCGTGGCCGCACCGCCCGCTGGGACCTCCCCCGTGGGCGGTGCGGCGGGGACCACCACGACCCGCCTGTCCCGCAGGACCGCGGGTGGCGGTCCAGCCGTTCGACGTGGTCGGCGTGGGAGAGGAAGGCGACGCGGTCCGCTCGGTCCGGCTGCGGCTCAGCCACGTCGGCCAGTCGTCGGCTTCGCCCTGCCACGCTGCGCCCCTCCCGTTCGAGGGTTCCGCGCAGAGGGCCGACCGTCAAGACGCGGGCCCGCTCAAGCGATCCGCCGTGGCGCCACCACGACCGGATCGACCCGGCACGACACCGCGAGATCGGCGCCAGCGTTGTGTTCGCCGATGCCGCGGTACACCGCCGTCGGTCCAGAATCATGCGCTGAGCACTGAATTTCATCCCAACGGGTGACAGAGGCGCCCGGTAGGATTGATCCACAAGGTCGGTCGTCCACCTCGAAGGAAGATCCCGCGCATGAGTTCGTCGTTCCGATTGGACCTCCCCGAGGCATTGGTCGCTTCCTACCGCCGCAGCGGTGAGGCGGGCAGCGCCTGGATCTCCGGCCTGCCGGGACTGGTCGCCGAGTCGCTGGAGCGGTGGGGGGTCGTGCCCGACGGGCCCGTGGCCTCCGGCGAGGCGTCGCTGGTGGTGCCGGTGCGCGACGCGGACGGGCGGCGGGCGGCTCTGAAGTTCCAGATGCCCAAGGAGGAGTCCGCGGCCGCGATCGCCGGGTTGGCGGCCTGGGACGGCCGGGGGATCGTGCGGTTGCTCGACCACGACCCGGCCAGCACCACGATGTTGCTGGAACGCCTGGATGGTTCCCGCACCCTCGAACAGGTCGAGGACGACGAGGCGGCCATGGGCGTCCTCGCCGACATCTTCACCAGGCTGCACTCGGTGCCCGCGCCCGACGGGCTGCCGAGCCTCGGCGACGTCGCGCGCCGCGCCGTCGAGCAGGTCCCGGAGGCGGAGCGGGCGCTGCCCGACGCCGACGACCGTCGACTGCTGCGCACCTGCGCCTCGGCCGTCGCCGAACTGCTCGACGAGCCGGGCGACCGCCTGCTGCACTGGGACCTGCACTGCGGCAACGTCCTCGCCGGTGACCGGGAACCGTGGTTGGCGATCGACCCCGAACCCCTCGTGGGCGACCCGGGCTTCGACCTGATGCCCGCCATCGACAGCGGGTGGGACGCGGTGGTGGCCACCGGCGCCCCGGACCTCGTCGTGCGCAGGCGGTTCGACACGCTCACCGACGCCCTCGGCCTCGACCGCGAGCGCGCCGCGGGCTGGACCCTCGGCCGGGTGCTGCAGAACAGCCTGTGGGACATCGAGGACGGCCGCACCCGACTGGCACCCGGCCAGGTCACCGTCGCCCACGCCGTGCTGGGCCGCTAGGGCCTGTCCTCAAAGCCAGAGGGTGAGGGTGGTGAGGTCGATCGTGCCTTGGAGTGAAGTGGCGGTTCTGTCGTAGCGGGTGGCGATGGCGCGGAACTGCTTGAGTCGGTCGAAGCAGCGTTCGAAGACGTTGCGGCGGCGGTGGACGGTGCGCTCACAGGCCGACGGTCGTCCGCGGGTGGGCCTGCCTGGACCCGTCCCGCGGAAGCGGACTCGGGCCATGACCTGCTCGAAGACGGTGCGGTCATCGACCTTGTCGCCGGTCACGACGACGGGTAGTGGTCGGTCGTGGCCGTCGCAGGCCGAGTGGACCGTGGTGGGTCCGCCGCGGTGGCGGCCGGTGGCATGATCGGCTGGCTCGGTGCGTCCATGCGGAATCCGCTCGCCCCCTGTGGGATGCGGTCGCCGATGTGTGGTGGGCTCCGGCGGCGCGCCGTTGCGCGACCGGCGCCAGAACCGGTTGCGGACCGCGTTCGACGGTCCGTGCCGCTCGGGCAGATCACGCCAGGAGACGCCGGTCTCTGCCTCGAAAAGCAATCCGTCGACCACCCGCCGGTCGTCCACCCGAGGCCCTGCTGCCCGAGGTGGGCAGCGGGGCGAGGACCCGCTGGGTCCGCTCCACTACGACAGGTCGCGCAGTGCAGGCCAAAGCCGGTCCCAATCCTCCGTCGCCCCGGTCAGCAACCAGATCGGCGTTCCCTCGGCGTGCACGGTGCCCGGCAATCCGGTTCGGACCACCCCGACTTGGACCACCCGCTCGGCGGCGCCCCGCATCGACTCAGGCACGGTTCCCAGGTACAGCAGGGAATCCGTCTCCCGCGGCGGTCGGGACAGTGACCAGCAGCCCCAGTTCGGGCTGTGCGCCTCGATTCCGCCGTGCCGCAGGGCGCTGGCCACCCAGCAGCTCTGGGCGACCACCACCGCTCCCGGGTGGGTGTCCGCGACCGCGGCCACGGCGCGGGTTGTCTCGGGCCAGCCCAGCTCTCCTTCAGGAACGGGGAGCCACGGGTTCGCGCGCACCTGGTCCAGTGGCCACACCGGCAGCACCATCGCGACGGCGAGCACGCCGCTCGCGAGGCGGACGGGCGGGCTGAGGAGCAGGTGCCACCTCCGGGCCGCCCGCTCGACGCACACGGCTGAGGCCGCCCAGCACAGGGGGAACATCCCGAGCAGGTAGTAGGCACGTCCGCCTGCCACCGCCACCGCGACGGCCAGCACGACGGTCGTGTGTCCCAAGAAGCGGTATGGGCGCAATTGCTCGTCCCGGTACAAGCGGGTCAACCCGTGGCACAGCATGACCGCGCCAACCACCAACCCGGCACCGACCAGGTAGCCCACGGGCTGGGTGAACCGACCGGCAGAACTGCTCGTCTCAGCGGCGACCGCGCTGGTGAAGTCCGCCTGCGGCCACTCGTTGGCGATCTGCCAGTACAGAACGGGGGCGAGGCCCGCGATCGCGATCAGGGCCCCGGGGAGGACCGCCCTCGGTGGAGGCAACGCCGGTCGCTGCCTGGACAGCACCAGGCAGACGAGGGCCACCGCCCAGAACGCGCAGACCAGCAGTTTCACGTTCACCGCCACGGCGGTCACCAGACCCAGCGCGAGCAGGTCGCCCTGGGAACGGGTGCGCAGGGAGCGGACGACCAACCAGGTCGTCACGGTCCACAGAACGGGGTCCAGTGCGGCGGTGTGGAACAGGTGCCCGGCGACGAGGAAACCGTTGGACACCGCCACAGCGCTCGCTGCGAGCACCTGCGCGCGCCTGCCGCCACCCAGTTCGCGTGCGATCAACGCGGTCACCACGATCGCCCCACCCACCGCCAGCGCTGAGGGCAGGCGCAACACGAACAGCGATCCCGGGGCCAGCCGGTCGAGGGCGGCCGCCAGCACCGGTACGAGCGCGGGTTGGTCGAAATAGGACAGTGCGGGGTGCTGCCCCGCCCAGATGAAGTAGAGCTCGTCCCCGTCGTACCCGTGGCGGCCCGCGGTGAGCAGCAGCACGAGCGTCGTCGCGCCCGCCACGAGCAGGACCGGTGTCGCATGCCACGTCCGAGCTGCCGAAGAAGCGACCATGACAGCGATCATGGCAGTCACGGCATGATCGGCATAGGCACTGCTCCGCAGACGAACACCCCGGGTCCCGGCACGAACCTGTGGCTGATCCGGCGGATGGGGCCCAAGGGCGACGAGGACGCCCACGGGTTCGCAGGCGGGTCGGGGGGACTCGGGAGGCGGGCCCGTGCGGGTGCCTTCCCGGTTGGCTCAGGACGGGTGGACCACGCGCAGCAACTCGTCCAGCGATCCCTCTTCGCGCCTTCGGTGAAGCACCGCCAACCGGGTGAAGTCGCCGTCGAAGGCTGCCTGGGTGAGTTGCCTGCGACGGTAGTGCTCGGCCAGTTCTGCCGCTCCTGCCTGGATCGACCAGCGGGCGTGGAAGTCGAGCGCGGTTCGGGCCCTGCTGAAGTCCACTCGGTAGGAGCGCGGGTCGTTCCCGGTCTCACCGGTGATCTCCAGGACTGAACCGGGCACCGCCGCGGCCGCGGCCTCGGCGATCTCGGCCACCGTGCGGTTGTTCTCCTCCGTGCCGATGTTGAACGCCCGCGACCGCACGGCCGCCTCGGGCGCTGCCAGCCCCGCGACCACGGCGCGCGCGATGTCCTCGGCGTGCACCAGCGGCCGCCACGGCGTGCCGTCGGAGAGCACGGTGACACGGCCGGTGAGCACCGCCCTGCCGACCAGGTTGTTGAGCACGATGTCCGCCCGGAGCCTGGGTGAGAACCCGAACGCGGTGGCGTTGCGGAGGAAGAAGGGCGTGAAGTCGTCGTCCGCCAGCCCGACCAGGTCCTCCTCCACGCGGACCTTCGACTCGGCGTAGGGCGTGACGGGCTTCAGGGGCGCATCTTCGTCGACCAGCCGGTCGGTGGGCTGCGCGCCGTACACCGAGCACGTCGAGGCGTAGGCGAACCGGCGTACGCCCACCTCCTTCGCCAGGAGTGCGAGTCGCGTCGAGGCGTGGTGGTTGATGTCGTGGGTCACCCGGGGGGACAACGAGCCGACGGGGTCGTTCGACAGCGCCGCGAGGTGCACCACCGCGTCGAAGCCGCGCAAGGCGTCCGCGGTGACGTCACGCAGGTCGATCGCCAGCCCCGGCACGTCCGGGCTGATGAGCTCGCCCAGGACGCGGGTTGCGAACAACCCGTTGTCCAACCCGGTCACCTGGTGCCCCGCAGCGACGAGCACGGGGGCCATGACGGTGCCCAGGTAACCTTGGTGTCCGGTCAGCAGGACCCGCACGCTGCCCGCCTCACCCGAGCACCGCGGCCCAGCGCGGGTCCGCGACGTCCACACCGGCTCCGGACAGCTTGCCGCGCAGAGCCGTGCGCAGCCCCTCGACGTCCACGTCGGACTGGCGCAGGGCCGCACCCAACCGCTTGCGGCGCGCGCGGTAGGACGCCGGGGCGTCCGCCCGGCCGGTGAAGCTCTCCAGCAGCAGGCCGTCGATGTGCGCCGACCACGGCAACTCGCTGATGCCCGCGGCGATCTCGCTCGGTCGCAGCCGGTGCCAGTAGGAGATGCCGCCCGCGTGCACCATCTGGGGCGCGAACACCTTCGTGCCCGGGAAGCTGTGGAAGTGCTCGATGCGCAGGCCTGCTGCCAACGCCATCAACTGGTAGAGCATCAGCCCGTCGAAGACCACCCGGATGACGGTGTTGCCGTTGTTGAGGTGGTGATGGCGCTCGTGGCTGCGCACCTCGCGGCCGTCGTCCAGCACGTCCAGCAGACCACCTTGGGGAAACGGCAGACGGTGGCCTTCCAAGGCGAGCACCGAGGTGAGCGCGGCCTCGTGGTGCGGCTGGATCAGGCGCACCATGGCGCCGTCGATCTCCTTCTCCGGGCCGGGTGGGGTGTAGGAGTAGGCCGCGGGTGAGATCGGACCGCCGATGGCGCTTTCGATCACCGCGCGGGCCGCCGGGTCGATGGCCATGAACGGGGGAGCCGCGAGCGGGATGGGCCCGTAGCTCAGCGGGCTGCTGATCGCCACGCCCGGTTGCAGCCCGTCCGTGCACCGGGTGAACCACTCGGTGTCCATGACGAAGCAGTCGCTGTCGACGATGCCGAACGGGCGGTCGAGGTTGCGCAGCAGGAACTCGAAGATCTCGTGACTGCCGACGCGCTCGGTCAGGTCGAACGCGGGCAGGCCGTCGCTCATCTCGTCCCGGACCTTCCGCTCTTCCGCGGTCAGGCCGCTGCAGACGAAGGCGAAGTTCAGGGTGGGTGGGAGAAAGCGCAGGAAGTGCTGGATGACGTGCAGCAGACCGGAGGAGAAGAAGCAGAACCACGGTGGGCCGTCGGTCGGCAGTTCGCCGACGAACTCGCGGAATTGCCGGTCCCGGCCCAACAGGAACTCCGCGTCTGCGGCGTTCTCCGTGGAATCGGCAGATGAATGGGGTGACATTCCGATGCTGGCTGCCATGAATTCAGGCTACTTCGGGTCCGATGTGGCTGTCAAAGCGCGCGTGAGCGGTTTGGCGGTGTTCGTGTTGCCTATTGCGAGTTTGCGGTCACTCGGGAATCTTGATCGTGGATGCGCTGCTGATCTCGCGGCTCGAACGCTTTGAGGAATGGCCGCGTCCAATACATCACCGCCTTGCGCGACAACGGGGCGTGCAATGCCGCCCCTTCCACCGTCGAAGGATGGGACACATGACCTCTGTCACTCGATTGCCCGGCTGGCCGCAACTCACCGACGACGACGTCGAAGCCGCCGTCTTCGCGTTGCGCTCCAACCGCCTCGTCGGCGCACCCGGGAGCGCGGTCGACGACCTGGAGTCGGCCATGGCCGACAAGTTGGGTGTCGCCCACGCGGTGGCGGTCTCCTCGGGCACCGCCGCGGTGCACCTGGCGCTTCAGGCGGCCGGTGTCGGACCGGGGGACGAGGTGATCGTGCCCGCCCACACCTTCGTCGGCTCGGCCAGCCCGGTGGTCTACCTCGGTGCCCGGCCGGTGTTCGCCGACGTGCTGCCGGACACCCACAACATCGACGTCCAATCGGTCAAGTCGCTGCTCACCGAGCGCACCAGGGCGGTTCTCGCCGTGCACCTCAACGGCTGCGCGGCCGACGTGGTGGCGTTGCGCAGGCTCGCGGACGAGGCGGGGGTCACCCTCGTCGAGGACATGGCGCAGGCGCTGGGCACCCGCATCGGCGACCGGTCGGTCGGCGGCTTCGGCGAGCTGGCCTGCGTGAGCATGTTCGAGCAGAAGGTGATCACCTCCGGTGGTGAGGGCGGAGTGGTGCTGACCGACAACCCCGAGCACGTGGAGCGCCTCAAGCGCTTGCGCTCGCACGGCGAAGGGCCCGTGGCAGGCAAGCCCGGACTCATCTGGGCGCACGAGGTCGGCTACAACTACCGGCTGACGACGCTCCAGGCCGCCATCGGCGCCAGCCAACTGTCGCGGTTGGACGAGCAGGTCGCGCGGCGCCGCGAGAACGCCTTCCACCTCAACGAGTCGCTCGCGGGCGTGGAGGAACTGGAGCTGCCGTCCGAGCCCGCGGGCACCGTGCACGCGTTCTGGAAGTACGTGGTCCGCGCGGTTCCGGGGAAGGGGCGCCGCAGCGCCGCGGAGCTCGCTGCCGAGCTGCGCGCGCGGGGTGTGCACACCCTGCTGCGCTACCCCTACCCGCTGCACCACCTGCCCGCGTTCGCCGAGCACCGGGACGAGTCGTGCCCGGTCGCCGAGCGGCTGTCGGTCGAGCTGTTCGCGCTGCCGTCGCACCCAGGCCTGCGCACCGAGCACCTCGACCACATCGCCACGCAGGTCAAAGAGGTCGTGGTGGGCAAGTGAGCGGCGCCGAGACGTGGGGAGAGCGAGCATGACCGACCTGATCCCCCCGGCACCGCGGCAGCAGACCGTCGTGCTGGGCACCTCGTCGTTCGGGCAGCCCGAGCGCGCGTTCCCGGTCTACGACGCCTACTGGTCGGCGGGTGGCCGGGCCTTCGACACCGCGTGGCTCTACGGGTTCGACTACGGGCCCGGCTGCTGCGAGCGGGCCTTCGGCGAGTGGGCCGATTCCCGCGGCCTCAACGACGAGGTCTGGGTGCTGGCGAAGGGCGCGCACACCCCGGAGTGCTCCCCGGACCGCATCGAGATCCAGCTCGACGAGAGCCTGGACCGGATGCGGCGCGGCGACGCGGCCATGTACATGCTGCACCGGGACAACGAGGACGTCCCGGTCGGCGAGTTCGTCACCGCGCTGGTGGACCTGGTCAAGCGCGGGGTGATCGGCGGCTATGGCATGTCCAACTGGACGCTGCCGCGCCTGCGGGCGGCGGTGGGGTACGCCGGTCGACACGGCCTGCCTGCCCCGTCCGGGGTGAGCAACCAGTTCAGCCTGGTCGAGATGGTGAATCCGATCTACCCGGGCACGATCAGCGCGAACACCCCTGACTGGCGCTCCTGGCTGGAGAGCTCCGGCGTCGTGCTGTACCCGTGGGCCAGCCAGGGCCGCGGCTGCCACGCCGTGGCGGATGACGACGAGCTGCGCACCGGGCCGCTCGCGCGAAGCTGGTACAGCGAGGCGAACCTGGAGCGCGTCCGCCGCACCCGGCTCCTCGCCGAGCGGTGGGGCGTGTCGCCCACCGGTCTGGCCCTGGCCTGGACCCGTTCGCGGCCGTTCCCGGTGAGCCCGCTGATCGGTCCGCGCCAGGTGGACGAGGTCCACGACTCGATGGCGGCACTGGACCTGGTGCTCGACCCGGCCGCGTCCCGCTGGCTGGAGACCGGGGAGGGCGACGAACCCAGGTAGCCCGGGAACGGCGAAGGCGGCACAGCGGAATCCGCTGTGCCGCCTTCGTCCGCGTCTCCTCAGAGGACGTCCCAGTAGTCGCCGAGCAGGAAGGGCATGCCGAACGAGACGCTCTTGCGGTCGTTCGGCCGGTAATTCCCCCTCGGGATGGTGCGGAAGTCCACGCTGACCCGGCTGGTCCCGGTGTCGTTCACCACGTTGCCGTGCAGGGTGTTCGCGCCGTCGAAGACGATGACGTCGCCGTACTCCGCCTCCACGGGCTCGTCTTCGATCCACAGCGTGTTGCTGCCGTATGCGCGGGTGAGCGGGACCCAGAAGTTCGCCTCGCTGGGGTCGTGCCCGAAGTCGAGGTCCCGGTGCCAGGTGCCGACCGCGACGGAATTGGGCAGGTGCACCCGGCAGGTCGGCACCCGCTGGACGTAGACGTCGTCGGATTCCCGGCCGAGCAGTTCCTGGAGGAGCTTCCGGTACACCGGGGAGATGACGTCGAAGTTGTCGTAGAAGAGCTTGTGGTACCTGGTGCTCTGATCGGTTTCCCTCGTGGCCACCCGGTCGCTCGCCGCCAGGTTGTCGAGGCTGTCCACCCGCATGACCTCGCGCACCAGGTCGGCTATCGGGAACTTCCTCACGTCGTAGTGCCGCCGAACGTACTTCGCCATGTCACCCCTCACACCGTCATCCGGCCGCGTAGGCGCTTGCACCGCCTGTACCAGGCATCCACGACCCCGTCGACGGCTGGGTCGCCGGATTCCCCGTCGCTCGTCTCGTGTCCGCGCCCGGCCAGCCGCAGGGCCAACCGCCGCGCGCCGATGCGCAGCGGGATCGCGGGCACCGCGAGGTCCTCCAGGTGGTTGCCGATCCGCTCCAGCGGGCTCAGGTCGAAGAACTGCCGCTGCCAGCGCAGTTCGTTGCGCCGCCAGTCCTCGAGGCCGTTGAAGCCGCGACCCGCGTTGTGGTGCATGACGTCCCGGAGGTCCTCCACCACCACCCGCTTGCCCGAGGCCCGGACGATCGTCGCGAGGATGACGCCGAGACCCTCGAAGCCGACGTACCGGCCGGGCGGGAAGCGGACGTTCTCGATGGTCCAGCGGTTCACGCACAGGATCACGTCGTCGAGGGAGTCGACCTCGTGCCTGCCGGAGCCGTGGTCGTGGACCTTGTCGTAGTCGGTGACCCGACCGCGTCGGGTCTCCTTCTCGTTCCACCAGGCCAGCGAGACGGTGTCCGAACCGCCCAGCGAGCCCATGAGGCCGACGGAGGGGTCCTCGAAGACGGCCTCGGCCACCTCGGCCGGGTTCTTCCGCAGTTCGACGTCGTCGTGCAGCAGAACGAGACCCGTCACCTCGGAGTTGGCCGCGGCCTGGTCGAACAGCGAGTTGTAGGCATCGAACAGCGAGCGCTGGTCGCGCATGGTGAACAGCGGGCTGCCCGGCGTTCTGACCTTCTCGATGCCCGGGCGGCAGATGCGGTTGAAGAGGTCGGAGGGGCCGACGCAGACCCCGTAACCCATCACTGTGGACAGCCTCCTGGTGCTCGGAATGGGCCCGCGGCGGGCAGTCGTGCCGGACGCGGGCCGGACGGGAGGTTCACCGCGTTCAGCGGTAGGTCTCCAGGGACCCGGTGCGCCGGACGTCGAGGGTCGCGCAGTGGAAGCCGCCGCCGAGGGTCCGCGAGTGGCTCAACTGGAGCGGCAGGACGTCCATTCCGTGCTTCTCCAGGAGTTTGATCAGCTCGGTCTGCCGCCGGTCGACCACCGCGAGGCCGGGGCGGACCACCAGCAGGTTCATCCCGATCCAGACCGAGCAGTGCGCCTTGGCCCCGGTGAAACCGATGTCGACCAGTTCGGGGCAGGTGATCGTGTCCCACGACCGCAGGAAGTCCGGGATGTTGTCGTCGTTGACCCGGGACGGGTTCACCAGCACCAGACCGGGGCGCAGCGGCACGATCGTGGAGTCCACGTGGGTGGACGCGTACAGACCGCGGCACGGGTGCACGGTGTAGGCGTCACCGACGGCCGCCTGGAGCCACCTCGCACCCAGTTCGTTCCCGCTGTCGGAGACCAGGTAGAGCAGGTCCGTGCCGAACCGCAACACGTTCGCGGCGTCGAAGACCGGCTCCAGGTCGTTGAGGCGCTGCCCGGCCGCGGCCGACGGGGAGTACATCCCGTCGGTGAGGCGCGGTTTCGGCGCCGAGAGCCAACGGCTGCCACTGGCGAAGTAGTCGAGCAGGATCTCCTTGTACGCCAGCGAGTCCAGGAACCTCGACCGGAGCGCCATCGGCGTCTCGATGATCGTTTCACCGACCGCGAGCAGGCCGTCCCGAGGGCAGTAGTCGTGGAAGCCGTCGGTTTCCCAGTCCGGGGTGGAGATCCGGGCCGAGCTGTCCCGCTCGGCCGGGCGCCGCACCGCGACACCGAGCTCGGCCAGTTCCCCGCAGAGGACCTGCAACTCCTCCTCGGTCTCCTTGAGCACCCGGTCGGGGTAGGCGCCCGAGGGGATCTGCTCTTGGCGCTCGTAGTCGCTCGCGTACTCCACGGCGTGGACACTGCGATCGGCCACCGGTATGCGCGCGCCCACCGCCGTCCCGACGATGATCTCCTCCAGTGGGTCCCACTCGTTGTGCACACTGACCAGGCTCATGGCACTCCTCGGTGTCTGTCGGAAAAACGGGGACGGGCGTGCTGGTGGTCCGGTCAGCCTGCGTGCAGGTAGCGCAGCAACCGGACCCACATCGCCCGGTCGTCGCTGTCGCCGGTGTGGGGCTTGACGAGGTGCGAGGTGTACTCCGCCACCTCGGCGAGAATCCAGCGCAGTTCGTAGAAGCGGAGCATGTCGGAGCTGCCCCGGGGTGGAAGCCCGAACGCCCGGGTCAGCGCCGCGTGGTCCCTTTCCGGCGGTGAGACCATCAGTCCACCCCAGTCCAGGATGAGCAACTCGGGTTCGAGCACGACGTTGGCCGCGCTGGGGTCCCCGTGGGTGAGCGCGCGGGGTGATCCCTGCGCCCACCGGTGCGCGCAGGCCGCGGCCACCTCGGCGAATTCCGCGCGGCGCCGGTCCAGGGAGTCCCGGTGCTCGGCGATCAGCAGGCGCAGGTCGTGGCTGAGCGGGCCGACCGCGGCACCGCTCTCGACGGCGGTGCGCAGTGCCGTGGCCAGGTCCTCCTCGAACGGAGCCCGGAAGTCCTCCTCGGGCAGGTCCACGTCGAGAGCGGTCTCGTGCACCTCGGCCAGCCGTCGTACCAGTTCGTCCAGTTCGCCGGGTGTCGGGTCGTGGCCCGCGGAGGCGGCGACGTGGTCGAGGTAGGGGAAGACGACCACCGGCAGGCCGCCGACGGTGTGCACCACCCGGCCGTCGCGACCGGCCAGTGGCGCGAGCACGTACTCCTTTCCTCCCGCGCGGAGCAGTCGGGCTCCCTCGTACGCCGCCGGGAAATGCCCGTCGAGGTCGCGGCGGACACTCACCCACAATGACCCGGAACGGTACGACCAACTGTCCTCGCCGAGCGGCATGAATTCGACCGGCGCCTTCGGGTCGTGGGTGTTTCCGAATTCTTCTGAAATCAGTAGCCGTATGTCCTCGCGAGTTACCAGACGATTCTCAACGAGCATGCCGAATATTAGCACCGAGATCCGTTTCGGCGAGTGTCGCGGCCAACCGGCGGGACAGCGCGAGGGTGGTCAGCGACGGATTTGCCGCACCGATGCGCGGAAAGACCGCCGGGCCGTTGGCGAAGAGGCCGGGCAAGTGCGCGAACTCCTGCCCGTCGGTCAGCACGGACCCCAGGGCCAGGCAGCCGCCCTCGTGGTCCTCGGTGCCCAGCAGGCTGGTCCAGCTCTCCGGGACGCCTTCCGGCAGCGCCTTGGTCAACGACGGCAGCACCTGCGTGTTCGTGCGCCGCGCGCTGCCGAAGTCGACGAACCCCAGCGGCGCGGGCGTGCGCCCGAGCTCCTCCGCGAGGGTGCGCCAGAACGCGTCGAGCAGTGCCCGCTGACCGTGCACCACGACCTCGTCGCGAGCGGCCAGCGCGGTGCGCACGTGAGCGCGCCAGGGCAGTTCCGCGGTCGGGTCGCACTCCACCGCGCTGTTGCGGTCAGGCGACTGCTCACCGGTGGCGCGGACATCCACCAGCAGCTCACCCGGCCCGGTGCGGTGCAGGTCGACGCGCAGGTACGAGCGGATCGCCGGGTCCGCAGGCAGGTGGTAGGAGCCCGGCGCCATCCCCCGCTCGGCGAAGAACCCGTCCGCTCCGACGAGGCGCAGCGTGAAGCCCTGCACGATGTGGTCGGCCAACCCGCCCAGCCGCGGTGTCGGCAGCACGCCTGCCTCGTGCAGCGCCTGGAGGGCCAGGCGGGTGCTCTCGACCGTTCCCGCGCACAGCACCACCGCGCCTGCCTCGACGGTGAACACGCCGCGTGCGTCCCGCGCGACCACCCCGTGGGCGGAGCCGCCGCGCACGTCGACCCTCAGCACCTCCACCCCGCAGCGGGCGCGCACACCGGACCAGGGCGCTCGGAGCCCGTCGCCGTCGGCGTGCCAGCCGTCGACCGGCGCGTAGGCCGCCCACATCCCGTCCCCGGTGTCCCGGCACGCCGTTGGCAGCGTGCGGAAGCGGTGCCCGCCAACCGGCCCGGTGATCGCCCCGCCGCCCAGCGGCCGACCGGCCCACGCCTCCAGGTCGGCGGTGACCCGGTCGTAGAGCGGGGGGCCGCCCCGCCACCCCCCGGTGAGGTCGGCGGCCACCTCGGCGGGCCAGTCGGCCAGCGCCCACGGCTCCAGCGGCAGGCTCACGCCGTGCCAGTACAGGGCGCGCCCGCCGAAGCGGCGGCGGAGACCGGAGACACCGGTGTAGTGCGCCGAGTCGGACGTCCACGAGCGGTGGAAGTGCGGGTCGGTGTCCGGCGCGAACACGAGTTCGGTGGCCGCGTCACGGGTTCGACCGGTGTGGATGTGGGTCGGGTCCGAGACCGGTCCCGCCTCCAGCACGAGGACGTCCCCGGCACCGTGCTCCGCCAACCGCCGTGCCAGTTCCAGGCCGGCCAGTCCAGCGCCCACCACCACGATGCCGACGCGTTCGACAGACGGACCCCGCCCGGTGTGCTCAGTTCCGACGACGTTCATCCGCCCTCCGCGCCAGGGTGTTCCGGACCGTTCGACTGATTACCGTAAGCAGTCGGACGGAAGGCCACCAGCACGTCGTCGGACGGGTGCCCTTTTGTCCCGGCGGCTCTTCTCCTACATTTCGGCACATTCGCCTTTCCACCCGACTTCCCCCCAGGAAGGAGAGGCCATCGTGTCGTACCGTGAATGGCCCGATTGGCCGCAGCCGGGTGAGCGCGCGCTCGACAACCTGGCGGACGTGCTGACGAGCGGCAGGTGGACGATCAGTTGCGCCTACCGGGGCCGCCGGTCGTACGAACAGCGGTTCGCCGACGCGTTCGCCGGGTACTGCGGCACCCGGTACTGCGTCCCCGCTGCGACCGGGACCGCGAGCCTGGCCATCGCCTTGGAGGCGTGCGGCGTCGGCGCCCACGACGAGGTGCTGGTGCCGGGGTTGAGCTGGGTCGCCTCCGCCTCGGCGGTCCTCGGCGTCAACGCGGTTCCGGTGCTGGTGGACATCGACCCGGCCACCTACTGCCTCGACCCGGCCGCGGCCGAGGCGGCGATCACGCCCCGGACGAGGGCGATCACCGTGGTGCACGCCTATTCCGCGGTGGCGGACCTGGACGCGCTCACGGCACTGGCGGAGAAGCACGACCTGCCGCTCGTGGAGGACTGCGCGCACTCCCACGGCGCCCGCTACCGGGACCGGTCGGTCGGCTCCTTCGGCCGGGCGGGTGCCTTCAGCATGCAGGGCAGCAAGTTGCTGACCTGCGGCGAGGGGGGAGCGGTGATCACCGACGACGCGGAGGTGGCCTCGCTGGCCCAGCACCTGCGCTCCGACGGGCGCGTGGTGAACCCCGAACCCGTCGCGGTCGGCGAGATGGAACTCGTCGAGAGCGGCCGGATCATGGGCAGCAACAACTGCCTGTCGGAATTCCACGCCGCCGTGCTGCTGGACCAGCTCGACCTCCTGGACGGCCAGCGCGCCCGCCGCGCGGAGAACGCCGCCCACCTGGACGAGCGGCTCACCGCGCTGGGCTGCCTGCCGCAGGGCACCGCGCCGGGCACCTCCGCCCGCGCCCACTACCGCTACGCCGCGCGGCTGCCCGCCGAGGTGCTGACCGCGCGCACCGCCGCCGGGATCGCCGCGCACCTCACAGCCGAACTCGGCTTCCCGGTCGTGCAGACGCACCGGCCGCTCAACGACAACCCGCTGCTGCGACCGAGGACTCGCCGCAGGTTCGCCACCGACGCCGACTACCTCTCCCGGGTGGACCCCGCGCGGTTCGACCTGCCGGTGTGCCAGGACGTGCACGAGAGCGTGGTCAGCTTCAGCCACGAGATCCTGCTCGCGCCGGAGGAGGCGGTGGAGGAGATCGCCACCGCGTTCGAACGGGTCCTGACCTCCGTTCGAACGGCGACCGGGTCCGGTTGAGGCCGATCCCACCGCCGACCGATCCCGCCACCCGGCGGGGGCACAGCGGGAGCAGGCCGGACCGGTCCGCCCGACGCCGCGGTCTGCGCACAGGTTCCCGCACCACCCGCTCCACGCCGCACGACATCGGAGGACCATGAAAAGCACCGCCAACGGGGAAAGCCCGCGCGAAGTCCGGGTCGCGATCGTCGGAGTCGGCAACTGCGCGGCGTCACTCGTGCAGGGCGTGCACTTCTACGCCGACGCGGACCCGCGCGCCGAGGTGCCCGGCTTGATGCACGTCGTCTTCGGCGACTACCACGTCGGGGACGTGTCCTTCGTGGCCGCGTTCGACGTGGACGCCAAGAAGGTCGGCGCCGACCTGTCCGAGGCGATCGTCACCGGCGAGAACAACACCATCCGGATCTGCGACGTGCCGCCGCTCGGGGTGACCGTGCAGCGCGGTCCGACGCTGGACGGCTTCGGGCGCTTCTACCGGGAACGCGTCGAGGAGTCGGCCACCCCGCCGGTCGACGTGGTGGCCGCCCTCCGCGACGCCGCGGCCGACGTCCTGGTCTGCTACCTGCCGGTCGGCTCGGAGGCGGCGGCCAAGTTCTACGCCGGGGCAGCCATCGAGGCGGGCGTCGCCTTCGTCAACGCGTTGCCGGTCTTCATCGCCAGCGACCCGGAGTGGGCCGAGAGGTTCCGGGCCGCGGGTGTGCCGATCGTCGGCGACGACATCAAGTCCCAGGTCGGCGCCACCATCACGCACCGGGTGCTGGTCAAGTTGTTCGAGGATCGGGGGGTTCGCCTGGATCGCACGATGCAGCTCAACGTCGGGGGCAACATGGATTTCCTGAACATGCGCGAGCTGGATCGCCTGGAGTCGAAGAAGATCTCCAAGACGCAGGCCGTCACCTCGCAGGTGCGCCACGACCTCGACCGACGCAACATCCACATCGGACCGAGCGACCACGTGCCGTGGCTCGACGACCGCAAGTGGGCCTACGTCCGCCTGGAGGGCAGGGCGTTCGGCGACGTCCCGCTGAACCTGGAGTACAAGCTGGAGGTCTGGGACTCGCCCAACTCCGCGGGCATCGTCATCGACGCGCTGCGGGCGGCCAAGATCGCCAAGGACCGGGGGATCGGCGGCCCCGTGGAATCGGCCTCGGCGTACTTCATGAAGTCGCCACCGGTGCAACACCCCGACTCCGAGGCGCACGACGCGGTCGAGCGCTTCATCACGGGTCAGGCGTGACGCACGGCACCGGAGCCGTCCGACCAGCGTTGTCCCCCACATCGAGAGGTGAGCCCCTTGCCAGGTCCGGGTTTCAGCGCGTTCGGCGAACAGGAGCGCGCGAACGTCCTCGCCGTGCTCGACCGGTGGGCACGGCGCCGGGACGCCTTCGGTGATCCGGGGGAGGCCGAGACGGTGCGGGACTTCGAGCGGGCCACGGCCGGGAAGTTCGGGGCCGACCACTGCCTCGCCCTCAACAGCGGCACGTCGGCGCTGATCGCGGCCCTCGCCGGGCTCGGCATCGGGCCGGGCGACGAGGTGATCGTGCCGGGCTACATGTTCGTCGCCACGATCGCGGCGGTGGTGCACAGCGGGGCCGACCCGGTGCTCGCCGAGGTCGACGAGTCCCTCACCCTCGACCCGGTCGACGTGCGGGCGCGCATCACGCCGCGCACCAGGGCGATCCTGCCGGTGCACATGCTCGGCGCGCCTGCCGACCTCGCCGCGCTCACCGCCATCGCGGAGGAGCACGGCTTGGCGTTGGTCGAGGACTGCGCCCAGGCCGCGGGCGGGAGCTACCGGGGCAGGCGGCTCGGCACCATCGGCGCGGTCGGCGCGTTCTCGCTCAACCACTTCAAGGTGATCACGGCGTTGGACGGCGGGTTCCTGCTGACCGGCGACCCGAAGTTGTTCCAACGCGCCTACTCGTTCCACGACCAGGGCTGGTTCCCGTACCGGGAGGACGTCGGTGATGGAGACCTGCTGGTCGGGATGAACCTGCGGTTGAGCGAGCTGAACGCGGCCGTCGGCCTGGCGCAGGTGGCCAAGTTGGACGCCATCCTGGCCCGTTTGCGCGCGCGCAAGCGCGCTCTGGTCGAGGAGGTCGGTGACCTGCCGGGCGTGCGGCGCAGACCGCTGCACGACGCGGACGGTGAGTGCGCGACGCTGGCGGTGTACCTGTTCGACGACGCCCGGCACGCCGAGGCCACCGCGGGCCTGCTCGGTGCCACCACCCTGCTCGACTCGCCCAAGCACTACTACGGCGGGCTGCCGGAGCTGGCTGCCTTCGGGCGGGGGGAGCGGGGACCGGTCCCCTTCCGCGCCCCGATCAACCCGGCGACCGAGGTCGACTTCGGCCCCGGCGCCCTGCCGCGCACCGACGACGTGCTCGGTCGGTCGGTCGCGCTGGCGGTCGGCGTCTCCGACGACTACCTGGGCGCGGGTTTCGGCCTCACCGCCCGGGGAGACGGCGCGGAGGTCGTCGAGGTGGCGGCGCGCTTCCGCGAGGCGGTCCTGGCCGGGTAGCCGGACGGGCGCGCACGGTCCCGAGCCGTGCGCGCCCGATGCCGCCCAGGTCATGACCGCCCAGGTACGTCCCGCCGGGACAATCGGTCCACCAGGAAGTCGGTGATCCCGGTGCCCAGCCCCGGCGTCGAGTACACCAGCCACGGCAGGTCGAGCCGCGCTCCGCCGCGCAGGTCGTCCACCCGCCCGCCCGCCTCGCGCACCAGCAGCGCGGCGGGCGCCCGGTCCCACACCTTGCCGCCCTCGTCGACCAGCGCGTCCAAGCGGCCCTCCAGCAGGTCGCCGACAGCGCTGACCGGCGACCTGGTCCAGCCCGGCAGCGCCTCCAGGTCTCCCCGCACCGGCGAGTCGTCGAACAGGAAACCGGTCACCCGCGCCGAGCCCAGGGCGCCACCGCCGTGGACGTGCAGCCGTCGCCGTGCCCCGTTCTCCCGCACGTGCGCGCCATGGCCACGCCGCGCCCAGTACACCCGTCCCTCGGTGGGGCGGCTGAGCAGCCCCAGGACGAGTTCCCCGTCCACCTCCAGCGCCACGTGCGTGCCCCAGTCGCGCGCGCCGCGCAGGAACGGGATGGTGCCGTCGATCGGGTCCAGCACCCACCGCCGCCGGGAGTCGCCGAGTGCCCCGCACTCCTCCGACAGCACGGCGTCGCCGGGGCGCTCGCGTCGCAGCAGGTCCAGCATCGCGCGCTCCACGGTCAGGTCGGCCTCGCTCACCGGGCTGCCGTCCACTTTGGTCCGCACCGGGTTCCGGCCCCGGAAGTGGCGGAGCGCGATCGAATCGGCCCGGGCCACGAGTTCATTCGCCAACATCAGGTCCGCGTATTCGTCCACGACGCCGACAATAGTCTGCGGCCTGGACAGGGGTCTGCCTGTGCGGAATTGTGATGAGTGTCGGGCGCACGCCTCACTGGAAAGGAGATCCGGTGCTGAAGGTGGTCTTCATGGACGCGGGCGGAGTGCTGTTCAACAATGTTCTCGAGGAAACTCCCTTCCTGGCCTCCATCGCCGACCGGTACGGCTTGGAGGAGCGGCAGTTCACCCGTCAGGTGCACGTCAACGCCCCTCTGTACGAGAGTGGCCGGTACCACGTGCACGACGTCTTCCGGCGTATCGTAGGCAGCGACCTGAACGCGAAGTGGTTGGACGAACTCTATCTCGAATGTGTCGAACCCCATCGGCCGAACCTCGCCGTGGTGCGACAACTGCGGGACAGCCACCCCGGGGTTCGGATAATCCTCACCAACAACGAGTCGGCTCACTGGGACGAATTGAAGAACGCCGAGTTCGGGCATTATCGGCTGTTCGACCGGTTGCTCTCCTCGTGGCGCGTGCGGCAGGTGAAGCCGTCTGAGGACTACTTCGCCGAGCTGTGCCGAGCCTGCCCCGCGACCGAGTCCGCGCTGCTGGTCGACGACCGGCGCGCTGTGCTGCGGGTGGGCGCCCGACTCGGCATGCGCGTCCTGCACGTGCACTCGCCGGAGGTGCTGGCCCAGCGATTGGCCGTCGAACTCGACCGACCCAGATCGGAGGCGTCATGAGGCTGGGAGTGTTGGGAGTCGGCCGCATCGGCACGGTCCACGCGACCACCCTGAGCGGGCTGCCGGGCGTGGAGTCGCTGGTGCTGGCGGACGCGGACGGCGACCGGGTCGCGGAGTTGGCCGCCGGACTGGGCGCGGAGCACGTCCCGGACACCGCCGCGCTGTTCGACGCCGGGCTGGACGGGCTGGTGGTGGCCACCCCGACCGAGACCCACCCGGAACTGCTGCTCGCCGCCGTGTCGGCCGGGCTGCCGGTCTTCTGCGAGAAGCCGGTGGCCGCGGACCTGACCGCCACCCGCGCCGTGCTCGAGGCGGTCGGCACCACCCAGGAAGCGGTGCAGATCGGCTTCCAACGGCGTTTCGACCCCGGCTTCACCGCCGCACGCCGCGCGCTCCGGGCGGGGGCGCTCGGGTGGCTGCACACCGTACGGGCCACCACCCTCGACGCAGCGCCGCCGCCGCCCGCTTACGTGGCGGGCTCCGGTGGCCTGTTCCGCGACTGCTCGATCCACGACTTCGACGTGATCCGGTGGGTCACCGGGCGCGAGGTGGTCGAGGTGTACGCGGCGGGCGGCAACCGCGGTGAGGAGCACTTCCGCGCCTCCGGCGACGTCGACACTGCCGCGGCGGTGCTGACCCTGGACGACGGCGCGCTGGCCCTGGTCTCGGGGGGCCGCTACAACGCTGCCGGGTACGACGCGCGCCTGGAGCTGCTCGGCTCCGCGGACAGCGTCGTGGCCGGTCTGGACGGGCGAACGCCCCTGCGCTCGGTGGAGCCGGGGGCGCCAGTGGCCGCCGAGCCCGCCCACACCGACTTCCGGGACCGCTTCCGCCACGCCTACCGCGCCGAGATGGCCGCCTTCACCGACGTGGTGGCCCGCCGCGCGCCCAGCCCCTGCGGGGTGCCCGACGCCCTGGCCGCCCTGCGCGTGGCCGAGGCGTGCGCCCTGTCCGTCCGCGAGCGCCGACCGGTGCGCCTCGCCGAGATCGACTGAGGAGACGCACGTGGTCCAGGACATTCCGGTGGTGATCCTGTGCGGTGGCTACGGCACCCGGATCAGGGAGGCGAGCGAGCGCCTGCCCAAGGCCATGGTCGACGTCGGCGGCAGGCCCATCCTCTGGCACATCATGAAGATCTACGGGCACTACGGCTTCCGGCGGTTCATCCTGTGCCTCGGTTACAAGGGCTGGGCGGTCAAGCAGTTCTTCCTGGACTACCGGGCGCAGATGTCGGACTTCACCATCTCGCTCAACGACGAGCACCGCCTGCACTTCCACGACGACCGGGCGGACGAGAACTGGGAGATCACCTTCGCTGAGACCGGGCTGGACACCGCGACCGGCGCGCGGCTGCGCCGCGTCCGGCACTACCTGGACACCGACGACTTCATGATGGGGTACGGCGACGGAGTGGGGAACATCGACCTGACCGCACTGGAGAAGCAGCACCGCGCGGCGGGTCGGATCGGCACGGTGACCGGCATCCACCCCACGTCGAAGTTCGGCGAGATGGACGTGGATGGCGACCTGGTCGCCGAGTTCAACGAGAAGCCCACCCAGGTCAGGGGATTCGTGTCCGGCGGCTTCTTCATGTTCCGCAGGGAGTTCGTCGAGGACTACCTCGACGACGACCCGATGCTGTGGCTGGAGAGCGAGCCGTTGCAACGGCTGTCCCGGGACCGGCAGCTGACCCTCCACCCGCACCACGACTTCTGGTGCGCGATGGACACCTACAAGGACTACCAGCACCTGAACTCGCTGTGGGCGGCCGGGGACGCCCCGTGGAAGGTGTGGGGTTGAACCACCGTTCGGCCTGCCCGGCGCACTCACGCCCCGGGCAGGCCGAACAGGGTGTCCTGCTCCTCCCGGAGCGCGTCGACGAGCCGCCCCGGCGGCAACGCCACGTCGTCGTGGGAGAGCACGGCGTCCTTGGCGACCGCCCGCCGCAGTACGCACCCCTCGGCCAGGCCCATGGGGAGCAGGCGCTCCACCCTCGTGGTGCGGTGGGTCTCGGCCACCCCGTAGGTGTCGAAACCGCCGAGGCCGTCCAGCGCCTGCCCCACCGTCAAGTCGCGCTTGGCCACGGCCACCACGTCCACCCTCGGCGCCCCGGGAGGCGACAGCGCCGCGTCGGCGAAGTCGACCGCCCTGACGACGCTGTTCGGCGTCTCGAGGTGGCACAGGTGGTAGGGCGCGTAGAAGCTGTAGAGCGGTCCGGGGCCGAGCTTGTAGAGCTCCAGGTAGTGGCGCTGGCTCGGGTCGTCGTGCGTGCCGAGCACGTACACGCCCGGGCCGGGCCTCGCCCCGACGACGTAGTCGACCACCCCGCCCAGCCCGCGCAGCTCATCCACGTCGTAGCGCCCGGTCAACTCGTCCACGTGACCGGTGTGCGCACGCCCGTACATGCCGCGTCGGCCGGTCGTGAAGCCGAAGGCGTTGGCGACGATCGCCTGTTCGAAGGACACCTTGGTGCCGTCGGCGAAGCTGGTGACCATGTGCGGGCTCTGCCCCCAGCGCTCGGCGAACGCCCGCTGCGTGGTCGGCGTCCGGTACTCGTCCTGGAGCCCCTTGACGTTGCCTGCCACCAACGGGGTCACCCCGAGGCCCGCGACGAAGCGCAGCAGGTTCGCCTGCACCGCGGGCTGGTCGCCGTCCGCGCCGGTGAGCACGACCCCGGCCGCGCGGGCGCGGTGCGCGAGCAGCGGACCCACCGTGCCGTCGAGCTCGGCGTTCATGGTCACCACCGGCAGGCGGCGTTCGATGGCGGCCACGGTGACCGCCGCGCCGAACCCGACCGCGCCGGTGACGTCGACCAGGCAGTCCAGTTGTTCGACCGCGAGCAATTCGAAGGCGTCCTCGGTCACCGCGGGCCGCCCGGCCGCCACGGCGGCGTCGATCCGGCCCGCGGTGTCCGCCCGCACCGGCCGGACCCCGGCCTCGACGTAGGCGCGCTCGGCGTTGGCGAGGTTGCGGTTGGCGATGGCGACCAGGCGCATCCCCGGGACCGACTTGACGATGTGGTTCGCCAGCCCGCGCCCCATGAACCCGGCGCCCACCATGCCGACCCTGATCGGGCGGTCCTGCTCCGCGCGCTCCCGCAGCGCGTTGTCGACGATGATCACAGGCGGTCCGCGGTGCTCGCGGGCAGCAGCGGCCACGCCGCGTCCTTGGCCGAGAGCACCGCCACCGGCTCCGGCCAGTCCACGCCGAGCACCGGGTCGTCCCAGCGGAGGCCGTGTTCGGCGCCCGGGGCGTAGGCGGCGGACACGTGGTAGAGGACCTCGGTGTCGTCCGTCAGCGTCAGGTAGGCGTGTGCGAAGTTCCGGGGCACGTGCAGCGCCAGTCGGTTCTCCGCCGAGAGGGTCGCGCCGAAGTGGTGCAGGTACGTCGGCGAGCCCCGTCGCAGGTCCACGATCACGTCGTGGATCGCGCCCCGGGTGCACCGGATGGTCTTCGCCTCCGAGTCCGGCTCCGCCTGGAAGTGGAATCCGCGCAGGGTGCCGCGGCGGTGGTTGTACGAGATGTTGCACTGCTCGATCGCGGGCTCGAGACCGGCGGCCAGGAATTCACTTCGGCAGAACGCGCGCGCGAAGAACCCGCGTTCGTCCTCGAGTGTTCTCAGCTCTACCAACGCTGAGCCGTCCAATGGGGTGGGGTGGACGAGCATGGGTGATTCCTCGAATTCCGTGGCGAATTGCGAAAGGAATCACGAGGCTATGGCAGCCCGATGACCCCCGGCAACCGCCGACACTTCCTTTTCGCGCACGGCGACCGCCGGTAATGTGATCGGCTCGACTCGGCGAGGACCGGGGGCATTCGACTGCTGACGGTGAGCAGTCGAACAGCTTGTCGACGCGGGGTTGACGGTTCGGTCGGAGTGCTCACTAGTCTCGGGCAATGCGCCCGTTGCCCGTGGCCGATCCAGGTGACCCCGACATCCGCACCGCCGCACGGTACCTGACCTGGCTGGGCAGGCAGGTCCGCGGTCCGCTCGGCGCGGCCGCGTTCTTCGGCGTGCTCTGGCTGGGGTCGCAGGCACTGGTCCCGGTCGTCATCCGCGAGGCGATCGACCACGGCCTCGTGCCCGGCGACATGCACACCGTCCTGGTGTGGTCAGCGGTGCTGCTCGGCCTCGGTGTCGTGCAATCCGTGTCGGGGACCATTCGGCGCCGGTTGAACATGCACAACGCGCTGTCCGCCGGATTCCGCACCGTGCAACTGGTCGTGGCGCACGCCAACCGTTTGGGCGCGTCGCTGCGGCGGCGCGTCGACGAAGGCGAGATGATCAGCGTCGGCACCTCGGACATGGCCGCGATCGGCAACGCCTTCGACGTGGTCGGCCGCGCGGTCGGTGCGCTGGTCTCGCTCGTACTGGTCGCCGTGGTGCTGTTGGAGCAGTCCACCCCGCTCGGGCTGTTGCTCGTGGTCGCGCTGCCCGCGGTGATCCTGACCACGGGGTACGCGCTGCGCCCGCTGCACCGCAGGCAGGAGGCGTACCGGGATCTCCAGGGAGAGCTGACCTCCCGGTTGACCGACGTGGTCGCAGGCCTGCGGGTCCTGCGCGGCGTCGGCGGCGAGGCCCCGTTCGCCCGCTCCTACCGCGAACGTTCGCAACGCGTGCGCCAGGCCGGTTCTCGGGTCGCGGGCGTCGAAGCGCTGATCCGGGGCAGCCAGGTCCTGCTGCCCGGTCTGCTCGTCGGCGCGGTCACCTGGATCGGGGCGAGAGCCACCCTCGACGGGTCGGTCACGCCGGGCGAGTTGGCCGCCTTCTACGCCTACGCGGCGTTCCTCGTCGAACCGCTGGGCATCTTCACCGACACCGCGGACCGGTTCGCCAGGGCGCACGTCGCCGCCCGCCGGGCCGTCGCCGTCCTCAACCTCGTTCCGGAACCCGCTCCCGGAGCCCCTGCCGAGCCGCTCCGGCACGGCGGAGGGCTCCCCGTACCGCCCGGCCCCCGTGAACTGGTCGACCGGACTTCCGGCCTGGTGGTGCCTGCCTGCGCGTTCCTCGTGGTGGTGACCCCGCACGCCGCGGGGGTCCGGCTCGCCGACCGGCTCGGTGGCCACACCGGGGAGGGCGTCACCTACGACCGGCAGCCGTTGCCCGCGTTCGACCCCGATGGACTCCGCAGTCGGGTACTGGTGGTCGACAACGACTCGCGCCTGTTCCGCGGTCCGCTGCGGGCCAGCCTCGACCCGCACGGCGCGGCCGGTCCCGACCAGATCGCGCGTGCGCTGCGGGTGGCCTCGGCCGAGGACGTGGTCGAGGCCCTTCCCGACGGCTTGGACACGGAGGTCACGGCGGACGGCCACCGCTTCTCCGGCGGTCAGCGCAGGCGGCTGGTGCTGGCCCGCGCCGTGCTCACCGACCCGGACGTGCTCGTCGTGGTGGACCCGACCTCCGGGTTGGACACCCACACCGAGGACCGCGTCGGCCGCCGCCTGTACTCCGCGCGCGCCGGGCGCACGACCGTGCTGATCAGTTCGAGCCCGTTGCTGCTCGACCTGGCGGACCGGGTCGCCTTCCTGCCCGGGGGTCGCGTCACCGCCGTCGGCACGCACCGGGAACTGCTCGCCACCGACCCGGGCTACCGCACGGCGATCCAGCGCGAGACGGGCGAGGCACCGCACGACGGCGCGCCGACCACCCCGCGCACGGTGATCGGGAGCGCTGAATGAGCCATACCGCCCTGCCGGTGGCGGATGCCGCCGAGGTCCGCCGCCACGGCCTCGACCTCGCCCGCCGCCACGCCCGCGACCTCGGTTGGATGCTCTCCCTGCACGGCCTCGCCGCGGCCTGCGGCCTCGTCGCGCCGTGGCTGATCGGCAGCCTGCTCGACGAGGTGGTGCGCGGCACGACGGCCACCACGGTCAACCTGTTCGGCCTCGGCCTGGTGACCTCGCTGGTGGCGCAGTCCGCGCTGACCTACTGGGCGGTTCGGCGGTCCTGCCGGTTCGGCGAGCGGATCACCGCCGAGGTGCGCGAGGACTTCGTCGACCGCGTGGTGGGCCTCCCGCTGTCCACCGTGGAGGACGCCGAACCCGGCGACCTCGTCACCCGTGCCTCCCGTGACACCGACGCGCTGACCAACACCGTGCGCTACGCGGTCCCGGAGATGCTGATCGCGCTCGCCACCTGCCTGTTCACCTTCGGCGCCCTCCTGCTGGTCGGACCGTTGACGGCGCTGCCGAGCCTGGTCGTCATCCCGCTGCTGTGGTCGAGCACCCGGTGGTACCTGCGCCGGTCGGGACCCGGCTACCGGCGACGCGGCGCCAGCTACGTCGCGCTCGGCGACACCCTCGCCGAAACGGTGCCCGGCGCTCGAACCGTGGAGGCGCTGGGACTGCGGTCGTGGCGGCGGGACGTGCTCGACCGCGACCTGGCCGAGGCGTACCAGGCCGAGCGCCACACCATGTGGTTGCGCAGCTCGTGGTACCTGGCGGTGGAGTTCAGCTACGTCGTCCCGGTGGTGGCCACGCTGGTCGTCGGCGGCGTCCTGCACGCGAACGGGTTGGCCACGCTCGGCCAGGTGGTCGCGGCGACCCTCTACGTCCGGCAGCTGATCTTCCCGCTTGACGACGTGCTGAGCTGGATGGACGAGGTCCAGATCGGCTCGGCCTCCCTCGCCCGTGTGCTCGGCGTCAGCAAACTGCCGCCAGACCGCGAGCCCTCCGGCGAACAGCCGCGCGGCGAACGCTTGACCGCGCGTGCCGTCACCTACACCTACGAGGGCGGCAACCGCGTCCTGCACGGCGTCGACCTGGACCTCACCCCCGGCGAACGCCTCGCGGTCGTCGGCCCCTCCGGGTCGGGGAAGTCCACCCTCGGCAAGCTGTTGGCGGGCATCTACGAGCCAGAATCCGGCGTGGTCGAACTCGGCGGCGTGCGTCTCGTGCGGCTGGGTGAACAGGAGTTGCGCAGGCACATCGCACTGGTGAGCCAGGACCACCACATCTTCCGGGGCACCCTCCGGGAGAACCTGACCCTGGCCAAGCCCGGGACGGGCGAGGCCGAGGCCCGGCGAGCACTCGACGCGGTCGGAGCCGCGGCGTGGGCGGCGGCGCTGCCCGACGGCCTCGACACGCTCGTCGGCTCCGGCGGGCACGACCTCACCGCGGCGCAGGCGCAGCAGGTGGCGCTGGGCCGCCTGGTGCTGGCCGACCCGCACACCGTCGTCCTCGACGAGGCCACCGCGCTGCTCGACCCGGCGACTGCCCGGCACACCGAGCAGGCCTTGGCGGCGGTCCTCGGCGAGCGCACGGTCATCGCCATCGCCCACCGGCTGCACACCGCGCGGGACGCCGACCGCATCGCGGTGCTGGAGGACGGCCGCATCACCGAACTCGGCAACCACCACGAATTGCTCGCCGCGAACGGTGCCTACGCCGCGTTGTGGCGGACCTGGCACGGCGACTGATGTCCTTGCGGGTGAAAGGTGTCGAGTCCTAGCCTGGATTCATGGAGTCGAAAAAGCCGCACGTGGACTGGGAAAGCCTTTTCGGTGCCGACTACGACCACTTCGACCTGCCTGATCTCACCCCGGAACTGAGCGCGGGAGAAGTGGACAGAATGGTGGAGCTCGGCCGGTTCACGCCGGGCGGCACCGTTCTCGACGCACCTTGCGGGCACGGCAGGCACGCCAACATCCTCGCGTCCCGCGGTTACACCGTGGTCGGCATCGACCGGTACGAGCGATTCCTGGGCATGGCGGCCGAGGAAGCGGGGCGGATGGGCGTCCGGGTCGACTACCGGCACCTCGACCTGCGCGAGATGGATTTCGAAGCCGAGTTCGACATGGCGGTGTCCTGGTACAGTTCATTCGGCTACTTCGACGACGAGACCGACCGGGACATCCTCCGGCGCTATCGCCGGGCACTGCGCCCGGGTGGGACTTTCCTGCTCGACATGCATTCCCCGTACCGGCACATCCCCAGCGTCCTGGCGAACCACGAGATGCACGTGGACGTCCTCCGGCGCGGCCCCGACATGGCCATCGACATCCAGGAGTTGGATGCCGAGAACAGCCGGTACTTCTCGGAGAAGCTCACCATCCGGAACGACGTGGTGACGCGGGCGCGGTACAGCGTTCGCATGTTCACCGCCCCGGAGATCCTGGAGTGGTTCCGCACCGCCGGGTTCTCCGACGCGAAGGTCATGGACGAGAACGGCGGCACGTTCACGGTCAGCAGCAAGCGCCTGACGGTGCTCGGAACCGCCTGAGCCTCGTCCTCCCGATCACGACAGGAGGGGTTCCGTGCTCGCCAACTCCGCCAGGCTCCTGGCCTCGGCAGCAGGCATCCGCACCGCGGACGCGGACGTGGGAGCGCTGCGGGCGCACTACGCCCGGCACCGGTGCGCGCAGATCCGGCAGGTCGTCGACGCCACCGAGCTCCGCCTCGCCGCCCGGTCCGCCTACGAGCAGTTGGGCGACGGGCCGGTGGTCGACGCCCAGGAGCACGTCGATGACGACGGAACGCTCGGCTACGGTTTCCGCCTGCTGCGCATGGACGCGAAGTCCGACTCGCCGGAGCACTCCCGCCGCGTCACCGAGGTCTTCGACGAACACGGCCTGTCGGACTGGGCGCACGAGGTCGCCGTCGAACTCGTCCCGCTGGTCGGCCGGATCACCGGGCGCGCGATGCGCTACGAGCGGGTCTTCATGCTGGCCTACCGGGAAGGCGACTACATCGGACCGCACGGCGCCGAGCAGGACACCGACCTCGACCGCTTCAACCTCCAGTTCCCGCTGTGCTACAACACGGTCGGTTCCATGCGCGTCCTCAAACAGGGTTACCTGGAACCGATGTACGACCGCGACGGTGACGCTCGACTGCTCGGTCCGCGGATGTGGCACGAGGTGCCGCCGCTGCTGCGCCTGCCCGATGGCCCGGACCCGCTGCGGCTGGTCGTGTCGCTGCGCCTGGCGGCCCTCCCGGAAGCGGACTAGTGCGATCCCAGGACACCAGGGCGGAGGCACTCGCGCAGGCGGCGGCGGAGGTCTTCGCCGGGTTCGGCGTCGATTTCGGCAGGGCGCGGCGCGCGGGCGGCCGGACCAACGTCACCTGGATCGGCGGCGGGCTGGCTGTGCGATTCGCGGGCGGGGCGGGCACCTCGAACCTGGAGCAGGAGACCCTCCTCGCCGCAGTGCTGCCGCCAGAGGTCGGCTACCCCCGGGTGATCGGTTCCGGGGTGACCCGGGGTGTCCCCTGGGTGGCCGCCGTCGAGGTGCCCGCGGTCAACCTCGACGACGCTTGGCCCGACTTGGGGCCGGACCAGCGGGCGCGCGCCACCCGGCAGCTGTGGGCGAAGGCCCGGGCGGTGCACGGCGTGGCCCCGGGACTCGTCAGCCCCCTTCTGACCGGCCGCAACCCCTTCTACGCCTGCGACCTGGCCGAGGCGGTGGCCGGCCCGTCGCGGCTGTACCGGGCCGGTGTGCTCAGCCGACTCGAACGGGACCGGCTGTGGGAGCTGCTGGAACGCCACTGGGAGGTGTTGCCGGGCGCCGCGGTGGTGCTCAACCACGGTGACCTCTCACCGGTCAACGCGCTGTGGGACGGCACGGGTGTCGTGTCGTTGTTGGACTTCGAGTTCGCCGTGCTGGCGCCGGTGCACCTCGACCTGAACGAGCTGGTGAAGCACGCCTTCGCCCCGGTCGCGCCGGGCGCCGGGGTCGACGACGGGACCCGGTCCCTGGTGCGGGTCGAGGTGACCGCGGCGGCTCGGTCGCTGCTGCGCGGCCAAGTCGACGTCGACCTCCTGCTCGGCCACAGCATCCAGCTGGAGGTGTGGGGTTTGGAGCGCGAGCTGGCCAAACCCCACCGCGGCGACTTCACGGCGTGGGAACCGTACCTGATGCTCGCCGAGTGCGCACGGGTCGAGGGCGGCTGCTACGCACCACTCCTGCAAGAGGTGCTTTGACCATCGATGCCCTGTGGCATCGCAGACCGCGACCGGGGAGCCGTTGCACGACGGATCAGCGAGGTGGACGTGGGCGAACGGCGGCCCCGATCGGATCGGTGTTCTCCCACCAGGTGGGCCCTGGCCTGCGCGGTGGGTCTGTTCGGGATCGCCAACGCGGTCCTCGCGCTGGATGCCCCGATGGTGGACCTCCACGTCTACCGAGCGGCGGGCGAGGCGGTGTCGGCGGGCCGAGAGCTGTACTCGGAGCCGGTGTGGCGCGACTTCCTGTTCACCTACCCGCCGTTCGCGGCACTGGTCTTCGTGCCGCTGGCACTCGTGGAGTCGGGGGCGGTGGAGGTCGGCGCGGTGGTCCTCAACTGCGCCCTGCTGGTCCTCGTCGTCGAGCGGTCGTGGCGCTCGCTCGGCGTGCGGAACCCCCAGCGGCACGTTCCAGCGGTGATCGCGACGGCAGGCGCTGCCTTCCTGATCGAAGCGGTCCACACGAACTTCCACGACGGTCAGATCAACCTGCTGCTGCTCGCCCTCGTGCTGACCGACCTGACGGGGCGGCAGGGTGGTCGGCTCCGCGGCGCGGGGATCGGGGTGGCGGCGGGTCTGAAGCTGACACCGCTGGTCTTCTTGGTGGTCCTGCCGGTGTTGGGGCGGCGTCGACACGCCGTCAGGGCGGCGGCGTGGGCGGTGGGGACCGCGCTGCTGGGTGCGCTCGTGCTGCCCGGCCCGTCGAGCGCGTACTGGCTGTCTGGCGCCTTCGCCGACACGAGTCGGATCTTCCCCGATCCCACTTCACGCCACAACCAATCGCTACGCGGAATGCTCCTCAAGTCCGGGGTGCCCGAGCCCGGTGCGACCTGGGCGTGGCTGGTCCTCGCGGCGCTGATGGGGGTCGTCGTGCTCGCCCTGGCCTCGGCCGAACCGCGCGAGCCGCTGCTGGTCGCCTCGTTGATCGGCCTCTACACAACGGCCGTGTCGCCGTGGGCGTGGGGGCACCACTGGGTTTGGGTGGTGCCGTTGGGCGTGTTCCTCGCCTCGGTCATGGGCGACGCCGACCGCAGGCGGACGTGGCTGCCCAGCACGGTGCTGCTGGCGGGCACGGCGCCGTGGGTGCTGGCCCTCGCCGACCCGCAGGGCGACGGCGAGGTCCCCGTCCTCTCCGGTGGGCCGCTCGCGTTCGTGTTGGGAAACTTCTACGTCCTGTTCTTCGTGGCCGTGCTCTGCACTGCCGTGCGCGATCACCGCGAGCGGTGCTCCAGCCACCCCTGCCGGGCGCTGGGCAGGCGTCGGGCGGGAGATTAAGCGGGTGTTCGGGATTATTCTTCCGCTTGATTGATGTCGATCGCAGGACTGAATTGGTTCGAGCGTGCTTCATCTATGCCATCAATCCTGGTTGCGGGCAAGACCGTCTTCGGGTAGCCTAAAATATGTGTGTAAATTATAAATCATCCGACGTGTTCATTCAATTGATTCACATGTCCGCGGGTGCGGATTCGGCTGTTTTGTTGATCTCTGGTTGTGTTGTTGGCATGTGACGTGGGGGTATATCCGTGCTCAACGGGAATGATCCTGTTTCAGCCCGTCATGCGTTCATTGAAAGTGAGTTGCATGTGGGGGAGTCGGTCCGGGTTCCCCTGCGGGAACTCCTCCCGGCGGATTCGCCCAGGCTTGCCGGGGAGGACGCCGACCACGTCCGGACCTTGGCGGAGGCCGAGGCGGAGAAGCCGCCGATCATCGTGCACCGCAGCACCATGCGGGTCATCGACGGAATGCACCGGCTGCGCGCCGCGGCGGCGCGGGGTGAAGACGAGATCGCGGTGCGCTTCTTCGACGGTGATCTGAAGGAAGCTTTCATCCTCGCGGTTCGGGCCAACATCAACCACGGCATGCCGCTTTCGTTCGCCGACCGCACCGCGGCCGCGGGCCGGATCATCCTCTCGCACCCCAACTGGTCCGACCGCGCCATTGCCAGGACCGTCGGCATCTCCGCGAAGAGCGTGAGCAAAGTGCGGTTCAAGATGCTCGGTGAGTCCACGCAGGTGGCGGGCCGGATAGGTGCGGACGGACGTGAACGACCAGTCAACTCCTCGCCGGACGGCAGGTTGAGGGCGGCTGAATTCCTGGCCAACAACCCAGACGCTTCCTTGCGTGAGGCTGCGGCAGTCGCTGATGTTTCGGTGAGCACGGTCAACGACGTCCGCAACCGTCTCCATCGCGGTGAGGACCCGGTGCTGCCGAGCCAGCGGGGCACGGTCGAAAGCAGCACCGCCGACGCACCCGCGGCGAGTGGTCGGTCGCGACCGGAGAGACGCGACGACCCGGCCAGAAGCGGTCTGGGAATTCTGCAGCACCTCACGCAGGACCCCTCCCTCCGTTTTTCCGAACCGGGGCGGGACCTGCTCCGCGTTCTCCACCTGACCGCGGTCAGCTCCGTGAAGTGGCCGACGCTGATCGGCGCCATCCCGGACCACCAAGTGGGCGTGGTGGCGGACCTGGTGGAGGAGTTCGCGATCCAGTGGAAAGATCTCGCCGAGCAGATCCGGTCGAAAGCGTGCGCGACTCCCCACGCTGCCGCGGAGACCGGAGCAGACTCCGCTTGCGTGCGGCCCTCCGGCGACCGCTGACCACGGGGTGAGCCGAATCGCCCAACTCCAACCGGGCTTCGTGCCGGAGGCCGCGTCCACGGGTTTCGGACGTCGCGGACGACGATCCCACAGGCCCGGCGTCGTGGAGCCCGAGGGGAACACAGCGGGGTCGATGTGGTGGTGATCAGGTAGGCGTCGGTCGCCAACTGGCGCGCGGGGAATCCGTCCATTCCTTCGGCATCGCCCGGTGGCTTCCGAATGCGCACCGCTGGTGGACCGCGCCCCCCCGGAACAGCGGGGAGCCCGGTCGGTGCCGGGCTCCCCGCTGTCGTGTGCCGGTCAGGGCCCCGCGACGGCCTGGGCTTTGGCGTTGCGTTCGAAGGGGTGGATGGCGTCAACGCGCGGGTCGGCGCCCGCGTCGATCGCCGCTCCGCCGCCGAAGGAGTGGCCGGTGGCGCCGACGTCGGTCAGGTCGACCTGGCCCTGCGGGGGCTGCCCGCGCGGGTGTTCCCGGCGGTCACGTGATCCAAGCCCTACGGCATGGGGCCCGCGTTGCCCGCGTTGCCTTCCGCGGCGATGGTGAAGTTGTGTGGGGCGAGGTGGTTGAGCAGCGGGAGGTAGCGGTCCAACTTGGAGCGTGCGCCGTTGTTCCACAGGATCACCGGGTGGGTGGTGCAGCCCAGGGTTCCCGGGATGATGATCACCGGGTCGTGTTCGACGGCCGCGAGGGTCGTCAGGTCGCCACGTGCCTGGGGTGCGATCCCGAGCGGCGACGGCGTCGCCGCGACCGCGGCCGGCACCGCGAGCAGTGCCGTGCCGCGTTGGCGGACCACGGCGCGTGCGTGACTCGTGGACATCGGATGGCCTCCCGGGCAGGAAGTGACGGCAACCCCGATGCGGAGCGGAATGCGGGTCGCTCACCAACCCGGGTGCGCTGATCCGCTTCGGCGGCAGCGTTGCCGTCGGTGGCGGCGCGGGCCATGTCGTGGAGTGCGCGTCCTCGGTGCCGGGCCGAGTGCGCCTTCCGCGCAGGTTGTCGACCGCCGGCGACGGACAGGGTCCTTGTCGTCCTAATTGGACCTTCGGGGGTCGTGGGTGGACTCGGCGGTCGCCCCGCTCTGCGGGCGTGGGAATCGGTGTTCAACGACTTGCGTTCTCTCTGTGAAAAATTCTTCCGGGAAACCCCTTGTCCACGGGTCGGGGCCGATAGCAGAGTTCTTCCCCATCGACCGGTTGTCCCACCGGTCGTCGGAGATCCACACGCTGAGTGGGTGCGGAAATGGCAGTTCCGCGCCCCCTCCACCCCTGCGCGTGTGGACTTCGGTGAGGAGAGGCATGGTCTATGTCGATCAGTTTCCGGAAATCCTTGATCGCAGGCGCCGCGCTGTGCGCGCTCGTCCCCGCTGCCCTGGTGTCCGCCGGTTCCCCGGCGAGTGCCGCACCGCAGCAGTACCAGCCGGAGATGGTGACCGCGCTGGCGCGCACCCTGGGTGTCGACGAGCGGGCCGCCGTGTCCAGGTTGGACCGGGAGGCGGCCCAGCGGCAGCGGCTCGCCGACCTGACCCGCGGCGGGTTGCGGGTGGACGGTGCGTTCGTCGACGGTGGTGGCACCCTGACGGTGAACACCGCTGACCCGGCGAGCGCGGCGCGGGTGCGGGCGGCGGGCCTGGCGGCGCGCACCCCGGCCCGCGGCGAGGCGGCGCTGAACCGGGTCCAGGCGCAGCTCGACCAGTTCGCCACCCGCCAGGTGCCCGAGGGCATCTCGGCGTGGGGGGTGGACGTGGCCGCCGACGTGGTCGAGGTCGAGGTGGGCGACGCGGCGAAGCCGCAGGCCAAGGCGTTCCTCGCGGAGGCGGCCCGGTTCGGGCAGGCGGTGCGGGTGAAGAACGGCGGGAGGGCGTTGCAGACCCAGGCCACCGTCTACCCGGGCAGCAAGATGACGATCAACGGCGGCAGCGGGTACTGCTCCGTCGGGTTCGGCGCGCGCAGCTCCTCCGGCGTGCAGTACCTGGTCAGCGCCGGGCACTGCGTCGCGGGGGCGCCGACGTTGCACCTCAACGGCGTCCGGTTCGCCAAGGGCACGAGTTCGCGCTACGCGCTGGGCTCGAACAGCGTCGACATGGGCATCGCCAAGGTCGACTCCGGCAACTCCATCGCCACCCAGGTCGGCACCTGGGGCGCGGTGGGCAACATCGCCGTCCGCGGCGGGCAGCGCGCCGCCGTGGGTTCCTCGATCTGCAAGTCCGGCGCCACGTCCGGCTGGACCTGCGGCACCATCAAGGGCTACAACGTCACCGTCACCTACACCGACCCCAACGGCGGCCCGAACACCGTGGTCCGGGGGCTGGGCAGTTCCTCGGTGTGCACCATGGGCGGTGACAGCGGCGGGGCGTACATCTCCGGCAACCAGGCCCAGGGGATGACCTCGGGTGGCCCGACCGGGCAGCAGTGCACCTACAACGGCGGCAACCAGGCGGGCAAGTCCTCCTACTTCCAGCCGCTGAGCGACGCGCTGTCGTACTACGGCCTGACCCTGAACGTCGGCTGATCACAACAAGACCCACGCGCCGTGGTTGTCACTCCCCCTCAGGGGTGACAACCACGGCGCTTCGGGTGATACTGCGTTCCCGTCCGGAGGAGACCCCCGAACGAAAGAGCGCCGCCGTGAGCCGGTTCCCGACAGCACAGGGGCCCACCACCGACCCCGACACCGCGTCTCGCGCGGAGAGCTTCGGCGAGGTGCTGCGGGCCGCGATCCAGCGGCGCGACCTGACCCTGCAGCGAATCCGCTGCAGGCTGGCCGACCGCGGCGTGGACGTCGGCCTGGCCACGCTGAGCTACTGGCAGCAGGGCCGCAGCAGGCCGGAGCGGGCCAAGTCGCTGCGCGCGCTGCGCGAACTCGAGGCCATCCTCAACCTGCCCCGCGACACCCTGTTCGACCTGCTGGAACCACCCCGGCCCCGGGGCCGGGGGGCCACCACCGCGGGGGTCACCGGGAGCCACCTCTACGGCGTGGACTCACCCTTCCAGCGGGTGCTGGGGGATTCGTTCGAGCACTTCAACGACGGGGTGGCCCCGTTGAGCGTGTCCGAGCTGTGCACCGTCGACGCCGACCGCTCGCTGCGCCGGATCGCGGTCACCCAGGTGCTGCGCGCGGTGGCCGAGGGCCAGGACCGCTTCCTCATCGCCCACGGCGTGGACGACGGCGAGGTCATGCCCTCCGACATCCGGGTGCGGGCGGGGCGACTCGGCGAGGTGGCCGCCGACCACGAGAACGGGTACCTGGCCGCCGAGATCCACTTCGGCCGCACGCTGGCCAGGAACGAGACCGCGATCATCGAGTACGAAACCGTGCTCGGCCCGAGCCCGGCCCCCTCCCGCCTGCACGAGCGCCGCTTCCGCGTGCCCGCGCACGACTTCCTCCTGCGCGTGCGGTTCGCGGGCTCGGCGTTGCCCGCGCGCTGCCACAGCTACCACCGCGACACCGTCCCCTCCGCCCCGAGGCAGCGACGGCGACTCACCGCCGACGCCTCGAACACCGTGCACACCTTCCTGCCCAGGTGCGCCCCCGGGGTCTACGGCATCTCCTGGCTGTGGTCCTGACCCCGCCGGCCGGGCGCCCCACCACCGATTCCCGGCCGCTCGACCCGCGGGCTCGTCCGGAACCGTGACCGCCGTCGTCACCTCCGCCACCCCCCTGCGAAGGCCCGTGCCCCCGCCTGCGGGCAGGCGGGGGCACGGAGACCGATCAGGGAGTGCGTCAGCAGTTGTTCTTCGGGGCCTTGCCCGCGAACCGGTCGGTCAGGAACTTCTCCACGTCACCCGCGGCGAAGGCCATGGTGGTGACGTGCTCGCCGAGGAACGCGCCCCACTGGACCTTGGCGCCCGCCCGGCAGTAGTCCTTGCGCAGGGTCTCGGCCTGCTTGAGCGGGATGATCTCGTCGACGAGGCCGTGGTAGAGGAAGACCGGGGCGTTGGGCTTGACCTTGCCGAGCCGGTTCTCGGCGAGCTTGGCCTGCCACTCCGGGACGTTCAGCGGGTTGGTGGTGGTGTAGTCGGAGATCTTCTGGAACGCGTAGCCGAACACGGCGTCGACGCACACGCCCTGCTTGGTCGCGTAGAGCTCCTTGCCCTTGTCGTTGAGGTAGGACGGCAGGTCCAGCTCCGGGTAGGCGGAGTTGAGGCCGAGCGAGGCCAGCAGCAGGAAGCCGAAGCCGAGGCTGCCGTCGAGGGACTTGGCGACCTCGTTGAGGTCGGCCGGGGTGCCACCGGCGGCGATGCCCACGACGTTGAGGTCGGGGGCGTAGGACGGGGCGAGTTCACCGGCCCAGGCCGCGCCGCCACCACCCTGGGAGTAGCCCGCGAAGGCGATCGGGCCGCCGGCGGTCAGGCCGGTCGCCGACAGGCGGGTCGCGGCGCGGGCGGCGTCGATGACCGAGCGGCCCTCGGACTGGCCGACCACGTAGGTGTGCGTGCCCGGGGTGCCCAGGCCCTCGTAGTCGGTCGTGGCGATCGCGTAGCCCTTCTGCAGCAGCGGGTCCGTGAAGGGGGCCTCGTAGTCGAGGTACTTCGACGGCGCGCAGCTGTCGCCGATGCCGCGCGTGCCCGGGGCGGTGGAGACGATCGGGCGCGGGCCCGAACCGGTCCACGCCGCCTGGGGCACGAACACCCGGCCGGAGACCGCGATCGGCTGGCCGGTGGCCGACTCCGAGCGGTACAGGACCAGGTAGGCCTTGGCGCCCGCCTTCCCGGGGATCTCGCGCCACCAGATCACGTCGCCGTTGTTGCCCGGCGGCAGCGGGTTCGGCGGGGTGTAGAACGCGTCGCCGATGGGGCCCTGCGGGGCCTCGGCGGCCTTGGTGACCGGCGCGGCGGACACGGTGGTGAAGACGCCGACGGTCGCGGGGACGGCGAGCGCGGTGACGACCGCGGCGACCACGGGCCACCGCCGCGCCCCGCCTTCGGACCTGCGGAAGAATCGGGACACTGGCCTCACGGGACTCCTCATTGAGATACCTCTGACCTGGCGGAACGTATCGTTCCGAATGAATCTACAAGCGCGACCGACAATCGAACAACCCCGCTGAAACATCGAATATCTATCCAATGGGCGCAATTCCACGGGCAGGAATCAGCGCTTGCGCTTAAACAGCACCCCGCCGCTCCGCAAGTGGGACGGGGCTGCGCCGGTGGTCTCGGCAAGGGGGCCTTCGCGGCCGTGGCCCGCTCGGCGGTCCCGTCCCGGTCGCCGTTACGCGCCATCCCCGTAACGGGCGCCTCCCGGAAGTCGATCCCCCCTCGACGGGTGGTGCGCCCGATCGGATCGGAGTGGGCACGTGCAGATTTCACGGGTGAGCTGGAAGTCCGCCGTCGGGGACGCCAAGTCCCCCCGGTTCCTGGAGATCCTGTCCACCGGGTTCCAGGAGTACGACGAGCGGACGAAGCAGTACGTCCCGCAGTACAAGGGGTGGACCAGCGAACTGAGCCTCCCCGAGCTGCTCGAGGTGTGGGACATGCTCAAGGACGTCGAGACCTTCCACTTCGCCCCCGAGCGGAAGGCGGAGCTGCGCAAGGAGGTCGAGGACCGGCAGGACCCGGTCAAGGTCGCCGAGCGGGAGCGGGTGGCGCGGGAGCGCGCCGACGCGCAGCGGGCCGTCGGGCAGCGGCTGCTGCAGCAGGGCCTGGTCGCCCTGGGCGGGGCCGGGACCACCTGGAAGGCCCGCAAGGCGCAGATCGAGAAGTGGTGGGCCGACCTGAAGGCCGCCGAGGCCAGGGAGACCTGGGCCGGTGCCTACGCCGCCAACCGCATGTCCGCCAGGCAGATCGGCGCGGACGGGCGCGGCGGCGAGTTCTCCATCGTCAACAGGGCCGCCCGCCGCGACCCCACCAAGCAGGTGAACATCACCCTCGACCGGTCGGCGAAGGGCGTGCTGGCGCGGATGGACCCGGCGAACTTCAACGACCCGGGGACCGGCGCGAACCACAAGGACGCGCTGGGCCTGCACGACCTCAGCGCCTCCCTGCTGGACGGGTCCAAGCCCACCGTCTTCGACCAGCTCAAGGGCTACGCCGACGCGGTCGTGGTGTTCATGCCGGTGCCCAGCGAGACCGACGCGCAGGTCTTCAACGCCATCTCCTCCCTGGCGGAGCCGGACGCGCCGGTGCTGCGCGGCTACCGCAACGCCCTCACCCGCGTCCGCCTGGCGCAGGGCAGCGACATGCACACGATCCTCGTCGACGACGGCGAGGGCCCGCCCGCCCCGGTGCGCGTCCGCTACGGGGTCACCGGCCGGGTCCAGCGGGCCAAGGGTGCCGCGGAGACCATCGCCGACGAGGTCGACATCGACGTCCGCCGCACCAACGCGTTGCAGCACAACGTGATCCTCGGCGCGGGCGCGACGCAGACGGTCAACGAGATCGTGGTGGCCTACCGCAGGCACGCGTCGCCGGTGTTCCCCTGCTTCACCAGGTGGGACGAGGCCACCAAGCGCTTCAACGTCATCAAGGACGGCGACCCGACCAAGCCCACCGGCGCCTACATCACCAACGCGGGCGTCTGGCACGACGCCTGACGCGGCCGCGGGCCCACGTCGACGGCGTGGGCCCGCTCAGCGGCGGTCGAGCGCGGCGGCGACGGCGTCCAGCACGGACGACCAGTGCGCGCGCTGCCGCTCGCGCTCGTCACCGTCGGCCATCCGCTCCTGGTGGAAGCGCAACATCGTCCGACCGGACCCGCTCGCGCGCACGGCCACCTGGATGGTGGTCGTGCCGTGGGTGACGCGGATGCGGTCCCGCTCGCGGTAGCCGCGCACCTCGCCCTCCACCCCGTCGGCGGTGCGGAACGGCGCTCCCGGCTCGGGGGCGGGGTCCGCGCCCAGCCACAGCGCCAGCCCCTCCGGTCCGCTCAGGAAGTCCCAGACGACGGGCAGCGGGTGCGCCACGGTGCGCGACACCCCGATCTGCCAGCCCGCGTCCCTGGTGAGTCCGGTGGGCACGTGCTCATCCCCCTTCGGTCCGGCGGGCCCGGGCGGCCCGCACCTTGTGCCGGTTGCCGCAGTGCTCCATCGAGCACCACCGCCTGCTCCCCGGCCGGGACGTGTCGACGTAGACCAGTTGGCAGTCCGCGGCGGAGCACGTCCTGACCCGGTGCGCGAACGCCCCGGTCAGCAGCTCCACCGCGTCCCTGGCGACCGTGGCGAGCAACTGCTCGCCGTCGGGTTCGCCCGCCCACGCCTTCGCCCCGCCCGGCCCGATCACCGGCGCGAGCGCCGGTCGCCGCGCCGCCGCGTTCACGACCTCCAGGTCCGCCCCGTCCGGGGTGGGCGCGTGCACCACCCGCAACAACGCGTCCCGGAACCGGCGAGCAGCCGCGACGTGCTCGGCGGTGACCCGCAACCGCGGCGTCGGGGTCAGCCGGGAGCGCTCCGCCCAAGCAACCAGGTCGTCCGGCGCGTGCAGCACCTCGTACCGCCGGTACGGGCCGGGTCCGCCGGTCACCAGCAGCTCCAGGCACAGCGCCCCGGGGTCGAACCGGTACTCCACGCCCGTGTGCGAGCGCAGCACCATCCCGGCCGAGGTCATGTAACCACTATAACCGGTTACATCCGGCAGGGCCACGTCACCAGGGGTCCGCCCACGACGGCTGGGCGCCCCGCCCGCTCAGCGGCCGACGGCGGCGCGGTCGAGGATGGCGGTCACGTCGGCGGCCGCGGGCAGGGTGCCGTAGGCGTTGCCCCAGTCGCCGCCGAGGCGGGTGGCGCAGAAGGCGTCGGCGACGGGGGCGGGCGCGTGGCGGACCAGCAGCGACGCTTGCAGCGCCAGGGCCATCAGCTCGACGACGCGGCGCGCCCTGGCCTGAATTCCGTCCACATCGGACAGTTCGCGGCCGAGGCGGGCCACGGCGTCGTCGAGGTGCCGGTCAGCGCCCCGGGTGGTCGCCAGTTCGGTGAACAGGGCCTGCGCCGTCCCGGGCTCCTTGGCCAGGGCGCGCAGGACGTCGAGGGCGGCGACGTTGCCCGAGCCCTCCCAGATGGAGTTCAGCGGCGCCTCGCGGTAGAGCCGCGGCATGCCGGATTCCTCGACGTACCCGTTGCCGCCCAGGCATTCCAGCGCCTCGGCGGTGAAGCCGGGGGCGCGCTTGGTCACCCAGTACTTGCCGACCGCGACGCCGATGCGGCGGAAGGCGCGCTCGGCCTCGTCGCCGCGCGCGGCCCGGTCGGCCGCCCCCGCCAGGCGCATGGTCAGCGTGGTCGCGGCCTCGGACTCCAGGGCGAGGTCGGCGAGGACGTTGCGCATCAGCGGCTGGTCGAGGAGCCGGGCCCCGAAGGCGCCGCGGTGGGCCGCGTGGTGCGCGGCCTCGACCAGGGCCTTGCGCATCAGCGTCGACGAGCCCGCCACGCAGTCCAGCCGGGTGCAGTTGACCATCTCGATGATCGTCCGGACGCCGCGCCCCTCCGGCCCGACCAGCCAGGCCACGGTGCCGTCGAACTCCGGCTCGGACGAGGCGTTGGAGCGGTTGCCCAGCTTGTCCTTCAGGCGCTGGATGCGGAAGGTGTTGCGGGTGCCGTCGGGCAGGACCCTCGGGACGAGGAAGCACGACAACCCGCCCGGGGCCTGGGCCAGCATCAGGAACACGTCGCACATCGGCGCGGAGGTGAACCACTTGTGCCCGCGCAGGGTGAACACGCCGTCCTCGCCGGTGGGGGTGGCGGTGGTGGAGTTGGCGCGCACGTCCGAGCCGCCCTGCTTCTCGGTCATGCCCATCCCGGCCAGCAGCCCGCGCTTGCCCGCGGGCGCGCGCAGGCCCGGGTCGTAGACGCGGCTGGTCAGCCCCGGCTCGTAGACCGCGGCCAGCGCGGGGGAGTGGCGCAGCGCGGGCACCGCCGCGTAGGTCATCGCCGCCGGGCAGCCGTGGCCCGCCTCCGTGTGGCCCCACACCTGCAGGGCGGCGTACCTGGCCACGTGCGCGCCCGGCCGCTCGTCGGCCCACGCCGAGCCGAAGGTGCCCCCGGCGACCCCGACCCGCATCAGGCTGTGCCAGGCGGGGTGGAAGTCGACCTCGTCGACGCGGTGGCCGTAGCGGTCGTGGGTGCGCAGCACGGGCTCGTTGACGTCGGCCTGCTCCGCCCACTCCTGGGCCTCCGGCGACCCGGCGTGCGCGCCCAGCCCGCGCAGGTCCTCCTCCGCCCAGCCCGCGCCTTCCCGCCGCAGTCCTTCGAGCAGCGCGGGGTTGTCGGAGGCGTCGTAGGGCGACAGCGGCGGCGGCTGGTTCTCCACCGCGTGCGTCGCGTGCTGGGTCGGCGTGGGCAGCGTGGAGGTCATGACCCGACATTACGTCCCCGCTGCGACCGTGCCAAGGGTGTAATGTCACCGGCGATGCGACCCGAGACCGACCTGCGCCCGCTGACCGCCCGCTCGGTCGTGCTCAGCCTGCTCCTCGGCGCCGACCCACCCGAACTGCCCGGCCGCGACCTCGTCCGCCTGGCCGGGCTCCTCGGCGTCGGCGAGTCGGCCCTGCGCGTGGCCCTGACCCGCATGGTCGGCGCGGGCGACCTCGTCCGCGCCGACGGCGTCCACCGGCTCTCCGACCGCCTCGTCGAGCGGCAGCGCAGGCAGAACGCCGCCCTGAACCCCGAGACGGCGACCTGGGACGGCGACTGGCACTGCGTCGTCGTCACCGCCACCGGCCGCAGCCCCGCCGACCGCGCCGCCCTGCGCACCGCCCTCACCGACCGCCGCCTGGCCGAGCTGCGCGAGGGCGTCTGGCTGCGCCCGGCCAACCTGCCCCTGGACACCCCCGCCCCGCCCGGCCTGGTCCAGGCGTTCCGGGCCCGCCCCGAGGCGGACCCGGCAACCCTGGCCTCGACCCTGTGGGACCTCACCACGTGGTCGGCCACCGCGACCGCCCTGCACGACCTGCACCGCCGGGCGGCGACCCCGGGCGAGCGCTTCACCGCGGCCGCCGCGATCGTCCGCCACCTCGCCGCCGACCCGGTCCTCCCGCCGCCGCTGCTCCCCGGGCCCTGGCCCGCCGCGGACCTGCGCGCCGCCTACCGCGACTACCGCGCGGAGCTGACAGCCCTGCGGTCCGCTCTCTGAAGCCGCGCCCGGCTCCGCACCCGCTGGGAACGCCGTGGCGACACCCACGGGGCTCGCCACCCGCGTCATCACCCGGCGCCACGTCCCACGACTCCGCGGCACCCCCCGCTGATCTAGAGCACGGACAGCGCCTCGACGACCCGCTCCCACCGACCCCGGTCGTCGCGGACCGCCCGGTTCATCTCGACGTGCAGGAAGACGGTGCCGTTCTCGGCCGCCGCCCGGCCCTGCGCGTTGCGCCCGCCCTCCAGGTTCCCGCACCGGTCCGCCCACGCCAGGCAGACCCGCGACCCGCCGAGCGCGTCGGCGACCTCCCTGGCCTCCTCGGTGACCTCCCCGGCTCCGGTCGACAGCACGACGTCGGTCCCGGGGAGGCTGGCGTTGTCGAACCCGTGCACCTGCACCTGCGGCAGCCCGAGCCCGGTGACCAGGGCGTGGAACATCGAGTCCACCCGGTGGGCGACGTCCCCGGCGCCGTTCGCCGCGCGCCGGTGCGTGCCCGCCACGGCCAGCACCGCGCCCGGCCGGGCGCGGAACAGCGCCAGGCCGACCTCCTCGGTGTCGAGGTCGGAGTTCGGGTGCGGCACCTCGACGACGACCCGCGGGGGCGTGTCGAGGTCGATGACGTAGAGCCCCCACGCCCGCTCGCCCGAGGACTCCTGCACCGCCATCCCGTACCGGCGGCCGGTCTCCGCGTCGGTGCCGACCCGGTAGTCGAAACCGAACGGCGCGAACGCCGACCTCGCCGCGCCGGTGTCCCCGGCGGTGGCCAGGCCGAGCGCGCCCGCCACCCCGGACCGCTCCCCGGGGTCCGGCGGGCGGTACGCGGCGTCCGGCTCGCGGGTGCGGGCGAAGTCACGGACCGTGGCCGCGAGGTCCGATGATCCCCCCGGCTCCGGGGCGCACGCGGCGGTGCAGGCGAGGGCACCGACCGCCAGTCCGACCAGTGCCCGCCTCGCGGCGGGGAGTGCGTTCACCAAGCCTCGCAAAGGTTTTGCTCCATTCACCGTGGGTAATCATCTGTGAGAGAGCTGAATCACAGCGCGTCTATTCGTGTAACAAATCCAGTAGCTTTGACGCTTCCTATCACGCAGCGGATGACTGTTCATCCACTTGGGTGATGTCGCTGGGGGACGCGCCGAGGTCAAGGGCGCCGAGGAGAACACCTGCGGTGGCCGACGACGCGCGACGCCAGCCCCGACCCGGTCGGACGCTCACCGACCAGATACCGGAAAGCGGCTTCCCCTCCGGGGTCGGCACGCCGTCGGCGGTCGTGCTGGTCCTGCTGGTGTTGCTGGCCGCCCTCACCACAGTGCTGCTGCAGGTGCGCGACCCCGGCGTCGCGCCCGCGGCGGTGGTCGACTCCGAGCAGCAACTCGCGCTCAGCGCGGGCCGGGCGGTGGGCGTCTCCGCGAGTCGCAACGCCACCGACCTGCGCACCGCCACCGCGATCCCGGCCTCGCCGGAGGCCCTGCTCGCCGGGCTGGCCACCGACCGCCGCTGGCGCGGGCTGGCCGTGCTGGACGGTGCCACCAGGTCGCTGCTGGCCGCGCGCGGCGAAGCCGTGCCCGTGCACCTGGTGCCCGCCGTGCTCGACCAGGCCGCGGTGCTCCCGACCACCGACGCGGGCGGCAGGCTGACCCTGGTCACCGCGCTCGTACTGGCCGACAACCGGATTCTCGTCGCCACCAGCCGCACCCGGCTGCCCGACGTCGGTGTGGACGCCGACCCCGACCGCGCGGTGTTGGTCACCGACGCCACCGGCCGCGTCCTGGACACGCGTGGCACCCCGCCCCCCGCCACCGACGGCGCGACGGCGGAGCTGATCGGCCTGGCCGCCGCCGCGGCCGCGGGCGGGCAGGCGGGCACCGTGCTCGGCGACCCGGTGGCCGGGTGGCAGACCGTGGTCACCCACGCCCCGATCACCGTCGACGGCACCGGCGGTGAATTGGGCATCGGCGTGGTCGCGGTGGTGCGCACCCCGGTCACCGCGGGCGCCGAGCAGGACCTGGGGCTGCTCCCCGGCGCCGTGCTGCTCGGGCTGGCCCTGCTGGGGTTCCTGCTCATCCGCGCCACCCTGGTCCGCCCGGTGCACCGGTTGCGCGCCGACGCGCTGGCGGTCGCGGGCGGCGACCTCGACACCGACGTCGCGCTGCCCCGGGCCCGCGAGGTGCGGCGGGTGGCGGTGGCCGTCGAGCACTGCCGGGCGGTGCTGCGCGAAACCGGGCCGAAGGTCGCCGGGGCCCGGCCCGGCCTGCCCGCGGTTGCCGCGGTGGGCCTGGCCGCGGCCCTGGTCCTGGGCTGGTCGGCGACGCTGGTGCTGACCGTGGCCACCGGCACCGCCGAGGTGCCCGATGCGGTGGTGACCAGCCTGCGCAACCGCGCCGTCGCGGCCACCACGACCCTGCGCCGCGGTGTCAACGACGGGGTCGCGGACCTGGCGGCCGTGGCCCTGCTCGGCGCGGGCAAGGACCCGGCGGCCCTGCGCCCCGCCCTGGAGAACCTGGTCTCCACCCAGACCCGCTACCGCAGCGCGTACCTGGTCGACGCGAGCGGCGCCGTGTCCGGCGTGGTCGGTCGCGAGCCCCTGCGCGAACAGGCGCCGGTGCCCGCGGAGGCCGGGGTGGCGCAGGGGGATCGCGAGGGCCCGGTACCGGTCCTCTACGCCCACGTCCCCGTGGCGGGAGGCGGCAGCCTGGTCGGCGAGTACGACACGCTCGCGCTGACCGGCCTGCTCGACCGCGCCCCCGGCGAGGTGCGGGTGCTCGACGGCCGGCACCGCACCATCCTGGCCACGGGCGGCTACGTCGCCTTCGAGCGGGTCGAGGACGACCGGCTGCGCACGGCCGCCGAGAGCGCTCGCGCGGGGACCCCGGTCGCCGAGGTCCGCGGCGCGGGCCTGGTGGTCTCCACGAAGCTCAGCGGTGGTGCCAGCAGCGCGCTGGACTGGGTCGTGGTGGCCGACCAGCCGGTGGCCGACCTCGCGCTGGCGGGCAGCGAGCTGCGGCGCAACGCGCTGACCGCGGCCCTGATCGGCGCCCTGGCCGCGCTGTTCCTGTTCGGCTGGCACTTCCTGGTCCTGGTCCGCCCGCTCAACCGGATCGGCGCCCACGCCGACGCGATCGCCGGTGGGGACGCCTCCGGCGTGGTCTACCCGCAGCACCAGGACCAGATCGGCACCATCGCGTCCTGCCTGGAGATCTGCCGCCAGGCCCTGACCGGGGGAGCGGGGCGGCTCGGCGAGGTCCGCCGCCCCCGCGGCGCCGCGACCGAGGCCACCGAACTGGTCGCCCCGGTCCGGGTCGGGCAGCACCCGGCCGAACGCGACCGGCGCGGCCGCGGCGACGCCCCCGGGCACCGGGAACCGCCGCGGCAGCGCCCCCGCGCCCCCCAGCGCGACCACGCCGGTGAGCCCGACCCGCCCCGGCGCCCGGACCGGGCACCGCACGGCGCCCGCACCGAGTCCCGCGAGCGACCCCCGCGGCGAACCGCGCCCGAGCGGCGCGACCGGTCGGGGCAGAGCACCTGATGCTGTTCCTGTACGTGGTGTTCGCGCTGGGCTGTGCGGCGGTGCTCGTGGCGGGGGTGGTCGAGCAGCGCAAGCACGACGCGAACCTGGACCGCATCCCGCACCGGGTGCTGGTCAACGGCATCCGCGGCAAGAGCTCCATCACCCGCCTGTGCGCGGGCGCGCTGCGCGGCGGCGGCCTGGTGACCGCGGCGAAGACCACCGGCACCGCGGCCAGGTTCATCCACCCCGACGGCAGCGAGGAGCCGGTCTACCGCAAGTTCGGCATCGCCAACGTCATCGAGCAGGTCGGCATCGTCCGCCGCGCGTCGGCGTACCACCCGGACGTGCTGGTGGTGGAGTGCATGGCGGTGATGCCGGACCTGCAGGAGATCAACCAGCGCAAGCTGATCCGCTCCACCATCGGTGTCCTGTGCAACGTCCGCGAGGACCACCTCGCCGAGATGGGCCCCACCCTCGACGACGTCGCCCGCTCGCTGAGCCGCTCGATGCCGCACGGCGGCGTCTGCGTCACCGCCGAGCGCGAGCGCCTGCCGATCCTGCGGGCGGAGGCGGACAAGCGCGGCTGCGAACTGATCGCGGTCGACCCCGAGTCGGTCACCGACGAGGAGATGTCCGGGTTCGGCTGGATCACCTTCAAGGAGAACGTCGCCATCGCCCTGGAGGTCGCCCGACTGCTCGGGGTCAACCGGCGCCTGGCGTTGCAGGGCATGTGGTCGGCCCCGCCGGACCCGGGCGTCCTCACGGTCAGCCGCCACCGCGCCGACGACAAGCTCCTGCGCGTGGCGAACGTCTTCGCCGCCAACGACCCCGAGTCCACGCTGATGAACGTCGAGCGGCTGCTGGCCCAGCGGGCGATCCGCCGCCCGATCCACCTGGTGATCAACTGCCGCCCGGACCGGGTCGAGCGCAACGGCCAGATGGGTGCCCTGGTCCCGAGGGTGGACCCGGAGCGCATCGTCCTCATCGGCGAGCCCACCCGCAGCGCCAGGGCGACGATCCCGCCGGAGTGGCACCACGTCATCACCGACCTCGGCACCGCCCCCGCCGACGAGGTCCTGGCGGGCATCCTCGCCGAGGTCGACGACCACGCCTCCCTGGTGGCGGTGGGCAACATCCACGGCTCCGGCGAACTCCTCCTGGGGGTCCTGTCCGACCTCCCCACCGCGGACGACGAGGAAGAACCCCCCGCCCGCGAGGTCCGCCCCGACCCCGACGAACCCCCCACCGAGCTGATGCCCCCGGTCCCCGCCCCCGGCACCGCCCGGCGCCCGCCCGCCCGACCCGGCCCGCGTCCCACGCGACCGAGCCAGGCCCACCCGTACTCCGCACCCACCCGCACGTGGTCGCCCGACCCCGAGCGCCCGGGCGGCGCGCAGCCCGCGAACAGGCCCAGTCCGGCGCCCGGTTCCCCGCGCGCCGGGGCGGGCACCCGCGACCCCGGCGCCCCGCGCCCCGGAACCGACAGCCGCGGCCGACCCCCCGAGACGACCAGGTCCGACCCCACCCGGTCCGGCGCGACACGAGCCCGCCCCGCACGACCGGCGGCGGACTCCGACCCGGGTCCGACCACCCGCCGCGCCAGGCCCGAACCCCGGCACACCAGCACGGCACAACCCCGCTCCGCGCAACCCGATCCCACCCGCGCCGGCCTCCCCGGGGCCACCCCCCGGCGCCCGCCCCCCGGCCGGTCCACGCGCGATCAAGCCGAGCCGCGGGCCCGGCGGCCCGGCCCGACACCGCCGCGGCCCGAGTCGCCGGGTCCCGAGCCCACCCCGCCGCGCCCCGCCGCTCGGCGCCCCGAAGCGGGCAGGCCCGAAGGGGCGGACCCCCGGCGCACCGGCGCGGGCACCCCGAAACCCGAGCGCACGAACCCACCCCGCCCCTCGAAGTCCACTTCGGACCACAATGCGACCCGCCCGCCCGCGACCGGGCCGCACCAGACCAGGAGGACCCCGTGAACGGCAGCCTGCTGCTGCCCGAGATCGCCACGCTCGGTCTGGCCATCGGTCTGCTCTTCTCCCTGGTCTGCTACCTCACCACCAACCTCTCCCCGGGCGGCATGATCACCCCGGGCTGGTTGGCGCTGACCCTGCTGGAGGACTACCAGCGCGCGGGGGTCGTGGTGCTGATGACCGGCCTGACCTTCGGCGCCACCAAGCTGTTGCAGCGCTTCGTGATCCTCTACGGCAAGCGGCTGTTCGCGGCGGTCGTGCTGACCGGTGTCCTGTTGCAGACCACCCTGATCGTGGTGATCCAGCAGAACTCACCCTTCCTGTTCGCCCACCAGACGCTCGGCTTCGTGGTGCCCGGGTTGATCGCGTACCAACTGGTGCGGCAACCGCCGGTCATCACGTTGTTGGCCACCGGCACGGTCAGCTTCGCCAGCTACGGCGTGCTCGCCAGCGGTGTGCTCGTCGGGTTGATCCCCACGACGATCTAGGAGGTCCGATGCGTGTGCTCATGACTGTGCTCGCCGTGCTGCTGGCAGGCGTCGGGGTGGTGCTCTTCGTGGCGCAGGACCGCGGGGACGGGCGGGGCGTTGCCGCGTTCCCGCCGATCACCGCCCAGCCCGGCGCGGCCCAGCCCGGCGCGGCCCCACCGGGCGGTGGGGCACCTCGGTTCGAACGACTCGCCGAGCCCGCGCGAACGGTGGTGCGCGACGCCGCGGGCACCACCCTCGCCACCTTCACCGACGGCGCCCGCACGGCCGTGCTGACCGGGCCCTCGCGCACGCTGGCCGAGCCGAGGTTCACCACCGCCACCGTCACCACCACCGCCTGGGTGCGCCTGCTGCCCCGACCGTGGTCGCCGAACGCGGAAACCGAACCCTGGTTCACCCCCTGGTTCGACCAGCACCGCGGCTCCGCCGAGCCGGATGTGCTGGCGGTGGCCACCCAGTACCTCGACGGCGCCCCGAACGAGGCCGACGCCGACGGGGTGCGCTACCGCGGCGACGCGTCCTTCGGCCCGGTCGCGGCCTCCGGCGCCGGCCGCCTGGAGCGCTCCGACTTCTACGACTACCTCGGTGTCCGGCACACCTTCGCCGACCGCACCACCGGCACACCGGACCCCGAGCGCCTGCGCGCGGTCGACTGCTCGGGGTTCGTCCGGCTCGTCTACGGCTACCGACTGGGCTACCCACTGCTCCCGGGCAACAAGCCCGGCCCCGGCCTCCCCCGCCGCGCCTACGCCATCGCCGACTCCGGCCCCGGCGTCCTGGTCGTGCCCAACGAACACCGCCGAGCCGCCGCCTACACCGCCCTCCAACCAGGCGACCTGGTCTTCTTCGAGGTGGAGGACGACGAGGCCACACTCGACCACGCCGCCGTCTACCTGGGCGTGGACAACACCGGCCACCACCGGTTCATCTCCAGCCGCGAACGCGCCAACGGCCCGACCATGGGCGACCTGGGCGGCACCTCACTACTCGACGACGGCGGCCACTACTCCCTGGCCTGGCGAGCGGCACGCCGCATCTAGACCGTGTGCTGCGGATCTTCATCGGAGGTGGGGGACGATGCGGGCGAGGATGATCTCGGAACGGTGGTGGGGCGGCTCGGCAACACCGAGTCCACCCGCGGGTGCACCGCCTACGGCAAGGACGACGAGGAGGAGTTCTCCGGCGCGGACGAGCCCGACCAGGCCAACCCGGACAAGCAGGAGGAGAATTCCCACCGGTTCACCACCACCCGCCACGACAAGAACACCGACACCTACGACATGGGCTTCCGGGATTGCTCCCCGGGCTCAACCGCACCCGCCGCCGGATCGGCGAGCCTGCAGGTGTGGTCGCCTCGCGGGCGGGTTCGACCCGCCTCGCCGGGGGCCGCACCGGCCTGCCGCTCACCGCACGGCCTCGCGGATGAGGTCGGCGACCCGGTCGGCCGCGGTCGAGGCGCGGTCCGGTGCCGCCGCCAGCAGCAGGTCGACGGTGACCTCGGTGCGCAGCGGCAGGTAGGAAACGCCGCGCAACCCCAGGCTGCGCACGGGCTCGGGGACCAGGGCGACCCCGAGCCCGGCGGCGACGAGCACGACCAGGGTGGCGGTCTCGCCGACCTCGTGCACGCGGGGTTGGAAGCCCGCCCTGGCGCACGCGTCGAGGACGCGGCGGTGCATGGACGACCGGTCGCCCGAGGGGTGTGCGATGAACGCCTCGTCGGCGAGGTCGGCCAGGTCGACGTCGGGGCCTGCGGCCAGCGGGTGGGTCGCGGGCAGCACCGCGACGAGCCGCTCGGAGCGCAGCGGCGTCACGGTGAGGGGGTGCTCGCGCGCGGACGGGCGGACCAGGGCCAGGTCGAACTCGCCGCAGGCCACGCCGTCGAGGAGGTCCGGGGTGAGCAGTTCGCCGCGCACGCGCAGGTCGACCCCGGGCAGTCGGGTGCGCACCAGGTGCGACAGCCGCGGCAGCACGTCGTAGGTCGCCGTGCCCACGAACCCCACGCTGACCCGGCCCACGAGGCCCTTCGCCAGCGCCGCCATGTCCTCGCCCGCGCGGTCGACCGCGTCGAGGATGCGGCGGGCGTGCTCGGTGAACCGCCTGCCCGCCTCGGTGGCCTCGACCCGGCGCGTCGACCGGTCGAACAGCCGGGCGCCCAGTTCCGCCTCCAACTGCTTGACCTGCTGGGACAGGGCGGGTTGCGCGACCCGGACCCGCTGCGCCGCGCGGCCGAAGTGCTGCTCTTCGGCGAGGGCGAGGAAGTACCGCAGCACCCGCAATTCCACCGCCTCAGCTTATCAATCCATCGCCACCCAGTCTTGGACACGATCGGTCGGCGGGCCTAACGTCGACCGCGTGGACTCCTACCTCTACGCGGCGGCGCGCACCCCCTTCGGGCGGTTCGGCGGCGCCCTGGCCGAGCACCGGCCCGACGACCTGGCCGCCACCGCGCTGAGAGCCGTCCTGGCCAAGGCACCCGGGGTGGACCCGGAGCGGATCGCCGACGTGGTGTGGGGGTGCGCGAACCAGGCGGGGGAGGACAACCGCAACGTCGGGCGGATGGCGGTGCTGCTGGCCGGGCTGCCCGTGTCGGTCCCGGCCACGACGGTGAACCGGCTGTGCGGGTCGTCGATGGACGCGGCGATGGCCGCGGCGCGGATGGTCGAGACCGGGGACGCCGAGGTGGTCGTCGCGGGCGGGGTGGAGTCGATGACCCGCGCGCCGTGGGTGCTCCCCAAACCGTCGAGGGCGTTCCCGGCGGGCAACGTGACCGCCGTGTCGACCGCGCTGGGCTGGCGGCTGGTCAACGAGCGGATGCCCGAGGAGTGGACGGCGAGCCTGGGCGAGTGCAACGAGCGGCTCGCCGAGGAGTTCGGCGTCAGCCGGGAGCGGCAGGACGGGTTCGCCGCCCGCTCCCACAACGCCGCCCACGCCGCCTGGGAGGCGGGTTTCCACGACGACCTGGTGGTCCCGGTCGGCGACCTGACCCGCGACGAGGGCATCCGCCCCGGCTCGTCGGCGGAGAAGCTGGCCGCGTTGAAGCCGTCGTTCCGCGCGGGCGGGACGATCACCGCGGGCAACGCCTCCCCGCTCAACGACGGCGCCGCGGCCCTGCTGATCGGCGGCGCGGGCCTCGGCCCCGACCCGCTGGCGCGCATCGCCGGGCGCGGGGCGTTCGCGCTGGCGCCCCAGCGGTTCGGCTACGCGCCCGTCGAGGCCGCCAACCGGGCCCTGGCCAGGGCGGGCGTCACCTGGGACCGGGTCGGCGCGGTCGAGCTGAACGAGGCCTTCGCCGTGCAGTCGCTCGTGTGCGTCGACGCGTGGCTCGGGGCCGGGCTTGCCGACGCGGAGCTGGTCAACGCCAAGGGCGGGGCCATCGCCATCGGCCACCCGCTCGGCGCGTCCGGGGCCAGGGTCATCGGCACGCTGGCCCACCGGCTGCGCGAGTCCGGCGAACGGTGGGGCGTCGCGGCCATCTGCATCGGCGTCGGGCAGGGCTTGGCGGTCGTGCTCGAGAACACCTCCACCGGCAGGGCGTGACGTGGCGGTCATCTGCGACACCGCGGCGGAGGCGGTGCGGGGGGTCGAGGACGGCAGCACGGTCCTCGTCGGCGGCTTCGGCCTGGCGGGCATGCCCGTCGCCCTGGTCGACGCGCTGATCGAGCAGGGCGCGACCGACCTGACCGTGGTCTCGAACAACGCGGGCAACGGCGACACCGGCCTGGCCGCGCTGCTGGCCGCCGGACGGGTCCGCAAGGTCGTCTGCTCGTTCCCCCGCCAGGCCGACTCGTGGGTGTTCGACGGGCTGCACCGGGCCGGGAAGATCGAGCTGGAACTGGTGCCGCAGGGCAACCTGGCCGAGCGGATGCGGGCGGCGGGGGCGGGCATCGGCGCGTTCTACTGCCCCACCGGCGCGGGCACGCTGCTCGCCGAGGGCAAGGAGACCCGCGAGATCGACGGCCGCACGCACGTCCTCGAGTACCCCATCCGCGGCGACGTGGCGCTGATCGGCGCGCACCGGGCGGACCGGATGGGCAACCTCGTCTACCGCAAGACCGCCCGCAACTTCGGCCCGGTCATGGCCACCGCCGCGGCCACCACGATCGTGCAGGTCGCCGAGGTCGTCGACACCGGCACCCTCGACCCCGAATCCGTCGTGACCCCGGGCATCTTCGTCGACAGGGTGGTGGCCGCGTGAGCCTCGACAGGCACCGGATCGCCGCCCGCGTCGCCCGCGACATCCCGCGCGGGTCCCACGTCAACCTCGGCATCGGTCAACCCACCCTCGTCGCCGACCACCTGCCGCCCGACTCCGGCGTCGTCCTGCACACCGAGAACGGCATGCTCAACATGGGTCCCGCCGCCACCGGCGAGGACATCGACCCCGACCTGACCAACGCGGGCAAGGCCCCCGTCACCGAACTCCCCGGCGCCTCCTACTTCCACCAGGCCGACTCCTTCGCCATGGTGCGCGGCGGGCACCTCGACGTCTGCGTCCTCGGCGCCTTCCAGGTCTCGGTGTCGGGCGACCTGGCCAACTGGCACACCGGCGCCCCCGGCGCCATCCCCGCCGTCGGCGGCGCCATGGACCTCGCCGCCGGTGCCCGCCGGGTCTTCGTGATGATGACCCTGTTCGCCGAGGACGGCACCCCCAAACTCGTCCCCGCCTGCACCTACCCGCTGACCGGCCTCGCCTGCGTCACCCGCCTCTACACCGACCTCGCCACCTTCGACCTCGGCCCCCGCGGCGCCGTGGTCCGCGAAACCCACGGCCCGACCGTCGCCGAACTCAGCGAACGACTCAGCCTGCCGCTGGCCGGAGGTCCGGCGCGGCACTGATGCGACCCCCGTCGGGTGATCGGTCCACTTCGGACGAATGGGCCGATCCCCTCCCGGGCCGGACGTCAGCGGCGGCGGGTGACGGCGATGGCGGGGAGCAGGGCCAGGGACAGGACGCCGCCCGCGAGGGCGAGGACGGGGTAGCCCGCGGCGCCGACGACGACGCCGGAGGCCAGGCCGCCGGTGGCCCCGGCAATGGCGATGGAGACGTCGATGGCGCCCTGGGTCTTGGCGCGGGTGGCCAGGGGGACCGCGTCGGTGACGATGGCGGTGCCGGAGACGAGGCCGAAGTTCCAGCCCAGGCCGAGCAGCGCCAGCGCCAGCGCCAGCAGGGCGATGGAGTCGCCCGGTGCGGTGGCGGCGATGATCCCGGCGGCGAGCAGGGTGACGCCGGACGCGGCGGCGAGGGGGAGGCGGCCGTGGCGGTCGACGAGCAGGCCGGTCAGGGGTGAGGGCAGGTACATGGCGCCGATGTGGATGCCGATGACCAGGCCGGAGGCGGCGGTGCCGTGGCCGTGGTCGTGCATGTGGACCGGGGTCATGGTCATGATCGCCACCATGACCAGTTGGGTGAGGACCATGACCAGGCCGCCCAGCAGGGGACCCGGTGCGTGCCGCGGCTCCGGGGTCGGCAGCGTGGGGTCGGTCGCGGTCGCGGGGGCCGGTTCCCGCTCGTGCAGGGTGCGGGCGAGCAGCAGGGGATCGGGGCGCAACCAGAGGGTCAGGACGAGCGCGGCGAGGGCATAGGCGGTGCCGGAGAGCACGAACAGCCCCGCCAGGTGGGGCAGGCCCGCCCAGTGGGCGAGGGTGCCCGCGGGGGCGGCGAGGTTGGGGCCGGCGACACCGCCGATGGTGGTGGCGACCAGGACGGTGGACACGGCGCGGGCGCGGTGGGTGGGGGCGGCGAGGTCGGCCCCGGCGTAGCGGGCCTGCAGGTTGGTGGCGGTGCCCGCGCCGTAGACGAACAGGGCGGCGAAGAGCAGGACGGCGTTGTCCAGTGCCGCGGCGGTGATCACCCCGGCGCTGCCCAGGGCGCCCGCGAGGTAACCCGCCGCGAGACCGGGGCGGCGGCCGCGGGCGTGGGAGATCCGACCGACGGCGACGGCGGTGAGGGCGGAGCCCGCGGTGAACAGGGCGCTGGGCAGACCGGCGAGGGTGGTGGAGCCGAGCATGTCCTGGGCGAGCAGGGCGCCGACGGTGACGCCCGCCGCCAGTCCCGCCCCGCTGAGGACCTGGGAGGCCACCAGGACCCGCAAGGTGCGGCGTTGGACGTGGGAGCGGGCGTCGGTGGTGTCGGTCATGGTGGTGCGTTCCTTCGTCGAGGGGCAGGGCAGACCACCGGGTGACCCAGTCGCCACCCGGGTGGGTGTCGACAGGCCGGGACGGTCCGGGGATCGATGACCCGAGTCTGGTGGGTCGGCTTGCCCGCCGCCGGCAATCGCGCGGTTCTGCGGCACCGGTGGGGCGGGCCTCACCTCCGACACTGCGGGTAGCCGGATGTCGAAGCGGGCGTCGCGGCGCGATGCTGTGGCGATGCGACGAATTCTCCTTGCCGGGGTGGCGATCCTCTCCTTCTCGGCCGTTCCGGTGGCCGCCGCAGAAGCGGGCGGGGTGGTGTGGGGAGCGTGCCCCGGGGCTCCGGTGGTCGACCCCCGGCAGGAGTGCGCGACTGTCCGGGTCCCGATGGACTACGGCGCGCCGGACGGGGATCAGGTCGAGCTGGCTGTCTCGCGGATTCGGACCGCGAAGGCCGGGTCGCGGCGCGGGGTGCTGCTGCTCATCCCGGGCGGACCGGGCGGTTCGGGGATCAACCGGCCCAGCGCGTACGTCTCGCGGTTGCCGGTCGAGTTGCTCGACCGGTACGACCTCGTCGGGTTCGACCCGAGGGGGGTCGGGCGGAGCACGCCGGTGTCGTGCAGGCTGGCGGGTGATGACATCGCCCCGGCCCACCTCTACCCCTGGCCCGCGCCGGACGGGGACATCGCGGGCAACGTCGAGCGGGCCCGGCGGATCGCCGAGACCTGCGGGCGCGACGGCGGGGAGCTGCTGCGCCACATCAGCACCCGGAACGAGGCGCGGGACATCGACCGCATCCGCCGGGCACTCGGCGAGGAGCGGATCTCCTACTGGGGCGTCTCGTACGGCACCTATGCGGGCGCGGTGTACGCCACGATGTTCCCCGAGCGCACCGACCGGGTCGTGCTGGACAGCAGCGGTGACCCGAATCCCCGCCGCGTGGCGCGCGGGTGGGCGGCGAACTACGGCGTCGGTGTCGAGGACCGCTTCCCGGACTTCGCCGCGTGGGCTGCGGCTCGGCACACCGAATACGGGTTGGGCGCGGACGCGACCGCTGTGCGGGAGACGTTCCTGCGGCTCGCGGCGGGCCTGGCCCGGCAGCCGCTGCCCTGGCCCGGCGCCAACCCGCCGTGGCTGACCGGCAACGTCCTGCGGAGCACGATGCTCCCCGCGCTGTACTCCGACGCCGATTTCCCCCGGCTCGCCGGGCTGATGCGCGCGGCGATGGCGTCCGGGCCGCTGCCGAGCCTGCCCGCGCCGCCGGAACCCGTTCAGCAGAACACGACGGCCGTCGCCATCGGCACCCTGTGCAACGACGTGGAGTGGCCTGATTCGGTTCGCGCCCACCAGCGGGACGTGGACCGGGACCGCCTGGCGCACCCACTCACCGCAGGGATGCCGGTGAACATCTTCCCCTGCGCGTTCTGGCCCCACCCGCCTGCCGAGCGGACGACTCGGATCACCCCGCGCGGCCCGTCGAACGTGCTGCTCGTGAACAACCTGCGCGACCCCTCGACACCGCACAGCGGCGCCTTGCGGATGCGGCGCGCGTTCGGCGACCGGGCCCGCATGGTCAGCGTCGACTCCGGCGGCCACGGCGCCTACCTGGCCAACGGCAACGCCTGTGGGGACCGGACCGTGACCGCCTTCCTCGTCGACGGCACGCGCCCGGCGCACGACGTCCTCTGCGGGACGTGACAGCGGAATCCCGGTCCGCGGAATTGGAGAAAGGCGGCGCGCTTTTCGGACAAGGGGCCGGTTCCTGCGGCGGGTGACAGGTTTCGGGGCGGCATTTGTCAGGGCGTGGTGGACGCCGAGTCCAGGGGTTCGTGCTCTGTTCCTGACAAAGCTGGTGAATCGGTTTCTGGTGTTCGGGGAATTATGATCGCAATTCCCCCGTTCCGCACATTGTGTATTGCGTTCAGGCGTTCGACCCGAGATGGTGGCGGGGAGTCCATCCGGCGGGACACCAGAGGAGCAGTCGCGTGCGAGAACACCGTCTCGTCCTGGTGGGGATGGGGGCTGACGCCGCGAACCGGGAGACCGATCTGCGAATCCTGGCCGAGGAGGTGGGGGCCAGGGTGGCCTACCTGCAGCTCGGCGCGCCGACCCTGCACGACGTGCTCGACGACCTCGCGGCGACCGAGCCCGGTTCGCTCGTGCGCCTGGTGGCCGTCCCCACGGCGGGGACCGTCTCGCCCGCGCGGTCGTGGTTGCGGCGGGTCGCGGGGGACTGGGTGCGGAGGTTCCCCGGGGTGCTGGCCATCACGGTCGCGGACCGGGCGGTGACCGGGGAGGAGGCGGGTCTGTCCTCTCCCGCCTGGGACACCGCGCCGGGGCACGGCCGCCACGTCCTGGTCTGCCACGGACCGCGGTGCAGCGCGCGGGGGGCCGCCGAGACCGCCGAGGCGCTCGCCCGCGCCCTGCGCGAGCGCGGGGTCGGTGTGGACGGGGTGCTGCTCACCCACACCGGCTGCCTCTACCCCTGCAACCACGGGCCCGTGGTCGCGGTGGCCTCCGACGACCAGTGGTGGGGGCCGGTCACCGCGCAGGGCGCGCGCGACCTCGTTGCCGCCTGGGCCGCCGATCCGCGCAGCGGCGCCCGCAGGCCCGTCAGCAGGCCGGGCGCGCTCGCGGAGGCGCTGCCGCCGCCGCACGGGCAGGGCTGAACCCGACCGCGGGCAACAGCCACGGCCACGTCACACGGCCACGTCACACGGCCACGTCACACGGCCACGTCACACGGCCACGTCACACGGCTCTGTCCCCGGCGGCCGGGACCGTGTTAGGTTCTGCCCGAGCCAGTCGTGCCCGCAAGGCCAGGGAACCCGGTGCGAATCCGGGACTGTCGCGCAGCGGTGAGGGTGACCGGCGGAACACGTGCCACTGGGCCCCGGTGCCCGGGAAGGCGTTCCGGCGGGCTGAACCCGAGTCCGAAGACCTGCTGGCTCGGTCGTCGACCGATCGGGCTTCGCGGATGAGCCCCTGGCGAGAGCGGGTTCGGCGTGCGCGTCGTCGTGTGGCGTGTCCGGTAGCGGGACGCGCAGGGTGCCGACCCTGCCCCTGGTGCTGGCGTTGTCGGTCTGCCTGGTCCTGAGCATGGCGGTGTCGCTGACGCTCGGCTCGGAGTCGCTGCGGCCCGCCGGGGTGTGGCGGGCCGTCGAGGCGGGCCTCACCGGCACCCCGGGCCCCGACCGGGTCTACGACGCCATCGTGTGGGACCTGCGGGCGCCGCGGGTGGTGCTGGCGGCGGTCGTGGGCGCGGGGCTGGCGGTGGCGGGCGCGGTCGTGCAGACCCTGGTCCGCAACCCGCTGGCCGACCCGTACCTGCTCGGCGTCTCCGCGGGCGCCGGGGTGGGCGCGACGCTGGTCATCGTCGCGGGGGCGTTCGGCGGGCTGGGGGTCTGGGGGCTGTCGGCCGGGGCGCTGGCCGGGGCGGTGGTGGCCGCGCTGCTGGTGTTCGGGGTGGCGCTGGCCCAGGGCGGGTTGACCCCGTTGCGGCTCGTCCTCACCGGCGTGGTGCTCTCCGCGGCGTTCTCGTCGGTGTCGAGCTTCCTGGTGTTCGTCGGGGACGAACCGGAGGCGACGCAGGCTGTCCTGCACTGGCTGCTGGGCAGCCTGTCCGGGGCCACCTGGGACAACACCGGCCCCGCGCTGGTCGCCGTCGCCGTGGCCACCGCGGCGCTGGTGGGCGTGCACTCGTGGCTCGACGCCCTCGCCTCCGGCCCGGACGTGGCCGCCGCGCTGGGCGTGCCGGTGCGCGGGGTGCGGATCGGGCTGTTCCTGCTGTCCTCCGTCCTGGTCGGGGTGCTCGTGGCGGTGTCGGGCGGCGTCGGGTTCGTCGGCCTGGTGGTGCCGCACCTGGCCAGGGTCGCGGTCGGCGCGCGGCACGCCGCGGTGCTGCCGGTCGCCGCCGTCGGCGGCGCGCTGTTCCTGGTGTGGGTCGACGTCGTGGCCCGCGTGCTGGTGCGACCGCAGGAGATGCCGCTGAGCGTGGTGACCGGGCTCATCGGCGCGCCGGTCTTCCTGGTCCTGATGGGACGCAGGCACTACAGCTTCTCCGGGGGCGGCCGGTGACGTCGCTGCGGTGCCGCGGGGTGCGCTGCGAGGTCGCGGGGCGGACGGTCGTGTCCGGGGTGGACCTCGACGTCGAGCCGGGGCAGATGCTCGCGCTCGTCGGGGTCAACGGCAGCGGCAAGTCGACCCTGGTCCGCGCGCTGAGCGGGCTGCGCGCCCCGGCCGACGGCGTGGTCGCCGTCGGCGGGCGGGACCTGCGCACGTTGCCCGCCCGCGAGCGCGCCCGGCTGATCGCCTACGTGGGCCAGGAGGAGACACCGCAGGAGGACCTGCTCGTCGGGGAGATGGTGGCGTTGGGGCGGGTCCCGCACCGGCGGCCGTGGGCGCTGGGCCGCGACGAGCACGCGGTCGTCGCGGGCGCGCTGGCCGCCGTCGACCTGGCGCACGCGGTCGACCGGCGCTGCGACCAGCTCTCCGGCGGCGAGCGCCGCCGGGCGATGCTCGCGCGGGCCCTCGCGCAGGGCGGTGGGCTCGTGGTGCTCGACGAGCCCACCAACCACCTCGACGTCGGCCACCAGACCCGGCTGCTGGAGACGCTGCGCGGCCTCGGCCGAACCGTGGTGGCCGCCATGCACGACCTGCCGCTCGCCGCGGCCTACTTCGACCGCGTCGCGGTCCTGCACCGCGGCGCGCTGCGCGTCGTGGACGCGGCGTCGACCGCGTTGTCCGCCGCCACGGTCGAGGAGGTCTTCGCCGTGGCCGCCGCCCGGATCACCGACCCCGGGACCGGGGCTGAGCACCTCGTGCTCGGCCCCGGTTCCGCACCGCCGCACCCCGTCGAGACGAGGACCGACCCATGAGAACGAACCGACCACGCCCGCGCGCCCTGCTCTGCGCCGTGCTCCTGACCGCGGTCCCCGCCCTCGCGGGGTGCGGCGGCGGGGAACAGCCCGCCGCGGCGAACCGGGTCACGGTGGACAACTGCGGCGAGCAGGTCCCGTTCCCGAGCCCGGCGCAGCGGTTGTTCGTCAACCAGGGCAACCGCGTCGCCACGGTCCTCGCCCTCGGTGCCGCGGACCAGGTGGCCGCGGTGAGCAGCCTGGGCGACGACCGCGCCGTGCTCGGGGCCGCCTACGGCACGGAGGTGGTCGACGGGCTGAACCTCACCACGGACGGGCAGCCGTCGCTGGAGAACGTCGTGGCCCAGCGCGCCGACGTGGTGGTCTCCTGGTTCAGCGACGGCGCCGACGTGACACCGGACCGGTTGGCGGCGCGGTCGATCGCGGCCTACCAGTCGACCGAGGGCTGCAAGCGGGGTTCCGGTGACGCGCGCGGCACCGTCGAACCCTGGGCCGCCCTCGACACCGACCTGCGCAACCTCGGGCGGATCACCGGGCGCGACCGGGAGGCGGAGGCCGCGGTGGCCGACATCGGGGCCCGCCGCGACGCGCTCGCCGCCGCCCCCGCGGCGCCGGACCGGCCGACGGTCTTCCTGTTCGACCGCGGCACCACCGACGTCTACTCCAGCGGGGCCTTCGGCGCCCCGCAGGCGATCATCGAGGCCGCGGGGGCGCGCAACGCCCTCGGTGACCTCCAGGAGTCCTGGACCTCGGTGTCGTGGGAGCGCATCGTCGCCGCGGACCCGGACTTCATCGCCTTCGTCGACTACAAGCGGCAGTCCTACCAGGACAAGGTCGACGTCCTGCGGACGAACCCCGCCACCAGGGACCTGCCCGCCGTCGTCGAGGGCCGGTTCCTCAACCTGCCGTTCGCGATGTGGACGAGCAGCCCGCTGAACATCGACGCCGCCGAGCACCTGCGCGCCGGGTTGGAGTCCCGGGGCCTGCTGCCGCGCAGCGGGGTCGAGCCGCGCCTGACCCTCCCCGGCTGACCGGTGCCCCGGCGGCGGGCCGAGCGGGCCGCGCCGCCGGGGTCAGGTCAGCGCAGCCCGACGACGATCCGCTCCTGCAGGTCCTGCCAGACCACGCCCGCCTCGGCGAACCCGGCGTCGAGCAGCGCGGCCTCGGTGAACCGGTGCGAGGCACCCGTCCAGTCGCGCGAGCCCTCCGGCCACAGCGTCTCGCGCAGGGCGAGGGCGTCGGCCAGCCCGGGCTCGGCCCGCACGGCCTCCCACCACTGCTCCCAGGACTCGGCGCCGCCCTCGAACGCCTTCGTGCGCCGTCGCAGCGCGAGGGCGTCGCAGGCCGCGCGCAGCCTGCTCCCCTGGTCGTGCGGGAGGTAGTCGGCGTTGAGCAGGACACCGTCCGGTCGCAGGAGCCGGAAGGCGCGGCGGTAGGTCGCGGCGAGGACCGAGGGTTCGAGCCAGTGCAGCGCCGTGCTGGAGAGCACCGCGTCGAACGAACCGTCCTCGCCGAGGCCGTCGGCCCACCCCGGGTCGCGCAGGTCGGCCCGCACCCAGCGCAGCCTGCCGTCGAAGTCGCCGAGGGCGCCCTCGCCGATGGCCAGGAGCACCGGGTCGACGTCGACCGCCACCGCCCGCGCCGAGGGCAGCCGCTCCAGCAGCCTGCCGCTGATCGCGCCGGGGCCGCAGGCCAGGTCGAGCACCACCAGGTCCTCGGCGGGCCGCAGGTGGGTCAGCACCTCGAACAGGACCTCGTACACGCGGTCGCGGTCGGCGATGTAGGCGGTCTGCTGGACGTCCCACCGGCGGTACAGGTCCGGCCTGGGGTCGATCGGGTCGAGCGTGGTCACGGGCTTCCTTCCGGGTGAGTGCGCCGGGGCGCGCGGGCCGACCTCATTCTTGTCCCTTGCCCGCCGCGGCCGGTTCCGCCGGGGACACCGCGCCCGCCAGCCGGGAGAAGGCGAGGTGGACCTGACCGGTGTCCGGGTCGGACCAGCGGTGCGACCGGACGCCGAAGACCTCGGCGACCAGGTCGGTGGTCAGCACCTCGGCGGGCGGTCCGCCCGCGACGACGCGCCCGCGGTGCAGGACGTAGACCCGGTCGCAGTGCCCGACCGCCAGCGCGAGGTCGTGCATGACCGTCAGCGAGGCCACCCCGAGGCCGCGGACCAGGTCGAGCAGTTCCAACTGGAACCGGATGTCGAGGTGGTTGGTCGGCTCGTCGAGGACCAGCAGGCGCGGCTGCTGGGCCAGGGCCCTGGCCAGCAGGACCCGTTGCTTCTCGCCGCCGGAGAGGGTGTCGTAGTCGCGTCCGGCCAGCGCCGAGACCCCGGTCTTGGCCATGGCCTGCGCGCAGACGCGCCGGTCGTCGTCGGTGTCGCGGTCCACGGGCCCCTTGTGCGGGTTGCGGCCCATGGCGATGACGTCGGCGACCTTGAGGACGAAGTCGCTGCCGCTCTCCTGCACCACGACCGCGGTCCGCTGCGCGGACTGGCGCGCGCTCAGCGACCACACGTCCGCGCCGTCGACCCGCACCACACCCGATTCCGGTCGCAGCGCCCGGTAGACCGCCCGCAGCAGCGTGGACTTCCCGCTGCCGTTCGGGCCGACGACGGCGACCATCTCCGCGGGCCCGACCGTGAAGTCCACATCGGACACGATCGGCGTTCCGCCGAGCGAGACCGACACGCCCTCGGCGGTGACCCGCGGCGCCACCGCGCTCCCGTTCTCGTCGTGCCTCACCCGAATCGCGCCTCCCGTCCCACTTCGCGCTTGCGCAGCAGCCAGATGAAGAACGGCACCCCGAACACCGCCGTCACGATGGACAGCGGCAACTCGGTCGCCTCGAGCACGGTGCGCGCGGCCAGGTCCATCAGGACCAGGAACACCGCGCCGGTGAGCGCGGCCACCGGCAGCAGCCGCCGGTGGTCGGCGCCGACCAGCATCCGACACAGGTGCGGGATGATCAGCCCGACGAACGCGATCGCCCCGCTGACCGCGACCATCACCCCCACCATCAGCGAGGTGACCACCAGCATCCGGATGCGGAAGCGGGCGACGTCGAGCCCGAGGGACACCGCCGTCTCCTCCCCGCCGAGCAGCGAGTTCAACGGCCGCGCCTGGGTGAACAGGTACAGCAGCCCGACGAGCACGCCCGCGGCGGGGACGCCGACGTCGCTCCAGGCGGTGGACCCGAGGCTGCCGAACAGCCAGGTGAGCACCCCCTGGACGTCGTGCGGGTTCGCGCGCAGCAGCAGGAGGCCGTAGAGGGCCTGGAACAGGTAGGCCAGCGACACCCCGGCGAGGATCAGCCGGAACGGCGTCACCCGCCCGCCGCGCTGGGCCAGCGCGTACACCAGCAGGGTCGCGATCAGCGCCCCCGCGAACGCCGCGGACGAGATCCCCAGCCCGGCCGCCGCACCGGAGCCCACCACCAGCACCAGCACGGCGCCGAAGGAGGCCCCGGAGGAGACCCCGAGCAGGTACGGGTCGGCCAGCGGGTTGCGCACGACCGCCTGCAGGACGACGCCGACCGCGGCCAGACCCGCCCCCACCACCGCGCCGAGCAGCGCCCTGGGCAGCCGGAACTGCCACACGATCTGGGCGAACACCGGGTCGGACGGCTTGGCGAACCACTCCGAGGAGATGTTGTGCAGCACCACCTGCACGGTTTCGCGCAGCGGAACGCTGACCGGCCCCAACGAGGTCGCGAGGGCGATCCCGACCAGCAGCGCGGCACCCAGGCCGAGCAGCAGCACCGCCTGCCCGGCCCGGCGCCGCGGCGGCGGGCCGCCTGCGGACCGCCGGTCGGTGTCCGATGCCGCCGTCACCGCGAGCCCCGCGTCGTGGTCGGCGGGGTGGCGGGCTTGTCGGTGAACGCGTCCGGGTGCAGGGTCCTGGCCAGGTCCTCGACGACGTCGACCCACCGCCAGCCGGGGGTGTTGGCCGTGTCGTAGGTCAGGGTGTGGCGCTTGTCCTTGCTGGCGCGCATCTCCGGGAACAGGCGGTGGAGGTAATCGGTCTTGGCTTGGGCGTCCTTGTCGCTGTTGGCGCTGGCCCCGATGAGGAACACGGCCGGGTCGGTGGCCGCGACCTGCTCCTGGGAGACCCTGAGGAAGCCGCGGCGGCCGCCACCGACGTCGCCGAAGACGTTCTTGCCGCCCGCGAGGCCGATCACCTCGTTGACGAAGGCGTCGCGGCTGCCCGTGGTGATCGGGCCCTCGCCGCCGTAGTAGTAGAAGACCGGGACCGGCTCGCGGCCCGCGACCCGCTTCTGCACGTCGGCGACGCGCGCCTTCATCTCCTCGATCAGCGCGGTGGCCCGGTCCTCGACGTCGAAGATGACCCCGAGGTCGGCGATGGCGCGGTAGGTGAAGGAAGTCTGCACCGGGTTGTCGTCGGGGCAGACCAGGGCGTAGACCTGCGCGCCGATGGACCCGAGTTCGTCGACGGTGGCCAGGCCGGGCGCGAGCTGGTCGGGTCCGCCGTACTCGGAGTTGACGTAGGCGAAGAGCATGTCGGGGCGCAGCCCGAACATCTCCTCCTTGCCGACCGGGACGTAGGCGTCCGGCGACTTGTCCGCCACCCGCTCGAAATCGGCCGCCTGCTCGGGAAGCGGGGTGTCCATCGGCTTGATCTGGGCGATCGCCCGGTCCCCGAGCCCCAGGCCGAAGAACAGCTCGGCCGCCGACTGGAATCCCAGGTAGACGCGCGACGGCGCCTTGTCGAAGGTGACCTTGCGGCCGCAGTTGTCCACGGTCACCGGGTAGTGGCCGGACGGGTCCTGGGCGCCGCCCGCCGCCTGCTCCGCCTCACCGCCCGCGCAGCCCGCGGCCAGCAGGGACGCGGCGAACAGCGTGGCCACCGCGCAGCGGAACCGGTGGCGCTTCTCGGGCACTGCCTTGCGATTGCCGACCATCGACGACTCCACCATGTCCCTTGTTGTACCGCATTATTAGTGAAAATGGGAACTATTTGCATTACCTCATGGATCGGGTGGTCCACTTTGCGCGCCCCCGTTCAGGATTCGCGTCGCACGGCGGCGGCCGCGACCACCGAGACGAGGGTGAGCAGACCGAACACGGCGGCGGCACCCGGATAACCCCACAGCGCCAGACCCGCCCCACCCGCGGCCGCGCCGAGGAACAGCCCCAGGCTCATCACCGATGCCTTGACCCCCAACGAGGTGCCGCGCAGGGCACCGCTGCGCCGCACCAGCAGCGTGGTCACGGCGGCCACGCCCACCGCGTGGCTCGCCGACAGCACAGCGGTGCACAGCAGCGCGACCGGCAACGCGGGCGCCAGGTACACGCCGAACAGCGAGACCAGCGCGAGGGCCATCGAGACGTGCAGCGCCCGGCGGGCCCGGCGGTCGGCGTCCCCGGCGTTCACCCACCGCCCGCCGAACAGGTTCCCCAGGAAGAAGGAGCCGCCGCTGAGCGTCCAGACGAAGGTGAACACGCCGGGGGACAGGCTGAACCGGTCCGAGTAGAACGCGGCCAGGTACGCCAGGTACCCCTGGAACGCCGCCGCCTGGCCGAAGGAGACGAGCATCAGCGCCGTGGCGCCCGGCACCCCGGCCAGCCCGCGGAACGCGGCGAAGTAGCCGAGCCGGGGCGTGTCGTCGAGGTGGCGCTCGCGCCCGTGGCGCAGCAGCACGGGGGTCAGGACGACGGACACCGCGGCGATGGCGACCAGGTCGCCCCGCCACCCCCACCAGAGCGCGGGCAGCGCGATCAGCGGCGCGACGAGGGTCGCCGCGAGCGTCCTGGTCGCCGACACCAGCGTGGCGGCGCGGGCGGCGGCCGGGGCGTCGCCGAACCGGTCGGCCGCGGCCGTCGTCAGGGCCGGGTAGAGCACGGCGTTGGACACGCCCACCAGCAGGCAGAACGCCACCAGGGCCGGGAACCAGGACACCGTGCCCACCAGCGATGCCGCGGCGAGCAGCACCAGCCCCCACGCGGCGACCCGGCCGGGGGCGACCCGCCCGATCAGCGGGGCGGCGGCGATCCCGACCAGCACCGCCCCGACCCCGCCGAGCCCGCGCAGCGCCCCCACCGCGGCGTCGCCCTCGCCCACCGCCTCGGCGATCGGCACCAGGAACGTGCTGTAGACGGTGAAGGGGAGCAGCCCGACGACCGAGGCCAGCAGGGTCGGCAGCACCGCCCTGCTGATCTGCCAGTCGCCCGGCTGCCGCTCGTCGGCGGGCGCGACCGTGCCGTCGACGCTCTGGCCCATGTGGACACCGCTCCTGTCCTCCGGTGTCGCGGGGGCGCTCACCGCGCCACCGCGATCTCCTCGCAGATCATGTCCAGGTCCTCGCGGAAGTCCTTGACCTCGAAGGCTTCCGACAGCGGCTGACCCGCGCGGGCCCGCGCCGCCCCGGTCAGCGCCCGCTCGTACCGCGCGAGGAGCTTGTCGATCGTCGGGCAGCCCACCCCGAGGTGCCGGGCCACCCCCTGGATGACCTTCGTCCGGTAGTAGTCCTCCTTCGGCATCCTCGGCACGTCCCAGCGCCCCTCGCCGTCGCGGAACACCGGGCGCAGGGGGACGGCGGAGAAGTCGAAGTACCTGCCGTCGGCGTCCGGTTCGGAGAACGGGTCGACCAGCAGCGAGGCGTAGCGCACGTACACCAGGTAGTCCTGGTGGATCGGGGGCAGCTCCTCGAACCGCTCCACGTCGTCGCGGGAGATGCTCTCCTCGCGGACCGGGTAGCTGTCCTCGACCATGAACCGGAGCAGGTTGACGCCCTCCAGCCCCAGCTTCGCCACGACCTCGCCGACCTCCCGCCACTGGCTGACGATGTCGTTCACCAGGGCGGGCGTGATCGGCCCCTCGGGGACCAGCTTGTAGACGTACTTGACCGGCCCCGACGCGGCGAAGACGGCGTCCAGGGAGATCTCGTTCATGAACAGCGCGGGGTGGACGTAGAGGGAGATGTTCCTCGTCTCCGCCTCGACGGGCGAGCCCATGACCACCATGTCGACGCCCAACCGCCGGTGGGCCTCGCACAGCAGGTCCAGGTTCGCCGAGCGGCCCCGGCTGGAGCCGACGTAGAGCCGCTTCTTCACCGCGGCCGTCAGGACGTGGTGCGAGGGGGCGCCGTCGTGCCACCGGGTGCCGCCGAGGTAGCTGGACAGGCTGATCACCTCCGCGTCCGGGGCGACCGCGCGCAGGCGGTTGCGCACCAGGCTGCTGGAGCCGAAGGTCGGCGAGACGAGGACGACGCAGCGGACCCCGCCCAGCACCCGCCGGTCGAGCCGGTCCAGCACGTGGGTGTAGGCGTCCGCGGTCACCGACAGCACGAGCGTCGACCACGGACCCGCGACCGACCCGTAGCCCCGGAACACCTCGTCAACCTCGCAGGTCCCCGCCGCCGCGCGGTGCTGCTCGTTCTGGACGTCGACCCGCAGCACGCGCCCGGAGGCCGCCAGCGCGGAAAAGAACGCGCCGGAGCGGCCGGATTCCCGGCCCGCGATCCCCACGACAGCTCCCAGCACGCCCTTGAGCATGACGGCCAGTTGCACCGAGGTCGGCCCGGTGCCCGCCACCAGCACCCGATCGAGGTCGCTCACCGGTGGGTCGCCTTGACGTACAGGGCGACGTCGAAGACGTGCTCGGGGCGCAGGACCTGCTCCGCCAGCGTCCACATCGCGCTGTCGACCTCTTCCCTGGGGTAGTTGAACAAGGACTTGAACCGGTCCCCGTACCGCATGGCCACCACCACGTCGTCACCCGTGCGCGCGTGGATGGCGCGCAGGATCTCGTACTTCACCGACACCGTGGAGCTGAAGATGACGTGCGAGGCTCCGGCGGTGAAAGCCGACTCCTGCGCGGGTTCGCGCTCCAACCTGATGTCCAGCCCCGGCCCCAGCGCCGCCACGACCCGCCGCCCGAGCACGACGGCCTCCTCGTCGATGTCCAGGCCCACCACCCTGGCCCCGGTGCGCCCGCCGATGAGCAGCGGCGTCATGGGGAACGCGCCGGAGCCGACCAGCAGCACCGACGACGAGGAGGTCAGGCCGAACGCGCCGAACTCCGCCTCGATCCCGGACTCGACGTTGGCGAAGTACCCCGCCGTCGCCGGGTCACCCGCCAGCAGGCGCAGCGCGCGGTACTTCTCCATCAGCGAGGCGCACCGCGCGGACACCACGCGCAGTTCGCCCACCAGGTCGCCGAAGCCGGGCGGGGTCGCCCGTTCGAGCTCGGCCCACGCATCGTGGTGGCGGGTGTCGGTCACGAAGGCGGAGTAGTCGCCCACGGCGCGTTCCAGTTCCGCGCTGTGGCGGGTCGTCCCGTCGTACTGCCCGCCGCAGGCCCGGAGCCGCCGCAGGTGCCGCTCCATCAGCAGCAGCAGGCCCGAAGCGCCCCCGGTCACCGAACCACCTCGATCGAGTGCAGGTACGCCTTGCCCTCGGCCACGATCCGGACGGTCCCCTCGACCTCGACACCGGTGACCCCGGTCCGCGCGTGGTGCGCCGAGACGCGCACGGCCCCGCCGGGTTGGACCACCCTGGTGGTCACCGAAGCCCGGTTCTTCCACGCCAGGTAGGCGCCGAGCGCGGCGGCCCCCGAGCCGCACCCCCGCTCCCACACCGTGGTGCCCAGCAGCGGGACGTGGACGAGCGGGGTCAGGCTGCCGTGGTCGGGGTCGTAGAGCATGACGCCCACCAGCGACACGGCCCGCTCCGCGCCGAGCCGCACCGCCGCCGACTCCGCCTCCCGCCGCGCGGCGGCGTCGAGCCGCGCCGTCTCGACCACCACGTGCAGCGAGTCGGAGTACCGCACGTACGCGCAGTTCCCGCCCCACCCACCGGGTGCCACAGCGGGTTCCAGCGACAGCGGGACGGGCATCGCGGTCTCGCACACGTACTCGTCGGCGTGCCGCAGGACCCGGCACCGGACGAGCCCGTCCGTGCCGCGCACCTCCAGTGCCAGGTCGAGCACGCCGCCGCCACCCAGCCCTCGCTCCGCCGCGACGAGGGCGGCCAGGGCCATGCACGCGTTGCCGCAGAACTCACCGCCCGCCATGCGCAACCCGACATCCGCGCCGGGGGCGGTGGGCCGCACCACGAACCCCACCTGCTCGGCGTGCACGTGCTGGTAGGCCATGATCTGCCGGGCGATGCCCAGGTGCGCCTCCTGCGGGTGGTCGGTCCGCACGAGGAGGGTCATGTTCTGCGTCGGGTCCAGCTTCACGAAGTCCACCTCGTGGACAGCGGCGGACCGGGGTGCCCGGACGGGCGTCACGAGGTCGGAGCGCCCCAGCGCGATGCCCTGTGCCATCGAACCTCCAGACCTCGCCGTCCGCCCGGGGGATCGCGCGGCAGGTCGCCTGCCGTGCGGACCGTACGCCCTCCGTCACAGCGAGAAGTCGCACCCGGCGACGCGAAGTTCCGTCGATCAGCCTTCTGTGACCCCTATCACATGACCAGGTGTGGATCGTCCCGAGGATTTGGCGATGATCTACGAATTGCACTGGCAGACAGATAAAAGCCAACTGCGATCGCCTAATTCACCCGCGGTGACGTCCGGGCGCCGCGAGCTCGTCGAGGACGGCCCAGTGCGAGGTCGCGGGGAGCCTGTCCGCCGCGCGGGTCGGAGCGCCGGTGCGGACCGACGCCGGGAGCGTGCCCCGCAGTCGTGACATGGTCCACTGAGGACTGCGCTGGCCACTCGCACGACCACTCGCACCCGTGCTGCTGGGCCGTGTTGCCCGGTTCCGTCGTCTGGTCCTCGTGGTGGAACCGGAACAGCATCGCGGGAGCCGCCCGTGCGGTCCGTTCTCCTCAGTCGGTGGTGCCCGTGTGGTCGGTGAGGCCGAGGCGGAGGTGCTCGCTGTGGTAGACGGCCTCGTCGAGGAGTTGGGCGACGTGGTTGTCGTAGAGGCTGTAGATGATGCTGCGGCCGGAACGGGACCCGGTGACCAGGCCGAGGTTGCGCAGCAGTCGCAACTGGTGGGACACGGCGGACTGTTCCATGCCGACCGCTTCGGCCAGTTCGGTGACCGGGCGGGGGCCTTGGCGGAGTTCGGTGAGGATGAGCAGCCTGCTGGGGGTGGCGAGGGCTTGCAGCGTGTTGGCGACGTGCACGGCCGCGTCGGCGTCGAGCCGTGCGGCTCGCCGGTCCCGCCCTTCGACGCCGTGTCCCATGACCGGGGAGTTTAGGGGATGGTTCGCGGCTGGGTGGTGGTCTGCGGGGCCGTCAGAACACGACAGGAGATCACATGAACACGTCTTCACTTGTGCTGTTATGTTGGGGTGGCCCGTTCGAGCTCTCGGAGGTGCCCTGTGGTCTCGTCCGCCGCCACGCTGGACCGTTCGGCCGCTCCCGTCCCGGTGCGGAAGCGGAGGGCTCTGCTGTTCACGCTGCCGGAGACCCGGTGGGCGGGGGCCGCGCTGGTGTTGTTCCTGCTCGCGCTGCTCGCGCAGTCGCTCGGTGGGCCGGGGTGGTTGTGGTGGTCGCTGTACCTGGCCTGCTACGCGACCGGCGGGTGGGAGCCCGCCCTCGCCGGGGTACGGGCGCTGGGGGAGAGGTCGCTGGACGTGGACCTGTTGATGGTGGTCGCGGCGGTCGGGGCGGCGGCGATCGGGCAGGTGTTCGACGGCGGGTTGCTGATCGTCATCTTCGCCACCTCCGGGGCGCTGGAAGCCCTGGTCACCGCCCGTACCGAGGAGTCGGTGCGCGGTCTGCTCGACTTGGCGCCCGACACCGCGACCCGGCTCGGGGCCGGTGGTGGGCACGAGACCGTCCGGGTGGTCGACCTCGAGGTGGGCGATGTGGTGCTGGTCCGGCCCGGTGAGCGGATCGCCGCCGACGGCGCGGTCGCGGCGGGGGCGAGTGAGGTCGACCAGGCCACGATCACCGGCGAGCCGTTGCCGGTGGACAAGGCCGTCGGGGACGAGGTCTTCGCGGGGACGCTGAACGGGACCGGGTCGCTGCGGGTCCGGGTGCGGCGCCGGGCGGGGGAGTCCGTGGTCGCCCGCATCGCCGCCCTGGTCGAGGAGGCCAGCCGGGCGAAGGCGAAGACGCAGTTGTTCATCGAGAAGGTCGAGCAGCGCTACTCGGTGGGCATGGTCGCCGCCACCCTCGCCGTGTTCGCGGTGCCGCTGCTCTGGGGGGAGGAACTGCGCGACTCCCTGCTGCGGGCGATGACGTTCATGATCGTCGCCTCGCCGTGCGCGGTCGTCCTGGCCACGATGCCCCCGCTGCTGGCCGCCGTCGCCAACGCCGGGCGCCACGGTGTGCTGGTCAAGTCCGCCGTGGTGATGGAACAGCTCGGGACCACCACGCGCGTCGCCTTCGACAAGACCGGCACCTTGACCCGGGGCGCCCCCGAGCTGCGCGAGGTCCGGCTGCTGCCCGGTGCGGGGTGCGCCGAGGACGAGGTGCTGCGGCTGGCCGCGGCGGTGGAGCGGCTCAGCGAACACCCGCTGGCCTCGGCCGTCGTGCGCGCGGCCGACCTCCGGGGGATCGCCCTGCCCGCCGCGGACGGGTTCTCCGCGCAGCCGGGGCGGGGTGTCTCGGGTGTGGTCGAGGACCGGCGCGTGCGGGTCTGCTCACCGGCGGCGGTGGACTCCCCGCGCGGCGGGCCCGAAGCCGCCGCCGTGGTCGCCGACCTCCAGGAACGGGGTGACACCGCGGTCGTCGTCCTGTGCGACGGGCGCCCGCTCGGGGTGTTGGGCATCACCGACCAGCTCCGCGCCGAGGCGCAGGCGGGCGTCGCCGCCCTCACCCGGCTCACCGGCGCCGCCCCGGTGCTGCTCACCGGGGACAACCGCGCTGCCGCCACCCGCCTCGCCGAGCGGGTCGGCATCACCGACGTCCGCGCCGACCTGCTCCCCGAGGACAAGGTCGGTGCCGTGCGCGACCTGCAAGCCCGGGGGCAGCGGGTGGCCGCGGTCGGGGACGGCATCAACGACGCGCCCGCGCTGGCCGCCGCGCACACGGGTATCGCGATGGGCGGCGCGGGTGCCGACCTCACCCTGCGGGCCGCCGACGCCATCGTCGTCCGCGACGACCTCTCCGCCATCCCCGCGGTCATCGCCCTCTCCCGGCGCGCTCGGCGCGTCGTGACCGCGAACCTGGTCATCGCGGGCGCGTTCATCGTCGTCCTCGTGTCCTGGGACCTGCTCGGCTCGCTGCCGCTGCCCCTCGGGGTCGCCGGTCACGAGGGCTCCACCGTCATCGTCGGCCTCAACGGTCTCCGCCTGCTGCGCTCCGCCGCGTGGCGGAACGCCGTTCCCCGCCTCGGCGTGGGCGGAGACGGGCGCGGGTGACGCCACGGCATCGTGCGGGGTTGTCCACTCCGGATCTAAGTCACTTATGCGCATCTACTAATGTATCGTTCCGAGTGGTCCACCGACCTCGGTGGGCAACCCACGACGAGCGGAAGGCGAGTGGCATGACCACGGCACACCTGGAGCACACCGACCACGACCACGCGCACGGTGAGGGTTGCGGTCACGTGGCGATTCCGCACGGTGACCACGTCGACTACTTCCACGACGGACACCTGCACCGCTCGCACGGTGGCCACTTCGACGAGTGCGAGCCCGCGGAGCACGGTGCGCACGACGACCACGGCGACCACGCGCACGGCGAGGGCTGTGGCCACGTCGCCGTCCCGCACGGTGACCACGTCGACTACATCCACGACGGGCACCGCCACGCCGCGCACGGTGAGCACTACGACGAGCACTGAGCTGCCGAGTGGGGCCGTCAGCGGACGGCCCCACTCGAACCGGTCCACCCCGGGGAGCGACCTCTCCCGCTCGGACCGCGCCGAACCCCGGCTTCGACGGGCACGTCGTGCCGGGGTTCGGCGCGGGATCAGGAGCGGGCGGGGCCGGGGTAGGGCAGCAGGGCCATCTCGCGGGCGTTCTTGATGGCGACGGCGACCTGCTTCTGCTGCTGCGGCGTGAGACCGGTCACCCGTCGGGCGCGGATCTTGCCGCGGTCGGAGATGAACTTGCGCAGCAGCACCGCGTCCTTCCAGTCCACGGTGTCGATGCCCGCCGTGATGAGCGGGTTGGGCTTCTTCTTGCCGGGGCGGCGTTCTGGCTTGGGCACGGGAACCTCCTACCAGCTCGACTTGCTGACACCGGGCAGTTCGCCGCGGTGGGCCATCTGGCGCATCCGCACCCGGGACAGGCCGAACGCCCGCAGGTAGCCCCGGGGCCTGCCGTCGGCCGAGTCCCGGTTGCGGATGCGGACCGGGCTCGCGTCGCGGGGGAGCCGTTGCAGCGCGGCCCACGCGGCCGCGCGCTCCTCGTCGGTCGACTTCGGCGAGCGGGCCGTCTCCTTGAGCTCGGCGCGGCGCTCGGCGTAGCGGGCGACGATCACCTTGCGCTGCTCGTTCTTGGCGATCTTGGACTTCTTGGCCATCAGCGGTCCTCCCGGAACTCGACGTGGCGGCGCGCCACGGGGTCGAACTTGCGCAACACCAGGCGATCCGGGTCGTTGCGGCGGTTCTTGCGGGTCACGTAGGTGAAGCCGGTCCCGGCGGTGGACCGGAGCTTGACGATCGGCCGGAGCTCGTTGCGCGCCATCAGATCCGCGCCCCGCTCGCGCGCATCCTGGCCACGACGGCCTCGACGCCGAGCTTGTCGATGGTCTTGATCCCCTTGGCGGACACGGTGAGCGTGATCCACCTGTTCTGCGAGGGCAGCCAGTAGCGGCGCCGCTGCACGTTGGGGTTCCAGCGGCGCGAGGTGCGCCGGTTGGAGTGCGACACCTGCTTGCCGAAACCCGGTTTGCGCCCGGTCACCTGGCACACCGCGGACACATGACCTCCTAGAAATGGGTGTCATTTTCATCTGGACGTCGGCCAGAGTAGCGTGTGCGTCGACCGATATGGAAACCATTGTCGTTAGGAGGGGTGCGTGTCGCCCGATCCACCTGCTCACCGACGCCGAACCGGCCGGCGGGGCCGGTGGGCGCGCCACCCCGATCCGTTCGGCGCCCGGCACGCCGACCCGTGCGGGGGCACCGGGGGCGTCGACCCCGGGGCCCCGCCCACCAGAAGGGAAGAACCATGAAACCGGGCATCCACCCCGACTACCACCCCGTGGTGTTCCGCGACCAGGCGACCGGGAAGTCGTTCCTGACCCGCTCGACCGCGACCTCCACCACGACCGTCGAGTGGGAGGACGGCAACACCTACCCGCTGATCACGGTCGACGTGACCTCGGACTCGCACCCGTTCTGGACCGGCAACCAGCGGGTCATGGACACCGCGGGCCGGGTCGAGAAGTTCAACCGCCGCTACGGCGCCCGGGTGCGCGGGGGCAAGGGCTGATGGCCGTCCCCAAGCGCAAGACCTCCCGGTCGAACACCCGCTCCCGCCGCGCCCAGTGGAAGGCCGCCGTGCCCGACCTGGTGCCGGTCACCGCGCTCGACGGCCGCAAGCTCATGGTCCCCCGCAGGCTCGTCAAGGCCTACCAGCGCGGCCTGCTCTGACCGCTGTGGCCGCGAGTCCCCGTGGACTCGCGGCCACAACTCCGCGGGAATCCGCCCGCGCACCGGGCGACCCGGTCGATGGCCGCTGCCATTGGCACGTCGCATCCTCGACAACCTCGCTCGGCACGGGCAACGGGTCAACTGCTCGGAATGCCAGATGGCCGATGCGGTCTGCCCCTGCCCGGTCGGCATCGGTGTGCCGGTCGTCCGGCGTCGTGCGGGTCAGCAGTCGGGCAGGCTGTCGGTTTCGAAGACGTCGTTGCCCCGGGCGAACCCGTAGTTGCCGTTGTCGGCTCGGGTGTAGATCCAGTGGGTGCCGAGCGGGCCATCGCCGTCCTGTCGGCAGAAGAAGTAGTTGCGGGAGCGCTGCAGGTGACCGACGGTCACGTGGTCGTCGATGACTTCGGTGTTCGGGCGGTTCGTGCAGGACCAGCGGTTGTTCGCCAGGTCGGGCGTGCACGGTATGACCATGGTGGTCGCCGAGGCCGGGGCCATCGCGCTGAGGCATGCCGCCACCGCCACCGCGGAAGCCGAGACCGCTTTCCACCGCGTCCTGGTCATGGTCCTGGTCATGGTCCCCCATCTCATCCCGCTGAATCGTCGCGGCAAGGTTTTCCTGCCGCACAAGGAGAATGACACCGACAAGTGGCTGGCGACAGCAACCACGTCCAGGTTGCCTCGTCCGGTCGGATCGGTTCACACGATTGCCAGATCGGCGCACATCGGACCGTCATCGCCACCCGCACCACAACCTCGATCGAGTGGAGTCGACGTCGAATCGGGTGAGACCGCCCGCTGGACCGTCACCCACTACCCGTTCCCGCGACCTCGATGCCCACACTCCGACCAGTCGGTGGTCTCGATGGGCGGGTGCGGGAGCACATGAGCACCCGCACCGGCGATCTTCTCGGTACCCTCATGTTCTCATCGTCGCGTTCAGGGGGCGTGGTGTCGGGCGATCCGGGGTCCAGGAACCGCGTGGAGGGGAACCACCACGGGAACATCGTGCAGGCGCGCGCCATCCATGGCGACGTGCACTTCCACCACGTCCCCACCGCGGACGTGCCCCACCAGGTGCCCCTGGCTCCCGTCCGGTTCGTCAACCGGTCCGCGGAGTTGGCAGCGGGCGGCGGGGCTCTGGGCGCGGGGGAGGGGCGCGGGTCGCGGATCACCGTGTTGACCGGGTTGCCGGGGGCTGGCAAGTCGGCGCTGGCCAGGCGGTTGGTGGAGTTGAACCGGGGTGCGTACCCCGGTGGCGAGCTGTACGTCGACTTCGGGGCTGTGGCGGTCGCCGACCACCAGGAAGCGGTGGGCGACGCGCTGGGCTCGTGCTTGTTGGCGCTGGGGGTGTCCCCGCAACTGGTCCCGGCCTCGCTGGCCGATCGGACCGGGCTGTTCCGGTCGAAGACCGCGGCCTCGCCGGTGTTGGTCGTGTTGGACGACGTGGCCGAACCCGGGCAGGTGCCCGCGTTCCGGCCGCAGGCCCCGGGCAGCGCGGTGCTGGTCACGAGCAACGCGCAGTTGACCGAGCTGCGGTTGGACGGGGCGGACGTGGTCGAGGTGGGGCCGTTGGACGAGGCCGCGGGCACGCACATGCTGCGGGAGCTGTGCGGCACCCGGGCGGCGGTAGGTGAACCCGACCTGGCCGCGCTGGTGCGGGAGTGCGGCGGGCTGCCGGTCGCGCTGCGGGTGGCCGCTGCTCGGCTGGTGGGGCGGCGCTCCCTGACGGTGCGGGCGCTGGTCGAGGAGATCGCCGACACCCGCCGGGGCGCGGGGGCGTTCCGGGTCAACGGCGAGGACAAGGTGAGCGCGGTGTTCGCCGTCGCGTACCGCAAGCTCCCCGGGGACGCCGCTCGGCTCTACCGGCTGCTGGGGGCGTCGCCGGTCGCGGACTTCACGGTGGAGCTCGCCGCCGCTGTGCTCGACATCGACGAGGGCGGTTGCGCGGACCTGGTGGATGTGGTGGTCGAGGCCGGGCTGCTCCAAGAGGTGACCGGGGGTCGTCACCGCTTCCACGGGCTGGTGCGCAGGCACGCGGCGAGCGAGGCGGCGGCCGACCCGGCGGAGCTGGCGGCCGGGGTCCGGCGGGCCGTGGGGTTCCTGCTGGTGTCGGCGGCGTTCGGCGACCTGGCGATCCTCGGACCCGGTCGCTACCGGTGCACTCCGCACGACCAGGTGCTGACCGGCCGGGAGGACCCGTTCTCCGGTGACAAGGCCGCGGCGCTGGAGTGGATGGACGTCGAGCGGCCGAACCTCGCCGCCGGGGTCCGCACCGCGCTGGAGCAGGGCTGGTACGACCAGGCGTGGCAGTTGGCGGAATCGGCCACCGCCCTGTACGCCAACCGCCGGTACCTGGTCGACTGGACCGAGACCAGCGAACTCGGCTCGCGGGCGGCGAGGCTCGCGGGCAACGCCGAGGCGGAAGCCCGGCTGCGCAGCTTCGCGTCGCGGGCGTGGATCGACCTCGGGGACACCGCACGCGCTCGGGCGGAGCTCGATCAGGCATTCCCGCTGCTGGCAGGCACCGAGGACACCCGGTTGGTGGCGTCGGTGCACGAGATGGACGGTCGCCACCACGAGGCGGTCGGGGACCACGCGCGGGCGCTGGCGGCTTTCCAGCGGTCGTTGGACCTGTTCACCAGCATGGACGATCTGCGCGGTGCCGCGTCGCTGACCTACTTCATCGGGTGCGCCCGGTTCGCCCTGGGTGACCTGGCCGACGCCCAGGCGACCTTGGGTCGGGCGGCGGAGCTGTTGCGCGAGGTCCCGGACTCGAAGATGGAGGGCCGGGCGTTGATCACCATCGGCAGGGTGCGCGAAGCCCTCGGCGATGACGATCAGGCCGGCGCGGCGTTCGGCCGAGCCGTGGACGTGCTGGTCGCGGGCAACGACCTGTTCCACGAGTCCTGGGCGCGCGAAGCCGCCGCGAACCTCGCGGAGCGCCGGGGTGACGTGGAGGCGGCCCGCCTCCACGTCACCCGCATGGTGGAGATCCAGGTCCGACTCGGCGGCGGCCGGGTCGACGAGCTCACGGCCCGGTTGGCCGCCCTGGGCTGACGCGCAGGCCCAGCCGATCCCGGCGGCCGCCGGTGTCGGCGGTGTGCTCGCCGTCGGCGAGGCACCCGGTCAGCAGCAGGTGGTGGACGACCGAGCCGATCACGGACACAGCAGCGGTCGACGTCGCGCGGACGAGCCGTCCGCCGCGGACCACCACCACCGCCCCACCCGCAACAGCGGCTGCGGCGATGCGCGCGCCGGGGTACGCGGCGAGCGCCGACGAGGCCAAAGCGACCGCCTGGGCCTCGTCCGCCGGGTCCTCGCGGTAGATGATCGACGCCTTCTGCGTCAAGCGCAGGTTGCTCGCGCCCTCCTCGACCGCCAGGTGCCATCCCTCCCGGGGCGGCTGGACCTGTGCGGGCCTGCGCTCCACTGAGACGCCGTTCCCAGCCGCGGCGGTCCGGACCCGGAAAGCGGCAGCGGGCCGGTGGGCCACGGGAGTGGGGTCGGGTGCGCGGTGCAGGGCGGGAGGCCGGCTCGGGGCGGTCTTCAGCAACCGGTAGATGAGGTCCTGCAAGCGCTCGTGGGCTCCGCCCTGGTTGGCGAACACCCGCTCGGCGAGAGCCCGGTGGTCTTCCGGCGGGAGGGCGTTGTCGATCTGCGTGCGCAGGTCCGCGGTGACGTCGAGCCGCGGGATGAGGTGCTGCAGGTCCGCCACCGGAGTCCCGGGCTCGATCTCCGCGGACAGGTCGGTCAGCAACAGCGACCTGCCCAGTCCGGCGGCGTAGAGGCCGAGCGAGCCGTGGTCGGTGACCACCACGTCAGCCGCGACCAGCGCGGCGTGCCACCCGGAGTCCGGGGGGAGCAGCAGCATGCCCGCGTCGAGTTCGTCGGCGAACAGGACCTCCAGGTCGCGTCCGCCGTGCGCGGCCCACAGGTTCGGGTGCGCCACCAGGCACACCCGGTACTGGTCGTGGGGCAACCCGGCCAGCAGCCGCATCGGCAGCTCGGGCCGCCTGCCCACCGCCGCGTCCACACCCCAGGTGGAGGCGACCACCACCAACCGCTCGTCCTGCACCCCGAGGCGGCGCCGGTACCGGGCGCGCAGCGGCAGGCTCGAGACCAGCCGGTCGAACTCAGCGGACACAGACCGGCCCGTCAGGCGTCAGCGGCTTCCGGCTTCCGGCTTCCGGCTTCCGGCTTCCGGCTTCCGGCTTCCGGCCAATTTTGATGGTCTTAGCAGGTCAGAGGCATGTTGATTTTTCAGGTGGGGGTGCCCCGAGGAGATCGACGACATCGTGGCTCCGGACACCGGTGCACTTTATGCCGGTCCTGGAAGTCAGGCGGGCGTGTCGGACAAGACCTCGTGGGTGGCCTGCCGCACGTTGCGAGCGGTGTCGACCCGCTCGACACGCGGCGGATCTCCACGGACATTGCCACGTTTTCGACGTGCGGCCGGTCGTGGTGTGACAGCCTGGCGCAGCGACGGCCGTTCGGGGGAACGTCGCCGGGCTGATCTGACCGCCGTGGGGGACGGGTTGTGACGGAGTCGTGCGAGGGCACCGGGGTCGCGGGTGGGGTCGTGCCGCCATGCGTTGACCCCCTTCCCGGTCGGCCGACCGGCTCATGACGCGCAGGCGCGGCGGCTCGTCCCACCACGGCGGGTCGAGCGGTCCGAGCACGTCGAGCCCGGTCGGCTCCGGTGGCGCGGGCGTCGCGTCGGGCACGGGGGTGGACCCCGACGCCCTGGACTCCGTGGGCAGCCGCTTCTCCGGCCGGGCAGAGCAGATCCGCGATGGCATCGGCGGCAGGCTGAACATCAGCGCGTCGTCGCAGAGCGCGGGTGTGTTCGGCCAGGTCGCGATGACCAGGGCCGACGAAGTCGTCCGCACCGCCCGCGAAGGCGTGGCCCGCGCGGCCACCTCGGCGGAGACCAGCGGCCAGAAGGTCAAGGACACCGCCCGGGCAGCCCGGGGCACCGACCAGTCGAACGCGTCCAACCTCCGCCAGTCGGGCGACAGCCTGGGCAAGTCCGTTCCCCGCCCGCCAGGGGGCGCGAGCACCGCCGCTCCCCGCACCCCTGGGACGCCCGCGCCATCCCGTGCGCCGACCACCGCGACCTCGCCCCCGGGCTCCGACACCCCCGGGACTCGTCCCCGTCCATCGCGCTCGCCGAACGTGTCCGACGGCGCGAGCGCTCCGCGTTCGGGGACGCCCGCGCGCCCGCCGACCACACCGGATGAGCGGAGCGCTCCGGCCGCCCGTCCGGGTGCGCCCGCGCGCCCGTCTGGTTCGCCCCCTGCTCCCACGTCGGCGCCGGGATCGCCTACGGGGCCCACCCGGCAACCGACGCCCGCCCCATCCTCCGACCCGGCAGGGTCCCGACCGGCGTCGGGGCCGCCCACCGGGCGCGCGGGTGGGCCGCCTGCCGGGGCACCACCTCAGCAGGCACCCGACCGGCAGAGCCGCTTGCCCTCGCAGGGACCTGGCTCGTCCGGGCAGGGCCTCAGCACCCCGTCCCAGGGACAAGGACCGCCGCGAGCGGGTCAGGTCCCGCCCCGGCAAGCGCACGGCGCACCGCAGGCGGGTCAGCAGGGGGCGCCGCGCCCGGCGAACGTGCCACCGCGGTCGGATCGGCAGAGCCCGGCGCACGGTTCGGCGCAGCCAGACCGCGCCCAGCCCCACCAGGGGCAGCCGCAGCGCGCACCCGGTTCACCGGGACCAGGTCAGCCGCAGGGGCCTGGGCCCCGTGCGCCCGAGTCGGGCACGCCGGGCGACCGCCCGCGGCAAGCGGCAGGCACACCGCCGCAGCCCGGCCACGGTTCATCGCAGCCGGGCCACGGCGGGCCGATGCGGGGCAACGGTCCCGCGCCGCAGGGCCCACGCCCCCCGGACATGTCCCAACCGCACGGTGTCCCGCCCCGAGGGAGCGACGCTCCGCCGAAGGGCCATGGTCAGCCACCGCCGGGCCATCGCCCGCCGCCGGGCGCGGGATCGTCCGTCCAAGGACCACCACCCGGTTCGCCACGACCGGGCACCGGTCCGCTGCCGGGCGCGCACGGGCAGCCGCGGACCGGTCCGGCCACCGCGCGGCCTCCTGATGCCCATCGGGACCACACGCCGGTGCGGTCGCCGGACCCGGGGGCCGAACCGCGTCGTCCAGACCACCTCGGTCGCCCGGAGCAGGCGCAGGACCGGCCCGATCGCACCGACTCCGCACACCGCGCCGACCCGAACACCCCCGACGAGCCGCGCACCGGCGGCGACCCGAACCGGAGCCAGGACCAGGACACAGCCCAGGACCAGCCCTCCGACCGAGACCCGACCGCCGATCCCGAGAGGGTCCAGGACGGGGCTGAGCCGGATCGGGCGAACGACCCGGGACCCACGCCTGACGAGCGCAGGGACACCGCGGACGCGCAGGACGCCGACGACGCCACCCACACCTTCCTGATGGTGTGCACGGAGTACAGCCCGGAGAAGGGTGGCGTCGTGGTCTTCAACCGGGCGCTCGCCGAGGCGCTGGCCGACGCCGGGCACAACGTGATCGTGCGCATCGGCGAGGACGCCTCCCGCTACGCGGACGCCCAGCGGCCCAACCTGCGGATCATCGGTCCCCGGGACCTGCCTGCCTCGCCGGATTCGCGCAAACTGCTCGGGACCGCGGACGATCCCGACGACATGCCCGACAACGTCGACTTCGTCATCGGGCACACGCGCTTCTCCGGCCCGGACGCCGCGGCGACCCGCGACGCCAGGTACCCGGACGCGAAGCTGGTCCACTTCGTCCACATGGTGCCCGAAGCCCTCGGTCGGGTGAAGGCGGACGACGATCCGAACGACCGGGCCGCGGGTATCGTGAACCACGCCATCGAGCGCGACCTGGTGGCGAGGGCGGACCTCGCGGTCGGCGTCGGACCGGCCATCGCCGAGAACGTGCGGGAGATGGTCGAGCAGGCCAGAGCGGCGGGAGGTCCGGTGGCGACGAAGGAGGTGCACGAGCTGATCCCCGGGATGGAGTTCGTGGACCGCAGACCACGCTCCATCGAAGGGCGTGAGATGAAGGTGCTCCTGTTCGGCCGGGCCGACGTCGGCCAGAAGGGCGCCAAGGAGGCGGCGCGAGTGGTCTCCATGTTGCAGGCCGCAGGGCGCCCTGTGCAGCTGACCGTACGTGGTGTACCCGCGAAACAGGTGGTGGAGCAGCAGGAACAGCTCGCCGTTGTGGCAAGAGCCGAAGTCGAGGTGCGCCCGTTCACGACGGACCGCGCCGACCTGCACACCGACTTGGACGATGCCGATGTGATGGTCATGACCTCGCGCGCCGAGGGTTTCGGGCTCACCGCCCAGGAGGCCGCCGGGGCGGGGGTGCCCGTCGTGGTCCCGTCCAGCAGTGGCTTCGGCCGCTGGCTCGGCGACGGGTTCTCGGCGGCCAATGCCGGACCGAGCATCGTCGAGCAGGGTTTCGAGGACCGGGTGCCGGAGGACCGCTGGTTTGAGGCGCTGAAGAACGTGGCGGACAATTACGACGATGCGCAGGAGCGCGCCCTGGCGTTGCAGCAGGAGTTCAAGGACCAGAATGTCACCTGGTCTGGCACGGTGGAGAGTTTGATCGATGCTCTTGGGAGGCTGTGATGACCGGTGACGAACTCGTGGATCGTTATGCGAGGTTGCGGCGGGCTGCCGCGGCGTTGCTCGAGGTGACTGAGACTGCTGAGGTGTCTGTGGTGCACCGGGACAAGTTGGATGGTTTGGCGGCGGCGCTGGCGGAGCCCGGGCCCTCGGGTGTCAGTGCCAGAGAGGTTGTCGATCCCAGCCTGCACCTGTTGTCCTCGCGAACTTACCGGAGAGGCGCTCCCGATGGTGCACTGCGCCCGTTTGCCGAAAGGGCTCGGAGCATTAGGGAGAGTCTGGCCCTTGATGATGCGAGTGAGGAGCCGCGTGGGGAGTGGCCTGATGTGTGGGACCCGACTTTGACTGAGGTGCAGGCCATGGTGGTGGGGACGTTGTTGCGGGAGTTGGTGGCGCGGTTGGTGGCCACGGGTGATTCCGGTGGTCGGGAGTTGGCGGTTGTGGTGGGGGAGGTGGCCGACGAGGTCCTGGCGTCGACGTTCGTCGGGGCGCAGCGATGAGTGGTGTGCGGCCAGTGGTGGTCTATTCCGGGCGCAGCGATCTCATGCAGCACGGTGCGATGCGCAGGAGCGCGCCCTGGCGTTGCAGCAGGAGTTCAAGGACCAGAATGCCACCTGGTCTGGCACGGTGGAGAGGTTGATCAATGCTCGTGGGAGGCTGTGATGACCGGTGACGAACTCGCGGATCGTTATGCGAGGTTGCGGCGGGCTGCCGCAGCGTTGCTCGAGGTGACTGAGACTGTTGAGGTGTCGTTGTTGCACCGGGACCATCTGGATGGTTTGGCGGCGGCTTTGGCGGAGCCCGGGCCCTCGGGTGTCACTGTCAGAAAGGTTGTCGATCCCAGCCTGCACCTGTTGTCCTCGCGGGATTACCAGAGCGGTACGCCCGATGGTGCACCGCGCCCGTTTGCCGGCGAGGCTCGGAGCATTCGAGAGGATTTGGCCCTTGATGATGCGACTGAGGAGCCGCGTGGGGAGTGGCCTGATGTGTGGGACCCGACTCTGACTGAGGTGCAGGCCATGGTGGTGGGGACGTTGTTGCGGGAGTTGGCGGCGCGGTTGGTGGCCACAGGCAATTCCGGTGGTCGGGAGTTGGCGGTTGTGGTGGAGGAGGTGGCCGACGAGGTCTTGGCACCGACGTTCGTCGGGGCGCAGCGATGAGTGGTGTGCGGCCAGTGGTGGTCTATTCCGGGCGCAGCGACCTCATGCAGCACGGTGCGCACGAGTCCGCGCTGATGGTGCGCGGCGTCGGGCCGGAGCGCGCGGTGCGCATGGTCGTGAACGGCGCGCCCCCGGAAACGGTGCGTGCGGCCCGGCGGTTGTTGTCGCAGGTCGCCGGACGCGCGGTGGAGGTGCGTGCGTACTCGACGGACAAGCGGGCGCAGCGCGAACTGGTCCGCGCGGCGGACCTGGTCATCGTGCCCGCTCGCGCGGAGAACGTCGGCTTGACCGCGCTGGACGCAATCGTGGCGGATGTGCCGGTGCTGGTGCCGGACACCTGCGGCGTGGGGAACTTCCTGGCCGGGAGCGGACGGATCGACCCGCGGTTGGCCGAGCACTCGGTGATCCGGCGTGCCGAGGGGGAGGCGGCGGTGCCGATCGAGCGGTGGGTGGCCGGACTTGCGGCGGTGCTCGACGATCCGCGGGAGGCCCGGCGGCGGGCGGTGGAACTGCGCGAGGCGGTGGTGACCGCGCTGCGGACGCTGCAGAGCGCGGGGCAGTCAGCAGGCGATCTGATCAAGTCCATCATGACCGTGCGCGAGGAGAAGCGATGACCGACGACGACCTGGCGGCGCGGTACGAGACCCTGCGCGCGGCAGCAGCCGATCTGGTCCACCACCAAACGCCGCACAACCCCCCGGTGCCGTACACGGCAGAACTGGATGAGGTGTACCGGTTGCTGTTGGCTGAGCAGGGTTCGGCCACGCGGGTGGAGTCGCCGGTGGGTTCGCTTGATCCGACTCGGTTCAGCCTGGCGTTCACCGACTTCCGGGACGACGGGTCGTCGGCCCCGTACGGGTTGGTGGAGTTGGCGGCTGAGCTCCGTGAGGACCTTGCGGGTGATCGCGGTCGCGGGGAGCACCTGCCGGGTGAACCGGTCCGAGACGTGCACGTGTCGCAGGTGCGGGCGTTGGTGATCGGTCAGTTGCTCCAGGAGTTGGCTGACCGACTCGCTCCAGGGCCCGCCGTCGGCATGGCGCAGGCAGGGCGCGACCTCGCCGAGTTGGCGACCGAGTTCTCCGAGAAGCTGATCAACATGACCTCCATGTGACCTCCGGGGAGTCCTGATAGGACCACGATGACCCGTGGGGGGTTCGTGGGTGTCGGCTGTTGTCGTCCGGGGGGAAGATCGTGACCAAGCGCATCGGGATCATCGGCGGCGCGGCGTTCATCGTCGAGCAGGGACCGGACCGGACCGCGCACGTCGCGGCGGACGCCCCGGTGGACGGGCGGGTCGTCACGCTGCCGGACGGGCGGGAGGTCAAGCGGCTGCCGTTGAGCGGGTTCGAGTCCCTGTTCAACACGGACATTCGTCCGTCCAAATTGGACGAGCTTGCGTTCGACCCGGTAGCGGGCTTCCTGGTCGAGGAAGTCGTCCGGCAGATCCGCACGGAAATTCCGGACGGGCGCGAGGTGGCCTGCTTCACGTCGGTGCTGACGGAACCCGCCGCGGGCGCCAAGCCGGGCACGGCCCCCCTCGACGTGGTCCCCGGTCTCGAGCGCGCGCTCCTCGCGGCCATGCCCGAGGGGGGCCACCGGCTGATGGTCGACTGCGAGGCCACGGGGCCGCGGATGAAGATCGCGGGCCTCGTCCAGAACGAGGACGGCCACATCGGGTACTGGTCGCCGCCCGCGATGGTCGGCCAGTGGTTGCACCGGCAGCGGATGCGGGACTACCACCCCACCCGGGGTACGTGGTGGCGCGCCCGGTTCGAGGTGCGGCAGGGCGCACTGGCCACGATCACCTACGTCGTCGAGCCCCTGGAGCTGGTGACCGACGCCGATGCCGAAGCCGCCGCCGCCGAGCTGCGCGTGCTTCCCCGCAGCGCGGTCGCCACCCCGGGCTGGCTGCTCGCGGCGGCCGTGCGCGGTGAGCAGATTCGCGCCGCGCGGCAGGTCGAGCCGGAGCCTGACGGCCCGCCGGAGCTGGTCCGGTTGTTCGACGGCGTGGACGACGAAGGCCTTCCGACCTGGTACCGGCCGGTGCTCGGGGAGTTGGAACGCGAGGCCGTGCTGGCATACCTGGAGGGCGCGCCGCTCGTGCTGCCCGCCCGCGGCACGACCCGGGACGCGCTGGGCACCGAGGACGTGGTGCCGGTGGGCTTCCACACCGACGGCCGGTTCGTCTGGCCGAGCGCGGTGGCGTACTACCTGCGGGCGCACGGGGTGCCGCCGGTGCCGCCGCTGGTGGAGCGGATCAGGGCGGCGCGGTACCGGCTGCCGGACGGTGTCGCGTCCGTCACGATGGACCGGGCGGCGGCGTCGGCCGTCGGCCGACCGTGGGACGAGTCCGAAGTGGAGGCCAAGGCGCACCGGGCTGTTGAACCGGTGCAGGCGGTGATCACCGACAAGCGGATCAGCCCCCGGTACTACAGCGTGTTCGCCGAGCAGGAAGGTGCCTGGTGCCTGGTCCGCGACGGTGACCGGTACCGCGTGCAGTGGTCGTCGGACCGGTCGAGCGCGGTCCGGTTCGACGATGTGCGGCAGGCCGCGGCGTACCTGGCGGGGCAGTTGTCCGTGAACGCCGCCGAGTTCGGGTCCGAGCCGGGCGAGCAGATCCCGGCGCGGCAGTCGCCGCCGGTCGTGCTGTCCGACGACCCGCCGGTGGAGTCGTTCGCCGGTGTCACGTCGGCGGTGGTCGAGGACATCGAGGTGGACCGGTACGGCGAACCGGACGGCAACCTGGTGTTCGTCGCGGACACCCCGTTCGAACAGCGCGGCCTGCCCGCCGGGTTTGCCTCCCGCCCCCTGCGCCGGTACCGCCTCACCGGCGGCGCGTGGCAGGTGCTCGCGGTGACCTCGGCATCGGGCGGCCGCGGTTACGTCCTGCCGCGGGCGATCATCGAGCACCTGCGCTCCGGGCAACTGGTGGAGGTCACCCGACCCGACCACCCCGGCCTGCCACCGATCACCGACGCGATGCGCGCCGAGGCGGCCCGGAACCCGGGTGGCTGGGTGTACTGCACCGACCCGGACGCCGACCCCCGAGTGATCGAGGGCATGCCGCTGCCCGTCCTGCTGGGCGGCTACAAGGTCGGCGAGGACGGCCGGTTCACCGGCGAGACCCACCTCAACGAGCACCACCGCCCAAGCCCCCGCCGCCGCGGGTACCCGGAACCGCAGACCTTCTTCGAGCTGGTCCTGGGCTACGCCGCCGCCGGGTGGCTGCCGCACGCGCGCCTGCCGCACGCATTCCTGCGATCCTCGTTCATCGTGGAACCCGACAGCACGGGCAACCTGCGAATCGGCGTCGACGCCAACGGCACCCGCTTCCTCGCCGTCTACTCCTCCCCCCGCCACGTCCCGCAGGGCGCCCTGCGGGTGACGCAGGCCGAGGGCCAAGCCCTTGCCATGTCCGGGATCACCATCATCGTCAACCCCGGCACCACCTTCAGCACCCGACTCCCCGGCGACGACCTCGCCCGCGCCGCCACCGATCCGCTGCGTCCTCAGCGACCCGCACCTCCGGCTGGACGACCCGGACCGGTCCACTGGAATCCGGAGCGCGCCTGACACGACGGCTCGGAGTGGGAACGAGAGCCATTCGGTGCGGGGGTTCACACTCTCGGCCGTTCGACGGCTGACCTGAGCGGCCGAATGATCGCTCTCGTGCCGAACACCTGCAACGCCGAGCGGGAGGCGCGGGTGGGTCCTGTGCGTCGGCCTGGTCCCCGACGCGGCCGGTGCGCGCAGGTCGGCCAGGACGGGCCACGGTCGGATGGCGGGCTGGTCGGCACCGGCGGGCGCCGGGCGGGCCGGGTCGGGCCTGCTCGCGCGGTGGGGCGCGTGCGCGCCCGGTGTGGTGGTCGCCGTCCGCCACGCCGGGCGGTCTACGCGGTGGCCAGTTGGTGCTCGGGGCAGTCGGTCCGCAGGTCCGCCAGGGGCAGCGGCACCCGCAGCAGGTGGCAGTGGTGCGGCGCGACCGGGTCGGGGTGGGCGTCGGGGCCGAAGAAGCGGCAGGTGGTGCACGTCCTGGCGACGCTCACCACGCCTTGGCGCCGCAGGTCGGCGATCACCTGGAGCAGGCTGTGCAGCGTTGTCGCCCGGTCCGCGGCAGGCACCTTCGCCAGCGCCCCCAGCAGCGGCTCGTCCCACGGTTCCAACTGCCGCGCCACTTCCTGCCCGCCCTCGGTCAGGGTGAGCAGCCGCCTGCGCCCGTCGGGGCCCGGTGAACGCGCCACGAAACCCTTGCGCTCCAACGCGCTGACCGCGTCGGACATCGTCGGGGTGGTGACGTCGAACTCGGCGGCCAGCGCGCTCACCTCCCGGCGGACCGTCGGCTGCCTGGACAGCGCGAGCACCGCCTGCTGCTGCAACGGGGAGAGCCCGAGGCCCCGGGCGCTGCGCTGGGAGAGGGCGCGCAGGCCGTGCCCGAGCCGTTCGACCGCGTCGGCCAGCCTGCGGTCCAGGTCGGCCGGGCCGCCGGTGCCGGTCACGTGCTCGGTCATGCCACCGCCTTGAGCGTAGGACCCCCCAGCGCTCGATGATAGACGCCTGCGCGGGCGGGCGGCTGTCTCGGGCCGCCCGCCCACCTCGGGTCAGCCCGCCTTGCGCAGGGCGACCTTCGGGAAGTCGAGCGGCACCGACAGGGCGACGTTGACGTAGTTCGTGAACAGGTTGAGCGCGACGTGCGCCACCAGTTCCACGATCTCCCCGTCGTCGAAACCGGCCGCGCGCAGCGCTTCCACGTCGGAGTCGGTCACCTGGGCCCGGTCCCGCACCAGCTTGGCCGCGAAGCCGAGCGCGGCGTCGGTGCGCGGGTCGTGCGAGTGCCCGGCCTGGGCGCGGTCCATGTCCTCCGCGGAGACGCCCGCCTTGCGCCCGAGGGCGGTGTGGGCGGCCAGGCAGTACTCGCAACTGTTGCGGTCGGCGACGAGGACGGCGATCTGCTCGCCGAGCGCGGCGCCCAGCCGCCCGCCGCCGAGCGCGCCGAAACCGGCCCACATCATCTGCAGCGCGGCGGGCGAGTTCGCGACGGCCTTGAACATCGCGGGCGTCGCGCCGAAGGCGGCGGTGATGTCGTCCAGCAGGGGCTTGGCCGGACCGGTGGCGGTCTGGGGGTCGATCAGTTCGACTCGGGACATCTCGTGGTGCTCCTTGGCATCGGGGTGGAGAGGACGGGTCGGCCGACGTCGGGAAGTGTGCCACAAAGTTGTTAGGACTCCTACCTACACTGTGACGCAGCACTCACCACGGCACTCCACGGCGTGGGCTCGTGGAGCGGCCACCACCCGGCTCAGCGGTTGGCGGACCGCGACCCCGGAATGCGGCAGTTAACGGTTAACGGGCGCGCTCGGGGGAGAAGTCGCGTTAACGTCAGGTTCCCTGCGGATGCGAAGGAGGACTCGGTGCGCGCCGCCCCGCCCGCGTCGGTCGCCCCGGGAGGCACGTGGTTCGACGCGGTGACCGAGCCGGGTCGGATGCCCCACGTTCCCGGCGCGGTCACGCACCCGTCCGCTGCCCACCCCACCGTGGGAACGTGGACGTCGCAGGCCGGCACCGGTGTCCTGGACCCCTGACCGATCGTGGTCCGGCGGGCCGGGACAGGTGCCCGGCTTCCCGCGCGGGGTCGCGCACACCACCATTGCGCCCGTGATCATCGATGAGCCCGCCGACCCGGCGCGGATGGCACCCGGGAGCCCGTTGTGACAGCCGAGGCGGACCTGCGCACCCTGCTCGACAGCGGCCCGTTCCCCGTCGCCCTGCGCGCGGCCATCACCACCCGCGGCCTGGGGCTGGGGCGGTTGCAGGAACGGCTGCGGCTGCGCGGGGTGCGGATCAGCCGCGCCACCCTGAGCTACTGGCAGTCGGGCCGCAGCCGCCCGGAGCGGCGGGATTCGCTCATCGCGTTGCGGCACCTGGAGGCTGTGCTGGAGGTCCCCGACGGTTCGCTCACCGCGTTGCTCGGCCCACCCCGGCCGCGCGGGCGCTGGGGGTACAGCGCGAGCGGGCTGCCCGCGATCGGCGCCTTCTGGCCGGAACCGACGGCGGTGGCCCACGCCCTCGGCCGGGTCGACACCACCTGGGACGAGCGGCTCACCCGCCTCAGCCAGCACGACCGCGTGCACATAGGACCGGAGGGGGGTGAGTTGTCCACCGTGTCGCGGCAGGTGCTGCGCGCGGAGGCGGACGGGCCGGACCGCTGGGTGGTGATCGTGCACATCGACCAGCCCGGCCACCCGGTGCCCCGGGTCCGGCCACTGCGCAACTGCACGCTCGGCGAGGTGGCCGAGGACCCCGACGGCGGCCTGGTGGTGGCCGAGCTGCTGTTCCACCGGAGGCTGACCCGCGACGACACCGTGATCATCGAGCACGAGGTGGCGCACGTTCCGCCGGGCCCGGTGGACGGCAACTACGAGCGCAAGTTCCGCCTCCCGGTGCGCGAGTACGTGCTGGAGGTGTGCTTCGACCCCGGCCGCCTGCCCGCCCGCTGCGAGCAGTACACCCGCGGTGACGACGACGTCGAGGAGAGCAGGCCGGTCGCACCGGAACCGGGCGGATCTGTGCACGGGGTGGCGTTGAACTTCGGACCGGGCTGCTACGGCTTCCGGTGGTCCCCGCCGGTCGACAGGTGACGCCATCGCGCGCAACGGCCCCCGGAAACCCGCCGCCCGGTGGGTGACGGCCCGCGGTTCCGCCCACCACCGGGTTGCGGGTCGTGACCTCAGCCCGGCATCGCCGCACCGCGGTAGACGCGGTCGAGCAGGGCGTGCAGCCCGGTGTCGTAGCGGGCCAGTTCGGCCCGGGTGTCGACGTCGTTGTGCACCCCATCGCCGCCCCTCGGGCCTTCCCGGTTGAGGTCGAAGTAGCTCTGGACGCCCTCGGCCCAGTACTCGGAGCTGTTGCTGCCCGCGTAGGTGTTGTTCCACAGCCCCGCCGACCGCGCCCGGTCGTAGGCCGCCCGGAGGTCGCGGGCGAAGGCGGGGTCGATGTGCCGCAGTGCCATGTCGGCGACGGTGTGGCCGAACTCGTGGACGTAGCAGTTCTCCGCGCCCTGGTCGTCCACCAGGTTGGCCTCGGTGCCCACGGAGATCGGCAGCGAGTCCGTCGCCCCCATCCCCGCCCAGTAGCGGGCGTCCAGCGAGGTCCCGTACGCCGCGCGGACCTCGGGGATGGAACTCATCTTCTCGCCGCGGGCGGTGAGCACGACCCGGACGTTGCGCCGGTCGAGTTCGTTGACCGGGTGGTAGGGGAAGGTCCGCACCAGGGCCGTCAACTGGCGTGCCGCTTTCAGCAGGGTGGAGTCGGCGATCGCCGCCGAGCCCAGCACGGCGATGGACCGGCCGGTGGTGGCGTCCACCGGACCCCGCACGTACTTCGCGTACCACCGGGTGTCCAAGTGGTACCGGTCGACGACGTCCCGGGGGACTGGCTGCTGGACCGCGGCCCGCGTCGTGCTCCCGGGCACGTCCTGGGAAGCGGAGACCTCCTGCGGGGCCGCCGACACGGCGGCGGTGACTGTTGCGAGTACCAGCAGAGCCGCTGTCGCGCTCATCCTCATCTGCGCTCTCCTTCGTCCGGTCTGGGATTGTCGGCTCGGCAGCCGCTCGTGCGCAATGGGCGGGCAATTCTTTCGGCCGATCGGTGGTTGATAGGCCGGGCCCGCGCCCGGTTCGTCTTGTGGAATGAGCGGAACCGGGTATTGGGAAATGGTGCTTTTGTTACATTCCAACAGGTTGTCGGACAAGCCTTTCGGTGACGGCGAGGTGCCTGGTGCGCCCGGTCGAACAATTTGACAGCATGGATGCCCTTTCGAGTTAACGGTTAAACGGCGCGCATTCTCGTGGTGGCGGCTTATCGTCGGCTGCCCGCAATCACGGAGGAGGACTGATGCGCAGCATCGCAGTTGCCGCACTGGTGGCGCTGGTGACCGTCAGTGTCCATAGTGGAGTCGCATCGGCGGCGCCCGAGGCGGTCGACCCGGCGGTGTCCGCCCTGGCCGAAGGGCTCGGGATCAGCCAGGACGCCGCCCGGGAACGCCTCCGGCAGCAGGACCGGGCGCACGAGGTGCTGGCCGCGCTGCCCCCGGCGGTCGACCCGGCGGGCACCTGGTTCGACGAGGGGAGCGGGTCGCTCACCGTGGCGGTGACCGACCAGACAGCCGCGGCAGCGGCCCGGGCACACGGTGCCAGGGCGGTTCTTGTGCCCCGCAGCGCAGGCGCGCTGGCGGAACTGCGCAACCGGGTCCGCGCCCTGGCCACCCCGGACGTCGCGTTCAACACGATCGGGATCGACCAGCGGGCCAACGAGGTGCTGGTCACCGTGAACCGCACGCGGATGACCGCGGCCACCCGGCAGTTCGTCGCCGCCGTGTCCTCGATCTCCGGTGTGCGGGTGGAGCAGTCCGACACCGGACCGCGGCAGCAGGCGGGGGAGGTGCGGCCGGGCGATCCGTGGTGGCCGCAGGGCGAGGGCGCCTGCTCGGTCGGGTTCGCCGCCACCGACGCGAGTGGGGGCAAGCACTTCCTGACCGCCGGGCACTGCACGAACAACGCGAACCAACCCGCGTACGGCCAGAGCGGCAACCAGAACCGCCTCGGCACCTCGAACGTCGGCGGGTCGCGCAGCGTCAACGGGCGCGAGGGCGACATGGGCGTCGTCGCGGTGACCGAGCCCGGGTGGACCCTGTCGGCCTCGGTCAACACCTGGGGTTCCGCGGCGGTGACCGTGACCGGCGCGGCGGAGGCGATCGTCGGCGACAGCGTCTGCCACTCCGGCAACGGCTCGAAGTGGCGGTGCGGGACGGTCACCTACGTCAACGAGACGGTCGACTACGGCGGCGGCACCGTCGTCGACGGCCTGACCTTCACCACCGCGTGCTCGCTGGGCGGGGACTCCGGGGGCGCCTGGCTGCGCGGGAACAAGGCCGTCGGCCTGCACTCCGGCGGGCCCGCCCAGTGCGTGCCGAACCCCGCCAAGGACGAGCAGTCGGTCTTCCAGCCGGTGAGCGAAGCCCTGCGCAAGTGGAACCTGACCCTGTTCACCGGTGGCGGTGGCGGCGGTGACACCCAGCCCCCGTCCACCCCGGCCGGCCTGCGCTCCACCGCCCAGACCGCCACCTCGTTGTCGCTGGCCTGGAACGCCGCCACCGACAACGTCGGCGTCACCGGCTACGACGTCTACCTCGGCGCGACCCTGGCCGCCTCCACCGCCACCACCTCCGCCACCGTCTCCGGTCTGACACCCGACACCGCCTACTCGGTGACGGTCCGGGCCAGGGACGCCGCGGGCAACACCTCCCCGCCCGGTGCCGCCCTGGCCGTCCGCACCAAGCCCGGCAGCGGCGGCGGGCGCACGTTCGGCAACGACACCGACCAGCCCATCGCCGACCAGCGCACCGCCGCCAGCCGGATCTCCTCCACGGCGACCGGCGCGGCGGCCAACCCGGTCCGGGTGTCCGTCACCGCCCGCCACACCTGCCAGGAGGACCTGCGACTGCGGGTCGTCAGCCCGGCGGGCTGGTGGTACCAGCTCAAGAATTCCGGTGGCTCCGCCTGCACCCCGTTCCCGGGCACCGCCACCCACTCGTTCAGCCCGTTCGCCGAGCAGGCCTCGGGCACGTGGACCCTGGAGGTCACCGACACCCGCACCGGCAACACCGGTGTCCTCGACTCCTGGTCGATCACGGTCTGATCGACCAGGTGTGCCGGGAGCCCGACCCGGCACGCGGCCCCTCCCCACCTCACCCCTCTCCACCTCGGTGGGGAGGGGCCGCACGACACCGCACAACTCCACCCGGCGAAGTCCCGCTGGAACGCGGGAGGGGATTGTCGCGGGTGGAGTGCGGTGGCACTGTGGGCCGGTGGAGACGGATTCGTTCGACCGGGTGTTGCGGGCAGCGATCGCGCGCAGCGGGTTGGGCCTCGAACGGATCAGGTGCCACCTCGCCCAACGCGGGTGCCGGGTCAGCATCGCCACGCTGAGCCAGTGGCAGTCCGGCAAGCGGCGACCGGAGCGCCAGGAGTCGTTGCGGGCGCTGGTCGTCCTGGAGGACGTCCTGTCGATCCCGGCGGGCACGCTGACCGGAGTCGTGGGACCGCCGAGATTGCGCGGGCCGCAACGGCAGCGGCGGGTGTCGCCGGAAGCGGTGTGGCCGGGGGAGCCCCAGGTGCCGCCGCTGCTGGGGGAGGTCGACGACGAGGACGAGTTCCTGATGCGGCTGAGCCACCACGACGTCCTGCGGTTGGGTGCGGACGGGGCTGAGGTGTCCCTGGCCGTGCGCCTGGTGCTGCGGGCCGCGCGGTCCGGGGTGTCGCGGTTGCCGGTCGTGTCCGTGCTCGACGAGCCGCACCCGACGGGGCAGTGGGTGCGGCCGGTGCGGCACTGCTCGGTCGGGGAGGTGGCGTACCTGCCGGAGTTCGGGTCCATGGTGGCCTCGCTGAGGCTGGACCGGGAGCTGGCGCGGGGCGACGTGGTCATGGTCGAGTACGAGATCGTCTACCCGCCGGGCGCGCCCAGGAGCGTTCGCACGGAACGCAAGCTGCGGTTCCCGGTCCGCGAGTACTTCGTCGAGGTCGAGTTCCACCCGCGTGCCGTGCCCGACCGGTGCCACTGGCTGGTGGCGGACGGGGGGAGGGCGGCCCGGGGCGGTGGGTTGCGCCTGGACGGGACCACCGCCCAGTTCGCGGTGTCCGGTGCCGACCCCGGCATCTACGCGGTGCGCTGGGACTGGTGAGGGCACCCGTGCGCCACGGGTGCCCCCACGCCGGTCAGCCCTGGATGGTGGTCTGAATCCACTGCCGGTAGGTGTACACGTTCACGTGCCCGGAGGTCCCGGCGGAGGTGTTGCCGTAGGAGTGCACGCCGATCAGGCGGCCGTTCTGGAACACCGGGCCCCCGGAGTCGCCGGGGCCGGTGTAGCCGTTGCCCTGGGTGGCGTCGATGAAACTGCTGCTCCTGCCGGTGATGCGCATGGTGGCGACCTTGAGGTAGCGGGAGTCGCGGGCGGACTCGGTGCGCCCGAACCCGTACACCTGCTCGCTGCTGCCGACCGCGGGCGCGGTGGTGGTCAGGGCCGCGTAGGTCGTGCTCACCGGGCTGTTGATCTGGTACAGGATGAGGTCGGCCGACGGGTGCGACACCGAGCGCACGGCGGTGCGGGACTGACCGGCGTTGCGGTCGGTGCTGCCGATGAGGAACCGGTTGGCGCTGTTGGCGCAGTGCTTGGCGGTGATCACCCAGCGGGCGGCGACGATCGAGCCGGAGCAGTTCTGCGCCCCGTTGACCATGATCGCGACGGCCCACGGGCCGGTCTGGGCGTAGCCGCCGCCGATGATCGCGGGTTGGGCCGGAGCCGCGGCCGCGGGAACCGCGGCTCCGGTCAACGCGGCCAGGCCGAGCAGGGCCACGGCGATTTTCTTGACGAGCACGGATTCTCCTGGGAGTCAGGGGGAAACGCAGGGTGTGACTCGGGAAATCGACGCCCGGGACGGGCGTGCCGCCGACTGTAGGCACGTGTTGATGAATCACTCAAGAGTGTGAATCGGCAGTGCGTCACCCGCTGTGGCGCTGACCAGCGCACACCGTGGTGAAACCGTGAAAAGTAAAAGGATCGCGCCACTGCCGGGCACACCGTTCTGCGCCGTGGGATCGACGATCGGTCGCCCTGTGCTGTTGGTGATGAAATGCCGGTCCACTTGGTCGTCCGGATGTGCGATGTTTGCCCGCGGGGTCGGTGGTCATATATGAATGACGCCCCTGCCAGCGGAAAGTGAGTCCTTCATGGACAAGCAGCGTTTTCGGCGTCGCGCGGTGCTCGCGCTGGGTGCGGCCCTGATGCTGAGCGGCGCGGTGGTGGTGTCCACCGGGTCGGTGTCGGCGACCGAGTCGGCCCAGGCGCCCGCGGCGCCCGCGCCCGTGGCGGTGACCAAGCGGATCGCGGTGGTGCTGGTCGACTTCACCGACGACCGGATCGACTCCTCTGCCGCGTTCCGCGCGAAGGTGCGCGACATGTACTTCGGCGCGGACACGTCGCTGGCGCGCTACTACCGCGAGGCGAGCAACGGCGCCCTGGACTTCGCGCCGCTCGCCGGGCAACCGGAGGTGATCGGTCCGCTGGCCATCGGCGTGGCCGCGGGCTGCGACTCCGGTGCGATGAACAGCAAGACCAGGCAGGCCCTGTCCGCCAAGGGGATCAGCGGCTTCGACTCGCTGGCCATCTGGTTCCCCAACCGGCTCGCCAAGTGCGGCTGGGGCGGGCTCGGGCAGCAGCCGGGCCCCACCACCTGGATGCCCGACAACGCGACCGGCACGCCGCCCAGCGGGGTGGTCCACGAACTCGGCCACAACCTCGGCTTCCGCCACCTGAGCGCCAAGACCTGCACCGCGGGCACGCTGTCGGACTGCGTCGACGCGGACTACCGCGGTTCCTCGCCGATGGGCGGCGGTGGGTACCGGAGCGGCCTGTCCGCACCCGAGTTGCTCCACATGGGCTGGTTGCCCGCGGCGCAGCTCATCACCGCGCCCGCCTCCGGCACCTACACCCTCGTGCCCCTGCACGCCCCCGACTCCACCCCCGGGACCCGCGTCCTGGAGATCCCGCGTTCCGGCACCGAGCGGATCACCGTGGCCTACCGCCGCAACGGCAACACCCTCGACACCGGTGTCGGCGAGGGCGTGCAACTGCACCTGACCACCCAGGGCGCCTACCACACCTCCACCCTCGTCGACCCGTCCGCGGCCACGACCGGCAAGGACGACACCGACCTCGATGTCGGCGCCCGCGTCACCGACGCCGCCAACGGCATCACCGTCGAGACCGTCTCGGCGAGCGCCACCAGCGCCACCGTCCGGATCACCACCAAGGGCGCCCCGCCCGCCGGGCGCACCCTCCTCGGCGCGGGCGGGCGCTGCCTCGACGTCAAGGACCAGGCCACCACCAACGGCACCCGGGCCGTCCTGTGGGACTGCCACGGCGGCGCCAACCAGCGGTGGACCACCGGCACCGACGGCACCCTGCGCTCGCTGGGCAAGTGCCTCGACGTCGAAGCCGGTGGCACCGCGGACGGCACCCGCGTCATCCTCTGGGACTGCCACGGCCGCGCGAACCAGCGGTGGACCGCCGACGCCGACGGCACCCTGCGTTCGCTGGGCAAGTGCCTCGACGCCAGGACCGCCGCGAACGGCGCGCTCCTGGTCGTCACGACCTGCGCGGGCAGCGCCACCCAGAAGTGGACCACCCGCTGAGCGGACACCGGCGACCCGACCGACCACCACGGCACGAAACGCCCTCGTCGGTCGGGCGTTGGCGCACACCTGGTCGTTCACCAGCGTTCACCGGCGGTGCCTGGACGCAACCTTTGGAAAGTCTCTAGCATCGCCTTGGCACGCTCGCGGATGTGTTGTGCGGCAAGGTTTTTGTCGAACTCGCGTTCCCGTGCACCGATCAGGCTGTGCGATTCGTGGAGGTCTCGTGGACCGGCGGGCTTTTCTGGGTGCGGCAATGGCGGCGGGAGCGTTGTCGGCGCTGCCGCCGAGCCTGGTCCGGGCGCTCGCCCGGGACGCGCCGACCGGTGGGCTGGACGTGGTCGAGCACGTCGTGGTCTTCATGCAGGAGAACCGGTCGTTCGACCACTACTTCGGCAGGCTCAGGGGTGTGCGCGGGTACTCCGACCGCAACGCGATCCAGCTCGGGGTCAACGGCCGGTCGGTGTACCACCAGCCGGACGGCTCAGGCGGTCACGTGTTGCCGTACGGGACGGACAACCACCACCTGCAAGGCACGCCGCACTCCTGGAGCGACGGGCACAGCGCCTGGAACCGGGGCAGGTACGACAACTGGGTGCCCGCGAAGGGCGTGCACACCATGTGCCACTACGACCGCGCCGACCTGCCCTTCTACTACCAGCTCGCCGACGCGTTCACCATCTGCGACGCCTACCACTGCTCGGCGATCAGCTCGACCAGCCCGAACCGCAGCTTCCACGTCACCGGCATGATCGGCGACGAGCCGGACGGGACCCGCGCGATCGGCAACGCCGCCTACGCCGAGGACACCCACGCGGGGTACTCCTGGACCACCTACGCGGAGCGGCTGGAGCGGGCCGGTGTCCCGTGGCAGGTGTTCCACGAGTGGGACAACTACCAGAACAACAACCTGGAGTTCTTCCGGACGTTCAAGGCCGTGGCGCGCAAGGCGCTGGCCAGGACGACCCACCGGAGCATGGACTCCTTCTACTCGGCGGTCCGGCAGGCGGGCAGCGGGGCCACGCGGAACGAACTGCTGGCCAACCTGGACCGGGGCGTGGCCACCCTCGGCGCGGCCGAGCGCAGCCTGTTCGACCGCGCCCTGCGGCGGGTGCGCGCGGGCGGCCTCACCGCGAGCTTCCGCGACGCGGTCGCCGCCGACCGCCTCCCCGCGGTGTCGTGGCTGATCGCCCCGGAGGACCAGTGCGAACACCCCTCCTCGGACGGGCCGAGCACCGGGTCGGAACTGGTGTGGCAGGTGCTGGACGCGCTGGCGTCGAACCGGCGGGTGTGGGACAAGACGGTGTTCCTGCTCAACTACGACGAGAACGACGGCTACTTCGACCACGTGCCACCCCCCGTCCCGCCCGCGTCGGCGACCGGCGAGCACGTCGACGGCGTGCCGATCGGGCTCGGACCACGCGTCCCCATGCTGGTGGTGTCCCCGTGGAGCCGCGGCGGCAACGTGTGCTCGGAACTGTTCGACCACACCTCGGTCCTGCGGTTCCTGGAGGTCGTCACCGGCGTCCGGGAGACCAACATCAGCCCGTGGCGGCGCGACCTGTGCGGGGACCTGACCTCCGCCCTGGACACGACGACGACGGCCCCGTACCCGGGCTTCACCCGCCCCGTGCCCACCGGCGGCACCGGCCCGGCGGTGCCCTCCCCGCCGGACCCGCAGGTGGCCCCGGTCCAGGAACCGGGGACGAAGCCCGCGCGGAAACTGCCCTACCAGCCCAACGCCAACCTCAGCCAGTCGAAGTCCACCGGTCGGGTCACCTTCAGCATGACCAACAGGGGCACCCGCACCACGCACTTCACCGTCTACGCCAACGCCCACCGGACAGACGGACCCTGGCACCACGACGTGACCCCGGGCGCGACGACCACCGACCCGTTCAACGCCGGGGCCTACGGCGGCGGCAAGTACGACCTGTCCTGCCACGGCCCCAACGGCTTCGCCCGGCGCGCCAAGGGCGACCTCAACACCGCGGGTGCCGCCACCGAGGTCACCGCCGACCTCAGCACCGCGAACGGCGGCACGATCACCCTGACCTTCGCCAACGGCGGCAGCACCCCGGTCACCTTCACCGTGCACGCCAACGCCTACCGCACCGACGGCCCCTGGACCTACACCGTCGCCCCGGGCGGGACGACCGCGGACACGTGGCGCGCGGGCCAGTACGGTCGGCGGTGGTACGACATGACCGTGCGGATCAACACCGACCCCGGCTTCGAGCGCACCTTCCGCGGCCACATCGAAAACGGTCAACACGGCGTGACCGGCTGAACCGGTCAGCCCGGGGGCCAGGGCAACCCGGGCCGGCCCGCCTGCGTCCACTCCAGACGTGAGCGACCGCCCTGGTCCACGACCCCGCGCTGCCGACGAGCTTCCCCCGATCTCCGGCCCCACCTTCTCCGCCCGCTACGTCCCCGGTGCCGGGAACGCGGTCGGCGGCGACTGGCACGCCGTCTTCCCCTGCCGGGGGATCGTGTCGGTGTGGTGATCGGCGACGTGGTGGGTCACGGGTTCGACGCCGCGGTGGTCGTGGGTCCGAGCAGGTGGCGGCGGTTGCCACCCCCACGGTGAGGTCGTTGGCCTCGCCGAACGGGTGGCCGTGGTGGTCGACAGTTCCTCCCACCGGCGGGCGACCTTCACTCGTCGTCGCCACGCCACACAATTTGGCCACCCGCCGCACCCGCGCGCAGCGAGGCGGCGATCTCCCTGGCGGCCTCGGCCAGCGCCGGGAAAGCGGCCACCACGTCACCCGGCCGCGCACCCACCCGCCCAGCCGCCCACGCGCTCGCGCAGCCCGGACCGCAGAAGTCCCCCGACGGGCTCCCGCCGAGCGGGCCGCCGCACTGCCCGCACCCGATGACCGAGTCGATCGCGGAGATGATGTCAGCCACGGCGGGTCCCCTGGGGTCGCCACCGCGCCGCGGCGGTCGCGAACAGGCGCGGTGGGCGCCACAGCCCTATCCCGGTCATGCCGCCTCCGTTCCGCAGGCTGCTGGTTGTCCACTCCATCATGAGCGCCCGGAGCGGTGTCCGCCGGTCGCCACCGGTGTGGCGGTGATCGCCACAGGCCGGTGTCAGGAGGGCTGTCGGCCCCACGGCGGTGGTTTCGCGCGGGTAAGCGGCACGTGGGTGCCGGGCGGTGATGGCACCCCGTGGTGTGATCGAACTGGTCGCGCTGCCGCGCCTGCCGCGTGGCGGTGCGGACGGCCGCTGCACCGCGGAGCTGTGGCCGCCGCACCGGCCGACACCCCGGGGCGGCGGCGTGGTGGTGGGTGGGCACGATCATGGTCAGGTCGGCGGGCGCGTAGCCGATCCGGTGGGTCGCGGCGAGGACGATCGCCTCGTTGCCCGCTGGGTCGTTGGCCGTGGTGGGCACCAGGGGGTGGAGGTGCGAGTGGTGTCGGGGTCGGCCACGACTGGTCAGCCCGCCTTGGCCGGGTGGGTGCCCCCGGGGAAGAAGTCGGGGAGTTCGATCTTGTCCGCGGGGGGTGCGGCGAAGCGGTCGAGCATCGCGAGCCGTCGACCCGGGGCGCTCGCGGCGGCTTTGACCGCGGTGTGCAGGACGCGAATCCCGGTTCGGGTGCGGGGGAAGGCGAGCCGAGGGGTCCCCGGGCCGAGGTCCTGGGCGCCCTCGACGTAGGGGCGCATGCGGTGTTCGTACCGCGCGAACGCCCGGGTGTGGTCGGGGGCGGTGGCGAGTTCGGCGGCCAGGACGTAGGCGCCGACCAGGGCGAGGCTGGTGCCCATCCCGCTCAGGGGGCTGGCGCAGTGGGCGGCGTCGCCGACGAGTCCGACCCGGCCCCGGCTCCAGGTGGGCAGGCGGACCTGGCCGATGGCGTCGAAGTGGTACGGGGCGTCGTCGAGGGCGTCGAGGATGCGCGGGGTGGCCCAGCCGACGTCGGCGAAGGTCCGGCGCAGCAGTTCGGTCTGCGCGCGCTGGTCCAGGTTCTCCAGGCCGCGCAGGTTGGTCATGAACGCCAGGAGGGCGCGGGTGGTGCCGAGGTTGTCCGGGCGGGTGATCACCTGGCGCTGCCCGGGGGCGTGGAACCACCGCCAGAAGTCGTTGTCCTCGTCGGTGCGGGGGATGGTCAGGAACGCCATGTAGAGGCCGAGGTGGCGGATGTCGGCCCGCGGCATGACCAGCGACCGGGTGCGCGAGGTCAGGCCCTCGGCGACCACCACGACGTCGAAGCTGCGCCGGGGCCCCTCCCGGAAGGTCACCTCGACCCGGTCGCCGCGGTCGTCGAGGTCGGTGATCGAGTCGCCGAACAGGTACTCGGTCCCGGGCGGGGTGGCCTCGTGGATCACCCGCGACAGCTCGCCGCGCAGGATCTCCAGTTCCGCGGTGGCCCCGCCGGTCTCGGAGGTGGCGCGCGGGAACACGGCGATGCTGCGACCGCCTGCGTCGAGGAACTCGGTGCCCTGCTCGCCGGTGGCCGAGGCGAACAGGGTGTCCTCGATCCCCATCCGGCGCACGACCTCGCGCGCCGCGCCGCGCACGTCGATGTTGTGCCCGGCCTCGCGCAGGCCGTCGAAGCGCTCCACCACGGTGGTGCGCCAGCCCGCGGCCCGGAGCCAGTAGGCCAGTGCGGGGCCTGCGATGCTCGCTCCGGAGATCAGGATGCTGGGTGCGGACATACGGGTGCGTCCTCCGATGGGGAAGGGTGGCTGGGCTGGTGCCGGGACCGGCACCCGGTGGCGGTGGCGACACGAAAACTGTACCATTTTATCTAGCTACTAGACGATATGAGGTATCCGGCTGATGAGCGACGTGGAGCTGCCCGAGCTGTCCGAGGTCACCCTGGCGATCCGCAACCTGATCAACACCGCGCGGGAGTTCTCCGCCCGCACCGCGCGCGAACTGGGTGTCAACGCCACCGACCTCGACGCGCTGGCCCTGTTGGAGCAGCACGGCCCGATGGGCCCCGCGCAGCTCGCGACCCGGCTGGGCCTGCGCACCGCCTCGGTCACCGTCGTCGTCGACCGCCTCGAACGGGCCGGGCACGTCCAGCGGGTGCCCGACCAGGCCGACCGCCGCCGCGTCACGGTCACCACCACGCCGTCGGCGCACCGGGCGAGCCTCGCCCTGCTGCGCCCCTCGATCCTCGCCGTCGACGAGGCCGGCCGAGCCCTGGACCCCGACGCGCAGCGGGTGGTCGTCGACTACCTCGACCGCGTCATCCAGACCATGCGGCCCGACACCCCCGACCAGCACCGGTGAGCGGCGGCCCGCCGTCTTTCGAAGGAGTGACCATGACACCGGACAACCACCTGGCCCACGACCTCGACGGCACGGGACCGCTGCTCGTCGCCGTCCACGGCATCACCGAGAACCGGGGCTCCTGGGACCCGGTCGACCTGCGGCGGCACTTCCGCGTGCTGCGCGTCGACCTGCGCGGTCACGGTGACTCACCGCGAATCCCGCCGTACGGGATCGACGAGTCGGTGGCGGACATCCACGGGTTGCTGGAATCGCTGGGGGAGGGGCAGACGCCGTTCGTCGTCGGCCACTCCCTCGGCGGGGTGATCGCGACCGCCTACGCGGCCCGCCACCCGACCCGCGGCGTGGTCAACGTCGACCAGTCGCTGCGGGTCGACCCGCTGCCCGCGGAGGTGGCCGCCACCGTGCGGGGGGAGGGCTTCGCGGACTTCGCCCGCACGCTGTTCGCCTCGCTGTACGGCGAGCTGGACCCCGCGCTGGTGGCCGACATCGAGCGCCGCCACACCCTCGACCGGGACGTGTTCACCGGGTTCTGGACCCCGCTGCTCGACTGGGACGCCGACGCGCTGGCGGCGTGGTCCCGACGCGTCACGACCCTGCCGCCCGACGTGCCGTACCTGTCGCTGCACGGGACAGACCCCGGTGCGGACTACGCCGACTGGCTCACCGACCGCATCCCCACGGCCGTGGTCGAGCAGGCACCCACCCGCACGCACTACCCGCACCTGGCGCGGCCCGACTGGTTCGTCTCCCGCGTCCACCGGTTCTTCGGCCTGCCCGACCACCTCCCGGCGGCGGAAGCCGACGCACCACGATGAACAGGCACCCCCGATCGTCGTCCTGGGCGGCCTGACCACCGCACGTGCACGGCATCGCCGCGCCCGTGTTCGACCTCGACCGGAACCGTCGCAGCGCGTGCCCGTCGCCGGGCTCGACCCGCTGGGCGGTCCGGCGGCTCCGGTCGAGGTCGAACACGACCGGTCTCCCGCTATTCGCCCGGTTCCGCCGGGCAGGCGAGGTCTCGCGCGGGGCGGTGCCCGGTGGTCAGGAACTCCGTCGCCGCGTCGTTGGCGCACCTGTTGCCGTCCCAGGGGTAGACCCCGTGCCCGCCCTGGTCGGCGGTGACCAGCGTGGCCCGCTGCCCGAACGCCCGCCGCAGTTCGCGGGCGCCGACCAGCGGCGTGCCCGGGTCGCGTTCGTTCTGCAGCAGCAGCACGTTCGACGGACCCCGGTCGCCGATGCGCACCGGCGGCTCGGTGCGCTCGTCCGGCCAGAAGGCGCACGGCCCGATGTTGGCCGTGGCCCCGCCCAGCATCGGGTACCTCACCCGGTCGACCGCGACGGCGCGCTGGTAGTCCCGGATCGAATCCGGCCAGCGGGAATCACCGCAGATCACGTACAGGCGGGCGGACATGAGGTTGTCGCGGTCGACCACCGGCGGCAGGGGCACCGGCCGGTCGGCCGCCAGCGCCTGCCAGGTCTTGGCCAGCGCGGGCAGGGCCGCGTCGCTGTAGAGGTATTCGAAGGTCAGCCCGCGGAACGCCAGTCCGTCGACGCCCTGGACCGGCTCCGCGTCCAGTCGCTCCGCCAGGTCGAAGAACTCGGCGGTCACCTGCTCCGGGGTGCTGCCCAGGCCGTGCTCGGGGTGCGCGGCGGCGTACGCGGCGAAGTCCGGGAACCGGTCCTGCAGGCCGCGGGCGAACCTCCGCATGGCCGTGGCGTCGTAGCCGCCCGCGCCCAGGTTGCTGTCGAGCACGATCCGGTCGCCGCGGTCCGGGAACATCGTCGCGTACGCGGCGCCGAGGTGGCTGCCGTAGGAGGCGCCGAGGAACGAGACCTTTCGCTCGCCCAGCGCCACCCGAATCCGCTCCATGTCGCGGGCGGTGTTCGCGGTGGTGGTGTGCGGCAGCATGTACGCGGTGGGGGAGGTGGCGCACTGCTCGGCGGTGGCGCGGGCGTACCCGGCCTCGCGGGTGACGTCGGCCGCGGTGTGCGCGTACCGCGCGAAAGCGCCTCTGGCCTGCTGCTCCGGGGTCAGCTCGCAGGTCACCGGCGTGCTGCGGCCCACGCCGCGCGGGTCGAACCCGATGATGTCGTAGGAGTCCAGCACCTCCTGGGGCAGCCCGGCCCCGGCCAGCGTGGCGGGGTAGCCGAGCCCTTCACCACCGGGGCCGCCCGGGTTGGTGAGCAGCACGCCGCGGCGCCGCGCCGGGTTCTCGCTCGCCAGCCGGGAGATCGCGATCTCGATCTTCCTGCCGCCGGGGTCGCGGTGGTCCAGCGGGACTTCGAGGGTCGAGCACCGGAGCCGGGGCGCGGCGACCCCCTCCGGGCACGCGCCCCACTCCAGGGTCCGCGCTGCCGCCGCTGACGCGGTCGGAACAGCGGTCGCCAGCACCGCGGTCGCGGCGAGGGCGACCGGCAGGGTCCTGCGCATTCCTGTCCTCCTGTCGACACTGTGCGAGGGCTGATCGGACGGGGCGGTGAGCACCGGTCCGGGAACGATCCTGTCCACTCGGCACCGGCGGCACATCGGTCCGGCGGCTCGGCCCACACTGGACCCGGGTCGAATGCCCGCATGCGACCACGGTCGGGGGTGCGCAGGCCCCAGGACCGGTGCACCGGTTGGGCGGTCTTGCGACAATGGCGGGGTGAGCACGGACATCGCACCCCGGCCGGGCAGGTGGTGGCGGGAGGCGTGGCGGCTGGCGGTGGCCGCGCTGCTGGGCATCGCCTTCTGGTTCTCCGTCGCCGCGCTGGTGCCGCCGGGGTGCGCGGCGGACACGTGTTCCTGGTTGGTCACCGGCGATCCGCTGCTCGCGCTCGCCTGCCTGGTGCTGCTGCCGTGGCGGCGGCGGTTCCCGATCGCCGTGGCCACGGCGGTCACGGTCGCCTCGGCCGCCTCGACGCTGGCCACCGGCGCCGCGCTGCTGGTCCTGTGCTCGCTCGCCACCCGCCGCCGCCCGGTCGAGATCGGCCCGGTGGTGCTCGCCTTCGTGGTCGCCTCGCAATTCGCCTCCGACCTCTACCCGATCGACGCCCCACCGGTTCCGACGTGGCTCGAACTCGTCTTCCCGGCGCTGACCGCGGGCACCGCGGTGGCCATCGGCGCGGCCATCGGCGCCCGGCGCGTGGAGGTGCGGTCCCTGCGCGACCGGGCCGAGGGCGCGGAACGGGAGCAGGCGGCGCGCGCCGCGCAGGCCCGGGCCCAGGAGCGCAACCGGATCGCCCGCGAGATGCACGACGTGCTCGCGCACCGGATCTCCCTGGTGGCCATGCAGGCCGGGGTGCTGGACCACCGCGACAACCTCACCGCCGAGGAGCACCGCATGCTGGTCCGCGGGATCGCGGACGGCTCCCGGCAGGCGTTGGAGGAACTGCGGGACGTGCTCGGCGTGCTCCGGGGCGACCCGGATCGCCCGGAAGCGCCGCAGCCCTCGTTCGACCGCGTTCCCGAACTGGTCGCCGCCGCCCGCGGCTCCGGGCTGGAGGTCACCCTCACCGACACCGTGACGGGCCAACCGCCCGAGGTCGTCGGGCGGACCTGCTACCGCGTCGTCCAAGAAGGACTGACCAACGCCGCCAAGCACGCCCCGGGGGCGCGGGTGCGCGTCACCCTGGGGGGAACGGCCGGGGGCGAACTGCGCGTCGACGTCCGCAACTCGGCCGCCACCGCGGCGGGCGCCCGGCCACCGTCCTCCGGCTTCGGCCAGCTCGGCCTCAGCGAACGCGTCGCCCTCGCGGGCGGCGCGCTGGAGCACCGGCCGACGCCCGGCGGCGGGTACCTGCTCACCGCGCGACTACCCTGGCCCGGGCAGGACCACCCCGGGGGAGGCTGAGTGGGCAGCGCGCGTGAGCCGACGCGGGTGGTCATCGTCGACGACGACCGGCTGGTGCGGATGGCGCTGCGCCTGGTCGTCGACGGCGAGCCGGACCTGACCGTGGTCGCGGAGGCGGCCGACGGGGAGTCCGCGCTCGCCGCGGTGGCCGAACAGCGACCGGACGTGGTGCTGATGGACGTGCGCATGCCCGGCCGCGACGGGCTCAGCACCACCCGGGAACTGCTCACCCGCCCGGGGCCGCCGAAGGTCCTCGTGCTGACCACCTTCGACTCCGACGACCTGGTCCTCGGCGCCCTGCGCGCCGGGGCGCTCGGGTTCGTGCTCAAGGACACCCCGCCCGCGCGGATCGTCGACGCGGTGCGCGCGGTCGCCGAGGGGAACCCCGTGCTGTCCCCGGCGGCCATGGCGCGGGTCATCGCCGCCGCGACCGGGTCGGGGTCCGCCGCCGCCCGCCGCTCGTCCCGCGAGGCCGCGCGGGCGAAGCTGTCCACCCTGACCGAACGGGAACTCGACACCGCGCGGGCCGTCGCCGACGGGCTGGGCAACCCGGAGATCGCCGAACGGCTGCACATCAGCGTCGCGACGGTGAAGGCGCACACCGGCAACCTGTTCGCCAAGCTGGCGGTCGAGAACCGGGTGCAGATCGCCCTCGTGGTGCGCGACGCGGAGGACTGAGCCGGGTGAGGTCCGGCGCGAGCGCGGCGGCGAGCATCGTCGCCGAGATCCAGGTGACGGCCACCGCCATCGAGGTGCGCCTGCCCCGGGCGTCGGCCGCCCACCCGGCGAGGACGGACCCGAACGGCATGCCCAGGGCGGTGGCGCTGCCGAGTCGAGGGTCCGCCGTCGAGGGCTGACGGTGACCGGGGCGGTCAGGCGTCGCGCAGCGCGAGTTCGCGGGAGACGGCTGCCGCGGCGTCGACCACCGCGGCCTCGACGGTCCTCAGCTCGCCCGGCGGGACCCGGGCGGCCAGCGCGGCGACGCTGATCGCCGCGCGCACCGAGCCCGAGGCGTCGCGGATGGGCGCCGCGACGCCGAGGATGTGGTCGTCGAGTTCACCCTGGGAGATCGCGACGCCGCGCTTGCGGATGTGGGCGAGCCGGGTGCGCAGGGCGGCGGGGTCGGTGAGGGTCTTCGCGGTGAACCGCTCCAGCGGGGCCTGGTCCAGGACCGCGGTGACCTCGCCGGGGTCGGCCCAGGCGAGCAGCACCTCGGCGGCGGCGCCCGCGTTGATCGGCAGCACGTGCCCGCGCTCGTAGGACAGCCGCACCGCGTGCCGGGCCTCGACCAGGTCGAGGCACACGACCGAGCGACCAGAACGCCTGGTCAGCAGCACGGTTTCGCCGACGCTCGCCGCCAGTGCCCGCATGGCCGGGAGGGCGACCTCGGACAACCCGATCCCGGTCCGGGCCAGCCGCGCCAGCTCGAAGATGCGCGGTCCCAGCCGGAACCCCCCGGCAGCCTCCTCCAGGAACCCGGTGCCGGTGAGGCTTTGCAGGTAGCGGTAGCCGGTGGAGCGCGCCACCCCCAGCCGCGCGGCGATCTCCGCGCCCGCCCAGACCGGCTTGTCCGCGCTGAACAGCAGCAGGATGTCCAGCGCCCGGTCGGCGGTGGAATTGCGCTCTCGGTAGCTGCCGCTCGCCGCGTCAGTGGGTCCGGCCATGGGCACACGGTAGCCAGTTCCGGTCTGTCCTGTAAATCAGGACGTGACTTACGAAAAACAGGACACCGCTCGTACTGTGGCGGCAGCGGACCGGACGAGCGGGAAGAGGTGGGGCCATGGCGCCGAACGCGACGGGCGACCGCGTCGACGTGGTGATCTGCGGTGCGGGCCCGGTGGGCCTGACCGCCGCCGCGCTGCTCGCGGCCCGCGGCGTCGGCGTGGTCGTGCTCGAACAGCGCGGCGGCACCAGCGACGAGCCGAAGGCCATCAGCATCGACGACGAGGCCCTGCGGGTGTACCAGCAGGCGGGGGTCGTCGACCGGGTCCTGCCGGTGATCGTGCCCGGCACCGGCACCCGCTACCACGGCCGCGACGGGCAGGTGCTGTTCCACGCCCGCGGGCCCCGGCCGTTCCGGCTCGCCTACCCGTTCAAGAACCCGTTCGCGCAACCGGACCTCGAACGCGCGCTGGCCGCCGCCGTGGCGGCGGCGCCGACGGCGGACCTGCGGTTCGACACCCGGGTCACCGGGTTCGACCAGCACCCCGACCGGGTGACCGTCCACGCGCGGACCGCGACCGCGCCGGTGGCGATCGACGCGGCGTACGTCCTCGGGTGCGACGGCGGGCGGTCGGTCACCCGGCTGTTGCAGGGCGTCGGCATGACCGGGCGCAGCCACGACGAGGTGTGGCTGGTCGTGGACACCCTCGACGACCCGCACACCGAGCGGTTCGCCATGCACCACGGCGACCCGGATCGCCCGCACGTGATCGTGCCCGGGCTCGGCGGGCGCTGCCGCTACGAGTTCCGGCTCTTCGACGGCGAGGGGACCCCGGACCGGGAGCCGCCGTTCGACCTCATCCGGCGACTGCTGTCCAGGTACCGGGTGATCACCGAGGACCAGGTCGAGCGGGCCGTCAACTACCGCTTCAACGCCGTGGTGGCCGACGAGTGGATGATCGGGCGCTCGTTCCTGCTCGGCGACGCCGCCCACATGATGCCGCCGTTCGCGGGCCAGGGCCTGAACTCCGGAATCCGGGACGCGGCCAACCTCACCTGGAAGATCGCCGACGTCCTGGCCGGGCGCCTCGACGCGGGGGTGCTGAGCAGCTACCACAGCGAACGCGGCCCGCACGCGCTGGCGACGGTGCGGCTGTCGGAACGGCTCGGCCGGGTCGTCATGACCACCTCGCGCCGGGTGGCGGCCCGGCGCGACGCCGTGGTCGCCCGCGCCGTGGCGACCGACGAGGGCCGCGCCCACCTGGAGGAGATGCGGTACCGGCCCGCGCTGCACTACACCGACGGGCTGGTGGTCCCGGGCGACCGGCCCGAGACCGTCGGCGTGCCGGTGGGGCAGCCGCTGGTGTTCGACACCGGCACCCACCGGGTACGCCGCCTCGACGACGCGCTCGGCACCGGGTGGGCCGTGCTCGGGGTCGGGACCGCCGAGGCGGACTGGGCCGCGGTCGAACCGGTCGTGCGCGGACTGGGCGCGGTGGCGGTGCGGGTGGTCCTCGGCGACGACATGCCCCGCACCGGTCACCGGGTGCTGATCGACGTCGACGGTGCCCTGGTGCGCGAACTCGCCGACCACGCGGGGCGCTTCGCGTTGCTGCGACCGGACCGCGTGGTGGCCGCCGCCTGGCCCGCGGGCAGCAGCGCCGAGACCTGCGCGCGCGTCCTGTCCTGGACGCCCGCCTCGAACCCCACCTCACCGGAAAGGGTGTTGAACCATGGATGAACCACAGCGGGTGGTGCTGGCCGAACGCGGCGCGGCCGGGAGCCTGACCCGGACCGCGGTGTCGCACGTCGGTTTCGCCGTCCCCGACGTGGCCGCGACCGCCGAGTTCTACCGGCGGGTGCTGGGCATGGTCGTGCACGACGAACTCCCGGCGGGCGGGCTGCGGCTGGGGTGGGGCAGCGGCCACCACGTCATCGAGCTGGTCGAGGGGGAGAAAGCCCTGCGGCACTACGGCTTCGAGGTGCGCGACCCCGACGGCGTCGACGGGATCGCCCGACGGCTGTCCGCCGCCGGGCACCCGACCACCGACCTCGACCCCGCTTACCTCGACGCCGGGATCGGTCCCGCGCGCGGCGTCGCGACGGTCGACCCGCACGGCACCGGGGTGCACTTCCACACCGCTGTCGAGCGCCAGGGCGAGGCCGCCGCGGACACCGGGCGGCGGCCGGTCAAGTACCAGCACATCACCCTGGCCACCGACGACGTCGAGGCCGTGGTGGCGTTCTTCGTCGACGTGGTCGGGTTCCGCATCTCCGACCAGCTCGACGACGGCCGCTTCGCCTGGCTGCGCAGCGACCGCGACCACCACACCCTGGCGGTGGTGAACACCGGGGCGGGCGGCGACATCGACCACTACTCCTACGACCTGGCCGAGTGGGAGGACTTCAAGACCTGGTGCGACCGGCTCACCGACGAGGGCGTGGACGTGACGTGGGGGCCCGGGCGGCACGGTCCGGGCAACAACCTGTTCGTGTTCTTCGACGACCCCGCGGGCAACCACATCGAGCTGTCGGCGGAGATGGAGAGGTTCCACGACGACCGCGCCACCTACGCGCCGCGGCGGTGGGAGCCGATCCCGCACACCGTGAACCTGTGGGGCGGTCAGCTCGCCTCGTGGCGCAAGACCAGTGGGAGCAGGTGACCGGTGGCGTACGCGAGCTACGAGCACCGCGGTGTCCGCCGCGTCGGTGAACTGCGGGGGTCGTCGCTGGTCCCCCTCGAAGGCGGCACCGAACTGGGCCTGGACACCGGTCCGGAGTGGTTGCGCGACGCGGTCCGCGACGAGCGCGCACAGGTGCCGGTCGACGAGGTGCGGCTGCTGCCGGTCGTGCCGAGGCCGTCGAAGGTCTTCTGCGTCGGCCTCAACTACCTCGGCCACGTGACCGAGACGAAGCGCGAACTGCCGACCTACCCCGTGCTGTTCCCGAAGTTCGACTCCAGCCTCATCGGCGCCCACGACGACATCGTGCTGCCGCCGGAATCGACCCAGGTGGACTACGAGGGCGAGCTGGCCGTGGTGATCGGGCGGGCGGGCAGGCGCATCACCGAGGCCGACGCCCCGCACCACGTGCTGGGCTACACCGTCGCCAACGACGTCACCATGCGCGACTTCCAGTACCGGGCGCACCAGTGGGTGCAGGGCAAGGCGTGGGACGCCTGCACCCCGATCGGCCCCTACCTGATCCCACCCGATGGGGTGAACCTCGCGGGGGCGGGCATCCGCACCGTCCTCAACGGCGAGAAGGTGCAGGAGTCCGACCTGTCGATGCTGATCTTCCCGGTGCCGCGGTTGATCGCCACGATCTCGACCTTCACCGCGCTGCGACCCGGTGACCTCATCCTCACCGGCACACCCGGCGGCGTCGGGTACCGCCGCGATCCGCAGGTCTTCCTCACCGCGGGCGACCGGATCAGCGTCGAGGTCGACGGCATCGGGACCCTGAACAACCTGGTTACCATGGAACAGACCGATCAGTCCACTCAGGAAGGTGGCGGCCAGTGACCGCGCGCCCGGCGGAACCACGCATCCGGCGGTCGCTGACCCTGCACCTGAAGGGTGACTGGGGGACGGCTAACCTGCACCGCGTCTGCGGTTGGATCTCCCAGGAACTCACCGACCGCTGCGGACCGCACACCCGCATCGCGATCTGGAACGGGCGCGGCTTCAGCGACTCGGTCCGCGCCGTCGGCCGGGGGGAGGTCGACATCGCGATGACCACCCCCGCGGCGTTCGCCACCGCGGCCCTGGACGCGCGCGGGGTCTACCGCGACGAATCCTTCCCCGAGCTGCGCGCGCTCGGCGTGGTGCCGCAGCGCGACCGGCTCGTCGTCGGCGTGCACAAGTCGATCGGCGCCACGACGTTCGCCGAGTTGCGGGAGCGCGAGCCGCGACTGACCGTCGCCACGTCGGTCGACGACGGCGTCAACCACGTCGGGCTGGCCGCGCACGCCCTGCTCGACCGCGCCGGGGTCGACGTGCGGGGGTGGGGCGGGGGGTTCCTGTCCGACGAGCGGCCGTTCGAGTCGTTCGAGCACGTGCTGGCCGGGCGCGCGAACGCCGTCGTGCACGAGGCGGTCATGCTGCCGCACTGGCAGCGGTTCGGACCGGACTTCGACTTCCTGGAGGTCGAACCCGAGGTGCTGGCGTCGCTGGAAGCCGACTTCGGCTGGCCCGCCGCCACCGTCGACGACGACTTCTTCCCCGGCCGCCGCGCGTTCCGCACCCTCGACTTCTCCGACTTCCTCGTGCTCACCCGCAGCGACCTCCCCGACGACGTGGCCCACGCCGTCGCCTGGGTCCTGGGCGAAACCCGCCACCTCATCGAACAGCAGTACCGGCACCTGCCGCCCGAGCGCAGCCCCATCACCTACCCGCTGCACCCGCCCACCATGGGCCGATCCCCGGTCCCGCTGCACCCCGGCGCCGCCCGCTACTACGACGCGCTGCCGGAAAACCGATGACCCCAACGATCCGCGAGACAAGGAGGTCGCCGTGAAGGTCGTCGAAGACGTCGTGGTCATGGAATCCGACCGGCCGCTGCGCAGCATCGACCGCGATGAGGAACTGCTGCTCGCCCCGCCGCACCCGGGCAAGGTGCCGATGAAGCTCGCGAGCGAGCACCCGCCGCTGACCGTGGTCCACCACCCGCAGCAGTACCGGGCGCAGCCGTTCGCCCCGCCGCGCGGCCTGTACGAGAACGACCAGATCCGCGTCGAGTGGCAGACCATGGACAACCGGCAACCGTTCTACCACCGCAACTGCGACGTCGACGAGATCTCCTACCAGATCGCGGGCGAGCGGACGCTGATGACCGAACTCGGCGTGGTCGAGCACCGGCCCGGCGACTTCTCCCGCATCCCGCGCGGCGTGGCGCACGACAACTACGGCCGCCAGGAGAGCCACCTGCTGTTCTACGTCCCCGCCCCGGTGGCGGAGAAGGCCACGGCCACGAGCAGCTCACAACCGGTGTCGCCACCGTTCCCCGGCTGGGAACCGGGGGAGGTCAACGAGGCCGTCACGCAGTGCATGGGCGCCCACGGGCACGACATCGCCGTGTTCCCCGTGGACGAACGGCGACTGCTCGACCGGGTCCACGACGAGGAAGACCGCCTTCGGGTGCTGCGCGTCGGCGACGGGACCGGAACGACCGTGCTGTACGAGGCGCCGCGGTTCCGCTTGGCGGTGGTCACCACGGCAACCGGTGGTGAGCGCCGCTACCGCCGCACCCTCGACGGCGACGAGGTCCAGTACCAGGTGCGCGGGCGGCGCACGCTGCTGACCCAGCGCGGGATCGTCGACCTCGAACCCGGCGACCTCGTCCGCATCCCCCTGGGCGTCGCCCACGCCGACGTGGACGACGAGGCGGGGCAGTACATCTCCCTGCTGTCGCACCGGGAACTGCCGCAGATCGCCGAGACCGCGCGCACCGCCGACCCCTGCACCCCCGAACGGCTCGCCGCCGCCCTGGCGAGGGGGGCTCGATGACCACCATGCTCGCCGCCCGCGCCCACCGCGACGCCGACACCATCGCGCTGGAACGGATTCCGGTGCCCGAACCCGGGCCGCTCGACGTCGTCGTCCGGGTCGCCGCCGCCGGACTGGCGCCCGGGATGATGCGGCTGCTGCGATCCGGTGCGTTCAAGCACCTGCCGACGACCCTCGGCCACGAAGCCGCCGGGACGGTCGCGGCCGTCGGCGCCGGGGTCACCGGGACCGCGGTCGGTGACCGGGTCCGCGTGCACCCCAACCTCAACTGCCGCGACTGCCCGTACTGCCGCACCGACCGCGACATGATGTGCGCCCAGCAGGCCATGATCGGCCACGCGGCGTTCGGCGACGCCCCGATGCCGCTGTACGACGAGTACCACGACGGGGGACTGGCCGAGTACCTGCGGGTCCCGCACTGGCTGGTCGACCCGCTGCCCGACCGCGTCAACTTCGACGTCGGCGCGAAGGTGCACGACCTGGCCAACGCGGTGCGGGCGCTGAAGTGCGCCGACCTGCCGCTGGGGTCGACCCTCGTCGTCACCGCGGCCACCGGCACCATGGGCACCGCCACCACCAAGCTCGCCGAGCACTTCGGCGTGTCCCGCCTCGTCCTGGTCGGGCGCGACGCCGAACGCCTGCACGCCGTCCGATCGCTGGCCGGTCGGGTGGCCACCGAGGTGATCGCGCTGGACGACCTCCCCGACTGGGCGGGCACCGGCGGGCTGACCCGGCGGCTGCGGGAGGTCACCCCCGCGGGCGCGCACGCGGTGCTCGACTTCATCCCCGACGGCCCGGCGACCGGTCAGGCCGTGGCCGCGCTCGCCACCGGCGGCACCCTGGTGCACATGGGCGCCAACCGCACCGCGCTGGCCCTGCCACCGGCCGCGCTGATGGTGAACTGCTGGCGGTTCGTGGGCACCCGCGCCTGCACCCGCACCGACGCCCGCGAGGTCCTGCGCCTGCTCGGCACCGGCGCCCTGGACGTCGACGAACTCATCACCCAGCGGTTCGCGCTGGCCGACGCGCCCACGGCGGTGGAGGCGATGCGGCGGCGCGAGCACCCCATGTGGATGACCGTCGTCCACCCCTGAGCGCCCCGACGAGCCCCGGAGGAACCATGCACATCACCCACTACGGGCACGCCTGCGTCCTGGTCGACGTCCCCGGTGCGACCGGGTCCGCGCGCGTGCTGATCGACCCGGGCACCTACTCCCGCGACTTCGAGGACCTGCGCGACCTCGACCTGGTCCTGATCACGCACGCCCACCCCGACCACCTCGACGCGGACCGGCTGCGGGTGCTGCTGGCCGACAACCCGGGCGCCCAGGTCGTCCACGGCCCCGGGGCCGCCACCGCCCTGGCCGAGCACGCCGGGCGCACCCACCTGGTGCACCCGGGTGAGTCCCGGACCCTGGCGGGGGTCGAGATCGTGGTGACCGGCGGGGAACACGCCCACGTCCACCCGGACCTCCCGGGCTCGGACAACAACGGCTACCTGCTCGCCGGTTCGCTGTTCCACCCCGGTGACGCCCTCGACCCGCCACCGGAGCCGGTGGACACCCTGCTGGTCCCGGCGGGCGGACCGTGGATGAAGCTCGGCGAGGGCGTCGACTACCTGCGCTCGGTCGCACCGCGCGTGGCCATCCCGATCCACCAGGCCGGTCTGGCCCCGGCGCACCAGCGGATGCACCACCACCTGCTGGGCAGCCTGGCCCCCGCGGGCACCGACGTCGTCGTGCTGGAACACGCCGTCCCGCACGCACCCTGACACGCGGAGGAACGACGTGGACGACATCAGGAACTCGGTGGTCCAGGCGAGTCGGGTCCTGGCCGCCGCCGGGCTCGGCGACATGGTGTGGGGCCACGCGTCGGTGCGCGACCCCGGGGGGCGGGGCGCGTGGATGAAGGCGTCCGGCTGGGGGTTCGAGGAGGTCGACGCCGAGAAGGTGGTCCTCGTGTCACCGGGGGGCGAGGTCCTGGACGGCACCGGGACCAGGCACCTCGAATCCCCCATCCACACCGAGGTCCTGGCGCGGCGCCCCGACGTGGGGAGCGTCGTCCACACGCACGCGCCCGCACTGGCGGCGTTCGCGTCCCTGGACTGCGAACTGCGCCCCATCTCCCACGACGCCGTTCCCTTCACCTGCCCGCAGTTGCCCCGGTTCACCGAGACCGGCGCCCTCATCGCCACCCCCGAGCTGGGCGGGTCGCTCGCCTCCCGGCTCGGCGGTGCCAACGCGATCCTGATCCCGAACCACGGCGCGGTCACCGTCGGCCCGGACGCCGCCACCGCCGTCATGCACGCCGTGCTGCTCGAACGCGCGTGCCGCACCCAGCTCCTCGCCGCCACCGCGGGCGGCCCGGCGACCTGGTCCGACGACGCCGAAACCCGCTTCAAGCGCGACCAGGTGTGGAACACCACCCAGCTCCACGCCGGGTGGGACTACCTGCTCAGGAAGGTCGACACCTGACCGGTCGCCCACCCCGGCCCGGGGCGCCGTGGCGAACGCCGCTCCGCCGGTGGGGGCGTCAGCCGGTCGGTTCCCCGGCGTCCTCGGTCGGCGGCGCGGGCGCCTGCTCGGCCGTCGCCGGGTCGGGCTCGACCGCCCCCGGGGCCGACTCGGCGGCCACCACCGGTGCCACCGCCGACCCGGTGTGGGCGTCGGCGGGGATGCCCAGCCGTTCGGACAGGTAGGCGGTGGTGAAGACGAGCGCGTCGCCGTCGAGCAGGTGCACCACCGGGCGGTGCCCGGCGGTGGCCGCGACGGTGGCCACCAGGGTGTCGGCACGGTCGCGGGCGGCGACGAGGCCGCCCTCGACCCGATCACCGGCCTGCTGGCCGTCGCAGGTCACCGTGACTGTCCATCCGTTCTCCGCGGTCGTGTAGTCGGCGTAGATGGGTTGCCGCACGTGACCTCCTCGATCTTCCTGGTCCGCTGCCCACCGGGGAGACAGGCCCGGCGGGCTCCGCTTACGGCGTTCCGACGCGGGTCACGCGGTGAAGACCCGATCGGAGCAACCCCGTGCCGGAGTCCGGGGACCGCTGCCTCATTCGGACGGTGGAACGGCACCGGAGTCGAAGGCGTCCCCGGCGGCCGTAGCCGTCCTGCTCGAGGAACGCGACCCCGACGGGGGATTCCGGTACGCCTCCGTTCTCCGAGGGTGGGCGGTCGGACCCTGGTCACTGTACCTAACGACTGTTAGGGTGAGCTGCCGTGCTGGCGCGGACGGACCTCCGCCTCTCACGGTGTGCGCACAACCGTGGCTGCGGACGCCGCAGCAACGCTCGGGATGTGCGTGATGAAGGTATGACGGCCTCCATCACCCTGGGCGGGGGCCCTGTTCGTCCTGTGCTGTGCAGAAATCGAGGAGTTCCCATGCAACGACGCATCTTCGCCAAGGCGGGCATCGCCGCCGCCGCGGTCGCGGTCGCGACCGCGGCCCTGGCAGGCCCCCAGGCCTTCGCGGGCGAGGGCCCCGGCGCCGCCGTGGTCGCCTTCGCCGGGCACGCCAAGGGGCCCGCCCCCACCGAGCAGTCCGTGGGCGCGCAGCGGGGTCCGTTCGCGACGGGCAAGCTGGTCGTCCCGGCGCAGGCGGGCCGCGGGTTCAACAAGGGCACGATCTACTACCCGGACGACACCTCGCAGGGCACCTTCGGCGCGGTCGCGGTCATCCCCGGCTTCCTCGAGGGCGAGTCGGCCATCTCCTGGCTCGGCCCGACGCTGGCCTCGCACGGGTTCGTCGTGCTGACCCTCGCGCCCAACGCCACCACCGACTACCCCGAGCCGCGCAGCGACCAGTTGCTCGCCGCCGTGGACTGGCTCGCCAACCAATCCCCGGTCAAGGACCGCGTCGACCCCGCCCGCCTCGCCGTCGCGGGCCACTCGATGGGTGGCGGCGGAACCCTCATCGCCGCCTCCAAGAACCCGGCCCTGAAAGCGGCCGTGCCGCTGGCGCCCTGGAACCTGTACTCGGACTTCTCCGACGTCACCGTGCCCACGCTGATCGTCGGTGCGGGCCGGGACTTCATCGCCCCCGCCGTCATGCACGCCACCCCCATGTACAACTCGCTCAAGGCCAAGCAGGACCAGGGCTACCTCAAGCTCAAGAACGCCGACCACTTCACCACCAACCGCTACGACGCCACCGTCACCGCGTACACCGTCTCCTGGCTCAAGCGCTACGTCGACGAGGACACCCGCTACTCGCAGTTCCTCTGCCCCGTCAAGTCCGGTTTCCAACTGACCTGCCCCGTCTGAGCGAACACCCGCGCCGCACGGACCCCACCGGGGTCCGTGCGGCGCTTTCCACCGGCCGACACGATCTCCACGGGCCTGGATCAGCCGAAGGGGCAGTTGCTGCGGTACTGGGTCACCTTGTCGCCCTTGGGGCCGGGGCAGAGGAAGCGGGTGTAGCGGGTGTCGCCGTCGACGAACCTCTTCACCCAGGACACGGCCAGGGTGCTGACGAGGGGCGTCGACCTGGTGAAGGTGAGGTGGTCGGCCTCGGTGAGTTCGGCGAAGGCCTTGCGGGTCGAATCCGGCAGGCCCTCGTACATGGGGATGGAGAAGTTGTCGACGGGGGCGGTCTTGTCCTTGCCGCCGCCCACGAGCGCGGTCGGGACCCCGACGCCGGACCAGTTGCTCACCACCGACCAAGGGGCCATGGCGAACGCCGCCTTGAGCGAGGGGTTGGAGCGGGCGGCGAAGAGCGCGCCACCACCGCCGAGCGAGTGACCCGCCACGGCGAGCCGGTTGGTGTCGATGCGGCGCCGGACCTCGGCGGGTGCCTGGCGGGTGAGGTGGTCCAGCGCGGCTTGGAGTTGCCTGCCCCGTTCCGGGGCGTTGTCGTCGTTGGCGATGTTGGACATGGCGATGGTCACGAACCCGTGCGTGGCCAGACCCCTTGCGAGCCACCCGATCGACGCCTGGACCGAGCCGCCGCCGGGGCTGACCGCCACGACGCCGAACGTGCCCTGGCTGGTGTCCCTGGGGTAGAAGATCCGCCCGCCACCGAATCCCGGGCCGTCCTCGGCGGAGACATCGCTGTAGGAGACCGAGAACGGCCCGTTTCCGCCCACGCTGTCCGCGGTGGGCGCCGGTCCCCGCTCGTACGGGTTCGCCGCCGCTGCCGTCGTCGGAAGCCCCTCGGTCGCGGAAGCGGTCGAGACGACGCCCGCCACCGAGGTGACGGACAAGATCGCGGCGATCAGGAGAATGCGGATTCTGCTCGTGGTCATGGGATTTCCTCCACCTCGTGGGAGTCCAACCGGGACGGTGAGAGTCTTGGTCGCCGGGCAGTGGAAAAACAAGTGGGTCGGCCCACAATCGAAGACAACTTCCCGAGAACGACCGGTGAAGGCCAATTGTGGATCAAGAATCCCGCGGGCCTGTTTGTTTTCGCGGACGTAGTTCAAATTAGTGCGTAATTATACGTACCAATCGCACGTCAGGCCATGATCCCCGACCGAGCCACGAGCCTGGTGTCCGATCAGGATGGACGCACGGTAGGCGAACAATGATCCACATCCATGTCAATCCGGGACATGGCTGCAACGAAAGAGTGAATTCCGGCCCGTTGCGCCCAGCGCGTACGCGACCGGCGAGCATTGCGGGACGAATGGCGAACGCCGTGGCGCCCGCGCTCGCGCATCCCGACCACCCCGTACCCGCCCGGCCCGGCTGGTGCCTGCCCGCCCCACCGTCGTCCACGACGTCGATCCGCAACCGGTCGCCGGACCAGCGCACCGAGACCTCGGCGCGGGCAGCGGGGCCCGCGTGCTCGACCACGTTCGTCAGTCCCTCCTGGACGATCCGGTACGCGACCAGCGAGAGCCCCGGCTCGACCGGGCCCGGCGGTGGTCGCACGGCGAGCCGGACCTCGAGCCCGCCCGCCCGCACCCGCTCGACGAGCGCGGGCACGTCCGCCAGGCCGGGTTGCGGCGGCGCCAGATCAGCGGGGACCCCCGGCCCGTCCCGCAGCACCCCGAGCACCCGCCGGATGTCGCCCAGCGCCTGCCGGGCGCAGTCCCCGATCGTGGCCAGCGCGGCCCGCCCGGCTTCGGGCGACGCCACGGCCGCGTACCGCCCCCCGTCCGCCTGCGCGATCACCACCGCGAGCGAGTGGGCGATGGTGTCGTGCATCTCCCTGGCCCGAACGGGGCAGCCGGGACTACGCGGGGCAGGTGGTGTCGGTCGCCGGCCGCACACCGTCGAGCAGGTACCGGTGCACCGCGTCGTCCACGCACGCGCTGCGGTTCTGGTACGCCTGGTGTCGGAACGCGCCCGGTTGGGTGACCATGCGGGACCCGGTCAACGCCCGGTGCATCACCAACTGGCCGGAGTGCGGCGTGATCGGGTCGCCCGCGTTGCCCACCATGAGCACCGGGACGTCGCTGTGGATCGTCGTGGTCGGCTCGGCGGGGCGGGTCGGCCAGAACGCGCAGGGCGTGATGTTGTGGGCGAGCGGCCCGAACAGCGGGTCGTCCGCCCGGTGAGCCCGGATGTCCCGCAAGTACGTTCCCGGCTCGCGCGACACCTCGCGGTCCCCGCACAGGATCGGCAGGCCGACGCGGTCGGCCGCGGGCCCGGAGCCCGTGAACAGCCCGGTGAGGAGTTCGGCGAACGCGGGCGAGGGCGTGACCGCGGCACCGTCGGCCGCGTCGCGCAGCGTCCGCACCACGCCGGCGGCGGGGGCGTGGAACTCGTCGCCGTCCTCGGCGACCTGGATCAGCATGATGTACGGAACGGTGTGGGCATCCACCCGGAAACCGCCGACCCGCAGCGGGCGCCGCCCGGAGACCCGGGCGATGCGGTCGACGGTGGTCAGGACCTCGTCGGCGGTGGCACCGAGCCCGTACGTCGCGTCGTGGTCGGCGGCCCAGGCGGCGAAGTGCTCGAGCGCCGCGGTGGCGGCGGGTCCGTTGTGGATGAACGGGTTCGGCCCGAACACGGTCGGGTCGGGCGAGCTGTCCAGGACGAACCGGTCGACCCGGTCCGGGAACATCTGGAGGTAGACCGCGCCGAGGTAGGCGCCGTAGGACCCGCTCTCGTAGGAGATCCTCGGCTCACCGAGGACGGCCCTGACCAGGTCCATGTCCCGGGGCGGTGTTGCGAGTGGTGGCGTGGGGGAACAGGTTCCGCTGGTCGCCCCGGTCGCAACCGGCCGCCTGCACCCTGGCGAGCTCGATGCTCCGCTCGAACGAGCGCCGGTCCGGGCCCGCGCCGCGGATGAACGTGTCGGATCGCCAGTCGCAGCGCAATGGCGTGCTGCGCCACGTGAACCGCGGGTCGATGCCTATCACGTCGTAGCGCGCTCGGATGCCGGTGTTGTCGGCGAAGGCCACCGGCTGCCCGATGCCCGAGCCGCCCGGTCCGCCGCCGTTGGTGAACAGCGCGCCGCGCCGGTGAACCGGGTCGGTGGCCGGGATGCGGGACACCGCCACCCTGATCGTCCGCCCACCCGGCCGGCTGTAGTCCAACGGGACCGCGACGTCACCGCAACGCCCACCCGCGGCGTCCACCAGCGCACCGACCCGGTCGTCCGACCCGTTCTGACAACCGTGCCAGTCGATGACCTGGCGGTCGAACCGAGCCAGCCCTTCAGCGGCAACCGATGCCGTGCCCGCCTGCACGGCGCAGGCCAGAATGCCGACGGCCGCGCCGAACGCGACCAGCGAACCCGGCCTGTGCTTGGAAGTGGTCAACATGCTCGGAGCTTCCCGCATCACCGTGCGGTGGCGCCTCCGCCGCCGGACCGATCCTGCCCCTGCCCCAGGGCAGACCGGCCCGCCCCGGTCGTCCGCCCCGCACCAGCGGCCCTGCACGGCGAGGAAGACGCCGACCTGCATGCGGGTGCCAGGCTGTCCGGCGCGCCGTTGGTGACGACCCGGCCCAAGGGCGCGGTGAGCAGACCCGCGAACAACGCCGCCGCCGAGAGCCCCACCGCCTCCTGCGAACGCGAGACGTTCCGCTGTTCGTGGCGGGAGCCGGACTCGTGCGGATGGGCACCGGCGGCGGCAGTTCGACCCACAAGCGCTCGAAGTCCCTCTCCGAGCCTGCCTCCAAGTCGCCCCAGGCGTCGTCAGAGTTGCTGGTCCCCGAGTGGGCTGGGTGCGGGATGCCGCAGGGCTTCCTCGATGCTGCTCACCGCGGGCAGCGAGGTGCCGAGCACGCCGGTCAGGTCCAAAGCGCGGCGCACGGCCTGGCCCTCGTCCAGGCAGAGCAGCAGTTCGACGCCGCGCAGGCTGCAACTGGCACTGAGCAGCATCAGCGCTGAGATGCCGACCGAGGACAAGAACGCCACGGCCCGCAGGTCCACAACGAGCAATGCCGCCCCGGCGCGCACCGCCGCCACCGCTGCGCGCTCCCACTGCGTCCGGACCCCGTCGGCAGTGCTCATGTCCACATCGCAGGTGGTGGTCACCACCACCGCTCTGCCATCGGCCACCACCTCGAAGGTGTTCTCGCCCGACTCCCGCGCCTCATCCATGGCACCAAGTCAAACACCCGGAAAGCCTACGCGCTGGGTGACCAGAGGGCGCGTCGTGCGCGTTCGATGGTGGCCGGGGTCGACCTGCTTGTCGAAGCGGTCCAGTGCGGCTTGTTGGCTGGTGCGGTGCGGGCTGCGCGGTCTTCGGTGTTCTGCCGTGAGGTGTGCGCGGCGATCTGGGATTGCAGGGTGCATTGCGCTGGTGTCATTGAATCCACGGTCCCAGCACACTGCCTTCGTGGCAACGGTTCGCGAAGCCGCGTGTCAGCAGACCCGGGCGTGCGGTCGAACTCGGCGACCGGTGAGGGCGTCTTGCACCCAGCGAAGGTCAAGTGCAGGGCCATCGCCTCGGCGGGGTAATGCGGGTGGGGCCAGTCCCCGGCTGTGAGGTCGGCGGCGAGGTCGCCGTAGGCATGTCGCCTTGGTGTTCGAGGGCGGTGTGCAGGGCGGTGGCGGTGCGCGGGTTGACTTGCAATCCGGAGCAACGGTCTCGCGATCGGTGCCACCGGTCGCGGATGCCGAGTCGTTGTGACTCGTGTCGCATCCGCGATCGTTGGCTCGAGATGGCAGAAGACTGACTTCCCGACCCGAGATATCGAAAGTAGGACCATGGAGACCGTTCACCTGCTGGCCGTGCGGTCGGATTCCTCGACAGTTCCGATTTTGTTCGAGGTCTTCGACGGCAACGAGACGGAGTTGAGGATGAGGCTGCCGAGCGGAAGTTGGCAGTCCTTTTCCGAGCCCAACCTGCCCGTGCCCGATGCGGGCGACATGGCGTAGAGGAGCAGGATTGCGGGCGCGGGTGGACCGGGCGGTGTCGGCGTTCGACACCGGCTCGACGCGCCCGGGGACCCGGGGTGGGGTGTGGGCGGGGTGGTGCGGCCCGGTGTGGCGGGCGGTGCTCCGATCCGTTGACGGCGACCGTGGTCGCCGCGTTGGCCGACGATCGGCGGGTCAGCGGTTTTGCGATCGCGTGTCGAACCGCGGTCGATCCGAGGACGGGCGCTCACTGGTAGGAGATCATGAGAGGGGTGGGTTCGTACGCCATCGTCTGCTCGGGGGAGAGCATCGGCTGGTCCTCGTCGTAGAAGTTCTTCCAGCCCATGGCCACTCCCTCGGGGCGGGCTCGCACGACCGAGCGCCAGGTGGCGCTCTTCTGCCCGGTGCTGCCCTGGCCGTCCATGTGGATCAGCATGGCCAGTTCGTCGTGCGCGGTGTCCAGGTCGGCCTCGTCGCGGATCATCGACAGGCGGAACTGGTGCAGCACGAACAGCTTCTGGGGCAGGTGGTGCGCGGCTGTGAGGTCGGCGAGCCACGTGGTGGTCCGGTTGACCTCCTCGGCGTCCACGCCGCCGATCTGCTCCAGCGGGAGCTGGTTCGGGCCGAGCTTCCACTCCGGGTCCACCGCGAGGCCGACGTGCGGCAGGCGAAGCAGCGGTTCGTAGCGCCGGGCCTGCGCCACCAGGTCCGCGCGCCCGGGTTGCAGGTCGAGCAGGACGTAGAGCCCCGCTTCGCCCGCCCGCTCGACCCAGGGGCGCAGCTTCTCGACACCTGATTCCCCCGAGTAGTCGCCGTCGGCTCCGGGGGAGCCGTGGGCCACGGTGGCGATGATCTCGAACGCGGGCACCACGGGCACGTCGCTGAGCGGTGCGTAGTCTGCGGCCAGCTCCTTGACCCGGTCGATGGCGCGTTCGACGCCCTGTTCGCCGAGCGCGCCCAGCGCGGGGGAGCCGGGGTGGCCGTAGAGGCAGACGAGTCGGCGGCCGGGGAGCAGCACCTGGCCGCCACCGGGGAGTTGGTCGGCGCGGGTGGCGGTGTCGAGCCGGGCGCGCAGCTTCGACGCGGGCCCGAAACCGCCGCCGAGGGCCAGCACGGTTGTCGGCGGGTGGGCTCGCAGGGCCGCGATGGTGTCCGGGTCGGCGCGCGGATCGGTGCCCCGCACGGTGACGACGCGGGCTCCCGCCGCGCGGGCGGTGGTGGCCGCGGCGGTGTCGGTGCGGGTGGTGTCGGTGTGGGTGGTGTCGACGAGCACGGTGAGGTCGACCGGTTGCGGGCGCTTCGTCACCGGGAGGTCGTCGGGCAGGTCGGTGGGCTGTTCCGCCCCGCCTGCGCCCGGGGCCACGGTCAGGACCGGGGCGGGCCCGACGCGTTCGAGTGCCGCGCGCAGCCCGTCGGTCCCGACGGCGAGCACGGTGTCCGGTGCGAGCCTGGCCAGTTCACGCCCGAGGGGGGCGTCGGGTGGATTCGCGGCGGCGCGCGGGAAGACCAGCATCGGCACGCCGAGCCGTTCAGCGACCGCGCTCGCGGTCATCGCCCCCGCGGCGTCGCCCTCGGTGGACACGACGACGACCGGGGAACGGCGGAAGAGCGCGGCGCTGACCGCGATCGCCGCACCCGGACCCGCGGCGACGTCGAGCACGGTGGTCGGCGCCGCGGGCACGACCACCGTGGCCGCGGTCCCCGCCCCGACGTCACCGGGGTGCGTGGTGCAGCCCGCGAGGAGCACGATCGGTGCCGCGACGGCAACGCACAACCTGAACCCGGCTGATCGCACAGCACTTCCTCTTCCGCAGGTGGCCCGGACGCGCGGTGCCGGTTCCTCGGCACCGGGGGAGTGCAGGCCGGTCCGCGGCCCCGGCCCGCACTCCGCGCTCACGGCCGGGGTGCGACCGCCTGGTCGCCGGTCGACTCGGGGCTCCCCTCCGCGGCGGGCGTCCGGGCCGGTTCGGTGTGCTGGAGCCTGCGCTCGGCGCGGAGCGCGGACGCGTGCTCGCGGGTGAACTGCCGGTGGATCGCCACGCACATCGCGATCATCACGGCGCTGAACGGCAGCGCGATGGCGATCGACACACCCTGCAGGGCGCCCAACCCACCCGCGAACAGCAGGGCGATGGCCACGACCCCCTCGGCGGCACCCCAGAAGACCCGGCTCCAGGTGGGCGGCTCGACGTTGCCGCCCGAGGCGAGCATGTCCACCACGAGGGAGCCGGAGTCCGACGAGGTGACGAAGAACAGCACCACCAGGACGATGGCGAAGCCGACCACGACGGCACCACCGGGCAGGGAGCCCAGCAGGCCGAACAGGGCGCCGTTCGTGTCCACGGTGGACGCCCCGGTCGCGTCCGCGCCCACCAGGTCGCCGCCGCCGAAGAGCTGCCTGAACAGGCCCGCGCCGCCGAACACCGAGAACCAGAAGAAGCTCAGCAGCGTGGGGACGAGCAGCACACCCGCGACGAACTCCCGCACAGTGCGGCCCCGGGAGATCCGGGCGATGAAAACGCCGACGAACGGCGCCCAGGACATCCACCAACCCCAGTAGAACGCCGTCCAGTAGCCCTGCCACTCCTGGCCCTCGGCCCCTTGGTAGGCCGTGGTGTTGAAGCTCATGCGCACGAAGTTCTGCACGTACAGCCCCGAGGACTGGATGAACTCGCGCAGGATGAACAGGGTCGGCCCGGTGACCAGGACGAAGACCAGCAGCGCCGCGGCGAGCCCCATGTTGGCGTTCGACAGCCACTTGATGCCCCGCTTCACCCCGGTCACCACCGAGGTGATGGCGATCAGCGTGATCGCCCCGATGAGCACGACCTTGGTCAGGTTCCCCGGGTCGCGCACGACGCCGATGAAGTCCAGCCCGGCCGCGATCTGCGCCACGCCCAGCCCGAGCGAGGTCGCCACGCCGAACAGCGTCCCGACGACCGCGACCACGTCGACCGCGTCGCCGATCCAGCCGTTGACCCGGCGGCCGAGCAGCGGTTCGAGCGCCCAGCGGATCGACACCGGCCGCTTCCCGCGGTGCACCGCGTAGGCGATGGCCAGGCCGACGACCACGTAGATCGCCCACGGGTGCAGCCCCCAGTGCAGGAAGGTCTGCACCAGGGCGCCCTGCGCGCCCACCTCGTCGGCCGCGGCGATGCCCGAGGCCCGGTTGGGGATGCCCGCGAAGTGGTTCAGCGGCTCGGCGACACCCCAGAACACCAGGCCGATGCCCATGCCCGCGGCGAACAGCATGGCGAACCAGGACCACCGGCTGAACTCCGGCTCGTCACCGTCGTCACCGAGCCGGATGCCGCCGAAGCGCCCGACCCCCAGCCACACGGCGAACACCACGAACGCGCTGACCAGGAGCGTGTAGTACCAGCCGAAGGTGCCGACGATCCACGAGGAGACACCGCCCACCGCGGACTCGACCGCCGCGGGCGAGGCGACGGTCACCACGACGAAAGCGAGGACGATGCCCGCGGCGGGCCAGAACACCCTGCCGTGGACGCCCTTCCCGGGCACCTCGACTCCCGGTTGCGGTGACCGGCCTGCTGTGCTGTCCGGCACTGTGGCTCCTCCCGTGGGGCCTCGATCGGGCGTCCGGGTGACGCACCGGAGTCGCGGACCGCCTGCCCGGGCGGATCGGCCCGGGCCATCCCCAGCGGCGGTGGAGCAGCCTGCTCCACGCCTCCGCGGAGCGCTCGGGTCGCACGTGCCACCGGGCGCGGAGCGCGCCGCGGTCCGTGACCACGCGGATTCTCCACTTCCGACATGAGGATCGCCCGACTGTCTCTTTGCGATCCCATGACGACCTCCGAGTCCCGCGGCGCCGCCGCCGCGTGTGGGCGCACCGGCAGACCCGCGGATCGACATCCGATCGCAAAGAACCCGTCCGGCCATCGTCAGGCGCGGCGGGCGATCATCCCCGGGTGACCGTCACCGTGGGTTCGACACCGGCCGGTGGGGTGCCGAAAGTGGTCCTCGTCCGCCGAATCCTGCTCGGGTTCCGGGCGGACCACCCCGTCCTGGTGGTCGCTCCCGGCGCTCTCGACGACGTCGTGGAGAGCGATCGGGGTGCGGCCGGGCACTGGCTCGTGCTCTCCCCGGACGAGCCGGTGCTCGGTCTGCTGGCCGCCCACCACGGCCGGATGCTGGTCCTGCGCGCCGAACCGCTGCGCCACCGCTTGGCGGCGTTGGCCCGGGGCGGTCCGGTGGACGTCGTGGCGGCGGCCGACAACGCGTTCGCCCGGATGCGGCAGCGGGTGGCGGGCCACGTCCTGCGCCTGCACACCGCGCACGACCCGCACTTGGCGGCGGTGGCCCGGCGGTGGCAGCAGGCGGCGCCACCGGCGTGACGGCGGGTCCACGCACCCGGGACCGACCCGCGACGACTTTGCGATCCCTTGTCCGTCGTGCGACTTCGGCGGTGGCGACCCGCCGGGTGGGCGATCCTGTGGTCGCCGCGATCGACAGGAGGACTCGTGCCCCGCCACACCGACAGCCGCCACACCGACAGCCGCCACACCGGCAGCACAGCACCGTTCGGCGCACCGGACCCGTGGAGCCTGTTCGCCGTCATCCCGCTCGTGGCGGGAGCGGTGCTCGCCGAGGCGATGTCCGCGCCGCGCGGTGCCGCGGTCCTGGGCTGTGCGGCCGTCGTGCTGGTCGCGGTCGACTGCCGGGCGAACCGGCCCGCCCGATCGCGCGCGGCTCACCAGCTCCGCAGTCGCCCGCCCACGCCGCTCGCGGCCACGATCGTCCCGAGGGCGACGTCGAGGCAGGTGGCGAGGGTCGACTCCGTGCCGAACCCGAAGTCGAGCAGCAGCGGCGCGAGCAGCAGCCACAGCCCCACCAGCGCCCGCCCGGCGTCGCAGGTGGACCTGGCCACCCACCCCGCGCCACCGGCGGCCCCCAGCGCGAGCAGGGCGGCGCCCGCGACGGCGTCGCCCACCGCGGCGTCCAGCCCGCGGCGGACCCCGTAGTCGGCCACGGTGGTGAAGACGAGGAGCCAGCAGCCGACGACGACCGTGGCGCCGTCCACCGCGGGCGCCGCCCGGCGGCGGCGCCCGGGTGGGCGCCTCGACACCGGGGCCTTGGGGGTAGCCATGGCCACCAGCGTGCCGCCTGTCTGTTGAGACGGGGACGACGGGCTCTTTGCGGTTGGGTGACGACCTCACCCCGGGACGGACGGTCGGGTTCCCCGTGGGGCAGCATGGGCCGCGTGGGCACGCGAATGTTGATCGTCGAGGACGACGACCGGGTCAGGACCTCGCTGCGGCTGGCCCTGGAGGACGAGGGCTACGCGGTGGACGAGGCCGCCAGCGGCGAGGCCGCGGTGGAGGCGCTGGCGCGGCACGGCGAACCGGACCTGATGATGGTCGACCTGATGCTCGGCGGGATGGACGGCTTCACCTGCATCCGCACCGTGCGGTTGCACAGCAACGTGCCGATCATCGTGGTCAGCGCCAAGGTCGACACCCACGACGTGGTGGCCGCGCTGGAGGCGGGGGCGGACGACTACGTCACCAAGCCGTTCGAGATCAAGGAGATCACCGCCCGGCTGCGGGCCCTGCGCCGCCGGGCCACCGTGGCCGCGCCCGCCGACACCGCACCGCAGGAGCAGGTGCTGCAATCCGGTGAGCGGCCCCTGGTGCTCTCGGCGGGGGCGGGCACCGTGCGGCGCGGCGACGAGGAGATCCACCTGACCCTCACCGAGTTCCGGCTGCTGTGCGAGCTGGCCGAGAACCCCGGGCGGGTGCTGAGCCGGACCGCGCTGCTGGACCGGGTCTGGGACCGGGGCTACTTCGGCGACGAGCGCATCGTCGACGTCCACGTGCGGCGGTTGCGCACCAAGATCGAGCGGGACCCGTCCGCGCCCGCCGTCGTCATCACCGTCCGGGGTCTGGGCTACCGGCTCGATGTCGCCTGACGCGCGGGTCGGGCGCGGCAGCCGGGCACCCGGCCTGCGCGGTCGGGTGATGCTGTCCTTCGCGGCGGGCGCGGCCATCGTGTCGCTGGTGCTGACCGTGTCGGTGTTCACCATCTCCCGCGGGTACCTGCTGGGGCAGCGGGAGCGGTCGGCCCAGCGGCTGGCCGACGCCGACGCCGACTTCGTCGCCAGCAGGCTCGCCGTCCCCGGGATGACCCCCGCCGCCGCGCTGTCCGCCGTGGACCCGCCCGCGGACACGATCCTGCTGCTGGACTGGCGCGGCGGGTGGACCAGCAGCGACCCCGAGGTGCCCGCACGGGCACCGTCCGAGCACCTCGCCGAGCCGCCGCGCGACGGTGCCCCGACCCAGCCCACGACGATCCGGAACCAGCCCTACCTGGTCACCACGATGCCGCTCGACGGCGGCACCCTCTACGAGTTCGCCCCGATCGTGGAGTTGCGGGACACGCTCCGGGTGCTGCGCACCGTCCTGGTCGTCAGCGGACTGGCGGCCACCCTGGGCGGCGCGCTACTGGGCCTGTGGGCGAGCGGGCGGGTGCTGAGGCCGCTGCGCTCGCTGGCGGGCACCGCGGCGAGCATCGCGGGCGGCAACCTCGACAGCAGGCTCCCCGAGCAGGGCGACCGCGACCTGCGCCCGATCCTGTCCTCGTTCAACACCATGGTCGACTCGCTGCAACGCCGCATCGAACGGGAGCGGCGGTTCGTCGGGGACGTCACCCACGAACTGCGCACCCCGCTCACCACCCTGGTCACCAGCGTCGGGTTGCTCGGCAAGCACGCCGAGGAGATGCCCGAGCGCCCCCGCACCGCGCTGCGACTGGTGGAGGGTGAACTGGCCCACCTGCGCGGCATGGTCGAGGACCTGCTCACCCTCGCCCGCACCGAGGCGGGGCTGCACCACGACGACGAGGCACCGGTGTCCACCCGCGACCTGCTCACCCACGTCCTCGGCGAACGCGCGGCACCCGTCCTCGACGCCGACGGCGACGGCCGGGTGCGCGGGCACAAGCTGGCGCTGATCCGCGCGTTCACCAACCTCGTCGACAACGCCGAGCAGCACGGCGGCGGGGTCACCGGGGTCGAACTGCGCACCTCGGCGGACTCGGTGGCCGTGGCGGTGGACGACGCGGGGCCCGGGGTGCCCGAGGGCGAGCGGGAGCGGATCTTCGAGCGGTTCGCCACCGGCAGGGCGGCCCGCGGTTCCACGTCGGGCAACGGGCTGGGCCTGGCACTGGTCGCCGAGGCGGTCCGCGCCAACGGCGGCACCGTCGAGTGCGTGACCGCCCCCGGCGGCGGGGCCCGGTTCGTCGTGCGCCTCCCCCGCGACCACGGGGAGGGCGACGGGGCGGTCGCGGCAAGCGCGGCGGAGCCTCAGACCTGAGGGTGCGGGGCGAACCGGACCTCGCCTCCGGAGTCCTGCCCGGCGGTGAGGACCTCGTCGGCCGCGTAGCCCGCCGCGCCGCGTTCGAGGTAGACCTCGGTGCCGTCGTCCGCGGACACGACGTCGGCGGTAGGAGCGTCGGACGGCGGCGTGACCGGGCGGTACAAGACCCACTGGACACCGCAACCCGTTGGTGAACAACGTCATGCGGTCGTACCGCCGCGCCACCGGGACCGACACCCGGTCTCAACGCGATCGTCGGGCAGCGGTCATGCCACGCCGCCCGCGGGCGGCGCAGAATGGCACTTCGCGACCGGCGAGGAGAACGGTGACCCGTTACCGACAGCACTGCCCCGTGGCCGCCGCGGCGGAGGTGCTCAACGATTCCTGGACCCTGCTCATCCTGCGGGACCTGGCCGAGGGCCGGGCAAGCCGATCGGACCTCGCGGCGGGCCTGCCGGGAATCACCCCGGCCCTGCTGACCAAGCGTCTCGGCGAGCTGACCAAAGCGGGGCTGGTGGTGAAGGCCGCGGCGCGCGGCGGCAGCCGCTTCGCGCTCACCGAGGCCGGTCGGGACCTGGTGCCGGTGATCGACCGGCTGGGCCGCTGGGCCAACCGACACCTGCCCCCGCCCCGGGTGTCCGACCTCGACCCCGGGCTGCTCGCGCGCGACCTGTGCCGCGGGGTGGACACCGCCGCGCTGCCCGCGCTGCCCCTGGTCGTGCACATCCGCTTCGCCGAGAGCGCCGCGCCGCCGCGGTGGTGGCTGATGCTCTCGCGTGACGGAGCCGCCGCGACCCAGGTCGCCCCCGGGCTGCCCGCCGCGGTGCGCATCGACTGCGCCATCGGCGCCCTGGCCGGTGTGTGGCTCGGGCACAGGACCTGGGGCGAGGCCGTGCGCGACCAGGCGATCCGGCTCACCGGCACCCGGGAGGCGGTGCGCGCGGTGATCGGCTGCCTGGGCGTCAGCAGGTACGCCTCCCGGGACGCGCCCCCGGTTCGCACCGGCTGAGCGGACCCGGCCGCGTCATCCGATCGACATGCCGCCGACCGGGGGGCCTCAACGTCGCACGACCACCCTGGTGGACATGCTCAGGGCCAAGACCGGTGCACACACCCCCGCAGTGTTCGCCACGGAGGCCGTCGTGCTGTCTCCCAGCGCGGGCAGCACACCGCCCGCGGTCGCCGTGTGGCCGCTGTTCGTCTTCATCGTTCCCGACCACCAGCTCCGCGCCGCGCGGGGCGGACCTGAGCTGCTCTCGCTGCTGCGCAGCACCGACCCCGTCCGGCTGCTGGACAAGCCCGCCCGCTGGTCGGTGCTGTCGGAATCGGGCCCACTGCTGCGCCTGGAGCTGGAGGCCACCGCCCCGGCACCAATGGAGCTGGGCGTCGGGGTGGCCGCGGCGGCGTTGGGCGCCAAGACCAGCCTGCTCGCCACCGGGGCGACCATCGGCGTCACCACGTCGAGCCGAGCCGCCCGCCTCGGTTCCATCGTGGGCGTGGGCGACGCGCTGCGGTTGCTCGTGCTCGCCCAGTGCGAACCGGCGCCCGAGCTGCACGCGACCGCGCAGGCGAGCCCGATCCGGGTGGGTCACCGGGGCCCAGCCGCCACGGGATCGCGAAGCGGCCGCCGGTACCACCCCCGGTGGTGATCACCCGGCACGAGCGGCACCGCGCTCGACGGCCTCATCCTCGTCGTGCTCACCGAGGCGGTCAGCACTGGGTTCCGGCACTGAGTGCTGTCTCGCAACCCGGCGGATGGCCGTGACGGCAGGTGGATGATCACGTGCGTGTGCAGGTGATCTCGGCGTTGAACCCGGAGTGGATTCTCCCGTTCACCGGGTTGCAGCCCGCTCAGTTCCGCAAGCTCGTGAGGGTGGTGGCGGTGTGGGGTGGCGATGCCATCGCCGACGGCCGCCCCGGCAGGCAGTGGGCATTGTGCCTGTCGGACCGGGTGCTGCTCGTAGCCACCTACTGGCGCACGAACCTGCGGATGCGCCAGATCGGCCCGCTGTTCGGGGTGTCGCACTCCGCAGTGCATCGGGGGAAGCGACACCATCGGCCCGCTGCCGGCACTGGCCCCGGTCAGCCGCCGACGGGTTGATCAGATCGCGATCGTCGACGGCACCCTCGTCCCGACCCGCGACCACCGACTGGTGGCACCGTCGAAGAACCACCGGTACTCCACCAACCTGCAGGTGGCCATCGACGCCGACACCCGCCTGGTCATCGCCACCAGGAACCCGCAACCGGGCAACCGCAACGACTGCACCGCCCACCGCGACTCCGGCATCGAGCATAAGCTCGCCAGACGCCCGGTCATGGCCGACGGCGGCTACCAAGGCAATCCGTCCGCGATCATGCCCTACCGCAAATGACGCGACGGGCAACCACTCAAAGCATGGCAAGAAGACCTCAATGCCACTCACCGCACGATCCGCGCCCGCATCGGACATGCCCTCGCCCGCATGAAACTGTTCACCATCCTGCGCGACTACCGCCGCGCCTCCGACACACTCGGCAACACCGCGTCCGGCATCGCCAACCTGCACAACATCATCCTCACCGGCTGACCACAGCATCCCCGGCAAGAACTCCAAGATCAGTTACGAGACATCCCTGAGGTGAGCTTGGTGAGTAGGGAAAACTCGATCTCGTCGTCCTCCAAGAACCGGAAGAACTGCTTGGTGACCTTGAACTTGTTCACCGCGGTCGAGTCCGACCGGGTGGATATCCATCCAGTAGTTGTACTCCTGGAGGTGTTCCTTAGTCACCGCACACAGGTCCTCCGCTGCTGCTTCGATGTCGATGCCGGTGAACCGCGATTCCCAGTCCTCGGCCCATTCCCGATGCGCCTCACCCGCGTGCTCATCCAGCGGGGCTCCCTCGGCCAGTCAGTGGTAGAAGTTCGCCAGTCGGACCACGCAACCGATCCCAGGCGATCACATAGTGTGACCATGTCGGGAGACGGGCAGTGGGGGTTCGGGCTCATACGACATGTGCTCTCCCTCAAGGTAAAGGTGGCACTGAGCGCTGTGCTCGGTGTGGAAGCCATCCCAAGATCAAAAAAAGAGGAGTCTTCACAGGCTCTCACCTGCGAAGACTCCTCTGACCGTCGGGCTGACAGGATTCGAACCTGCGACCCCTTGACCCCAGGCGCGGCCCGATCATGGCTTGACCTGCGGAAACGCGGAAAGCGATCTCCGGTTCGGGCTTCTTGCGGTACGTTCGGCGCACTTGACGGGAGGTCAGATGCCTTCTGTTCTTCAGGTGCGGCCGAAGGTGGCACCGCGCTGTCTCGCCGCGGCTGGCGGCTTCGGTGATGTGCTGCGTGCTGGCGGCGCGGTCGTCGGTGATACTGGGGGAATGATTGAACTGGTCCTCGGCGACATCACTGACCAGGACGTCGACGTCATCGTGAATGCCGCCAACTCCTCCCTCCTGGGTGGCAGCGGCGTCGACGGAGCGATCCACCGCAAGGGCGGCCCGGAGATCCTCGCCGCCTGCCGTGAGCTCCGGGCGGGCCACTACGGCGGTGGCCTCAAAACCGGTCACGCCGTGGCCACCACGGCAGGCCGCCTGCTCGCCAAGTGGGTCGTCCACACGGTAGGCCCGGTCTGGTCGGACATCGAGGACCATTCGTCCCTCTTGGACGCCTGCCACCGCAATTCCGTGAAGGTCGCCTCCGGTCTCGGTGCCCGCACCATTGCTTTTCCCGCGATCTCCACCGGCATCTACGGCTGGCCACTCGACTCCGCCGCCTCCATTGCCCTCGCCGCCACCACCGAGCAAATCGCGGAGTTGTCGCACATCACAACCGTTCGGTTCGTGCTGTTCGACCAGACCGCCTACAAAGCCTTCGAAAGGGCTCTCAAGAGGCGCTGAACGCGAACGACCTGTTCTGCGGCTCACCGCTCGCAGGAGCGCGCTGCCACGAGGTGCCGGCTCCACCGCAAGCTGGATGCGGGCCCGATTCCCCACGATCCGGCCCATCACCGGGAACTCGACGTTGCCTTCACCGAACCTGCGACGCTGCCGGACCGCCGGAGAGCTTGCACGCCTCCGATACGGTCACCGGGCACCGGCTTCGTCTCCGACACCAGTGCTCTTCCGCCATTGGCCGAGCAGGCTGTCGTGCGCGTGAACTCCGGTGAGCGGCGACCGCGTGAGCGCCCGACCACCACGACCCGAGACCGCGCGCCGGCCTGTGCCCGGCGTGTCGGCAGTGCGCGATCTGGGACTCACCGGTCAGCATGCACGTCGGTGTCACCACGACACCGGCGGCGTTCAGCCGAAGGTGAGCGCGGTTGCCCGGTTTTCGTCGGCGGCCGGGCGTTGACTCCGGTCGGCGGCACGGGAGTTGGCCCATCCGGTCCAGTCAACGGATTGCGACTCCCGTGAGCGATTGACTGCCCGTAACGGGACTGGTAGTTGTTCTTACTGTCACAACGTTCTTGCGGTGCGCTCGGGGGGCGTTCTCGCTACTGGGGGAACTTCATATGCGTGCGCTGAGTCGTGCGCTGCTGTGCGCAGCGCTGTCCACGATGTCATTGTCCGCCGTTCCGCCTTCCGCTTCCGCGGAAGGCGGAACGGCGGTGTCCTCACCCGCCGAGGCGGCGGCCGTCGCCTCGGCGAAGGAGTCCGGGCGGGCGGTGACCGTGCCGGAGGAGACCACCGAGTACGCCGAGGTGATCGCCAACCCCGACGGGACGCTCACGCGGCTGGAGAGCTTCCAGCCGCAGCGGGTCCGGCGCGGTGCCCAGTGGGCGCCGGTCGACCTCACCCTGGAGCGGAGAGCGGATGGGTCGGTAGGGCCCAAGGTCGCCCCCGTTGACGTCCGGCTCTCCGGCGGTGGGGGCGGGGAGCGGTTGGCCGTCGCCGCGCGGGACGGGGTGGAGATCGGCATCGGGTGGGCGGGTTCCCTGCCCGCACCGGTGCTCGATGGTCCTCTTGCGACATACCCAGACGTGCTGCCCGGGGTCGACCTCACGGTCCGGGTGACGGCGAAGGGGTTCAGCCAGCTCCTCGTGGTCAAGACTCGTGATGCGGCGGCTGATCCGCGGTTGCGGGAGATCGCGTTCCCGCACCACGCAAGGGGCGTCACGCCGCGCAAGACCGCGGCCGGGACGATCGAGGTCGTCGACGCGGCGGGTCGGGTCGTCTTCGGTGGCGACGCTTCCCGGATGTGGGATTCCGCCGGACAGCCCGCTTCCGCTTCGCGGGGTGCCGCGCCGCGGGGTGGTGTGGAGGCGCAGGAGTCGCCCGCCACCTCGACGATGGACTTCCAGGTGACCGCGACCGCCACCGTCGTCAAGCCGGACCCCGGCTTCCTCACCGACCCTCAGCGGGTCTTCCCCGTGCACATCGACCCCGAATACTGGTGGGCGGGCGGCAAGCAGAACCACGCGGTGGTGCAGAGCGCGTGGCCCAACGAGCACAACTTCAACCGCACCGACGGTGACCTCGCGGACTTGAAGGCGGGGTACCAGGGCGGTTACACCTCCCGCTCCTACTTCAGCTTCGACGTCGTCCCGGTGCACGGCAAGGTGATCCACCGCGCCGCGGTGCGCTCCCGGGTGGTCCACTCCTGGGGCTGCGCGGGTGGCCCGACCGAGCTGTGGCACGCGCACGGCCTCGACTGGGGCACCACCTGGAACAGCCAGCCAGGGTGGGGCGGCAAGCTCGGCGACATCACCAAGGCGAACAACGCCAGGTACTGCCCGTCCGATGGCGCGGCGTGGGTGGGGGTGGACGGTCTGGTGCGCTTGGCCGCCCAAGACCGCTGGGCGAACGTGGTGTTTCTCATCAAGGCGCAGAACGAGGGCAGGCAGGACGACTGGCGCAGGTTCGCGCTCGACCCGGTGCTGGAGGTGGTCTACAACAGCGTGCCCGGCCTGCCCGGTGAGCTCGGGATGGAGGGCGGCTTGATCCCGTGCGCCTCCGGGATTGCCCGCCCGTTCGTCTTCACCCCGACCCCCCGCCTGCGCGGCAGGCTGCACGACCCCGACGCGGGGATGCTCAGCGCCCGGTTCGCGCTGCACCGCGGCCCGCTCGGCAACAGCCACGAGATCTGGTCCGCGTGGGTGCACAACGTCCCGGCGGGGTCCTTCGCCGAGGTGACCGTGCCACCGCAACTGACCGAGGGTGAGGGCGTCTACAACTGGTCGATGCACGCCAGCGACGGTGGGAGCGCGTCGGCGTGGGTGGGCAACTGCGAGTTCGAGGTGGACAAGACCGCGCCCGCCGCGCCTGCGGTCGGCTCGGAGGACTACCCGGGCGGCGGCCAGACTCCCGCGGGCGGCGTCGGCCAGACCGGCGCGTTCACCGTGACCGCGGCGTCCCCCGACACCCAGTACTTCCTGTGGTCGGCCACCGACCAGCAGAACGACGACCCCAAGACCAGGGTCGACGCCAAGACCCTCGGCGGTTCCGCGGTGTTCCGCTGGACACCGACGACCGAGGGGCCGCTCAACATCTTCGTGCGGGGGGTCGACCGGGCGGGCAACCGCTCGCCGATCGTGCGCCACGCCGTGTTCGTCGCACCTGGTGACCCGTTGGCGGGCAACCTGCTCGGGCACTGGAAGCTCGACGGCGACCTGGCCGACAGCTCCGGCGCCGGGCGCACCCTGGTCGCCGAGGGCGGCGCCACTCCTGTCGCGGGGGGTTACAACGCCCAGGCTGTCGACCTCGGTACGGGCAAGCGGTTGCACACCAGCGGCCGCGTGCTCGACACCGCGCGGAGTTTCTCGGTCTCGGCGTGGGCCCGGCTCGACCAGATCGGCGCCTGGCCCGCTGCGGTGTCCCAGGACGGCGCGACGACCAGCGGCTTCCAGCTCCAGGGAACGCCGGACGGCAAGTGGTCGATGTCGATGTTCAAGAGCGACGTGAACGGCGGTGGCGACCTGCACAGCCGGGCGATCTCCACCGCGCCTGCCCAGACCGGGGTGTGGACCCACTTGGTCGGCGTGTACGACCAGGTGGGTCAGATCCGGCTCTACGTCAACGGCGCCCTCGCCGCCGAGGTCCCGCACACCAGCCTCTGGTCAGCCGCGGGCGACCTGCAGGTGGGCGCGGGCTGGTGGAACGCAGGCAGGGTGGACTTCTTCCCCGGCTCCATCGATGACGTCCGCGTCTACCAGCGCGTCCTCATCGACCGGGAAGTGGCGGCGCTCGCCAACGAGGCTGTGCTGCGCGCCCACTACCCGCTCGCCGAGGGTTCCGGGATCACCAGTCGGGACGCGGTGACCGGGCGGGACGCGTCCCTGGTCGGCACGGCTGCTTGGACCACCGCGGACGGAAAGACCGGGGTCGGCTTCACCGGCCAGTCCTCACCCGCGGGGTACGGCGCTGTCGACGCGCCCCGCCCGGACCTGCGCACCGACCGCTCCTACACGGTCTCCGCCTTCGTCAGGCTGAACGCGACGGGCGTCTCCGCCCGCACCGCGGTCAGCTTGCGGGACACGGCTTTCTCGCCGTTCCTGCTCCAGTACCGGCCTGAGCTCGGCCAGTGGTGCCTCACCATGTCGCTGTCGCCCACTCAGGAGGGCGGTTGGTGGATTCCGGCGGTCGGGGCGGTCGAGGCACAGCGCTGGGTCCACCTGACCGGCGTCTACGACCACGTGCGGAAAGAAGGTCGCATCTACGTCAACGGCGTTTTCTCCGGTCAGGAGAGCGCCGTCGTCGGCTGGAACGGCGGGGGCGGGATGAAGCTGGGCGGCGCGGTGTGGACCGGCAAGGAGGCCGACGCCTTCGACGGCTCGGTCCGCGGCGTCCGCGTCTACGCGGGTGTCCTGCCGGACGAACGCATCGGGCAACTGCCCATCCAGAGCTGAGCCAGAACTCCCACTACAGAAGAATCTGGGGTCAGGCATGTCCAGAAGGCGCCTGGTGCCCGGGCTGGCCTTCTGCATGGGTGTGGTCATGGTGACCACGCTCGTGCAGGCGACCCCCGCGGCGGGCGATCCGCTCCACGTCACCCTGCCCGAACTGCAAACGGAGAAGTCCGTTTCCGGCGGGCCGGTGCCGGTGCGCCCGCTCCCGCCGAACGAGGTCGACCTCGCGGCGGGCGCACCGCGCCCGGAACCGCGCTGGCCCGGGCACGCCGCCGCCGAGGTGGCGCTCGCGGGCAGGCCCGCGGCCACGTTCGGGAGGGCCGGGGCGCTGCCGGTGTCGGTGGCCGTCGGGAAGCAGGCCGCCGCGAAGGCGGGCCCCGCGGCCAAGGTGCGGGTCACCACGTTCGACCAGGCGCACGCGAGCAGGGCGGGCGTGGCGGGCCTGGTGTTCGCGGTGGACGACGCGGGCGGTTCCTCGGGCACCGCGCTGTCGGTCAAGGTCGACTACCGCGACTTCGCCACGGCCTTCGGCGGCGACTACGGCTCGCGCCTGCGACTGGTGGTGCTGCCCGCGTGCGCGGCGACCACGCCGGACAAGGCCGAGTGCCGCACCGGCGAGCCGGTGCGGTCGGACAACGACGCCGGGGACCGCTCCGTCACCGCCGAGGTCGCGCTGCCGGGAACCGGCAAGCAGTCCCTGGTCATGGCGGCGACCGCGGCACCGTCCGGCGCGGGCGGTTCGTTCGAGGCCACCAACCTGACCCCGGCGGGCCAGTGGTCGGCGGGTGGCTCCAGCGGCGACTTCACCTACTCGATCCCGCTGCGGGTCCCGCCGCCGACCGCGGGCACTGCCCCCAAGCTGGGCCTGGGGTACTCGTCGGGCACGATCGACGGCCGCACCAGCGCCACCAACAACCAGGCGGGCCTGCCCGGTGACGGCTGGGAGCTCAGCGCGGGCGGCGGCTTCATCGAGCGCCGGTACAAGCCGTGCGCCGACGACCTCGGCGGCAGCCAGGGCCAGCGCAAGACCGGCGACCTGTGCTGGTCGACCGACAACGCGCTCATGCACCTCAACGGTGTGTCCGCGGAGCTGGTGCGGGTCGCGGGCACGAACACCTGGCGGCCCAAGAACGACGACGGGTCGCGCATCGAGCGCCTGACGGGCGCGGCCAACGGCGACGAGGGCGGCGACGGCGACCGGGGCGAGCACTGGAAGATCACCAGCACCAACGGGACCCGGTACTTCCTCGGCCTCAACCGGCTGCCCGGCTGGACGCAGGGGAAGCCGGAGACCCGGTCCGCGTTCACCGTGCCGGTGTTCGGCAACAACGCGGGCGAACCGTGCGCCAAGCCCGCGTTCGGCGAATCCTGGTGCCAGCAGGCCTGGCGCTGGAACCTCGACTACGTCGTGGATCCCAACGGCAACGCCACGACCTACCACTACGACGTGGAGAAGAACTTCTACGGCCGCGACCAGGACGCCGGGAAGCAGACCGAGTACATGGCCGCGGGCACCGTCCGCCGCATCGAGTATGGGCTGCGCGAGGACAACCTGTTCGCGCCCGCGCCCTCCCGGGTCTGGTTCGACACCGCCGAGCGGTGCCTGCCCACGCAGACCCTCGCGTGCAACCCCGACCAGCTCAACGCGAGCACGGCGCGGTCCTGGCCGGACGTGCCGTTCGACCGGATCTGCGCCGCCGGGCAGCGCTGCGAGAACCGGCACTCGCCGTCGTTCTTCACCCGCAAGCGGCTGGTGAAGGTCCTCACCCAAATCCGCCGCGACGACGTCACCGGTGACCCGCGGTGGGGCGACGTCGACTCCTGGGCGCTGCGCCACCAGTTCCCCGACACCGGCGACGGGCTTTCCCCGGCGCTGTGGTTGGCGGGCATCACCCACACCGGTCACGTCGGCGGCACGGCGTCGCTGCCGGAGATCGTCTTCCACGGCCGCTCCATGCCCAACCGGGTCGAGTCGACCGACGGCCTGCCACCGATCACCCGGTACCGCATCGAACGCGTGCAGAACGAGGCGGGCGGCATCACCGAGGTCAAGTACTCCGACCGCGAGTGCACCGCCGCGGCCCCGCCGGTCGTCGATGCCAACACCAAGCGGTGCTTCCCGAGCTGGTGGCTGCCCGAGCACGGCTACGACCAAGTGCTGGGGTGGTTCCACAAGTACGTCGTCACCGCCGTCACCGAAGACGACCGCACCGGCGGTTCGGCGCTCAAGAAGACCCGGTACGACTACGTCGGCGACCCCGCGTGGCACTTCGACGACAACGACTTCTCCGACGTGGCGCACCGCACCTGGTCGCAGTGGCGGGGCTACGGCGAGGTCCGCACGACCACGGGCGAACCCGGCACGACCCAGTCGGTCACGGCCGAGCGGTACCTGCGCGGCATGAACGGCGACCGGAAGGCCGACGGGGGCAAGCGCCGGGTCGAGGTGACCGACTCGGACGGGCGCGTGCACGTCGACGAGGAGTGGCTGGCCGGGTTCACCGTCGAGTCCCTGTCCTACGACGGACCCGCCGTGGTGTCGGTGTCGATGAAGGTCCCCTGGGTGCGCGGCCCGACCGCCACCGAGGGCGACAACTCGGCGTACATGACCAACATCGGCCAGGTGCACGGCCGCACCCTGGTGGCGGGCGGGTCGTGGCGGCGGACCTCGCTGGTCAACCACTACGACGACCGCGGCAACGTCGTGAAGGTCGACGACTCCGGCGACACCGCCGTCTCGGGTGACGAGACCTGCGCCGCGACCACCTACGCCGCCAGCGAGGCGGCGCACATCTTCACCAGGCCCGCGACGGTCACCACCGTCGCCAAGCCGTGTTCCGCCGACCAGGACGCACCCGCCGACCTCATCGGCAAGATGCGGTCGAGCTATGACGGCCAGGCCTTCGGCGTCGCGCCCACCAAGGGCAACCTGACCGCGACCGAGCGCTGGACCGGCTCGGCGTGGCAGCTCACGCAGAAGACCGCCCACGACGGGTTCGGCAGGCCCACCGAGGCGCAGAACGCCGAGGGCCACAAGGTCACGACCGCCTACACCCCCGCAGGCGGCGAGTTCGGGGTGCGCAAGGTGGTCAAGACCGACCCCAAGGGGTTCACCTCGGTGACCGAGCTGGACCCGGCCCGGTCGCTGACCCTGGTCGACGTCGACATCAGCGGCAGGCGCGCAGACCTGGAGTACGACCCGTTGGGCAGACTGCTGCGGGTGTGGGCGCCAGGCAACCCCAAGGCGAACCAAGCCCTGCCCACCTCGGTGTACGAGTACGAGTACCGGGTGGACGGGCCGACCGTGGTCACCACCAAGGCGTTGCGCGAAGACGGCGCGTACACCGCCTCCTACACCCTCTACGACGGTTTGCTGCGCGAGCGGCAGACCCAGTTGCCCGCCGTCGCGGGCGGGCGCATCGTCAACGACTGGGTGTACGACTCCCGTGGCCTGCAGAGCAAGGTCAACGGGGCGTACTACAACGAGGCCGAGCCGACCAAGGCGCTGTTCGGGGCGTTGGACAACGCGATCCCCAACCAGACCCTCACCGATTTCGACGCCCTCGGCCGCGAGACGGCGGTGGTCTACCGCAAGCTCGGCGTCGAGCAGTGGCGGACCACGTCCGTCCACGAAGGTGACCGCACCACGGTCATCCCGCCCGAGGGCGGCACCACCACCACCGTCATCCGGGACGTGCACGGCCGGGCCGTGGAGAAGCGCCAGTACCACGGGCGCGAGCCCACCGGGCCCTACGACTCGACCCGGTACGCCTTCAACGCCAAGGGCCTCCAGGAGTCGATCACCGGGCCCGACGGGGCGCGGTGGGGCTACGAGTACGACGCCCTCGGGCGCCGCGCCGTGGACAACGACCCGGACAAGGGCGCGACCCGCTACACCTACACCGCCCTCGACCAGGTCGAGACCACCACCGACTCGCGCGGGGCGACCGTCCGCTCGGAGTACGACCTGCTCGGCCGCAAGGTCGCCGAGCACGAGCGGCGCGGCCCCGGCCAGCCCGAGACCAAGACGGCGAGCTGGACCTTCGACGCGCTCAAGCCGGGCGTGGCCGACAACTCGACCCGCCACGTCGGGACCAAGGAGTACACCAGCAAGGTCCTCGCCGTCGACGCGGCGAACCGACCGACCCGCACCCAGGTCATTGTCCCGGCGGGGGAGGGTGGGCTTTCGGGCACCTACGAGTTCGAGGCCACCCACGACCCGCGCACCGGTCGCCCGACGTCGGTCACCCACCCCGCGGCGGGCGGGCTCGACGCCGAGCGCGTCTACTACAAGTACAACGCGCAGGGGTTGCCGACCGAGACCTACGGCTCCCGCAAGTACGTGCCCGAGACGCTGTACTCCAAGTACGGCGAGGCGCTGCGCCTCACCATGGGGACGGGGAGCAAGCCCGTCTACACCTCGATGTCCTACGAGGAGGGCACCCGGCGCCTGGCCGGGGTGGACGTCCAGCGCAACCTCGAGGGTGGCACGTACCTGGCCAAGCGGCAGTACGCCTACGACGACGCGGGCAACGTCACCCGGTTGACCGACTCCCCGCCGGGGACCCTCGGCGACACCCAGTGCTTCGAGTACGACCACCTCCGGCGCATGACCAGCGCCTTCACCCCGGGCAACGGCGACTGCGAGCAGCAGCCCACCGTCGGCGCGCTGGGCGGAGCCGCCCCGTACTGGCAGGACTACGAGTACGACAAGGCGGGCAACCGCACGAAGGAGGTCGAGCACAAGGCGACCGGGGACGTCGTCCGCACCTACGCCTACGGCGGCCCGGGCGGCACCCAGCCGCACACGCTGCGGTCGGTCACCCAGACCGGGCCGCAGGGCCAGTCGCTGGACGAGTTCGGCTACGACGCCGCGGGCAACATGACCGCCCGCAAGGTCTCCGGCGACAACCAGCGGATCGACTGGGACGCGGCGGGACGCACCGAGAAGGCGGTCCACCAGGACGGGCGGACCTCGGACTACCTCTACGACGCGAACGGCTCCCGCCTGATCAAGCGGGAACCCAACGCCACCACGCTGTACCTGGGCGGCATGGAGTTGGTGCTGCAGAAGGGCACCAACTCCGTCGCCGGGCGGCGGTACTACGAGCACGGCAGCACGGTCGTGGCGGTCCGCACCTCCAACCTCGACAAGGGGTTGTCCTGGCTGCTCGGTGACCACCAGGGCACCACGGCCATGACGGTCAACGCCGACACCCTCGCGGTCGGGCAGCGCAGGCAAGACCCGTTCGGCAAGCCGCGCGGCGGCGAACCCGCCTCGTGGCCGGACGACAAGGGGTTCGTCGGCGGGACCGAGGACGACACCGGGTTGACCAACCTCGGCGCGCGGGAGTACGACCCGGCGACCGGCCGGTTCGTGTCGCTGGACCCGGTGCTCGACACCGACGACCCGCAGCAGATGAACGGGTACGCCTACGCCAACAACTCCCCGGTCACCAACTCCGACCCCAGCGGCCTGTACTGGAAGACGATCTCGGTGGCCAAGCGGGTCGCGATCACGACCTTCATCTGGATCACCTTCCTCATCGGGTTGTTCATCCCCGGCTTCATGCTGATCGCGGTCACCTACTGGATCATCCAGGTCTACGTGTACCGGGTGTGGATCGAGCCGCCGTGGCGCGGCACGGGCGGGGTGAGCAAGCAGGACGCCGCCAAGGAGGCGGGCCTCAGCGAGCAGGAGTACGAGGAGGCCAAGAAGCTCGCCGCCGACAAGCGCGGCTGGGTCGACGTCGCCATCCAGATCGCGGGCGACACCCTGCAGGAGATCATCGGCGTCAAGGGCATCGTCGACCACTGCATCAGGGACTTCAACCTGCTCCAGTGCGGCTTCGAGGTCTTTTCCGCCCTGCCCTGGGGGAAGATCCTCAAGGGCGGCAAGATCGTCGACAAGATCATCGACGCCTTCAACAATGCCAAGGACTGGGCCCGCCGCCGCGACAAGGCGATGGCCGACCTCAGACGCGTCGAGGATGCCGAACGCCGCCTGTCCTCACGCAACGGCTGCAACAGCTTCATCCCGGGCACCCTGGTCCTGCTCGCGGACGGCGGCAGCAAGCCCATCGAGCAACTCCGCATCGGCGACCACGTCCTGGCCACCGATCCGGAGACGGGCCAGACCTCCTCGCGTGCAGTGGTCGCGACCATCGTCGGTGAGGGCGACAAGCACCTGGTTGACATCACCGTGGTGGGCGGGGCCACGCTGACGGCGACCGCGGGGCACCCGTTCTGGTCTGGTGATGAGAACCGCTGGATCGCCGCCGCGGACCTGCGCCCGGGCTCACAGGTCCGCGATGCCGCCGACCGGCCCGTCATGATCACCGGTATCGGTTTCCGCACCGAGGACTCGCGGGTCCACAACCTGACCGTCGACGTCGACCACACCTATTACGTGGTTGCGGGAACGACATCAGTACTCGTGCACAACTGCGATGGTGCTGCTCCTGAAGACCCGCAGAGCCTGTACCACTACACGAACGAAGCGGGACATGACGGGATCATCTCAAGCGGCGAGCTCAGACCGTCCTTGAAGGCGAACAACCCGAAGGACGCCCGGTACGGGGACGGGCAATACCTGACGGACATCAAGCCGGGGACCAAGACGCCCGGACAGTTGTCGGCGGCGTTCCTGCGAGTTCCGTGGGCCGGAAAGAAGTTCTCCCACTACGTCGAGATCGACGTCGGAGGCCTTGACGTGCGTCAAGGCAGACCGGGTGTGTACGTGATCCCCAACAGCGGTCCACTCGTCCTGACGGGTCGTATACTGGGTTCCGGGAGGAACTAGGCATGAGGTACGTCAAAGTTCACTGGCACCACGACGATGAAGACGACCCCGTTCTCTACCTGAGCGAACTCGACGAAGACGGTTACGAGACCCGCAAGGTCCAGTTCTACGGCAACGGACGATCGGAGTACGCGGACGCGGACATCGACACCGCCTCGGTTGGCTTGTCGGAGGTCCCGTTCCCCTCCATCGCGGAGATTTCCAGTCAGCCGGACTGCGCCGCGGAGTCGATGGACCCGGAGGAATTCGAGCGAGCGTGGGCCAGGGCGCGTTCGACGTCTTGAGGGGTGGCGGAGGCACCTGAGAACGCCACGCGTCGGCGAGTCAGCGGCCTGCCCGGCGGTCACGAGCGTGACCGGGGGCAGGCCATGACCGCCGACGAGGTGGAGGCCCTTGGTCGGAAGCCGTTCGCGGGATCGGCCGTTGCCCGTCGTCAAGCGGCTCGATGAACGGATCCGCGCAGTTCGACCCGGTCCCCTGTGACCCAGGTGGTGTCCGTGGCGTGCTGTACTTGGCCAGGAGATTGGTGACACGCCGGTGGTGGGCGCTTGAAATGGGGGAGATCTCCGGGTGCGGCGACCGGCTCACCGTCGACGTCGTCGCCTACCCGGCCGCCCTCAAGCAGGTCGACGTCGACCCCGCGCGGTTCCTGGGCCGGTCGTCGGTGGACGCGGAGGCGGTGGTCGTGCTGCGGGTGGAGACCCGGGTCGACCCGCAGGTGTTCGCGCGGGCCGACCCGGGCGTGGCGGTGTTCGCGCTCGAACCCGGCCAGACGCTCGACGACGTGCTCGCCTGCGACGAGTCGTGGCCGATCGTCATCGCGCCCCCGTTGAAGCGCTGAACCGGGCGGAGCGCTGAACGGAGCGCAGCGCTGCAACTGGGTGGAGCGCTGCGACTTGGCGGAGCTTCGGATCGGGGCCGCGCCGGGGGACACCGGTGCGACCGCGAAACCCGCACGGAAGTCAATGGACAACGAACAGGGAGCCACTGGGATCAGACGGTTCCCGTTCGTGGGCAGGGTTGTGCCGAAATTGGTGGAATCGTTGCTGTCGAGTGCTTGATGTGGTGTCCGGGGGAATGACCCGGTGGCTTCTGCGAACCGAAAGGTCGAGTGTTCGCCGTGGTAGAATAGGCGGTGGTCGGCAACTAGCCTGGGGGCAGGGTGTCGGAGGGTGGGGTCAGCGGCGGTCCGGTCTCCCTGCCGCGAAAACGCGCTGTGGTCCTGGTCGTTCTCGGGGCATTGTTTCGAGCGGCCACACGTCGTGTCCAGCCCCGAGGGGGTGCGTCCATACCGCACTCCGCGGGGCCGCAGCGCACGATGTTCGTGTTCGCGGGGGTGGAGGTCGCGACTGCGGCGCTGGTCGCCAGGGTGGTTCCGCCCGCGTGGTCGGTTCCGCACCTCGTCTTGGAGGTCGTCGCCGTGGGGGTGTACCTCGGTCTCGGTTTCACCTGGCGGAGCGCGCCCCACGAGTTGCGCGAGGACGTCCTGCTGATCCGCACCGCTGTCCTGGGTGACCTCGCCGTCCCGTTGTCCGCGGTGGCCGCGGTTCGGGTCGACGACCGGACCAGCCCCGGTTTCGGCACCCGCCACGTCGACGACAACGCCATCGCCTGTTCGGTGACCTCTCACACCAATGTCACCATCACCCTCGATCGCCCCCGCGAATTCACCCCTCGAAAAGGGGGAAAGCGGGAGATCGCGCACATCCGATTCAACGCCGACGAACCCGCCGACGCCGCCAGGGAAATCTCGAAGATCCTCGCGCATCCCCTGTGAAGCACCCGGTGTGTGACCTGGGCGGTCTCAAACGGTGAGTGCATCACGTGAGGTAAAATCATGTGATGAATGGAGTGGGGCATGCGGGGCGACGCGTTGACGGTCGAGGACCGAGACGGGATTCTTCGGTGTATTCGCGAGAAGTTGTCGGGTCGCGCGATCGCGGCTCGACTGGGCAGGGACGCGTCGGTGATCTCACGGGAGATCGCCCGGAATGGTGGCCGCGCGAATTATCGGGTCCACGCGGCTCAGGAGCGCTTCGAGGCTCTGAAGTCGTGGCCGAAACAGCGGAAGTTGGAGTCCGATCGTCGTTTGCACGATCTTTTTGCGGAGAAGTTGCTCGATGATCTTTCGCCGCAGCAGGTTTCGGGCAGGTTGTTGGCTGAGTTCCCGATGACGGGGGACTGCGTGTGAGTCACGAGACCATTTACCAGGCATTGTTCCTGCAGGCCCGGGGCGAGCTGCGCACGCAGCTCAAGCTGGCTCTGCGGACCGGTCGTGCTCGGCGTGTGCCGCGTGGGTCCGCGCAGCCGAAGCAGGCCAGGATCGCCGGGATGGTGAACATCAGCGAGCGTCCGTCCGAGGTTGAGGACCGTGCCGTTCCCGGCCATCGGGAAGGGGACATGATCGTCGGAAAAGGCGGGAAGTCGCAGATCGCCACATTGGTGGAGCGCAGCACCAGATTCGTGATGCTCGCGCGGATACCTTACGACCGGCGCGCCGATCGGGTCTCGCTGATCCTGGCACGGCACATCGGTCGACTTCCTGAGGCATTGCGGCAATCGGTGACGTGGGACCAGGGCGTGGAGATGGCGGCCCACGCGAAATTCACAGTCGCCACGAATGTGCCGGTGTTCTTCTGCGATCCGCACCCGCCGTGGCAGCGAGGAGCAACGAGAACACCAACGGCCTGTTGCGGCAATACCTTCCGAAGGGGACGGACCTGTCGGGGTATACTCAGAACGAGCTGAACGGAATCGCCGCGAAACTGAACAGGCGACCTCGACAGACGCTCGGCTTCAAGACTCCCGCAGAAGTGTTGGAGCAGATGCTAAACGGTGGTGATGCACTCACCGTTTGAGACTGCTACCCCCTCGGATAAAATAGCCCTCCTCATTTCTTCGTGGATCAGGCCTTGACGTCATGGTGCGGATGGACGACGTAGGCCCTGCCGAACGAACTCACCATTTTTTGGTACGCCATGCATCATGAACCAGATCGCCGTAACACCCGACGATTGCTCCCATCACGCCCATCGACTTGTACCCCATTGACCCAAACACCCCGTAGCGTAGCAACGCCCGACCGGGGTTGGCTCTGATGCAGCGGCAGGGGTTGATGACAAAGGTTCTGCCGAGCCACTTCGTCCCCTGCCAGACGGGCTGCACGATGTTTCGGTTGAGCCACGGCCCAGCTGTCCCCCTGAACCACTTCCCGGTGGCGCGGCCGGCTTTTCCCACGCCCCTTACGATGACCCCGAGCAGACACCTCAGGCAGTTGCCGTCGAGGTCAGTGGCGTTCACAGGATTGCCCGCGACGTAGTCGTAGTCGTTGGCGCTGCCGTCCTCGACGGGGTCGACGGAGAGGAAGCGTCCGAGTGCGGGGGGCGCCTTCAGTTGGTGGAAGCATTCGCGCTGGTGAGGAGGTCGGCGAAGACTTCTGCTGGGGTTCTGAATCCCAGGATACGGCGTGGTCGCCTGTTGATCTCGGTGGCGATGGTTGCGAGGTAGCCGCGGTCGGTGGTGATCTCGGTGCCCTTGGGCAGGTACTCGCGGACCAGGCGGTTGGTGTTCTCGTTGGTGTCCCGTTCCCATGGGCAGTGGGGGTGGGCGAAGAACACGGGCAGGTCAGCGGCGAGGGTGAGGTCGGCGTGGCGGGCCATTTCCTTGCCGCAGTACCAGGTCAGGGACTTGCGTAGCAGGAACGGCAGTCCGACGACGTGCTCGCCGATGGTGGCGGTGACCGACACGGAGTCCTGCCGGATGACCGAGAGCATGATCAGGAACCGCGAGGTCCGTTCCACCAGGGTGATGCACGCGGTTTTCCCTTGTGCCCCAATGACAATGTCTCCTTCCCAGTGGCCGGGGACGGCGCGGTCGGCGGCCTCGGCGGGGCGTTCGTCGATCCAGCGGATGCCGCTGATCCGGGGAGCCCGGTTGACCTGCTGCGACCGACCCCGGCGACGCGTGCGCCCCGATCGCAGCGCGATACCGGCGCGTTCGAGCTCGCGCACAGGCCGTGCGTGGATCCAGGAGTAGATCGCCTCGTGGGACACCCGGCAAGCCTGCTCGTCCGGGTGCCACAGGCGCAATCTGCCGGCCACCTGCTCCGGGGAGAAACTCTGACGCAGCAACGACACCACGCTCTCCCGCAACACCGGCTTCCTGTCCAGACGCAACCGCTTCGGACGCTGTCGCGACACCCGGGCGGCCCGCTCGGCCCGCCCGGCGCGACAGGCCGCCCGCCCCCCATGACGACCCACCTCACGCGAGATGACCGACGGATCACGGCCGATCACCACCGCGATCTCGGTGAACTCCAACCCCTGGGCCACACCACGGGAGATCTCCTCCCGATCGGCCACGGTCAACATCTCACGCATCGGAACATCCTCCCGGAACGCCGACCACCTATCACACCAAGATCAAATGCTTTGACCGGTCAAAGGCAAGCCCGCCTGCAGCGCACATCTGTTGCCCGAGCGACCCCACAGCAGTTTGCGGCTCTTCTCGCTGATCCCCACAACACCATCATCCACCGACCCAGAGGCCGATCACCGCGACGGTGCGCATGTCACCACTTGCTGCGAAGCCGGTGACTTCCTGGCTGACGGCAGTCGGCAGACCACATGGTGGTTGATCGTCCGCCGACCGCTTCCGTGCACCAGTCCACGTAGGCACGAGGAGCCTCTACGGCGCGCATGCGCCGAAGCGCCGCGTTCTGGTATTGAGTCGAAAGTGTTCGGTTGCCTACATGACGGCATGACGGACGTGCGGGGCCCGGAAGTAGCTGCGGACGGTGTGCGGCTGGCGCTGGCGGCGGCGCAGGAAGCAGCGGGTCTCGTGGGCGAGCTGGCCGACGTTGCGGGCTCGTGAGGCGTTGACGTTGCGTTTGAGGTCGGCATTGAGCAGTTCGTCGGGGTTGAGCTCGGGGCTGTAGCCGGGCATGGTGAGACTCGACCCGCTCGGCGTTGGCCTGCAGCCAGGCTCGGACAGCCTTGCTGCAGTGCACCGGGTGCCGGTCGGCGACGACGTGGACCTTCCGACCCGCCTGACGGGCCACGCGGTCGAGGAACGTGGTAAACACGGGCGCGGTGAACCGGTCGGTGAACATGGTGAACCACAACGCGCTCCGGGAGGCGACCGCGGACATGACATCGACGCGCAGGCGTTTACCGCTCACCCGCACGATCGGCGTGCGGCCCTTCGGTGCCCAGGAGCGTCCGGGCGGTGCGGCATCCGAGCGCAGCTCGCACTGATCTACCCACGCGATCACGGCACCCTTGGCCTTCGCCCGCGCCTCGATCGCCGGATGGTCCTCATCCAGCCAAGCTCGCACCGCGGCGGGCTGCTGCTCGCGGGCGCGGCGGGCCGGGCGCTGCGAGGTGAGACCGTGACGGCGCAGCCACAACCCCACGCCCTGCTCGGTCATGCTTACGCCGACAACCAGTCGAATCAACTCGACCACCGCCTGACGGGTCCACAACGGGCCGCCGATCAGCAACTCCTCCGGGGTGTAGTCGGCCATGGCCGCGAACAGCGTGCCGCGATCCTCGGGGTACAGGTCCCGGTCGACGCCCAGGGCGCACCACCAGGCCGTCCTGACCCTGCTGTTGGTAGGCGCGCCACCAGGTGCCCACCGACCGTACGGAGACCCCGAACGTCTCTGCCGCCTGCTTGTATCCCTCGGCCTGCCCGGACTCCAGCGCCGCGACCACCCGCAGCCGCAGCACCTTCTGCTCCGCAGGCGACAACCGATGCGCACCCTCAATCTCAACCACGAGCGTCAAACTACAGGCAACCAATCACTTTCGCTTCAATATGTCGCTCACGGCGTGCAGGAAATGCCGCTGCCTGCGCACCGAACGGCACGCCGACGTTCACTAGGCCATTCTCCCCTGGCCTGAGTTCACCTACTCAGGAAAACGTGCGCCCTGAACGTAGATCTCGTCCGGTGCGAGATCGTTCTCGCCCACCACGAGCGGATATCCGTTCACCCGTAGGATCTCCGTCAAGGCCCTCGACATGGCGGATTGGACGGTCTGCCAGTGGGCAACGAGCCCAGGGTCCGCGGCGGTGCCACGAGCCGCGGTCCTGAATCGGTTGTTGAGCTCAGCTGGCAATCTCCACATGACTGAGATACCCACGCCGGGGTCGGTCGACAGGCGGACACCCGACTGATCCTCACGGCTCTTGGCGTCTTCATGGTGAATCGGAAAGCCCGCCTCGAGCAACAACGTCTTGATCTCCTCGACGACCGGGACGAACACGGCGACCCTGGCTTGCGCGTCCGCCACCGAGGTCGGGTCGTAGTTGAGGAAATCTGCTGGACCGCCTCATAGTGGCGGGTATGCGGGGTGATGTTCAGGCTCTGGCATATTCATGCCGCCGTTCGGCAAGATGGTTTAGGTCTGTGGATACTGACAGTTCAGCATCGAAGTCCATCATGCGTACACCTCGTCGATCACACCGTTGGCCGTGTCCATGCTGTCGACCTTTGCGTAACGGAGGTCGTCGAGGTCGAGGTTGACCCGAATTGCATTGAAGTGGCACTCCGCCGCGTAAACCTTGCCCCTCTCGACCGGACGCAGCAGCTCGGGATCGATCGAGCCCTTCGTTTCGAAAACCAAGTAGCGGCTGCCGTCGGGGCGCTTGATGACGACCGCCCAGTCTGGGTTGTAGTCGCCGAGTGGTGTTGGGATGGTGAATGCCGCAGGTAGCTTTACGAATGTGCTGACGTCGGTGCGCTGCTTGAGTGCGATGGCGAAGGCGCGCTCGATAGCAGAGTCGACGACGATGTACTTGTACGGCGACTTGGCGTCGAATGCGAGCAGTTCGCCGTCGTCCCCGGTGACGATGTTGCCGCCCGGGCCCCTGTAGCCGGCGAGATCCGCCTCGGCGAAGATCGAGAGGGGGTACCGGCGGGCAGCATCGGGCCTGGTGTCGTCGACGAGTTCGTAACGGAGGCCCGTGACGAGCAACTGTTCTTTCGCATTATTGATCGCTTGAGTGGCTTGGTCGACATAGACCTGTGGGTTCCTTTGAAACTGCACCAGCGTGCCCGATTCTGTCAACGCCTGGGCGAGGGTTCGGCGGGTGAGCTGGGTGCGGTCGGCAAGGACGGACAGGATGTCCGGCAAGTCGTCGCGGTCCGCGTAGACCACGTCGACCCGCTCGCTGCGCATGGTGGTGCTTCGTAGGCCGCCCTGGTCGATGTCATTGACGACGGTGGTCTCCCACACTCCCTTGCGCTCCGGCACCGGAGGCAGGGCGCGCAAAGCTGAGACGATGGCCGCCTGCAGCCCGGCTTCGTCGACGTTGACGCGAAACTGGGTGCGGTGCTTGATTCGCTCCCACAGCGCCTGGAACTCCGGGCTCTCCAGACGCTCGCCGACCACTGGAACGGAGACCCGGTTATCTGCCTTCTTGACGTCGATGGGTTTGACGAGCCGCTTGATAAGGCGCTGGACAACGATCCGAGCCGTCGCACTGGGAACGGCCGCCGCGATGAGCGCGCGCAACTCCTCGGTGTCACCCGCGACAGCCTCACGCAGACGGTCCTCGACCCTGGCGACGCCCTTACCGCTGGGCGCGACATACCCGGCGGCGGCCAACGCCTCGAAGAGGGCACGGGCGGCCTCGTCCCCGACCGGCACCGGCCGGGCATCGGGTGCGGGCTTGTGGGTGAGGCGGGCGAAGCCGTCGATGCTCACGCGGCCGAACTCGATGCCGAGGTCGTCGGCGAGCTCGCGTTGGAGCTGCTCCGCGAACTCCTCGTACGACTCGTTCGCGATCACCGTGAGGCGGTTGACGTCGAAGCCGGGGACGCGCTTACCGTCGCCGTCGACACAGATGCGCAGGCCACGGCCGATGCTCTGCCGTCGCCACCGCTCAGTGCCCATCGTGCGAAGCACGCAGACTTGGAAGACGTTCGGGTTGTCCCAGCCCTCCTGCAGCGCGGAGTGGGTGAAGACGAAGCGGATCGGGGTGCCGGGAGTGGTCAGCTCAACCTTGCCCCTCATGATCTGCTCGTAGGCCAAACTCGCCTGCTGGCGGCCCTTGTCGTTGGTTTCCGAGGTGTCCACAAGCCGCTCGGATTTGCCCTTGGACCGGTCGATGGAAAAGTAGCCCTGATGGGCGTGACACGCGACCGCGTCAGCGGGATCGGACCCCAGCAGGCTGCGGAACTCCGGCGCGGCGGCGATCCTCGCGTACTCCTCCTCGAAGATCCGCGCGTACTCGCCCGGCTGAGCCCCGCCATCACCGTCGTAGACGCGGTACTTCGCGACCGAGTCGACGAAGAGGAGGCTGAGCACCTTGATCGCTTTGCCCGCGGCGGCGAACTCCTGCTCCTTGCGCAGGTGCTGCCGGATCGTCTGGGCAATCATCTGCCGAGCACGCTCGTCGACGCTGATCTCCGCACCGACAGCCTCATGGACCTTCAGCTCGATGAGGTCACCGAAGCGGACCGACTCCGATCCGAGGACCACACTGACCGCGTCGAGGGTGAGGTCGCGGTAGCGTGCGCGCCCGGTCACGTCCTCCAGGTTGGCCCCGACAGGCACGTCGACAGCCTTGCGCTTGATCTGGTTGCCGACTTCGACGTCGACCTCCAAACGGGCCTTCATCGTGGAGCCCGTCCGCTTGGTCTGGAGCAGGCGGACATAGGGCGCGGTGCCACTGGCCTCGGTGACCAGGGAGTCGACCTCGATCTGTTTGACGAGGGCCTGCTCGTATGCGGCGATCGCGTCAAGGCGGTAGACGAGGTTCGCCTTGTCGTGTCGGGGATGTGTCGCGGAGTAGCGCAGCACCGCTGTGGCGTGCATGCCCTTTGCCAGTGACTGTTTGCCGACAGTGCTGTCTTCCGGGGTTGGCAACCGGCCTTCGATGGCGACTCGGCCTGCGCCTTTCGTCTTGCGCGGGTTGCCGTCATCGCCGTAGACACTCTGCGGCTCGTCGACGATGACGATGGGGCGGGTGCTGCGGATCAGGTCCATCGGGATTTCGAAGCCAAGGTCCTCCACCTGCTGATGCACCTTGTTGGTGGCCTTGTTGATCGCCGCGGCGGTGGTGATCATCACCTCGATGCCTGATGAGGTGGCGAAGGAGCGCACCCGCGAGAGGTTGCCGCCATCGAGCCGGAACGAGGAGAGGCGCTGGCCGGGGTAGAGCGCCTCGAAGTGTTCGCGCAGCAGGGCGATCGAGGTGGTCACGCCCTCGCTGATGGCGACAGAGGGCACCACGACGACGAACTTCGTGAACCCGTAGAGCTTGTGGAGCTCGTGCATCGTGCGCAGGTAGACGTAGGTCTTGCCGGTGCCGGTCTCCATCTCGATGGTGAAGTTGACCGAGTTGAGCTGCTCGTCGTGGGCGATGCCTGCGCGGTCCTGCACAGTGTGCAGGTTGGCCAGGATGACATCGGTGTGCAGGCGCAGCCGGTTGCCGACACCGAGGGTCTGCACCCCCAGGTCGGCCTCGTCCAGCCCGAGCGTGTCGTCCTTCAGGGACTTGCGCGCCCGGACGGTGAACTGGCCCGTGAGGGAGTCCTGCCCTCGGAAGAGGTCGGTGACGGCGCCGATGGCGGCGCGCTGGTAGTCGAGGTTGGCCTCGAAGGTGAATTTCATGTCTGCCTCAGATGCTGCGCAGGGTCGTGACGCCAGCCTGCCGCAGCGCCGCAGCGAGGTTCAGCTTGGCCCCGGAGTCGAGGAAACCCGTGTCCCGGACCACGACGGTCACGTCGGAGTCGACCGGGTCCTCCTCTCGCCACCCAATGATCGCCCTTGCGACTTCGTCCGCCTTCGCGGTGTTTAGATCGCCACCGAAGAAGGCGTACAGCGTGCCCGCGATGCTGTAGAGGGTGGACCCGGCGACTTCCCTGGTCTCTACCGGTGTCACCAGGTCGATGCCCAGTCGGAGCATCATCTCCACCAGGAGATCGTCGGTGCTTCGGCCGCCGACGAGGTTGTTGACGGACTCACGCAGGTCCAGCTCAGCGGTACCGTCCCAGGGCTTCACGTTGGAGTCGGCCAGCTTGTAGGAGCGGAAGCCGGTATCGATGTCCTGCGCGTCCAGCGTCCGCTGCTCGGCGATCTGCGCACCCGCGCGACGCAACCGCTCACGGGTGATGTCGGCAATGGTCGCGTAGCCGTCCTTGTTCACCGGCTCGTCAAGCTGGACCAGGATGTAGCGGCGGTTGCCGCCATCGGCCGCGTTGAGGTCCATCACCGCATGACCAGTCGAGCCAGAGCCGGCAAAAAAATCAAGAACCAGCGCCTTCGAATCAGACTGTGAGACAAGGTCAATCCATCGAGCAAGAACGCCGACGTCCTTCGGAAACTCGAAGATATCAGAACCGAGAAGACGCTCTAGCGCCTGCGATGCCGAACGTCGGGGCTGTTCAAATACTGACAGTGTGACCTCATCGGTCTGTTCTGCCAGATAGCGCTTGTAGTATGCCAGAGTCGTATGGTCCGCCCCGAAGAGGATGCGACCTTCGGCAATTTTTCTCTCCATTGTTTCACGGGAGAACACCCAGCCGTTTGGATGACGCCTTACGGGCTCGCCTGTCAGCGGATGAGGCAGATCATACATCAGGTTTTCGCGCGGATTGGGCGAACGAAGGTTGTCTCCGTAGTAGACCCGGCCTTGATCATCAATTCGGTTGTAGTTCGTAAGAGACGCCGTAAACCGACCCCGCTGCTCCGCAAACCACGCCTTCAATTTTTCTGTCGCTTGCACCTCTTCCTGATCCGACTCTATCCAGATTCTAGAGGCAACTTCGAGAACCTCATCTATCCCGCTTTTCCTAGCTCGCCAGCGAACGTTGAGATTGCGCAGAAGGGTCTCATTTTTTGCGTAAATGAGCATGTAGTCGTGACTGTCTGAAATATACCGAGAATCGTTCTTTTTTACTCCCTGCCAGATCACATTCGAGATCAAGTTTTCGGCACCAAAGACGCGATCGAGCGACAGCTTCAGCCGAGCGTGCTCGACATCATCTATCGCGACAATAATGACGCCGGTTTCCTTGAGGAGATGATGAGCAAGTAGAAGGCGGGGGTACATCATTGAGAGCCATTTCGAGTGACGCGATGCGCCGGCTCGGCGGTCAGCGGCAAGATCGGACGCTTGGCCGTTCTCTAGTGTGCCGCTCTCATCACGAAACCCCGCAACCTCCTCAGTCTCGACGCGGCTTGTGGTGTACCTGTCGTCATAAACGAAGTCGTTGCCGGTGTTGTACGGCGGGTCGATGTAGATGACGTCGACCGCGCCGGTGTAGCCCCGGCGCAGCAGCCGGAGGACCTCGAGGTTGTCGCCCTCAATGACGATGTTTCGGGTGGTGTCCCAGTCCACCGACTCGTCCGGGCGCGGGAGCAGCGTCTGAGTGGCTGGCTGGGCCGAGAGCCTGCGAGCCTCGTTCATGCCGGGCCAGCGCAGGCCGAAGCCCTCCACGCCGCTCCGGTCGGCCTTCTGGCCGATCAGGTCGGCCAGAACGTCGAGGTCGACCCTTCCGTCGACGACGGCGTCGGGGAAGAGTCGGGCAAGGATGTCGATGTTGCCCTGCACCTCTCCGGGGCCGTGGTGGTCGCGCTTGTCGTTGATCGGCTCGAACGGGTTGCTGTCCGCGGTCACGTCGTCGTCTCTCCCGGGGTCGTGCATCGGCGATGTGGGGTCTCGCCGGATCACTTCGATGGGTCGGCACTGTAGAGGTCGGTACGTACCGTAGCGACCTGCTGCCTCAACGCCTTGGCCGTGGTGTTGAGTGTGATGCGCGACTGCTGCGACCTCGCGCGCTTCGCCTCCCGCGTGACGGCGTCGAGCTCCGCCTGGAGAGCGGTAAGCCGATGGTGCAACCGCACCGCCTCATCGGTCCCGAGCGCGGCCGACGCGGGACGGCCTCCAGTCGCGGCGATGCGCACCAAGTCGCGATAGAGCGCCCACAGGTTGGTACGGTCGCGGCGGTTGGTATCGAGAACGCCGTCGGGTAGCTCGGCCACCGGGACGGTGATGCTGGCGTCGATGACCGAGGTTCGCTTCTCGGGGTCGGTGCGGCTGACGTGGGTGAGAGCGAGGGCCAGCTCGCCCGGCAGGTCGGGACCGTCGAGGAAGAGCACCACGAGCCGGGGCATGGCCCGCTGGACCAGCTCGACCAGGCGCCGTCGGTCGGACGGGGCGATCTTCTGCTTCAGACGTAGGTGCAGGACGGCGATGTCGGTGACTTCCCGGCGGTCAGTCCCGTCGCGGCCGTGGTCGCGATATGCGGGTATCAGGATCGTCTCCGGCCGGAGGATTCCGACCACTTGTGCCGAGGCGACGACCCTGTCGACGAACTTGCCTTCCGGGGTGCTCCCCGTGCCGCCGCCGACCTGTTCGCGCAGCAGCCGCTTCGTGAGCCGCTCGGAGAGTCGGGCTCGCTCGGGCAGACCCAAGAGCTCCGCTGGGTCCAGAGAGGTCTTCTCGCTCACGGCACCACCGCCAACCAGGCGACGACATCGACGGCATCGAGACCGATGGCACCGCCGTTGGCGCCCAGGGTTGAAGGCCCTGGTGAGAAGAGGGAAGCCACAGCGGTCTCTGTCGCCTGCCTGGAGGCCGCCGTGACGGCTACGTCGAGCAGGCCCCGGTAGTGGGTCATCCGAGCGCCGTGCATGGTCGTCCGATGGAAGGCTGAGAGTGCGGCCGCATCGGGCTCCGTGCGGTCCAAGCAATGGCGGCGCAGGACGTCGAGGGCGAGCTTCGGCTCATCGATGGGATGAGCCAGCACGCCGTCGTCCCCGACGTAGGCGAGCAGGTGGGGAGCCAACGGGTAGGAGCCCGGTATTGCGATTGCGTCCCCCCGCACCCGGAGCAGAAAGACCGCGCCCGGTGTGAGCCCGTCGGCGGCGAGTGTTTGATCGAAACGGGTGACGCCGAACAACGCCAAGGGCCAGCCGGCCAGATCCTTGCGCTGCCGCCACGGGCGCGAGGCGGCATCCATGCGGAAATCACCCAAGGTGAGATCGGTGATGCTCAGCCCTCCGGCCAGGTCCTCCATCGTCGGAGCGGCGTTCTGCATCTGCTCGAGCTGCTTGCGGCGGTAGTCCAGGTCGTTCATCGCTTCGGCGTCGAGGATGTTTTCTTCACCGGTGGCCGACACGTCGAGGAGGGTCATTCGACTGGAGACGCGCTTCTCCAAGTTGATGTAGGTGTCCAGGTCGATGTCGGGCCAGAAGTTGACCAGTTGCACAGACTTGTTGGTGGTGCCGAGGCGGTCGACGCGGCCGAAGCGCTGCACGATGCGGACTGGGTTCCAGTGGATATCGTAGTTGACGACCATGTCACAGTCTTGAAGGTTTTGCCCCTCGGAGATGGTGTCCGTGGCGATGACGATGTCAATCTGCTCGGCAGCTGGGTCGCCGCCCTTCGAACGGGGCGAGAATGCCGTCAGCAGGCTGTGCATGTCGTTTCGCGTGCCCAGAGTGCTCTTGTTGCTGGTACCAGTGATGAGCGCGGCATGCAGGTCGAGCTCCGAACGCGCCCAGCTGGCTATTTCGGCGTAGAGGTAGTCGGCAGTGTCGGAGTAGGCGGTGAAAACCAGCGCCTTCCGACTTCCCTCGTTGGTGGGCTTCTCTGCCTTCTGTCGGAGTACGTCTTTGAGTGCCAAGAGTTTGGCGTCACGACCGGGGTTAACGGCCTCGATATCGGTCAATACCACGCTTAGCCGGTCCCGGTCGTCGCGCAGATCCTGGAGCCAGGCAGGGCGGTCGATGTCGGCCAGCAACACCTTCAAAGTGCCGCCGATGACGTCCTCCAACTCTTGATCATCGAGATCACCGACGTCGTCCAGGCTCTCAATGGAGACGCCGGTGTCACCTGCGGCGTCGTACTCCTCCACCCTGGTGATCACTGCATCGACCTTGCCGAGGATCTTCGCCACAGTGCGGGTGAGCGACGCCACCGACGACTCCAGCCGCTTCAGCAGCCCGATTCGAACGAGGTGAACGACGTTGGCGTCACGGTCGGACTGCCGCCATACTCGGGCGCCACCGGTGCGCAGTCGCTGGTCGTAGAGCTCGGCGTACTTCTTCGCCTTGCTGGGCAGCACATAGGAGGTCGGGCGGTAGGCGGCCAGGTTGAGCATGAGGAGCGTATCGTTGAGCTGCTCGGGTCGCATCAATCGACCGTCGATGTCGATCGTCGGTGAAAGGTTTACCGGCGCAAGTCGCTCAGGGAACTTCCCGACGTCCACCGTGCCGTAGTACTTTTCGATGTGTTTGCGAGAGCGGGCGATTGTGACCAGATCGAGGAGGCGGATGTAATCCATGCCGAGCACGCCGACCAGCGACTTGGTCGACCTGGTAGTTGCGTCGCTTTTCTGCCAGGTCGTGAATTGAAGTTGCGCCTTGCGCAGTGTCTGCTCGATGGAGCTGATGCCGCTGCTCGCGAGGGCATCGTCGACACCTTCGGTGGCGAAGAGTACCTGGTTTTTCAGATCGGCCAAGCGGGTGTTCACCGGGGTGGCACTGAGCATGAGAACCTTCGTCCGTATCCCTGACTTGAAGACTTCATCCATCAGCCGCTGGTAGCGGGTGACGTGACCCTTGAGCTGCGGGTTATTTCGGAAGTTGTGGGATTCATCGACGACGACCAGGTCGTAGTTGCCCCAATTGACATGGGCCAAGTCGATGTCACCCGACCTGCCCTCGGCACGGCTAAGGTCGGTGTGGTTGAGCACGTCGAAGGCGAACCTGTCGGCGAGTAGCGGATTGCGGGCATCATTGGCACGGAAGATCGTCCAGTTCTCCCGTAGCCGCTTCGGCGCTAGCACAAGGACACGATTGTTGCGCAACTCGTAGTACTTGATGACGGCCAAGGCCTCAAAGGTCTTGCCTAGACCGACGCTGTCGGCAAGAATGCAGCCGTTGTGGAGTTCCAGCTTCTGAATGGCGCCGAGCACGCCATCGCGCTGGAACTTATAGAGCTTTCGCCACACCTCAGTGTCGAAAAATCCGGTCTTGCCGCGCTCCTCGGTCTCGTCGCCAGCCTCACTCACGAAGTCCGCAAAAAGTGCGATTAGAATTCGCAAATAGACCGACTCCGGCGGATTGTCCCGATGGAGCAACTCGATTGCTGTCAAGAACCGCTCGCGCGCGTCCTCGCTAGCATGCTCGTTGTGCCAGATTTTTTCGAAATTCGCGGCAAGTCGTTCGACGTCGGCGACATCGCTGATCTCCTCCGGAAAGATCAGGTCGTCCGACGGCACCAGTCCGAGCCCTTCGGCGTCAAGGCCAGAGCCGCTCACGGCGTACGGGAACATCCCATTGACACTCACCCACGAGCGCCGGGTACGCCTCGTCAACCTGCGAACCTGCAGTCGTTCTCTGGCCCACTCGGCACAATCCATGGCGATTCGATGCTGGTCCAGCTTGGCACGCAGGTGGTGTTCATTGCCTAGGCCATTAAGCGGGTACGAGTCCAGTGAGCCATCCCACAGGAGCAGGCGGGACGAAATGTCTGAGGCGCCCTTCATGATCGCGTCGTAGACAAACACCGAGAACGACTCGCTGAGCGCGTCCACGCTTGTCGCTCCGGTGAGGTGGCGACGAAGGCTGTCGACGATCGGTCCAACGGCCCCTGCGTCTGCCATGTTAGTCCTCACCGGTGCTGAAGTCTTGACCACCCGTCAGGATTTGCGTGGGTGGCGTCTAGACATCGATCCTAGGGGTTCTGAGGTTGTCCTCGAAGACCGGACACCGGATCTTATTGAGTCAAAAGTATTAAGTTGCCTACATGATGGCGTAGCGGACGTGTGGGGCCCCGAAGCAGCCACGGACGATGTGCGGCTGGTGTTGACGGTGGCGCAGGAAGCGCTGGGTCTCATGCGCGAGCCGGTCGACGTTGCGGGCTCGTCACGTGTTGACGTTGCGCTTGAGGTCGGCGCCTGAGCAACTACCTCGGGGTTGCGTTCGGGTCCTGTAGCCGGGCATCAGGTGCGGCTCGACCGAGTCGGCGTTGGCTTGCGACCAGGCGCGGACGGTCTTCTTCGGTGCACCGGGTGCCGGTCGGCGATGACGTGGACCTCCCGATCTGCCTGACGGGCCATGCGGTCAAGGAATGTAGTGAACATGGGTGGCGGTGAACACGGTGAACCACAACGCGGCCCACGGGGCGACCGCGGACATGACGTTGACCGCAGCCGTTTCCCGCCTCACCCGCACCACCGGCGTGCGGCCCTTCGGCGCCCAGGACCGACCCGGTGGCGCGGTATCGGAGCGCAGTCCGCACCGCTCGACCCACGCGATCGCCGCCCCCCGGTCTTCGCACGTGCCTCAATCGCCGGGAAGTCCTCGTCTAGTCAGGCCCGCACCGCGGCGGGCTGCTGTTCGTAGGAACGTCGGGCCGGTCACTGCGGGGTGAACCCGTGCCTTTGGAGCCACAGCCCCACGCCCTGCTCGGTCATGTGGATCTCGACCACCAGCCGGATCGGCAGTCTCACAGGGCCGGGGCGACAGGGGCGTCCTGATCATGTCGAGCAAACACCGGCCCGGTAGACACCGACTTGAGCCGATGATGCGTGATCGGACCTCACCGAAGGCCAACCCACCGACGCCGCCGCCATCCTGACCCAACGGTGACCAACCACGACCAACGGGCCGAAAGCGGGTTCGGCTACGCGTCTGACCTGGGCGGATGCGGAAGGTTCGGGAAGGTTGGCGAAAATCACCCGATCGAGAAGATCAAACTTGACCCCTCAACGAGATCAACAGCCAGCAGGAGGAGTTGATCTCCAATTTTCTCCTTACCGGCCGGTAGGATGATCTTTTCCTCTACAGGGAACGATCAACACCGTGCGGTCCGGGAGAGATCAAAACGCCCGCCGACCTGGGATTTCTTCCAGAGTCGACGGGCGTCTGATGACCGTCGGGCTGACAGGATTCGAACCTGCGACCCCTTGACCCCCAGACGTGCCCCGATCACGGCCTGACCTGGGGAAACGTAAATCAACACTCTCGGTTGACGTTCACTGCGGTCGGCTCGGTGCACTTGTCGTCGGGTCAAGCGCGTTGCGATCTCCGCTTTCGCCCCTTCCATCCGACACCGCCATCTGCGACTGGTGGTTCGTCGTCCGCGTCTACAGCCCCCATGACACGGCGATCGACAACGCCAAGGTGGCCGACCCCGAAACCGTCTCCGAAGGCCGGCAGCGGCAACAGCGCCACCAAGGCTGCGGGCGACAGCGGATCCGGTCGCAATGTCGTCTATCGCAACCTCGACTCCGCCGACGACCGGCCGAGGGGTGAGGGCGAAGAACCCGAACATGAGCTGCCTGCCCGGCGGGCGCGTCTCCAACGGCAGCAAGCCCGGTTTCACGTCGCGGTACATTTCCACGACGAAGGACGTGGGCGTCCTGGAGGAGTGGAACGAGGGCAGGGCGGTGCGGATCGACCTCGACGAGTTCGGCGGTCGGGTGATCGACGCCTCGACGCAGGCGGCCTGTGCCGCGGGGGGCATCCGGGGCGCCACCGCGAATCGACTGGCGGAGAACTCGGAAGAGGTCCTGCTTGAGGGGTTCGTCCCGTCGGGAGCGGTCAGGTGGCTGGGAAAGGTCTGAGTGAGATGACCGGTATCGCGGATCGGCTGATGGACGCGTGGGGTGATTACATCGTCGCCCTGCGGTCGAACGAGGGCTTCAAGGAGGACCTGTACGACAGGTTGGTCTCGGTACTGCGCGACTGCGCACCGGAGTGGCGCGACGCCGAGGCCATTCCCAAGCTGGCTGTGAACGTGCTGGTGGACATCGTGTCCGTGAGCCAGGCCGTGGCCGAGTCCTACTCGGAGCCGGTCCGGCAGCGGGTCTACGAAGCCAATTTCGAGCTCTACGACCTGATCGTCGAATGCGTGGGGGCGGCGCCGAGCTGATGCGCCTGTCGGGGACCGAAGGGGTGAGTACGAGACGAGGGGTGCTGGCCGGGCTGGGGCCCTGCTGACGGCGGCGGCGTCGGTGGTGGTGCCCGCGGGCGTCGGGCACGTCGGGGTTGCCGTTGTCCGGGTTCGGGGATGTGGTGGTCGATGCCGCGCACCGGCAGGTGTTCGTGTCCGGGGGGCGTCGTCGAACAGTGTCGTGGTGGTCGACTTCAACGGGTTGGCGCGGAGGACGATTCCGAACCAGGCGGGGACCGACGGGCTGGAGTTGAGCGCCGACGACTCCCCGGCTGTTCGTGGCCCTGTCACCCGGCAACGCGCACGTGGTCACCGGCACCTCCGCCACCGACCTCCTGATCTACCCGACAGGCGGCGCCACCCCGACCCGCACGATCACCCTCGACGGCGGCGAGGCACTGCTGCCACGCGGCCTCGCCTGGTCAGCGGACCAGGAGTACCTGGCCGTGGTCAGCCGCTACGGCAACGAAGCGCAGCCGCGCCTGTCGCTCAAGTACCGCCCCCTGGGCTGGCAGGCCGTTCCCGGGACCGTCGCCCGGAGCCCCCGGGCGACGGCCCCCTTTCGCGGTCACCGGGGCTTGGCCGCGATTTCGAGAACCGACAGCGCCTCCGACAGAACTCCCGCTCGGTCACCGTCGTGCACGACGGCAAGCGGGTGTCATCGATTCAGAGTTGCGGCGGGTGCAAGCCTGTTCAACACCAGATCGAGATCTGGCACGACCCCGGCGGCCGGTTCACCACCTGCGACGCGCCGGTGCTGGTGCCGTTCACGAAGAACGTCCGCCGCGACCTGCTCAACGCCCCGTGCATCCTCTGGCCGATCAGCCCTCACGGGTCGAGCCTCTCCGAGGACTTCGTGGGCGAGAAAGCTGTGATCCGCAAGGCGAACGCGCAGCTCAGGACCACCGTGCGCACTGAGGTCGAGCAGCTGATCCCGGTCCAGCTGACCGGGCGGGATTCGCTCACGGTGACCCAGGCGATCATCGCCGCCGGTGGCCTCCCGGCCATGGTCCGGGCCTTTCCGCGCGTCGGGTTGTCGTCGGCACCATCGCACCCCACTGACGATTGCCGCGGGTCGCACTGTTCGGCGAAGCGGCGTTGTCAACTGGCGAGCAGGGTTGTGGCGGGGAGTTCGTCGCGCAGGATGTGTTCGAAGGCTTCGCGCACGTTCGGGCCCGGTTCCACGCCCAACTCGCTGCCGAGCCTGTCACGCAGTTCGTGATAGACGCCGACGGCGGTGGCCTGTCTCCCGCTGTCGGCCAGGGCGAGCATGAAGCAGATGTGCAGTGTCTCGTCCAGGGGTTCGTGATGGGTGGCGGTCGCCAGGAAGGGGACGGTGGCAGGCAGTTCGCCCTGCAGCGCCGCCACCCTGGTCAGTTCGACGGCGGTGGAACCGAAGCGCAGCCGTATGGGGAGAGTGGGCCAGTGGAGGTCCTCTCCCACTCCGATGTCCGCCGCTACGCCGCCTTCCCACAGGGAGAGGGCAGTTCGCAGTTTCTCCAGTGCGACATGCAGGTCACCTCGGTGCTCGGCGACCAAGCCCTGAGTGCGCAGGTGCTCGAACCGCAGCAGGTCGAGGTGCTCCGAATCGGCGTCGTACTGGTAGCCGCCTCCGGTGGACTGTATGTAGCGGGAGTCGCCGCGACGGCGATGCCCCGGTTCGAGTATTCGCCGCAACCGGGCCACGTAGGTGTGCACGAGGTTCACCGCTGATCGCGGCGGGCTCTGGGGCCACACCATCTCCACCAGTTCATCGCGCAGGACGGTGGAGTTCGCCCGGAGCGCCAAGGCGGCCAGCACGCGGCGCTGCTTGACCGGTCCTGGGTCGAGCGCAACAGGGCCGCGGTACAAGCGCACCGGTCCGAGCACTTTCAGGAAGACCTGGCTGTCGTCGACGGCTCCGCCGACCGATTCGGTCGTCGACGCGTACGGCATCATCGGGCTTCTCCCTGTGTGGTTGTTCTGCGACTGGTACATCACTACAGACATCGGATGATCCTTTCGTGGCCACCGTATGCACCAGCCATCAGGGAGTCAATGGTCCTTTCCGGTGTTCCGTCGTCAGTACCCGTGAACTGTCGGATGGAAACGTCCGAATATTGAGAACTAGGAAAATTTCTCCGAAAACAGATTATTCCGGACCTGCCAGAGATATTCCAGAGCGCATACAGACCGACCTGTCAAGGTGGTGCCGAAGCGCCGCGGCGTCCCGGCAGCTCCTCGGCGGGCCACCCTGAAGCGGTGGCCGCGCACACCTGAGACCGCATATCCAGAACGGTGGGAAACGATGTCCGTGAGCACGAGAACCGGTATGGTCGTGGACCCCGCGCTCAGCGAGGTCCGCGCCACCCGGTACAAAGCGAAGGTCGAGTCGGTATCACCGAAGGCCAACCGGACCGCATTCGAGGACGCCGACGAGTGCTTCCTCGGTGTCAGTCTCGAGAACGACAGCTTCGACGTGCCGAAGCTGGAGGGTATCGTCGAGTGGATCTCGCGGCGGTTTCGCCGCTGCACGGTGCTGGTGGGTGACAGCATCCACCGGTTGACCCTCAGCGCGACGGCGGCGCTGTCGCCGGAACCCGCCCTGGCCAGGGCGCTGGAGCTCGGTCGGGAATTCATCGCCGACCGCCAGCCGGTGTTCGATCTGTTCAGCGACCGCACCGACTTCACCGTCGTCACCTGTGCGGAGGTGCGGTGGTGGGCTGATCACGACGGCTTCCACCGGCGATTGCGCTCCCAGTTCGCCGAGGACCCGGTTTTCCGAGCCTCGGTGGAGTCCTTCGGGCGCAGATACCACTCCCGCGGTGCAACTGACCTGGATGGGCAGGAACTGGCGAAGCGTGTGGCGATCTCGTCGGAATACTTCCTGGAGGAGTTCGCCGTCTTCTGCTGCCTACGGGCCAGAGGTCTGTCGGTGATGGTCTACCCGGGCTCATTCAGCAGTCTGGCCGAGGTGGCCGAGGGCGCGCACCCCGACGCACCACGGGAGCTGCGCGATTTGACCGTGGTTTCCCTGCAACTCAAAGGACGGTGAGATGAGTACTGAAGCGACTCCTGTAGCTCGGGGCCGAATCTACCGCGACGTCTACGCCAAGCGCGTGGACACTGACCCGGTCACCGCCACCGCAGACCTCCGCCGCGCCGAACTGGACGCTGACGGACTGCACTTTGTCTCCGTCGGTGACCGCGCCGCAGCCCTGTCCGACGGCGTCTTCCTGGTGCGGATTCCTGACGGCATTCCGATCCCGGACGGTGACGCATTCGCCTCCGGTTTCCACAGGGGGCCGGAGCACCCGCCCTACGGAAGATTCCGCGACATCACCGCCGGCCGTTTCGGCGACCCTCTGCTGGGCTTCCACCAACGGGTCAATCAGATTGAGCAGTTCTTGCTGGAACGCCGGTTCTGGCCCACCGACTACCCTCAGGAGATCGCCCGCCTCGGCGAACGGCTGACCATGCTGTCCAGGCTGATCCTCGCCTCCGTCCTCGACCACGTCGGTGTCCCGACCGAGGAGCGGCACACGGCCACCGGCGGCTGCTCGGATGGCACCGGTTCCTACCACCTGACCTTCAACCACTACCGGCCCACGATGTCCTCGGTCGGACTGAGCTCGCACAAAGACGACGGTTTCCTGACGATCCTGCGCACCACGACGCCCGGCTTGGAGGTCAATCGGAACAACCGTTGGGAACGGGTACCGGTCGATCCGGACCACTTCGTCATCAACTTCGGGTTGTCGATGGAATTGCTCACCGCCCGGTCGGGCAGCCCAGTGGCGGCCATCATGCACCGCGTCACGCAACAAGGTGAGGACAGGTGTAGTTACGGTCATTTCTCATCGAGCAATTGCCTGCCCGGCAGTGACGACGGAGTGTACCAGTGGAGTCCGACCGAGGGCCTGACCCGCATCTGCGGATCCCGGGAGCTCATCGACCTGAATGACTACGAAATCTACGCCGGGACTGACGTTCCCGAGGAGGAATCCGATGGTTGAGCAACGGGCGCCCGAACCGGTGGTCCTCGAACGGGCGGCGGTTCGCGGCGGCGGGATCGTGTTCGCCGAATCCGATGGACTCGGCCGTGCGCTCGACGCCGGGCTCTTCGCGCTCGCCGTGCCCGAAGGCCTCGACCTGCGGCCCGGGGTTCGGCTGTGCAGGGAGTTCCACCGGCCCCGCACGGGTGCCGACGCCGCGACGAGGCCCTACCGCGGGATGCGCGAACTCGAGGGCGTGTACTTCGACCGCGAGCACTTCCAGACCGAGCACCTGCTGGCCGACGCCGAGGCCCGCGCGCGGCACTTCCCGCCCGAGGTCGTCGCCATGGCCGACCGGATGAACGAGTTGGCACTGTTGGTGCTGCGCACCGCCCTCGACGCGGTCGGCGTGACAGCGCGGTTGTGGTCGCAGGTCACCAGTGGAGCTGTCGACGGCTTCGGCACACACTGGTTCGCGGCCAACCACTACCGCAGCGACCGCGACCAGTTGGGGTGTGCCCCGCACAAGGACACCGGGTTCGTCACACTGCTGTACAACGAGCAGGACGGCTTGGAGGCGTTCTCCGGAGGTCGGTGGTCACCGGTGCCGCCAGTGTCCGGGCACTTCATCGTGAACTTCGGAGGCTCTTTCGAGCTGTTGACGGAGGACCTGGCGCGGTCCGTGCATGCTGTGCTGCACCGGGTGCGGCGGTGCGCGCCTGCCTCTTCCGACGACGAGCGGTTCTCGTTTGCCGCGTTCGTCAACCCCTCACCGGCGGCGTTGCTGCACAAAGTCGACGACGGCGGTGGGCACCGGGTGGTCAGCACGGTGGCGGACTTCCTGCGGGATTTCAACCGTGACACCTGGAATGACCGGCACGACGACTTCGGCATCGCCACGACCCGGGGTGGTGGTACCGCGTGAGCGCACCCGAGGCGATCGCGCGGGGCGCGGTCCTGCCTGGCGTGCTGGCCCACCACGACGGGCCGTGTCCGGTGACCGGCCACCGGGCGTCGTTCCACGAGGCCACGGTGGTGCGAGGCAGGCAGCCGACCGAATACTTCGCCGACACGGGGGTGGCGGAGCTGGCCGCCGCCGCCGGTGGGGTGTGCACGTTCTGGATGGGCGACACCCCCGCCGTCTACCAGATGACCAACGCCCCACTGGTGCCCGATTCCGCCCTGGCTCCCTCCACCGACCTCAATCGGGACATGTTCGGAGACTTCATGGGGTCGCTGAACCACGACGACCCGCGCAGACCCGCCAAGCGGCGGATGATCGAGGCCACGTTGGGCAGCACGCGCTTCGTCGAGTCGCTGGAGCCGCACATCGCCCGGCACGCCGAGGAGTACCTGCGGCCGATGGCCGGGAGGCAGATGCCGATCGATCGTTTCGCCACCGGACTTGTCGCGCACGTCGACAGCCACCTCCCCGGTGTGCTCGACCTGACCCAGCGCCCACTGACGGCGTACCTCACCGACCCGCTGCACCGGCGAGCCGCACTGGAGTTCTTCGAGATCGCCTCGCGGGTGATCGGCACGGTCGACCCGGATGCGATGCGCGAGTTCGACTCCGTCGCCGACTTCATCCGCGATCTGCTGGTGGCCAACGCGGACGCCATCGCCGCCGCTCCCGCCACGAACCTCGTGCGGGGGCACTTCGCACTCTGGGGCCTGCCCTTCGACCGGACCGCCGCCCAAGCACTGGACCCCGTGTTGCTCAAGGAGTTGGGCACTTCGCTCGTGGCCGTCTACGACACCTCGGCGCTGAGCCTGACCTGGGCCCTGACATGTCTGGGAGCGTGTCCGGCCGCGCACCGGGCGGTCGCCGAGTCCGCCTGCGGCGGTGTGGATCCCGGGCCCGTGCCGGTGGTCGACCTCGCCGTGGTGGAGGCGGTGCGCTGGGGCGGGTCGAACCCGACCGCGTTGTGGCGGTGCACCACCGAGCCCGTGGAGATCCGGCACCGCGGACGGGCCGGCGAAGTACCCGCCGGGACGATGCTGTGGCTCGACCGCAGCCGCGCCAACCGGGATCCGGCGGTTTTCCCCGTTCCCGACCGGTTCGACCTGGCCAACCCCGCCGCACTGGTGCGATCGGATCGGGAGACCGTCTCCTCGCTGCTGTCGCGGTCCCGGTACGAGATCAACTCCTTCAGCATGGTCAACACCACCCGCAACCCGCGCAAATGCCCCGGGCGCCTGTTCTCCGTGCGCGTGCAGTCCGTGCTGCTGCGCACCCTGCACGCGAACTACGACGTCGAGGTGAGAGACGCCGACCCCGGCCTGCGCCCGGCGTCGGCGATGCCCCGGCCCGCCGAAGCCGGGTTGATCACGCTCACCCCGCGACCCGTCAACCCCAGAGGAGGACGCGCATGAACCAGTCGATGACCTACCGCGACCGGGTGCCACTGCCCCCCATGCCGGACGAGTACGAGGCCGGTCTGCGCTATCCACCCGCGAACCTCGAACGGGCACAGGTGAGGGCGGGTGAGTTGGTGTTCGACCGCGAGGATGGTCTGCAGCGTGCCTGTGCGCAGGGTTTCTTCCTCGTGGGCATCCCGGAGGGTGTCAACACCGACCCGGGGGACACCCTGGCCGCCGAGTTCCACCGCGACCGCACCGGAGATCACCTCGACCCGTTCCGAGGGTGGCGGGACGTCGAAATCCCCGGCGACTACCAGGGCTACTTCGACCGCGAGCACGATCAGTGGGAGAACCTCTACGTCGAGTCGGCCAACTGGCACCTGCTGCCGCCCGGTGTGGCCCCCCTCGGTCACGCCATGACCGATCTGGGGCTGCTGGTCCTGTGCTCGGTCCTGCGGGGCGTGGGGATCCCCCGCGACGCGTGGGCCACCGTGACCTCGGCCTTGTCGGAGAAGCGAGGTCACCAGATGCTGGCGTTCAACCACTTCCGCTCCACGAAGGACACCCGAGGCTCGAAGTTCCACCGCGACTCCGGCTGGGTCACCGTGCTGCGCTCGACCGAACCGGGGCTGCTGGCACTCATCGATGGTGAGCTGCGTTCCGTGGATCCGGTCCCGGGACACTTCATCGTGAACTTCGGCAGCTCGTTGGAGGTGCTGACCGAGCGCCTACCCGCCCCGGTACGGGCCAACGTACACGGTGTCGCACACACCCGGCGGGCACCCGGGACCCCAGACCGCACCTCTTATGCGATCTTCCTCGACTCCGCGCTCGGCGGAACCATCCACCGTTGGGAGGACAACACCGCTCACCCGGTGCAGAGCGTGGCGGAGTTCGCCGAGCAGGAGGTCAACCGCACTTATGACGACACCACCCACCTGTGATCGAGGAGTCGACGTGACCAGCACTTACTCAGGACACAGCAGCGAAAGCACCGAGCACGTGCGGTTGCCCGTCGCCGGGACCCGGGGTGGTGGGGTGGAGTTCGACCGCCCTGACGGTGCTGCGGAGGCACTGCGGGCCGGGGCCTTCCTGCTGCGCATGCCCGACGACCTCGACCCCGCACCCGGCCTGGACCTGTGCAGGCGGTTCTACCTCCCGCCGGTGCCCGGTGATCGCTACCGCGGTCACCGGGAGCACGGGCACCTGGCCTCGAAGCTGGGCTATGAGGATCGGCCCGATCAGGTGGAGCAGCTGCAGATCGAGGCGCACCTGTGGCAGCGGTACTTCCCCGAAGAGGTGACCTCCCTGCTTGAGCGGATGGAGGAAATCACCGGGACCGCCCTGCACGCCCTGCTCTCCGCCGCCGGGGTACCCGCGGGAGACGCCGACGAAGCGCTGGGTGGGCACCACGGTGGCCTGTGCTACACCACAGTCAACCACTACCGGGGTGATCTCGACCGGCGGGTGGGCATCGTCGAACACACCGACAGCGGGTACATCACCCTCTTCCACGCCGACCAACCCGGCTTCGAAGTACTGGACAACGGCAGGTGGACACCGATCGAACTCCCCGAACGGCACTTCGTCGTCAACCTCGGGGACGCCTTCGACGTGCTGACCCGACACCTACCCCACCCCGGAACAGCGGTGCTGCACCGTGTTGCGGCTGCGGGACCCGGCCAGCCGGACCGTTCCTCCTTCACCATCTACATGGGCCCCAGCTACGGCATGGTCCTGCGCCAGTACACCTCCGACGGGGAGCTGGTCGACTACCAGTCCTTCCGCGACTTCTCCGTCGCCAAGGCGGCGCGAATGGGGTACCAGTTCCACGACCGGATCTGAGAGCAGGAAGGAAATGGCGATGCACCACAGGAACGGCTGGGATTGGCAGCGGGCCCAGGTGCGCGACGGGCGACTGGACTTCCGCGAACCAGACGGGCTGGACCGCGCTCTGCGCGATGGCTTCTTCTTCGTCGACCAACCACCGGACACCGACCTCACCGGTGGCGATCGGTTCGCCCGCAGCTTCTACCTCCCCGCGGACAGTGGCGACCCCTACCGCGGGTTCCGGGGCTGGGACGAACAGCGCCTGGGCAAGCACCAAGGTTACTTCGGCCGAGATGAGGACCAGACCGAGCAGTTCTTCCTTTCCAGTGCGCACTGGAAGGACGTCTACCCGCCCGAGGTCGCTGACCAGGCAGCGCGGATGCGGGACTTCGCCCTGGTGGTGCTGCGGTCCGTGCTGGCGCGGCTCGACCTGCCGGAATCGCAATGGGACACAGCGACCGGCGGGTGCCTCAGCGGCCGGGGAACCTACACACTGACGTTCAACCACTTCCGTCCACAGGTGCGCGCCCGTGGCCTGAACGTGCACAAGGACTCGGGCTGGGTCACCGTCCTGCGCTCGACCGAACCGGGACTGGAGGTGCTGCGCGACGGCGAGTGGCACCCGATCAACCCCACGCCGGGGGCGTTCATCGTGAACTTCGGCTGCGCCATGGAGATCCTGACAGCACAGTCCGCGACGCCGGTCTCGGCGGTGGCTCATCGAGTGGGCGAACAGAACTCCCGCGGCGGGCCGGACCGCTTCTCCTATGCGCTGTTCGTCGACAGCAGCCTGGATGGAGAGGTGAGCCCCGGCATGTTCCGGTACGAACCGGGCAGGGGGCTGGTTCTGGCAGGCCGTTTCGACGAATTCCTGGACCGCATCCTCGGCAACACCTACCGCAAGGACACCACCGGCCTGTACTGATCCACCCTGTGGGTGAGGGCACCGGTTGGCGTCCTCACCCACAGGTGCTATCGTGGGCCTCTCTGGGGTTCTTCCCTGCTTCGGCATCTCATACGCGGCGCGGTGTTCTTGCCTGCGCTTTCGCGTGCCCTCCCCCTGCTGCCCAGCCGACAACTGTGGCGGTCCTGGTCCGCCACCCGCTTGAAAGGTGGTCAGTCGATGAGCGCACACCCCCACCGGTGGTGGGCACTGACTGCGGTGGCTCTCGGGATCTTCTGCATACAGTTGGACTCGTTCGCGTTGAACCTGGCTCTCCCGGCGATCGGGCGGGGCCTGGGGACGAGTTCGGACGACGTGCAGTGGGTGGTCAGCGTCTACTTGCTGACCGTGGGCGCGTTGATGCTCGGCGCGGGTGGGCTTGCCGACCGTGTGGGTCGCAGGCTCGTCCTCGGCGTCGGACTCGGCCTGTTCGGGGTGGCATCACTGGTGTGCGCGGTGGCTCCTGCCCTGCCCGTGCTGGTCGCGGGGCGTGCACTGCAGGGCGCGGGTGGGGCGCTGATCATGCCCGCTGGGCTCGCGCTGCTGTCCACGGTCTTCGCACCCGGGCGGCGTGAACGGGCGATCGGCGCCGCGATCGGACTGGGCGGTGTGGCGACCGCCATCGGTCCCTTCGTCGGTGGGGCGCTGACGGAGGCGCTGGGGTGGCGTGCGGTGTTCTGGCTCAACGTCCCGGTCGCCGCGGTGGCGGTCCTGGCCGCGCTGCGGGCACCGGAGTCCAGGGCTCCCCGGGCGGGCGGGGACTTCGACCTCCCCGGGCTCGCGCTGGGGACGGCCGCGCTGGCAGGCCTGGCGCTGTTCGTCGATCGAGGTCCGGTGTCCGCGACCGGGGTGATGGCCGCCGCCTCGGCGGTGCTCCTCGGGGTGGGTTTCGTGCGGCGGGAGCGGCGGGCGCCTGCGCCGCTGGTGGAGTTGTCGTTGCTGCGCAACGGTCCTTTCGTCGCGTTGACCGGAGCCGGGATGGTCGCCAACGCGGCGACGGTGGTGTTCCTGTTCGTCGTGCCCTGGTCGTTGCAGCGGGTGTGGTCGTTGGACGTCGCCGCCGCGGGCCTGGCGTTCCTGGTGCCCGCTGTCCTGATGGCCGTCGCCGGACCCGTGGCGGGAGCGGTGCGCGCCCCACGGGCGGTGGTCACCATGGCGGTGTGCCTGGTGGCAGCGGCCATCGCTGTCGCCGCGCTGCCGCTTGCGGGTTCGTTGCCGCTCTACCTGGCGTTGAGTGCCGCCGCCGGGGCCGCGTTGGGGGTGGCCAATGCCCTGACACTGGTCGCCACCCAGGCCCTGGTGCGCCCCGAGCGGGCAGGTGAGGGATCCGGGGTCACCAAGACCGCCATCACCGTCGCGGCCGGGATCGGGGTGGTCCTGTCCGGTCCGGTGGCCGACAGCACTCCCGCCGCTCCCACTGCGGACGTGGCCGCGGTGGTGCTGATCACGACCGGGGCCGGTTGCCTGGTGGCAGCGGCAGTCCTGGTGCTCTGGCTTCGCTCGGGCACACGCAGGGCACCGGCCCCCGTGTGATTTCAAGGCGCACTGTCGAGACCTGTTCGGTTCGTGCCGACGGGCGCCGACCTCGCGTAGGCGGGCGAACCCGCTCACCGCTCCTTGGCCACCCTGCCCTTGAAGCGGAGCTGATGTCCGACGGCTTCGTCCCCGACGTCTCCGACATGCCCAAGCACGACGGCGAAGCGACCTCCGGTCTTTCCCGAAGACCTACCTCTACCCGAGAGCTGTCTCGTAATCCGGTGATCGGGTTGTGTGGCAGGTGGTTGTGCAGGTGATCTCGTCGTCGCGTTCGGAGTGGATGGCGCCGTTCACCGGGTTGGAGCCTGTGGGGTGCCAGAACCCCGCACGGGGCTGCTGAACTGCGGGTTCGCAGGCGATGGATCGTAGGAGCATGATCGAGGCGTGGTGTTCGGCTGCTGTATCTGATCTTTGCCCGCCTGCTGCGCGCGCACCGAGTGGTGACACCAGGCACTGTCTTGCGATGGCATAGGTGGATGGTCGCGAGGAAGTGGACCTACCCGAACCGGACAGGGCGCCCACCGCTCGACGACACGGTTGCGGCGTTGATCGAGCGGATGGCTCGAGAGAACGCCGGCTGGGGCTACCTGTGGATCCAGGGCGAACTGCTCAAGCTCGGTTACCGGGTAGCCGCCTCGACCATCCGGCGCGTGCTCAAGCGCCCGCGGATACCACCTGCCCCGATGCGTACCACCGACCTGTCATGGAGGAGATTCCTCCATGACCAGGCTACGAGCATGCTGGCCTGCGACTTCTTCCACGTCGACCGCGCGGTCACCCTCAAACGCGTCTACGTGTTCTTCGTCCTGGAGGTCGCTACACGCCATGTCCATGTCCTGGGCACCACCACCAACCCTGACGGCCCGTGGACGACTCAACAGGCCCGTAACCTCCTCATGAACCTCGGCACCGACATTAAAGGCCGGGCCGACGAGTTCCGGTTCTCGATCCGCGACCGGGCCGGAGAGTTCACCACCGCGTTCGATGCCGTCCTCGCCGACGCCGACATCGACGTTGTGAAGATCCCACCACCGTGTCCGCAGGCGAACGCCTATGCCGAGCGGTTCATCGGCACCGTCAGACGTGAAGTCACCGATTGCCTGCTCATCGTCGGCGAGCGTCACCTGAACTCGGTGCGGGACCGCTACGTCTCGCATCACAACCATCGCCGCCCTCATCGGGGATTGCAGCTCATGCCACCACGACCAGACAGCCCAGTTCCGCAGCCGAACCGCACAGCTGTACATCGCCGACCGGTCCTCGGCGGCCTGATCAACGAGTACGAACCAATAGGGGCTTGACGCAGGTCAAGGCCTGCGCACCGACTTTTGACACCCCACAGGGGCGCCCAGGACGTGGTGACCCGCACCGACACCCGTCTCTACGGCACCGCGACCGCACATGCCTGGAACCGCCTGCATCCACGACTGACCCACCGGGCCGCCTGGATCGATCACGACGGTTCCCTGCCGATCATCGAGGGCACCGTCGTCCGTCTGACCGTCGAACACCTGCCCAGCGGCGGGGTGAACAAACCGGTCTGGCTGTGGTGCTCCGGCACCGACGCCGACGAGGCCCAGGTCGACCGCTATTGGCAGATGTTCCTGCGGCGCTTCGACATCGAGCACACCTTCCGGATGCTCAAACAGACCCTGGGCTGGACCAAGCCCCGACTGCGCGATCCCGAGGCCGCCGACCGCTGGACCTGGCTGCTCCTGGCCGTCCACGCCCAACTCCGCCTGGCCCGCCCGCTGGTCGCCGACCTGCGCCACCCCTGGCAACGACCCGCCGAACCCGCCATGCTCACCCCCGCGCGCGTCCGTCGAGGGTTTCGCAACCTCCACACGAAGATCGCCCGCCCAGCCGGGGCGCTGAAACCCGGTCACCCCGGCCCAGGACGACCGGCCGGATCGAAAATCATGTTGTCGCGCAACGCTTCGACGTCGGACTACTCCTGGTCACCGGCCAAGCGCACACCCAACCGGCCCACCACAAGAAGGGCACCAAACCCCGCCGAAAAGGTTAAAAGACAAGCTTAGAATGAAGAACTCGAGATCGTCAAGCCAGAGTCTGTAGACCTCGCGCGAGATCGTCCTGGGCTACGACGTCGCGTTCGGCCGCAGTCAACCAGGCTGCTGTGGAGCCGGAGGCGTTGCGCTTCACCCACAACACGTCGTCAACCGCCTCGGCGACGACGTGGAGGTGGCTGATCACCAAGACCAAGCGGTCACTGCCCGCTTGTGCGCGCAGGACGTCTAGGGCCGACTCGAGCGCCGTGGTGTCCAACGTTCCGAAGCCCTCGTCGAGGAAAAGGGCTCCCAGTCTCGGCCCGCTGCGGGAGTGCAGTACCGCCAACGCCAGGGAGAGGGCGAGCGATGCCAGGAACTTCTCACCGCCGGACAGGCGGTTGGGGGTGTAGGTCACGTCGGACCCGCGGCTGACGATGTCGAAGTTCTCGGCGAAACCGAACCGCATGTCGGTGAGCCTGCCCAACAGGTCGCTCGCGACACCCAGCAGTGCGCCGGTGTTCAGGGCGGTTAGGTGCCCGAGGAACTTGGCGTCGACGAGGTTGCGGCGCAGCACGTCCAAGGCGTCTCGGCGGGCGGTCCCTGCGGCGATGGCGAAGTCCAGGTCCGCGGCAGGCTTGACTAGCGCCTGCGCCCGGGCCTCCTCTTTGCGCTGGGTCGCCTCCTCCCTCCGCGCCGTCGCCGCCGCAGCGACCAATGGGTGCAGCGCGTTCTGGGCGGTCAGGTCGGCAGTGGAGTCGAAGCCGTCGACATCGCGAAGGGGGGCGGCCAACTCCCGGAGGCGGTCAACCGCGGCACGGGTGCCTGCTGTGTTCACCTCGTGCGCCGTGGTCAGCTCGTTGACGAGTGCGCCGGAGTACGAAGACAGGTCCGCCGCGAACGCCCGGGTCTCGTCGATTCCCCACGCCGAGGGGCGTTCGACTGCCGTGAGGCGTTGATCCGCCCGGCAGTGGGTGCGGGCCCTCGCTGCGGACTCAGCCCACGCCTCGAGCGCGCGGCGCAGGGCGTCGAGCGGTTTGTCGTGTTTCGTGATTGCCTCCCTGTCCAGGGCCGCCTGCTCCACCAACAGGTCGGATCGGGTCGCGCCGAGTGCTTCCTTGGTCTTGATGGTCTGCTTGATCTGCGACAGCAGGTCGGCGAGAGTGACCTGCGCGGCTGACAGGCTTTCAGGGGTGACGTCCGCGAGTTCCCCCGGCAGCACCGATCGAAGCCTCGGCGGCAGACTGTCCAGGTCCGCGGAGCCGTCTGCCATCGTGAGCCGGAGTCGGGCGGCCCCCGCGTCGACTTCGCGGCAACGCCGCTCGTGCGCCTTCTTCCTGGCTTCGAGGACCTTGCTGTCCGCTGCGAGTTCCTCGGTGTGGCGATGTTCGTCGTGGACGAAGCCTGCAGCGCGATCCGATGCTTCCCGGGCACACGACCCGAGAAGCGCCGTGCTGGATTCCACAAACCGCCTGGCCGCCGCTCCGGCAAGCCCGACCTGGTCGGTGCGAAGCTCGGCGAACTCAGTCAGCATCGACAGCGCGGAGTCGACGGCGAAGTCCGATCCTGCTTCCTCGGCGAGACGACACACGAGTTCGTAGTCCTGCCGCAGCGCGGACACGGCTGTCGTGGCATCGCTTCTCGCCTGTGCGAGTCGCGTCGCGCATGCCGCCTCTCGCTTCTGTCCCTGTCCGGCGGCCGCTGTGGCCTCCGCGACCTCGGTGCCCAGGCGGTTACGGGCCGCCGTCGCCTCCTTGACCCGCGTGCGTGCCGTCCGCAACTCGACCGCGCTCGTGTGGGACGCGGGCTCGAACCCAGCCGGTACCGGTCTCCGGCACACCGGGCAGTCGTCGCCTGGATGGGTGGTCGAGGCGAGCGCCGCTGCCCGGTCGCGCGACTCGAGCGCGTCCACCTTCCCACATGCCTCGGCGAGTTCTCGGTCGACTTCGGCGGTGTCGAGTCGGGCGACGAGATCACGGGCGGTCGTCAGCTCGTGGCACGCGGTGGCGTGGTCTTGTTCTGCTTCGGCGCTGTCGGTCATCGCGGTCCCCACGGCGGTGACGAGTGAGCGGGTGCCCGTGAGGTGTGAGTCGAGCGCACTGCTCGCCGCGACCGCGATCCCGGTCGCTGAGCGAAGAGCGGCGCTCCGCTCGGCGCGGGTGACCAGGTCCTGCTCCACTCTCGCGATGCCCTTCTGCTCGTCACCCAGCTCAGTGCCCATCGTCGCCAGTCGGGCCCGTTCGGAGCGGTGTGAATCCGCTCGTGTGCCCAGACCGCGCAGGACCACCTCGGCTTGGATGAGCGCGTCACGGCCCTCACCCACGGTCTCGGCGTCGGTGATCATCGTGTCCAGCGCGCTCTCGCGGGCGTCGACGTCGTTACGGCGCGATGCCAGGGAACGTCGTCGGGCGGTGATGTCGGCGGCGACCGCATCGAGGCCTGCCAGGGTTTCCCCGGTTCCGAGAACCGTCCGCCCTCGCAGGTCCTCCAGTGCTGCGGAGATCACCGTCGCCTGCTTCTGCCTGGTCGCGATCTCCTGTCGCGCGGACGTCATGTCCTCGATCGTTCCGGCCAGGTTCGTTGCCAGGGCCTCGGCGGCGTCAGCCGCCGCGCGCGCCGTCGCGGCTGTGTGGGTCGGGTTGTCCGGCATGTGCGCGCGGACGGTCCTCGCCTCGGTGAGCCGCAGGTCGAGCCTGGCCTTGCGCTTCTCGGCCAGGCCCTGCTGATCCGCCAGTGAGTCGGTCGCGAACAGTTCCCGGAGGAGTCCGCTGCGCTCCTTCGGGGTGGCGGTGAGCAGTTTGTCGAACCTGCCCTGGGGCAGGAGTCCCACTCGCAGGAAGGTCTCGTAGCCCATGTGCAGCAGGCCCGCGATCCGATTGTCGACGGCGGTGGCGCCGTCGACCTCCTCCCCGGTGTCCAGGTCGGTCAGGTGATGGCGTCCCGGGGTGGTCTTGGCGTTCATGGTGCGGCGCACTCGCCAGCGGTGCCCGTCGTGCAGGAAGTCCAACTCCACGCTCAGCGAGTCGGCCCCATCCGCGATGAGCGCCCTGGGCTCCCGCGCGTCCCAGGAACTCTTGCGGTACAGCGCGAACGTGATGGCGTCGAGCAGGCTGCTCTTGCCCGCTCCGGTGTCACCGATCACTCCGACCAGGCCCTTGCCGGTCAGGTCGACCCTGACCTCGGCCGAGTAGCTGCGGAGCCCTTTGATCGTGAGTCTCAGCGGTTTCATCGTCGTGCCTCCGTCCCGGTGACCGTGCCGTCGGTGAGCAGCCCGGTGCGGTCGATCCCGTCGAACCCCTTCCCTGCGATGGCTGCGTCCAACAGCTCCTCCTCGCAGCACGGTGTGGTGTCGGCCGGATCCGGTTCGGCCCGCATCCCCGCGAACGTGGACATGGCCTGATCCAACGCGATCCCGTGCGTCCCGTGCTTGGACAGGTAGTCGTGGAGCATGTCGTGGACATCGGGAAGGTCGGTGTCCACCGCGACGCGGTCGAGCACGGCGGTCACGGCGCCGGGGCAGCGCTCCTCGACGTCGACGATCGTTGCTTGGGGAAGCAGTTCCTCCAGCCTTTCGCCCAACAGGGCCATGGGGCTCTCGCTGTCCACCACCGCCTTCACCCAGGCGTCGCCGACGCCCGCCGCACGCTGCGCGATCTGGTCGAGCGTTCCGGTCAGGCGCCGCAGCGGCCTGCCGGAGTCCAAGGGGGCGAGCTCGACCCGAGGCGGCCTTCCCGGGGTGATCTCCACCAGCGCGATGCTCTTGGCGTCGCGCGTTTCGCCGAAGTCCATCTGCAGCGGGCTGCCCGCGTAGTGGGCGGGATACCCCGCGCGGGGGACGAGCTGCGGCTTGTGGATGTGGCCGAGCGCGCCGTAGTCGACCTCCGGCAGGGCGACGGCCTCGACCGCGTAGGCGGAGGACACCGAGATCGTTCGCTCCGAGTAGGACGGTGTCGCGCCCTCGACGAACAGGTGGGCGGCGTACACCAACAGGTCTCGCGGACCGCGGGATGCGGCCAGGCGCCGGTACACCTCCGCTTGCACCTCGCGCATCCGCTCGGCGTAGCTCGCCGTCGCCGAGGCCGGGTCGTCGAACTCGTAGGCGAACCGGTTGGGGTGCAGGTAGGGAAGCGCCCCGACGCGCACCGTCAGCTCCCCGGTTTCGGCGGGGTACTCCGCCAGCAGGAGCCCTCCCGGCCGGGCGTCGGTGGCGAAGCGCACCCGCGCCCGATCACCCGTCCGTGCGCCCAGGTCGCTGAGCATGTAGTCCAGGAACGCCAGGACGTGTCGTGTGTCGTGGTTGCCCGCGACGACGACGACAGGGGCGATGTCCCCGAGTTCGCGCAGGGTCTGGGCGGCCCGACGCATGTCGTCGAGCGAGGGCCTGGGGCTGTCGAAGAGGTCTCCGCTGTGCACGATGAGGTCCGGGGCGAAGTCCTGTGCGACGGAGACGATCTCGCCGAGGACGGCGTCGAATTCCCGATCGCGTCGGTGGCGGCCGATCTGGCGGCCCAGGTGCCAGTCGGAGGTGTGGAGAACACGTGCGGACAAGGCATGCCTCCCGGGGAAGGAGAGGGGTGCCGCGATGGGCGCGCACCCGGGGTCGACGGGTTCAGGGCGCCCACCGTACACCATAGTAGGGAAGACTATGGAAGAGTCTGGATTTCTGGTACGATGAGACCATGAGCGACCCCTTGGACGTGCTCGAGAAGAGCATCGCCGACCTGCGCCGCGCGATCCGTGACGCGTCCGCCGTCGGTGACGCGGAACGCGCGGGCATGCTCCGCGCGCAACTTCGCCGCGCGGAACGGGCCTGGGACACGCTCATCGATGTCGACCCGGCGCCTGTCGCCCCGGCCGTCGAGATCCCGCCCCGGACCGGGGCGACGGGTGCCCTGCTCCCCGCTCGCGAACATGTGCACCGCGCCCTGACGCTCTTGCGGGCCCCGGCCGCGCCGAAGTTGATCGTCAACGTGCACGAGGCGTTCTTCTCCGGTGAGCTGCCGCCCACCAAGCTCTCCAGCCTCCGTCGAGACGAGGAGCGCTCCTACCGCTCAGCGCCCGGCGCCCGGCCCTACTACCTGTGCCCGGCCCTCGCCCACGACCTGCTGGCCCCGGCGCGGGCACTGCTCACCCTCAGCACCTGGCCCCTGGAGCGACGGATCATCGGTCCGCTGTCACCCAGGGTCGATTTCCTCGGTAGCGCGATCCGCGTCGGGGAAGCGGTCTTGGCGGCCACCCCGTCGACCGACAACGCGGGCCACCTGGCCACCCGCCTGCTGCGGCGCTTCGCGACGAACATCCCGAACGCGCTCCCGCACAGCCACGGCTCACGCGCGCAGTCCGACCCGCTGGATCCGGAACGGGTCATCGATGCGGCCCACGCCGAACTCGAGGTCCACCTCGACGCCGACCACCGCACAAGGGTCGAGTCCGCCACCCGCGCGCGCAAGCAACTCCGCGACGACGAACAACTGTTCGGAACCCGGCTGCGGCGCGTCGGGAGCGAGCACCAGGCCTGACCGGACACAGACCACCACACGCGCCACCGCAAGGAACAGAAGCACCGTGACACCAACCACCGACGACCGCCTGGACGCGCTCCGCGGCTCGGCACCGCGCCTGACCTACAGCGCCAGGTCCCTGGCGGCATTGGAGAACAACCCCCGCTGCACGCTCCGGGCCGTGTTGGACGCGTCCGGCTCGGACAAGGCGGCCATCGCCACCCACGCCGGGTTCCCCGCCCCCTTCGGGCAGTCGACCTTTGCGATAACCCGGGGCAACGCGTTCGAGAACATGGTCAAGGACAACGGTTGCGCCGAACTGCTGCGTGTTCTCAGGGAGACCTTGGGACTCACCCTCCCCGAGGTCGGGTACGTCGACCTCAACGACGTGGGCGGCGACGCCAGCCAGCCTGCCCGGTTCGCGCGCACCAGAGGACTGCTGGTCGCCGCCGCACGGGGACAGGGCGACGGCACCCTCTTCGACCACCCCGTGCTCCGCTTGGTCGTAGGCGGGCACGCCGTGTTCCTCGAGCCGGACCTCGTGGCCTTCCGCGTCGACGACCGCTTCCACGTCGTAGAGATCAAGAGCTTCCCGATCGTCGACGAGCAGGCCGACACGGCCAAGGTGCGGGCGGCGACGACGCAGGCCTGCGCCTACATCATCGCGCTGCGAGCCGTGCTGGCGGAGTCGGGCATCGGCCCCGAGGCCGTGTCCGAGACGGTGGTCCTGGTGGCCCCCAAGGACTTCGGCAACCGGCCGACCGGGGCTGTGGTCGACGCCCGCAAGCAGGTCGCCACCCTGACCCGCCAGCTTGCCCGCATCGAGCGCATCGGTGAACTGGTGGGCCTGTTGCCGGACGTGGTCACCTTCGACCTCGACCCGGACGACGCGGGCAGGCCACGACGCCCTGCCGACGCGCTGACCGCCGCCTTGGACCAGGTGCCCGCCACCTACCGGCCCGACTGTCTCAACCACTGCGAGATGTCCTTCTACTGCCGGTCCCGCGCCCGCGCCGAGGGCTCGCTGGACGTCCTCGGTTCCGCGGTGCGCGAGCAGCTTGGTGGCCTGGACACCATCACCATGGCCTTGGGCCTGGCCCAAGGCGAGCTGGCGCCGGGGGCGGACCAGGCCGAGATCGCCGTCGCACTCAGGCACGCCGACCGGCTGCGCTCCGAGCTGACCGGGACCTCGGGGAGCGCGTCGTGACCACGGTGTCCGCGCTGGCCCGCCTGCACGCCGCGCGGAACATGGCCGCGGAGCCGCTCACCCGGTTCCGGCACCGTCACTTGTCCGACCGGCCACTGGTGGTGATCCCGCTGACGATGGCAGGTGAGGCGGGTACCCCGCTGGCGGCGATGGTCGGCAACAACAGGCGCGCGCCGACCTTGTTGGTGGTCGGACAACCACGCAACCGCGACCAGCGGTTCGCGTTCGCGGCGGCGCTGGGCAGGCTGGTGATGGACCACATCGATTCCTGCCGCCAGGATCGCAGGCAACTCACGCCCAAGGTGTCCGGCTACACCCGGACACCGCAACTCCTCGTCCCCAACCCCGGCGGCGTCAAGGCCCTGGCGGACCTCGGGCGCGTGTGCCGCTACCGACAGACCACCGGGGACCACGCCGTGCCCGGGATCGTGCCCGAGCTGGGGAAGTGGTTGACGTTCCTGGCCGAGCAAGCCGAGCAGGCGGGCACCTCCATGCTGTTGGCGGTCACCGACCTGCTCGCCGAGCACTGGGCAACCGGCCAGAGCGCGCTGGAGGACCGCAACCTGGCCTCCATCATGGCCTGGATCGAGCCGCCGTCGGGTCTGACGGTCGCACAGGCGCTGGAGGACGCCGAGAACCCCACGGTGTGGCCCCCGGCGGGACCGACGACCTCACCGGAGTTCGACAACACCTACCTCTCCACAGCGATCAAACGCTTCGACGCGGCCCGCGCGGCGGGCGATCCGGCCGCGATCGCGACGGCCCAGGCCGACCTGCACGACCTCATCGGCGCACAGATCAAGCCCACGTGGCGCATGATGTGGGACGCGATCGCGCTGCTGCGCGGTGTGGCCGAGGCGCCGCGGACGAGTACGCGCTTGGCCCAGGACCGCAAGGCGTTCACCGGCTACTCCGACTACCAGGAGTCCGAGGACCCGCGCCCGCAGCGCAGGCGGGATGACGCCATCGGCGCAGCGAGACGGCTGAGCAGGCTCGAGCGGGCGCAGGCGGATTTCGAGGCCGACATGGCCTTCGACGACCCGTTCGTGCTTGCTGACAGACGCAGCGCGGGCGAGGCCTTCGCGGGCGAGGTCGTGGAAGCAGAACCCGGCCGGGTGGTCGTGAGTGCCGCCAACCGACGGACCCTGCGCCCCAGGGCCATCATCCGCACCCTCGACCCCACCCGGCTGGCCGACGGGACGACGCTGATCAGCCCTACGATGGGCGCGAGCCACAAGGCCGTGGTCATCTCGACGACACCGGACGGCGCCGCCAGCCTGGTCGAGGTCGAGGTGACCGCGGGCATGGGCGGAGTCAAGTCCCCCAACACGGGCAACATCCCCACCGCCGGTCAGAGCATCGCGTACCTGCCGGACCCGGGCTGGCGTCCCTGGCCGGTGTTCCCTGAGCGCGACGATGCCCCCTGGACTCACACCACCGACACCCCGGGGTCCGATGCCCCGGCACCCGACGAGACAGCCGCGGAGGCCTGGGGCGATGACTCCTGACGACAACACCCCCGACCCCGCTCGCGCCGCCGAGGCGGTGACGGCGGCGATCCTGGCGGACCTGGCCTCCACCGACCACCGCGCGGTGGTCGTCGACTCCCCGCCCGGTGCGGGCAAGAGCACCCTCGTGGTCCGGGCGGCGGGCGACCTCGTCGACGGCGGCGAGCGGCCGATCATCATCGCCCAGACCAACAACCAGGTCGACGACCTCGTCATCCGCCTGGCCACCGAACACCCCGACCTCCCGGTCGGCAGGCTCAGCGGCGGCAACTACACGGCACCCGCTGCGATCACCGACCTCGCCAACGCCACCGTGGGCGGGACCCTGGCCGACCTGGCAGGGTGCGGACTGGTCGTGGGGACCTCCGCCAAGGTCGCGACGGTCCGCGACGGCACGTTCGGCTGGGCGATCCTGGACGAGGCCTACCAGATGCGGTCGGACATGCTGCTGCAAGTCGTGCCGCGGTTCGACCGCGGCCTCTTCGTCGGCGACCCGGGACAGTTGGACCCGTTCACTGTCGTGGGAACCGAACGCTGGATCGGGTTGCCGCACGACCCGACCCAGAACGGCGTCACCGTGCTGCTGGAGCACAACGAGGGCACCCCCGTGCACCGCCTCCCGGTGTCGTGGCGGTTGCCCGCCTGTGCCGCGCCGACGATCTCCCAGGCCTTCTACCCGTTCACCGGGTTCTCGGCGGGGACGACGCACGGTGTCCGATCACTGCGCTTCCGCAGCGCCGGGTTCGGTGGGACAGACCTGGACGAGACCCTCGCGATGGCGTTCACCACCGGGTGGGCACTGCACGAACTGCCCCGCCGACACGTCCCGCGCACCGACACCGAGACCCTGCGCACCGCAGCGGGCCTGGCGTGCAGGCTGCTCGAACGCGGCGCGGTCGGCGTGTGCGAACGCCACCCCGGCGAGCGGGACCTGAGCGCCTCCGACATCGCCATCGGAGTCGCCCACCGCGACCAGGCCGACCTGGTCCGGTCCGTGCTCGCCCAAGCGCCCAACCCGACGGCCCGGCAGGTGGCGGTCGACACCGCCAACCGCCTGCAGGGCCGCGAGTTCGAGGTCGTGATCGTGGTGCACCCCCTCTCCGGTCGCCGCGACGCCACCGCGTTCCACCTTGAGGCCGGGCGGTTGTGCGTCCTCACCTCCCGCCACCGGCAGGCGTGCATCGTCGTCGCCCGCGAGGGGATCGTCGACATCCTGGACAGCCACCCCTCGACCGACCCGGTGCACCTGTCGGTGCCCGCGAAGTTCCCCGACGGCTGGGAGGCCAACCAGGTCGTCATGGCCAAGCTCGTCGATCACCGGGTCGCGGCGTGAACCCGGAAACCGCTGTCACACCGGACCGGCCCCGTCCGATGTCCCCGCCGACAAGAGCCCGTCCCGCGCGCAGGTGCCCGATCATCGTCGTCCGAGGAGTCCACCTATGAGCAGCACGCCGGAACAGCCCCGAAGTTGGTGGCGCGGTGTCGTCGCCAGTGACTGGACCGTGTTCTCCCTGCCCGAGGACATCGTGCGGGATCGCTACTCGGCCTTGCTGGCCGCCCTGGAGGAACTGAGCACCCGGGGTCCTCGGTCGACCGTGGCGGAGATCGTAGATCGGCTGCGCGCGGTCGGCTTCCACGACCCGTTGACCGACGCCGACCTGCGCGCCCTGCTCGACCAGCTCGCCACCTGGGGTTTCGCGGAGCCGTTCCGGGATTTCGCCGCACCAGTGCGCAACTACCGCGGTGTCGTGGCCAGGCAGGAGGCGTGGGCGCTGACCCGTCGCGGCCGGGCCGTGGTCAGCGCCGTCCGCACCGCGGTCGCCTCGGCCGACCGCGCGCTGCAACTGCCCAGCAAGCTCCTCGACAGCGTCGAACAGACGGTCCGGACGCTGTTGGCCCACGCGGACGACAAGGAGGCCCACGGCCTGCTCGGGGCCGACCTCGGCAACGTGGGCACGCGGATTGCCGAACTGCAGCGGGTCACCGCTGACTTCTACGACGCGCTCGGCAGGCTCGTGCAGTCCGACGTGACCCGCGACGAGGTCTTCGGCAGCAACCGCGACCGGGTCGTCGAGGCGCTGCGGCAATTTGCGCGGGAGTACGACCGGGGCTTGGTCCGGGTCTGTGCCGCGCTGGACGCGCTGCGGCGCGTGGGTCACCAGCACGTGGTCCAGTGCGCTGTCGAGCACGCCGGGCTGCTCGACTCCTCCGCGCAGCAGCAGTGGGTGACCGAGCAGGTGTCGCTCCTGTCGGCACTGGAAGCCTGGTTCACCCCGGAGGGGAGCATCCCGGCACTGGTCGAATCCGCCCACGGAGCCGTGAACACCCTGCTCAACGCGATCGACCGACGCTACAACGCACGCCTGCGCGGTGCCGACCTGTCCGTCGACTTCCGACTGCTGGCGCACTCGCTGCACCGGCAAGCTGACGACGAACAGGCCCGCCGGGTCTACGCCGCCGCGTTCGGTGACTGGCCCGCCTGGCACGTCCTGGCAGGTCCCGCGCGCGAAGACGTCGACCACTCCTCCACAGCGGCCGCCGGGACCACTCCCTTCGTCGTGGAGCTGACCTTGCGCGAGCACGAGCGGCACGGGCCACCCAGCGGCCGCCCGAGGAAGGTGGCCGACGCGTCGACTGAACGAAGCCGTGCCCTGGCGGAGGCCAGGGAACAGGCACAGCGCCGCGGGCGCCGCGCGGCGGCGTTGCTCACCCCAGGCGAAGTGGGGCTTGAGCACTTCACCGATCTCGACGCCGACTCCGCCGCCGTGCTCTTCGACGCCATCCAGTCGGCACTGGACGCGGTCGACCCCGCGACCGGTGTCGGTCAGGTCGACGCGGACGAGGCCGGGGTGCTCGTCGCGGTGCGGGTCCCCGTCGGTGCCGAGCGGAGCCTCGTGCGGCTGGCGGAGGGCGACCTGGATGCACCCCGGCTGCGCGTCACGGTGACCGCGGCGGAGTCGGCCCTGCCCGATCCCGACACGATCGGCACCGGATCGAAGGCTTCCCGGAGCGTCGCATGAGACAGGACACACTCCTGCCCCCGGACCTCGCCGACTGCGCCAGGCAGTTGGCCGCCCGGGGCAGGCTGCTGGCGGAGCGGGACCCGGAGCTGTACCGGACCGCGGTCCTCGGGCAGGAGCAACTCGGGAAGTTCTTCGCCACGGAGTTGGGGTGGCGGGTGGACGTCGTCGAACACGCGGACATGGTCCGGCTGCACAAGCGCAGGCAGGACGTACCGGGAACGCGCGGTCCTCGACTGCGGCGCGAGAGCCGGGACCGGCCGCTGGCACCCCGTCTGGTGCTGATCGTCGTGGCTCTGGTCTGCGAACAGTTGTGGAGACGACCTCGGATCACGGTCAACGACCTCATGCAGGCCGTCTCCCAGGTGTGCGCGGCCGACAGCGCGGACGGGTTGCTGCCGAGGTTCCGCATCGTCCCCGATGAGGAGGTCGGCAAGCGCGAGGCGCGGGAGAACCGGCAGAGCATCGTGGACGCGTTGCGCCTCCTGGACGCCGACGGCACCATCGTGTTCGAGGGCGACCTGGACCACGCGGTGGACGAGGACGGCGCGGACGGAGTCGTCGCGGCGTCCCGCGACCGGCTGTCCGCCCGGTTCTCATCGTTGTCGCCCTCCCTGCTCAAGCTCTCGCAACTGCCCCCTGACCGACACGTCGAGGCGCTCGCCTCGGACCGGGTGCCGGACGACGCGGACGTGGACGATGGAGGCGCAGAGGATGGAGGCGAGGAGGACTGGGACACCGCGGCGCCAGGCGAGCACAACGCCCGCACCGCGACGACCGTGCGCCGTCATCGGGCGGTCCGCAGGCTCGTCGACGACCCCGGCACCGACCCGGTGGCCGATCACTACCTGCAGAGCTCGACCGGGCGCAACAGGGCACTCAACGTCCTGCACGCGCTCGGACTCGTCGGGACTGTGCGCCGGGACTGGTGGCAGGTGGGCGATCCGACCGGCCTCGGCAGCACGATGGACTTCCCCCACGGCAGACGCATGGAGAGGCAGGCGGCGCTCGCCCTGCTGCGGCACCTAGGGACCCGCCCGATGCTCGACGGCGGGGAGGCCCCGGTGACCTCCGCGGAGATCGAGTCGCTGTTCGAGCGGATCCGGGAACGGTTGCCGCGCTGGGCCGCCGCGTACGACCGGCAGCAGGCCGCCCTGGCCCGTGCCGCGGCGTCGGAACTCGTCGACGCGGGCTTCCTCGTCGACGTCGCCGAGCCCCCCGACCAGGCGACCGCCACTCCCGAGCCCCACTGGCGGCCCACCCCCGCCGCGCGGATGTGGCAGGTCAAGGTCACCGAACCCGATACATCCGACAGCCACCACAGGTCTGGTGGCCACCACACATCCGGTGGCCACCAGACATCCGACGGCACAGTGCCGAAGCGACCAGTTGTGCCCGACGACTCGGAAGGAGGCCTGTGGTGACGGCTCTCATCACCGGTGCGGAGACAACCGGATCGGCTGCGCGGCAAGGCCTTCCCGCCGTGGAAGGACGGTGGCAGCCGACCCGCGCCGGTGTCCTGAACAGTTGGAAGTGGACCGACGAGCGGTTCCACTTCGCGAACGGGTGGTTGGCCTTCATCGGGAGCAACGGATCCGGGAAGTCCCTGACGGCGTCCGGGCTCGTCACCGTCCTGCTGGACGGTGACACGTCCCAGGCCGCGCTCAACGTGTCGGGCAGCGCGGCGGGCACCCTGTTGAGCAGGCACACCGACAACAGGGAGAAGGAGGACAAGACCGGGGTGTGGTGGCTGGAGTACGGCCGGACCGACCCCGACACCGCGACCACCGAATACGTGACCACCGGCCTGTGGCTGCGCTCCTCGGGACCCACCCTGCTGAGGGCGTTCTTCCTCGTGTCCGGCCGGGTCGGCCACGAGATCGAGCTGCAGCAGGATCGGAACCCGGTGGGCATCGAACGCATCAGCGAGCAGTTGGCGGCCCACGGCGGTGAGCTGTTCACCGACGCTGCCCGCCTGCGGACGAAAGCCGGGGCGGTGCTGCGGACGGTCAGCCCCCAGGGCGCCTATCGCGCGGCGGTGCGCCTGCGCCTCTTCGCGCCGCTCGATGAGGTCCAGTACGACGCCCTGCTCAGCGTCCTGCGGACGCTGCGCAGCGTCCGGACGGCCGAGAAGATCTCCGCCAAGGACATGCTCAGCGTGCTCACCGACGCCCTTCCCGCGCTGGACCAGGTCAAGCTGGCGGAGATCGCGACGGCGATGCAGCGCATCGCCACCCAGGAGGCGCGCCTGGTCGCCACAAGGGACCAGGCGAGGAAGCTCACGAGGACCGACCGTGCCTACGACCGGTACCGGCAGGCGGTCGCGCTGGCCACCGCAGCGTCACTCCGGTCGGCCAACACCGAGTTCGACAACCTGACCCGATCCGAGACGGCGGCGGAGAACGACCTCGCCCGGGCGACCGCCCGCGCGGACGACGGCAGGGAGGCGCTCATCCAGCGCAAGCAGGAACGCTCCCAGTGGGAAGGCAAAGCGGGCGCCGCTGAGACCCTGCTCCGCAAGCACGCTGGGGCCGAACTCCCTTTCCGGGAACAACGCGCCCGAGAGCTGGATGAAGCCGCCGAAGCGGCCGAACGCCGCGCGCGGACCGCGATCGACCAGGCCAGGGCCGGGGGAGCCAAGGCGGCCGAGACCGCCCGGGTGGCGGCGGAAGCGCAGCAGAGCGCGTCCGGCATCGCACACGAACTCGCCACGACCGGGAGACCGCTCGGAGCGGCGGGCGCGTTGGAGAACATGCTGGCCGCCACAGCGGGGCTGACACTCCCCGAAGCGCTGCTGCCGGACGCACCTGACGTGGAACTGGCCGTCGACGAGCTGGCAGTGGTCCCCCTGGTCTGGGTCGAGGCGCGCGAGGAGGCTGTGGAGAACGTGGTGACGGCGCTCGGCAAAGTCGGAACCGCCAACCAGTCGGCGGTCGACGCAGGCGAACGACTGCGCCTTTCGCAGGACATCGCGGCCCAACGAGCCGACCAGCTCACCCGGCACACCGCGGATCGGGCCAAGGCCGAGCAGCACTTGACGGCCACGATCGCCGAGTGGCACCGGGGATGCGACCACTACCCACCGGTTCCGGACGACCTGCTCGCGCCGGATCTGGTCGACAACCGGGTCGACCCCGCCGGGCTCGCACACTGGCTGGCCCAGCAGACCGACCGGATCAGGCAGGACATCGACGTCCCCGGGCACCGTGGGAGCAAACAGAGCGCCGACCGCGCCGCCGAGCAGGCGGTCGTGTTCGCCCAACAGCAGAAAGACAAAGCCGACACGGCCGCCGACGCCGTGACCGGGGCCCGACGGACCCTGGACGACCAAGTCCGTGAAGCCGATGACGAGGCGGACAGGGATGCCGCGGCGCTGGCGGACGCGGAGGCAGCGCACGGCCGTCGGGTCGAGGCCGCGCTGTCGAAGCGCCACGACCACTTCCTCGCGCTGCTCGACGACACCGGTGCCGCACTGGAGGCCCTCCGGCACTGGGAGCGAGAGGCCGAGCGCTGGCGGACCGGACTGCGCCACCTGAACGGGTCTGCTCTGACCATCCCGATCTCAGCGGCCACCCGCCTGTCGCGGGAACTTCGCGATGCCCGCCGCAGCGTCGCACAACCGGAACTGGAACAGTCCTCACCTGCGGTCCGCGTCGCGGGCAGCGCCCTGGAGATGCTCGCCGGGCACGACGACACCGCCCTGCGGTCGGCCGTGGCCAGCGCCGCCCAACAGACCGCGCGGCGCCTGCACGGGAAGGTCGTCGACGCCGACAACGTCGTCAGGCGGCTTGGCCAGGAATCGGCCGCGGTGGAAGCCGACTTGGCCGAGGCACGGAAGGCGCCGTCCCCACCCCCCGCACCAGCGTGGCGGACCAGGTCGGACGGGCACCCCCTGTGGTCATTGGTCGATTTCCACGACGACGTGCCCACCGAGTTGCGCGATTACTGCGAGGGGGCCCTGCTCGCCGCCGGCATCCTCGACGCGGTGGTCACCGCCGACGGCCGGGCGCGCGTCGGCGACACGGTACTGGCAACCGACCGTCCAGCGGCAGACCGTTCACTCGCCGAGGTCCTGTTCCCCGAGCGCGATGCCGCGATCGAACCCGGTCGGATACAGGCCCTGCTGCGCGCGGTCGACCTCGTCGACGTCGAGGCGGGTGTGGAGGTGCGTTCCGGAGTCATCACCGCCGTCGCACCACCCGGCCACACGTCGCGCTTCATCGGCACGACGGCTCGGGAACGAGCCCGAGCAGCGCGGGTCGTCGAGCTGCAAACCCAGCTCGCTGTCCTCGAGGGTGCACTGGAAACAGCCACCTCCGTTCTCCGACGATGCCAGGACGACGAGACCGAGGCCGCTGAGGAGCAGGCCACCCTGCCCGGCTCCGCCCTGTGGCAACCGGCCCACGCAACAGCTCGGGCCACGAACGGTGCCGCCCAACGAGCAGACCGTGACGCCACCACGGAACAACAGCGGGCCGGAGCGGAACTCGACTCCGCACGCGAAGCGGCTTCGACCGCCCTGCGGCTCAGGGAGCGGAAGCTGTCAGCGGCCCACACCGCCTTCGACAAGGTGGTGGCCGCCGCCGAGAACGCGGCGAACGCCGCACAGGTGGCGTCGGACAAGGCAGAGGAGGTCAGGGCGACGGCGGCCGAGGCCGCCGCCGCCCTGCGGAACACGGTCGAGGAACAAGCCGGTGCCGACGAGGAGCGGCAGCGGTTTCCCTCGTCTCAGGCATTGACCGAGGCCAGGGCAGCGGAGGACGACGCGGAGCGCCGCTCGACCGACGCGCAGGCACAGGTCGTCGAGGCCACTGAGCGGTCCCGGCTCGCCAAGGACAGGTCGAGGCAGGAGATCACCGCCCTCAACCGGCTCGCCGACCTCGGCGGCGGGCGGATGCTGCCGACCGGGCACCCCGAGATCAAGAAGTTCCGAGACGACCTCCAGCGGCTGTCCCACATGGTCCGGTCCTGGCAACGGGTCGCCGAGCGGACCCTGCGCCTCTGCGAACAGGCCCGGGTGGCGACCGCCGCGTCGCTGGAGCGGGCAGAACACGCCGAGACGGAAAGGGCCTCGGCGGCCGAGGCCCGGGCCACCGCTGTGTCCGAGGCCGCCGCTGTCGCGGACCTGCGCAGGATGCATGGTGCCGACTACGAGCTGCTGCGCGAGAACCACGACAAGGCCAGACGGGCATTGGAGGCCGCTGTCAAGGCGGTGGAGGACACCACCAACGACATCCATGGGGCAGAACTCGCAGAGGAAAGAGCCCGCGCCACTCTGGACGGGATCGCCCCTCGCCGCGCCGACGCCGAGCAGGAACGGGGACGGTGCCTGGACCGCGTGCACCTGCTGGTCGAGGAATCCTTCGCGAAGGTGGGGGACGGCGTCCCGGTCGACGACTCCGGCAGACCCGCCAACCTCACCGCCGCGTTGACCTGGAGCACACGGTTGCTGGACGACCAGCCGCGTGGGCAGTCCCGCGAGGACCTGGCCCGAGCGGTCGAGGCCCACCGGTCCCGCTTGGAGGCGGAGGCGAAGCGGGTCAGCGCCGAACTCACCCGCTACGACCGGCAGGTGACGCTGCAGACGATCCCCCGCACGGACTGGCGTCGAGCCGTCGTCGCCGCGCCGGAGGCCCTCGTCGGCGAGGACCTGCACACGACGGTCACCACCTTGGAGCAGACCGCGGAGCAACTCGAGTCCGACCTGCGCGACGATGTCAAGATCACGCTGAAGACCAGCATGTTCACCGCGCTGCGGCGGGACATCGCCACGCGACGCGCCGCCGCACAGGAGCTCGTCCGACAGATCAGCTCCACCTTGGAGGGAGTTCGGACGGGAGTGGCCAGGGTGGGCGTCAAGGTCGAGTGGGCTGTGCGCGACGATCCAGACGCGAAGCGAATGGTCGGCCTCATCAACGCCATACCCTCCGACGACACCTTCCAACAGATGTATGACGTGCTGCGGCAGCGCTTGGAAGACGCCACCGGGGACACGTGGGAAGCGCGCGTCGCGCACACCTTCGACTACCGCATGTGGCACGAGTGGCGCATCGACGTCACCCACGCGTCCTTCAGCGACGGCACCACCGAGGTCTTCCGCAGGCTCAAACCGCGTTCCAACCCGCTCGCCATGTTCAGCACCGGCGAGATGCGCCTGGCCACGATGCTCCCGCTGCTCGCCGCGGCGTGGTCGACCTACGAGGCACCCGGCTACCAGGGGCCGCGCCTGCTGTTCGTCGACGAGGTCAACGCCGCGTTCGACCCGCAGAACGTCCGCAAGCTCCTGGCCCTCCTTCGCGAATGGGAGTTCGACGTCCTGGCCACCGCGCCGGAGATGAGCGCCATGCTCAAGGCGGAGGCGGAACAGGTGATGATCGCGCAGGTGACCCAGATGGGCCGCATGCGGGTGTCGGTGCCCTGGCTGTGGAGCGGATCGGGCCAGCCCGTTCTGGTGGAGGGCACCGCATGACCGACGCCGTGCCGGAGGTGGTCCGGGTGCTCGCCGAGGACGCGGACCTCGTGCCGCTGTGGCAGGCGGTCCACAGGAGACTGTGCGCGGGAGACGCCCCGGACAGACTCGCAACCGTAAAGGTCGACGGCATGTCCTCGGCGGGCATCGCGGTGCTGCGCGGACTCCTGGACACCACCACCCGCCGGACTCGGGGCAGCTCGGCCGTCCAGAGCGTCGGTGGAGTCACTCGCGTACCGCTGCGGGAGTTCCTCACCACAGTGGGAGTCGCGGCCGCCCAGCTCCAGCTCCTCGTGGAGGTGGCCGTGGGCCGTGCGGTGGTGAACCGGGCACACGAACGCGCGGCAGGCACTACCGCCCGCCGGGCACTGTGGGCGACTGTGGAGACGAACCTGGCCGCTGTCCCCTCGTTGGCCCGGCGGATCAGGGCGGCAGGTGTCTCCGAACCCGACATCCCGCTGATCGAGGCGCAGTCCGAGCAGCTCGGCGCGGCCCTGGCACGCATCGCCACCCTGCGAGCACCCGTGTCCTTGGCCAAGTTGGCGCACGATTGCGCGGGCACTCCCCACGCCTTCGACCTCGGTACCCTCACAGGCAGACGCCTCGTGGAGGCGATCGCGGAAGTGCGCGCCGAAGCAGTACCGGAACGTCCGGACGCCGTGCGCGCCATGCTGGCCCGAGCCCGTGTCCTGGCCGACCGACTCTCAACCTCCGTGCTGTTGCTCAACGTCTGGGCCACTGGGCCCGGAGTGGTCGACCAGCGACTGCGACTGGGCGGAGGTCCCGTTCCGGTGACGCTGTACGACCTCACCGTGAACCCGCCAATCCTCGGCTCCGCCCCCCTGCTGGTCGTCGAGAATCCCTCGGTCCTCGAAGCGGCAATGGCGGCTGGCCACACCGCTCCGCTGGCATGCACTAGTGGACATCTGGGCGCCGTCGATCATACGTTTCTGCAGCGAGCCGTCGAATGCGGAGTACCTTTGTCCTACGCTGGTGACATTGATCGAGACGGGCTAATCATTGCTCGCCAAGTGCACCAGTTCTATGGAGCCGCCATCATGGGCATGGACGCGGACATTGTTCGACGAGCGGGCAGGCACGCGTCGGTAACACCGTTGGGGCCTCTGCCCGACGGAGTGTCACCCGGCTTGGCGTCCGCGCTGGCGGTCACAAGAAGGGCTGTTTTTCAGGAGAATGATGTGGTGCTGGATCGTCTATTGGCGCGAAAACAACCAAAGCAACAATGATCCACTATCCTGGATAGGTCGCGCTAACAGAAATGAGTTGTCGCTGATCGCGGGTTGGCGCACTTGATTTGGTGAATATCCCGACAAGCGATCTCACCGTCTTAATGTGAGGCGCTGCGTCAGGGGCCTTACCCGTCACCCCGAGGTAGGTGACGAGTTCCCTGATTCAGCGCTGGTAGACGACCCTACTTTTTGCTGTCGTCGAAGTTCAGCAAGGCGGCGTTCACCAGACTAATCCGGGTAGGTCGCGTGGCGCTCGGCCACGTACTCCGGACTCAGTGATTTCAGCAAGGAACCGAGGACGATTCCCCGGTGCCCTTGGTGCGACGGCTGAATGGCCCTCAGGTTACCGGCCCGTCAGGTTCGCGCCCTGTCTCGGGCCATCATCAGGCGAGACACCTGACAGACGCACAAATGCCCCTGCTCTGACCAGGGCAAACGGTCGCTGTGGTCGCGGTGTGGTCGCATGGCGCGCACGCTCGGTGCGGGCGGCCTGTCGTGGGCCGCCGACAGGACCATTCGAGCCGAGGAGTGCGTGATGAAGAGTCCGACACGGGGAAGGGTCTACCGCCGGTGTGCCTGCCGGGGTTCTGATGGGCGGCAGCGGGGTGCGAGATGTCCGAAGTTGGGGACCAGGGGGCATGGCCGTTGGTCGTTCGCGGTGGACTTGGCGACGGTGGACACTGCCCGGAAGACGATGCGTCGCGGCGGGTTCGCGACGCGTCGGGATGCGGAGTCCGCTTTGGGGAAGGTGTTGGAGTACGAGCGCAGCGGTCTGCATGTGGATGACCGGGAGACGGTGGCCGAGTACCTGCGCCGGTGGTTGCAGGTCAAGGCATTGGAGCTCAAGCCGACCACGATGGCCGGGTACGAGGACTACGTGGCCAAGGACCTGGTCCCGGCGCTCGGGGCGCTGCGGTTAGAGGAACTCAGCCATCGGCACATCGCGTTGTACATCCGCGACCAGCTCGGACGCGACCGCGGTGCGACCACCTTGCGCCGGTGCGTGGCCACCCTGTCCAGCGCGTTGGGCGACGCGGTCCGTCAGCACCGCCTGTCTCACAACCCGGCCCGGTACGCGACGGTGCCCCGGTCGCCGAAGTACGAGCCGGTGTGCTGGACACCGGCCGAGGCGGCCCGTTTCCTGCGCTACTGCGCCGACCAGGGCGACAGGCTGACGAACCTCTTCGAGGTGCTCGTCGGCACCGGCCTGCGCAAGGGAGAGGCTCTGGCCCTGCACTGGGAGGACGTGAACCTCGACGACGGTGTACTCCTGGTCCGCCACACCCTGTCGAACATCAACAACACCACCCCGGTCTTTACCGCCCCGAAGACCAAGTCCAGTCACGCGTGGGTCTGCCTCTCACCCCGCGTCACCGCCGCCTTCCGGGACCAAGCGACCCGACAACCCGGCCGGGACCTGGTTTTCACCCGCGAGAATGGCCAGCCACTGCGCCCCGAGTACGTGCTGCGCCACTTCCACGCCCTCACCGCCGAGACGGGTCTGCCCAGGATCCGGGTCCACGACCTCCGCCACTTCGCCGCGACAACCATGATCAGTGCCAACGTTCCGCTGGCCATGGTCTCGAAGACACTGCGACACTCCACGGTCTCGACCACCACGCAGGTCTACACCCACCTGCTGCTGCCCGCGGCCCAACAAGCCGTCGGGGCCATCGCCGACGCCCTCGACAATGCCGGGCAGGAATCAGGCGACCACACTGCGACCACAAACCCGTAAAATGAGACCAGCGGGCTTGTCCGTGAGGACAAACCCGCTGGTCACGGCCGTCGGGCTGACAGGATTCGAACCTGCGACCCCTTGACCCCCAGTCAGGGCGGTCACGGCACGTAGGACGCGGTTGGCGTCGGGTCGAGTGCGCTCAGATCTCCAGTTCTGCTCCTCCGGACCTCGGCGCCTGCTCAGGAGTCGTCGTACGGGGGCGGGCCGTTGATCACGGCCGCGAACGTGGCCGCGACTTGTTGGTGGTGACTGGCGTTGAGGCTGGTCCTGGCTTGCTTCCTCGAGTTCGAGGCTGGTGGTCCCAGAGGTGGGATCGTGGCCAGGAACGCGTGCACGTTCGACCCGTCGGTCCGGGCTCTGGCGCGCAGGCCGTCGGGGTAGTGTCACCGATCGAAGCGGCGAGGTCCTGCTCGACCGCGTCGGCGATCGCGGTCACCGAACCGGTGGTGCGCCTCGTGTGAGGGGACACACGGCACATCCACCTGGGGTTGCTTGTGGACGTGGCTACAACATGTAGTGTCTCGCACGTCGATGGTTCCTCCGCTCCCGGCGGGAGCGGAGGAGGCAAGAGGGAACCCGGTGTGATTCCGGGACTGCCCCGCAGCGGTGAGTGGAAACGACAGCCGTCACAGAGCACTGAGGGCTCGCGCCCTTGGGAAGCGACGGCCAGTAGGTTCGGCTGGGAGCCGGGTGTCCGCGAGTCCGAAGACCTGCCGTCGACGCGTGCGCCGTCCGGCGCACGCGTGTCCGGGGCCTCGTGGGCGGGCCGACACGGACGGCGCGCCGGTTGTGCGCGCCCCTGTGTGGTCGCCTCGCGCCCCGGGCCGCTCCAGGCCGCGAGGAGAGGGCTGTGACGACCACAACGACGACCACGCCGACGAACCCGTCCACGGGTGGCGGCGGCGCGCAGGTGCGGGTCATCCGCCGCGACGGTACCGTTTCGGAGTTCGACGCCACCAAGATCCAGGTGGCGATGACCAAGGCGTTCCTGGCGGTTGAAGGCGGCGCCGCGACGTCCTCGTCCAGGTTGCGCCCGCTGGTGGTGGAACTGACCGACCAGGTGCGGCAGGCGTTGCTCGAGCACGCGGGCGCCGGAAACCCGCTGCACATCGAGCAAATCCAGGACCAGGTCGAACTGGCGCTGATGCGCGACGGTCATCACCGGGTCGCGCGCGCCTACGTGCTCTACCGCGAGGAGCACGCGCGGGCCCGGGAGACCGCGCCCGCCGCGCCCGGGTTCCGCGTGAAGGGCGCGGACGGTGAACTGCGCCCGGTCGACTGGGACCGGATCGGGGTGGTGGTCGCCGAGGCGTGCGGGGGACTGGCAGACGTTTCGCCCGCGGCTGTGCTGGGCGAGGTGCGCCGGGTCCTGCACGACGGGATCACCGTCGACGAACTGGCCGTGGCGCTGGTGATGGCGGCGCGGGCGCTGGTGGAGACCGAGCCGAACTACTCCTCCGTCGCCGCCCGCCTGCTGCTGGACCGGTTGCGGCGGGAGGTGCTGACCAGGGTCGAGGGGCGCCCGGTGGAGGCGACCGGGGCGGAGCTGTCCTACGCCGACCACTTTCCGGCGTACGTGCGGCTGGGCATCGAGCTGGGGCGGTTGGACCCCGAGTTGGCCGCGTTCGACCTGGACCGGCTGGCCTCGGCCATCCGCCCCGAGCGGGACCGGAAGTTCGACTTCCTGGGGATGCAGACGCTCTACGACCGCTACTTCCTGCACGACCACGGCACCCGCTACGAACTGCCGCAGTCGTTCTTCATGCGGGTCGCGATAGGGCTGGCGCTGCGCGAGGATGACCGCGAGGCGCGGGCGATCGAGTTCTACGAGCTGCTGTCCTCCTTCGACTTCATGTGTTCAACCCCGACCCTGTTCAACTCCGGTACCACCAGGGCGCAGTTGTCGTCGTGCTTCCTGACCACGGTGGAGGACGACCTCAAGAGCATCTTCCAGGGCTATCAGAACAACGCGCTGCTGGCGAAGTTCTCCGGTGGGCTGGGCAACGACTGGACACCGGTGCGCGGCATGGGTGCGCACATCAAGGGCACGAACGGCGAGTCGCAGGGCGTCGTGCCGTTCCTCAAGATCGCCAACGACACCGCGGTGGCGGTCAACCAGGGCGGCAAGCGCAAAGGCGCGGCGTGCGCGTACCTGGAGACCTGGCACGTCGACGTGGAGGAGTTCCTCGACCTGCGCAAGAACACCGGTGACGACCGGCGGCGCACGCACGACATGAACACCGCGAACTGGGTGCCGGACGAGTTCCTGCGCCGGGTCGAGGCCGACGCCACGTGGACGCTGTTCTCCCCCGACGAGGTGCCCGACCTGCACGACCTGCACGGGACCGCGTTCGCCGAGCGCTACCGCGCCTACGAGGCCGCCGCGGAGCGCGGCGAGGTCCGCGTGGTCAAGCGGGTGCGGGCGGTCGAGCTGTGGCGGCGGATGCTGACCGCGCTGTTCGAGACCGGCCACCCGTGGATCACCTTCAAGGACCCGTGCAACCTGCGCTCGCCGCAGCAGCACGCCGGGGTGGTGCACTCGTCCAACCTGTGCACGGAGATCACCCTCAACACCAGTGCCACCGAGGTGGCCGTGTGCAACCTCGGTTCGGTGAACCTGGCCAGGCACGTCACCGCCGACGGGCTCGACGGCCAGCGGCTGCGGCGGACGGTCCGCACCGCCGTGCGGATGCTGGACAACGTGATCGACATCAACTTCTACACGATTCCCGAGGCCGAGCGGTCCAACCTGCGCCACCGCCCGATCGGCCTCGGCCTGATGGGGTTCAGCGACGCCCTGTTCACCCAGCGGCTCGTCCCCGGTTCACCGGAGGCGGTGGAGTTCGCCGACCGCAGCATGGAACACCTGAGCTACCACGCCCTCTCGGCGTCGGCGGAGCTGGCGCGCGAGCGCGGCAGCTACGAGTCCTTCGACGGATCGCTGTGGAGCCGGGGGGTCCTGCCGATCGACTCGATCGCGCTGCTGGCCGAGGCCCGCGGGGGCGACCTCGACGTGGACACCTCGTCCACCCTGGACTGGGACGCGCTGCGCACCGAGGTCCGCGGCGGGATGCGCAACTCCAACACGATGGCCATCGCCCCCACCGCGACCATCTCCAACATCTGCGGTGTCGGCCAGTCCATCGAGCCGCTGTTCCGCAACCTCTACGTCAAGTCCAACATGTCCGGCGACTTCACCGTCCTCAACCGCCACCTGGTCGCCGACCTCAAGGAGCGCGGCCTGTGGGACGCGGCGATGGTGTCGGACCTGAAGTACTTCGACGGCTCGCTCGCGCCGATCGACCGGGTGCCCGACGACCTCAAGGCGCTCTACGCCACCGCGTTCGAGGTGGACCCCGAGTGGCTGGTCGAGGCGGCGTCGCGCAGGCAGAAGTGGATCGACCAGGCCCAGTCGCTCAACCTCTACATCGCCGCTCCCAACGGCCGCAAGCTCGACAACCTCTACCGACTGGCGTGGCACAAGGGCCTCAAGACCACCTACTACCTGCGCTCCACCGCCGCCACGAGCGTGGAGAAGTCCACCCTGCGCGGCACCGACGGCAAGCTCAACGCCGTGCGCCCCGTTCCCGGGCAGGCGCCGGAACCCGCGGTGATCTCCGAGGACGCGCTCGTCTGCTCCGTCACCGACCCCGACTGCGAAGCCTGCCCGACGTCCAGGAAGACCGGTGGCGCCTCCCGGGAAGATGGTGAAGATCATGGCAGGAGTCAGGGCACGGCGGGTTCTCGGCGTGCTGGCCACCGCGATCACCGCGAGCGCGCTCGTCTGGGTGACCCACCCGAGCGCGCAGGCGGCCGCGCCGGTGCAGGCGGTCGCCGACGACGGGGCCAGGGTCGTCGCGCAGCAGCAGGTCGATTCCCGCACCATCGATCTGACCATCCAGTCGCCCGCCCTCAACGCCCAGGGCAAGGTGCGGTTGCTGCTGCCCCGGGGCTGGGCCCAGGGCGACGGGCGGTCGTGGCCGACGCTGTGGCTGCTGCACGGGTGCTGCGAGAACTACGACTACCAGTCCTGGACGCACTTCACCGACGTGGAGCAGTTCACCGCGGACAAGCCGGTCATCGTGGTGATGCCGACCGCGGGCAAGATCGGCATGTACAGCGACTGGTGGAACTACGGCTGGTCGAGCACACCGAACTGGCGGCAGTTCCACATGGTCGAGGTCATGCAGATCGTCTCACGCCATTACGGTGCCAGCGGGCGCAAGTCGGTCGCGGGGTTGTCGATGGGCGCCTACGGCGCGCTGGAGTACGCCACCCGCTACCCCGGCACCTTCGGCTCGGCCGCCGCCTACAGCGGGGCGCCGGACGTGCTGGCACCGGGCATCCCCGAGATCACCCAGCTCAACGTCCTGTCCCAGGGCTTCCCGATCTGGAACGCCCTGTGGGGAGACCCCTACGCCCAACGGCAGCGCTGGATGGAGCACAACCCCGCCGACAAGCTCGCCGCGCTGCGCGGGACCGAACTGTTCATCTCCGCGGGCAACGGCGATGTCGGTCCCCTCGACCCCGACGGCAAGGGCATCGTCCCCGGCCTGCTCGAATCGGCCGCCTACACCAACTCCAAGACCTTCGCCGAAAAGGCCACCCGCGCGGGCATCCCCATCACAACCGACTTCTACGCCCCGGGCACCCACTCCTGGCCCTACTGGGAACGGGAACTGAAGCGCTCATGGCCGATGCTGGCCCGCGGCATGGGCATATGACCTGACCACGGGTCCCAGGCTCGCGGCGGGACAGCGGAGGGTGCGGTGGGGCATCACCGCGAGCAGCACCGGCTGCACCACCGGCACCGTCGAAGACACCCGCCTGCGAGGGCAGTCCGACCTCATCACCGGCTTCCGGAACTCCTTCATCCAAGCCCCCGTCGCGAAAGGGTGCGGTCAATTATGACCTCCCGGCCCGACGCGACGTGGAACGGTGCACCCCGCCGGGTGGGGTGCACCGTTCCCGTCGACATCGGAACTCAGACTGTGAGGGTCCAGGTGTCGATGTTGCCGGTGTCGTAGGTGTAGACGTCGGTGACCTGGAGCTTCCAGGTGCCGTTGCGGTCCTGCGTGGAGGCGTCCACGGTGTAGGTCTCGTGGATGCCCGCGGCCGAACTCGCACCGCCCGCCCTCTTCAGGCTGTGGACGGTGCCGGACGGGCCGACCAGGGCGATCACCAGGTCACCGGTGTAGGTGTGGTTGATGTCCACCTTCACCTTGGTCGCGGTGGACGCCCGGCCGTCGCAGCCGGACATGGTGACCGAGGAGGAGACGGCGGTGTTGGTGTCCGGGATGGCGATGTCGTCGCCGTTGGTGATCGGGGCGCAGGTGCCCGGGCCGGGGCCACCGGTGATGAAGCCGGTGTGGAGCAGCTTGTTCGGCGAGCCCGAGCCCGGGTTGGTGACCTTGCCGTCGGTGGCGTTGCCGACCAGCGCGTCGCGCAGGGCCTGGGGGCTCGCGGACGGTTTGGCGGACAGGTAGAGCGCGGCGGCACCGGCGACGTGCGGGGCGGCCATCGAGGTTCCCGACATGGTGGTGGTGCCGCCGTCGCCCAGCGACAGCGAGGTGATGTTGTCGCCGGGGGCGAAGATGTCGGTGCACCTGCCGTAGTTGGAGAACGAGGCGCGTGCGTCGTTGGAGCTGGTGGCGTTGACGGTGATCAGCGCCGGGGTCTTGGCCGGGCCGGTGGAGCAGGCGTCGGTACCGTTGTTGCCCGCGGCGGCGGCCATCTGGATGCCCGCGTTGACCATCCCCGCGAGGGCGTCGTTGCCGATGTCGGCGGTGTCGAAGGTCCAACTGGCGTTGACCACGGCGGGCTTCACCGCGTGCGCGGTCACCCACTCGATGGCCTTGACACCGGCGGAGTCCGGGCCGTTGCCGGTGCAGTCGGTGCCGAGCATCCGGACCGAGACCAGCTTGACCTTCTTGGCGACGCCGTAGGTCTTCGAGCCGATGGTTCCCGACACGTGCGTGCCGTGGCCGCTGCAGTCGATGCCGTCGCGGCCGTCCGCGATGAAGTCGGCGCCGACGGAGGCGCGGCCCTCGAACTCGGCGAGCGAGGTCTTGATGCCGGTGTCGGTGACGTAGACGGTCACGTTGGACGCGCCCCCACCGGGGTGGTTGTACTTCTTGTCCAACGGCAGGTTGGGCTGGTCGATCCGGTCCAGGCCCCAGGTGGGGTTGTTCTGGGTGTCGGCCACGCGCGCGGTGCCGTCCTGGTGGACCTTCTTGACCGACGGGTCGGCGGCGAGCCTGCGGGCCTCGGCCTCGGTGAGGTCGGTTACCTGGAAACCGTGCATGGACGCGGAGAAGACGTAGTCCAGGTCGCCGCCGTACTTGCGCACCAGTGCCGCGGACGCCGACCGGACGCCCTCGGCCGACGCCGCCGCGCCCGGTTTCAGGGACACGATGAAGCTGCCGCCGGGCGCGGGCCGCTCGGCCCGCACGAAGTCGGCCTCGGCCGCGTGCGCCGGACCCGCGGTGGCCACCAGGGCGATGGCCGCGGACACGACGCCGACGAGGGCAGGCACGACCCGCCCACGGGGCCGGGTGGTTCGTTGCATGGAGGAGTCCTTCCACGGTGGTCAACCGCCGGGCCAGGCGGGGGCGCCTGGCGGGATGGGGTGTTCGTCCTTCGCGGAACCGGCCGTCTGACGTCCCCGACCCCGGGTGACGACACCGCCCGGAAACGCGGCCGTCGGGCGGGGCTCGGGGACTCTCAGCGGCCTGCCCATCACCATCGGGGACTACGGCGGTAGGAACAAGCCGGATAGCACTAGGTAGAGGTACCCAATCTTTGCCCTGAGACCGACTTCGCGATCCACCGCACCCCTAGGCCTTCGCCGGCCACCCCGTACTCCACAACCGCCACGGGAACAAAAGTGAGCGACGAGTCCAATCCAGGCAGCTGAGAACACGGTGAATCCAATGAAAGTGTGGCAACCCTTGCCACGTTGAATCACGAAACTCGACCGCCTGCAATAATATCCCCGCTCACGCGATCCAATCATTTCCCGCCGTATCGACCATTGACTGCACAAGGTGGCGCGGGTAACTTTCCTCGAACCCTGTCAATTGACGATCGCGCCGTCGGTGAGCCTCGAGATTTCACAGGAACCCGCCACACCTGTCGTTCGCGGCGAATCCGCGCGCCCGCGCCTCGCCACTCGACCGGCGCCACGGCTCGACCGTTGCCCGAAGGAGAGCTCGCATGTCCCGAACACCACCGCCCACGTCGAGATCGCGCACCTGGGTCCGGGCGATCGAGGTCCTGGCGGGTCTGGCGCTCCTCGGCCTGCTGCTGGGCGGCTCCCCCGTCTCCGCCCAGCCCATGCCCCCCAACGACCTCGGTCGCGGCCTGGTCTACGACGGCCTGGAGCGGGACACCGGTGACCTGTGCCGGGGCCTGTTCCGCATCCCCGGGACCGATCGGTGCACGCACGGCCCGGACGCGCCACCACCGGGGTTCGACATGAGCAGCTCGGTGGCGCCGCTGGTGTCCGCGAACGCGACCGCCTCGGTGGCCTGCATCGGTGACGGCGTCAGCGGCAACCGCGTCCAGATGATGTACGTGCACCCGCCGGGCACCGACAGGTACTCGACCTACCTGGCCTCGTTCCGGCAGTGGACCGCCGACATGGACACCATCTACAACGCCAGCGCGGCGGAGACCGGCGGCAGCCGCCGGGTGCGCCTGGTGCACGACTCGTCCTGCGTGCCGGTGGTCCTCGACGTGGAGGTCAGCGCCTCCGCCCTGAGCACGTTCGAGGGCATGTTGAACGCCCTCAAGGCGCAGGGGTACAACCGCACGGACCGCAAGTACTCCGTGTTCGCCGAATCCAAGGTGTACTGCGGTATCGGCGAGTTCCGGGGTGACGACCGCAAGACCCCGGCCAACCGCAGCAACACCGGACCGAACTTCGCCCGCACCGACTCCTCCTGCTGGGGCGGTCACACGCTGGCGCACGAACTCGGCCACAACCTCGGGGCGGTGAACAACAGCGCGCCGAACGCGAGCGGCGGGGCGCACTGCACGGACGAGTACGACGTCATGTGCTACTCCGACACCCCCAACCGCCCCCCGATGCGCTACCTCTGCACCGACAAGGCGCACGAGAACCACCTGGACTGCGGGCACAACGACTACTTCCACACCAACCCGCCCGCGAACTCCTACCTCGCCACGCACTACAACGTCGCCGACAACACCTTCCTCGACAAGGGGTCCACACCCTCCACCCCGACCGGCCCGATCACCGGCATCGGCAGCAAGTGCGTCGACGTGAGCGGCGGCGGCTCGGCCGACGCCACCCCGGTGGTGCTCTACACCTGCCACGGCGGAGCGAACCAGGTCTGGACGAGGCAGCAGGACGGCACCCTGCGCGCGCTCGGCAAGTGCATGGACACCAACGGCGGCGCCACCACCGCGGGCACCACCGTCCATCTCAACACCTGCCGCGGCGGCGAGTCCCAGCAATGGGTGCCGCGTTCCGACAGCACGCTGCAGAACAAGGGTTCCGGCCTGTGCCTGGACGCCGAGGGCGCCAGTTCCTCGAACAACACCCGGCTGCTGATCTGGACCTGTTCCACCACCGCCAACCAGCGGTGGAACCTACCCGCCTAGCCTTCGACGCCCCGGGGCCCGACACGGGCCCCGGGGCACACCGGGTGAACCCGAGACGGGAAGTCATGCGCACCGCAGCAACGGCGATGATCATCCTCCTCGTGCTGGTGGCCGTGGGCGTTCCACACGCCCAGGCGCACGGCACCACCATCGCGTTCACAGTCGTCGGCGACGGCGCCGGGCACATCCGCGCGGCCGGGACCTGGGGGGACGAACCCCACCCGGTCGAAGAGCCGATGCGCGCCCTGATGACCGCCACCCCCGACGACCCCACCCAGCCGCGCATCGGACCGGTGCCGATGGCCGCCGTCGCGGGGCAACCCGGCGTGGTCGAAATCCCGCGCTCCCTGCCCGCCGGGCAGTGGACCGTCGTGGTCGAGTCCATCAACCCCGCCCTCGGCCGCGGCGAGGCCAGGCTGGGCGTCGGCGCGACCACCACCGGCTTCCCACCCGACTTCCCTCCACGACCACCCGTCCCGCACGACACCTGGTGGGGCCGGCTCCTGTGGCCGATCGCCTTCGCGGTGATCGTGGTGATCACCATCCTCCTCGCCCGCAGGCCCAAGGCCCGCTGACCGGAGTGGGGCCGGTGGCAACCCGCACGAACTCCGTCATGGAACCCCGGCGCAGCAAGGGCGCGAGGCGCAGTGGACCGGCAGCGCCCCGACGGAGCGGGCGCCGTCGCCGGAGGTGGCCGACCTGCACAGGTCGACGGTGCTTCCAGGATCGGGTTCGGGTAATCCGCGATCCAGCCCACCGCGCCCACCGCCCATTTGACACGGTGGGCGTTCGGCGGCAGCAGCCGTCCGGCATTGACTACCGGGGGGCTTGCCTGCGCAGCCGTCGCCGCTCCAGGGTGTAGCCGAGTCCGGCGAGGGCCAGGGCGGGTCCGGCGACCACCTTCTGCGGGAAGAATCCTTCGCCGGGTGGGTCCACCGCTTTGGCACCGGGGTAGGCGAGGGCGGAGATCTGGGTGAGCCAGTACAGCGCCGCGCACAGGGCCGCGGCGTCCAGTGCGGTGCGGGTGGCGGCGGGGGTGCGAGCCGGGCGCCACAGGTGCCACAGGGTGGCTGCGGCGAGCCCGGCGCCCATGCTCATGGTCTGGGCGTTGTGGAACTTGGCGTGCGGGGGCCAGTGGGGGTTGTGGATGTGCGTGTCGTTCCAGTCGAACACGTAGGGGCCTGCGCCGCTGATCACGGCCGAGGCCGAGATCAGGATCTTGCCGAGGCTGGTCCGGTTGCCCATGTCGGGTTGCTCCTGTCCTGTCACCGGGTGGGGGTCGGGGGCGCCCAGCCGCCGGAACGCAACCAGGCGGGCAGGTCCCACGTGCCGGGCTCGATCCTCTTCACCGCGTTGATGTCGGCCTGGTAGGCGGGCGGCTGCGCGAACCAGCGGAACATCGCCCGGGCGTCGGTGTCGTCGCCGAGGACGTCCAGGGGCAGGGCCTCGTACCGCGCGGGGAGGCCGGTGTGTTCGCCGAACGCGGCGGCGATCTGGCTGCCGGTGCGCTCGTCGCCCGCGATCTCGACGGCACCGCCGGGTGCCCGCGCGGTCCCGAGCAGGAACAGGGCGCTGATCCGCCCGATATCCCGGACGGCGACCAACTGCAACGGGACCCCATCGGGCAACGGCCAGCGCAGCACGACCTCGCCGTTGTCGACGGTCGGCCCCGGGGAGGCGAAGTTGTCCATGAAGGCGACCGGGCGCACGAGCGTCGCGTGCAGACCGGACTTCTCGAGGTGTTCCTCCACGCGGCGCTTGGACTCGAAGTGGGGCACGCCCGAGTCGCGTTCGGCGCCGCCGACCGAGCTGAACACGACGTTGGGCACGGCCGCCGAGACCACCGCGTCGACGAGGGCGACGCCCTGCCGGGTCTCGGCCTCGACCTCGGAGAGGGTGTGGCCCTCGGGGGTGGTCATGAAGAAGAAGGCACCCACCCTCTGCAACGCGACCGACAGCGACACAGGATCACCGATGTCGATGCGCGCGAGTTCGACCCCACGGCGGACGAGCGCCCGCGCCCGGTCGGACCCGGGGTCGCGGACGAGGGCGCGCACGCGCGCACCGCGGGACAGGAGCGCGTCGACGACCGATCCGCCCTGCTTGCCCGTCGCGCCGAAGACGGCGATCACCTGTGATGGCTGCGTGTCCATGCTTCCTTCTCCCTCGTCCCCAGTTGGTTCTTGTTGTGAACCAAATTAGTTCACAACAAGAACAAAGGCAAGAAGTTCATGCCGTGTACTTCCATGGAGTAGGCTGCCGGGGACGACGGAGGGAGGCGCCGGTGGCGGGCAGTGGCGGCTTCGGAAGCGACCTGGTGTGGCTGTCGGTGCTGGTACAGCGCCGATACGCGCAGATCTGCGCCGACCACGGCCTCACCCCGGTGCAGGCCACCGTCCTGTGCGCGATCAAGGACCACCCGTGGTGCATGGGCGAACTCGCCCAGGAGCTCGGCATGGCGAAGAATGCCCTCAGCGGGCTCGTCGACCGGATGGAACGCCGCGGGCTCGTGCGGCGGGGGGCACTCCAGCGCGATCGGCGAGCGGTCGTGCTCAGCCCCACCCCGCTCGGCAAGCAGATCGTCGACGCGCTCTACGCCGACGTCGTCGAACACGTGCCTGACATCGCGGGCGCGTTGCCCGCCGACGAGCGGGACCGGCTCGCCGACTCTGTCGCCCGGATCACCGCTTCCGCCCACCTGACGGCACCTGCCCCCCGAGCGAAGGCGTGAACTCCTCCGCGTAACTCCTCGGACTCGCCCGCAGACCGTATAAGTCGGGTGCACCGCGAGCGTGACTCCTGGTGATGGCACGGACTCGAAGAGGCCCTGAACGGGTGAAGCGGTTCATGCCCCAGGCACTGAACGGGAAGCGGCCTGTGATTAGTGTGAGCTGTGAACGGGCGGTTGAGCAGACAGCCGTCGCCGCTGATGACTTCCTTGACCAGGAGAGTTCCCGGTGAACGATCGTCTGCTCGAGACCACCGTGCGGTGGGCCGCCAAGGGGCTGTCGTGCACGTGACGGGCGAGATCGACTTCCTGACCGCGCCCGCCCTGCGGACAGCCGTCTCCGATGGCCTCGCCCGGCCCGCGCTCTCCGCGCTCGTGGTGGATTTGACCGGGGTCACTTTCCTGGGGTGCGCGGGTGTCACGGTGTTGATCGATGCCAGATTGCGAATCCGCGAACGCGGTGGTGCCCTGGTCGTGGTCTGCCCCCGGGGAGCCGCCCCTCGTCGAATCCTCGTGCTCTTGGGGCTCGATGACGTGCTGACCCTGGTCGAGGACTTCGATGCCCTTGACGGAGTGATCTGACCTGCGGGGAGCACTGGGGAACCGCTCCGCTTCCCCAGTGGCCACTGCGTCCCGTGTCGCTCCGCCACTCGCGTAAAGCGGCATCTCGGAACTCCGGCATGGGGTTGCTCCGATCAGGCCTTCACCGTGTGACCCGCGTCGGAACGCCATAAGCGGAGCCCGTCGGGCCTGTCTCCCCGGTGGGCAGCGGACCAGGAAGATCGAGGAGGTCACGTGCGGCAACCCATCTACGCCGACTACACGACCGCGGAGAACGGATGGACAGTCACGGTGACCTGCGACGGCCAGCAGGCCGGTGATCGGGTCGAGGGCGGCCTCGTCGCCGCCCGCGACCGCGCCGACACCCTGGTGGCCGCCGAGTCGGCCCCGGAGGCGGTCGAGCCGGAGGTCGCCCCCACGCCATCGGCGAAGAACATCGACGGGCGCACCGGCTGACACCCGTGTATGCCACCTCGTCATTCCCGTCTTCGACAGAAGGCATTCACCTGCCCATGCCGAACGGGCCGATTCGGCGTGCCGCTGAGCTCTGATTCTGCGGAAAAAGCGGGTTTCGACGATGAGACGCCGTGGGCGGCCTCGCACCATTTCCCGACAAAGGTGAACCGGCGACCCCTTCGACAAGGGGTCGCCGGTTCACCGGATGGATCAGAGCAGGTCGATGAAGATCTTGGAGACGTCGATGTCGTCGATGACGTTGATGTCGTCGATCACGTCGACGAGGTTGTTCTTGAAGACGAGGTTGTCGCTGATGGTGTTGTTGTTGAGGAAGTCCTCCAGGGTGACCTCCAGCAGGTCCAGCTCGTT